>JBFLYN010000005.1:0-104098 GCA_040756655.1 Bacillota bacterium
GTCAACGGCGAGGCTTTGGACCGGGTCATCCAGGAGGCTCACGATGTTGACCTTCATTGGCTACCCCCACAACATGCTAATTGTATAGTCCTCGACCTGAAATTGTCAAGTTACCGTTCTCCCAGCGCAGAGGTTCCGCATCTGCCCCCAGCTGCTGCCATTTGCGTAGTCAGGTGGGGGAGTCGAGTCATGATACCGGAAGCAACCGTTGCCCGCTTAAACCGTCTCGGACCGCAAGCGCGGTCTTCCTTTCGCTTCGCTCTTATTGCACTGGCACCTTGCATCTCACCCCCGAGCCTGGGGTTAATCAGGACCGCGGGGCAACCTCCAGATGGCTACGTCCAGCAGTATCAACTGTTCACCCAGCTGGCGTACCAGCGCGGTGTAGTTATATGGTGAAGGCTACCCAGCCGGTAGATGATACCTAAGACCAGGCTCGCTACGCAGACTGCCAGCGAAATATGGGGATCTATACGTCGATCGGCCAGCGTTCCGAGGCGTTAACAGAAGCCGAAGACTCTGTTAGCGTAACCTATGAACCTACGGGCAAGTTTTCCCTCGGCTTGTGCTGGTTGTTTTGGCATACCTACCAGTCACACCCGGCCAAGGGAAATTCCTTATTAAGTGGGACAAAGCCGCAATTGGCAAGCTTGAGCTAACTGGTCGAACTGAGCGAACTGATTGAAAGTCGCGTAAGACAATTAGAATTAACCCTGCTAATCAAGCATCTCCTCTTGCCCTGCCTAAACCCCGATTCTGCCCACTCACGTGCGGAACTTCTGTCTCCCAGCGCCTGGAGGCGCAAGACTGCCTCCTGCACTGTGTTCACCGCCACGATGTGCATGGCCCGCGCCGCGCGGGAGGCTTCCCGGGCGTTCTCTGCAGGTACCAGGAAGTACCGGGCGCCTGCCTTTTCCGCCGCAACGGTTTTTTGCTGCACTCCTCCTACCGCCAGCACCCGCCCGTCCCGGTCCAAAACCCCGGTGACGGCCACCAGCCCTCCCTGGGAAAGGTCGGTTCCTGGTAACAACCGATCGATGATCTCCAGTGCAAACGCCAGTCCCGCCGACGGGCCGGCCACTTCACCCGCATCGACGGTGATGCGACGTGGACCTAGAGCGGTTATACCCACCGTCAGCGTCTCCAGGCCCAGTTCGGCCCGGCCCCGGCCGGCGGTGGTAGGGACGGCCAGCGCCAACTCCTGGTCCTCACGCCTGACCGTGAGTGTCACCTCCTGCCCGGGTTCAATGCCTGCCAGGTAACCAGCGAGATCCTCGGCCAGCCGCACCGGGTGTGCATCCACGCCCACCACCACGTCGCGGGTGCGAAGCACGGTGGCTGCGGGTGCCTGGGCGCTCACCCGCAATACCAGGGCACCTTCTCCCGTAAGTTCCACCGGCCGGCCCAGGTGACGCCAGGCTGCCAGGATGGCCAGAGCCTGGCTTTCCTCCATGAGCAGCCGGTTCAGTTCGTAGTATTCTTCCAAGGTGCGGCCTTCACCAACCAGATCATGGAGGCGCCTGGCCTCCAGCCGTGGATGGACCAGGGACAGCAAGGCCATGGCCCGGCTGGCAGGCCGGGTGGCTACGGTAGCCATGAGAAACCCCGTCTCCCGTCCAGGCTCGTCCTGGACCGTGATCATGGGACCCACGCCCCGGGTTTCGCCCGGTACCAGCAACACGTAAGCCGACGGGAGGCTGCCCACCAGGGCTAGCACGGCGGATACGACCAGTGTGAGCAAGAGCCGGTAGCCACCAAACCGTATGCGCCCGCGGTACCTCATACCCACCCCACCGTTTGTCGATGATGCCGTCCTGCGCGTTCCCAGGGCCTACCCGGGGGTTCTTGACCCGGTGGCCCGCCCCGTGGCAGCAGTTGCCGGGCGGGGTATACATGCCCCGCCCCACAAATAAGATAGACTGTGTCCCCAACCTCATGCAAGAAAGGTAGGACCGCCCGTGACGGTGCTATTGCTCGCTGGCGCTCTGGTGCTGCTCATACTGGTATCCAAGCTGGCGAGATCGCTGGCAAAAAGTCGGGCCGGCCCGGCCCTGACCGCCTGTCTGGCGGTGGCATTTGCCGTGGCCATGGTGTTCTACCCGGCGGCAGCTTTCGAATCGGCCGTCAAGGGCCTCCACGTCTGGTGGAACATCGTCTTCCCGGCTCTCCTCCCCTTTTTCATCGGCTCGGAGATCCTGATCGGTTTCGGGGTGGTCCACTTCATGGGCGTGCTGCTAGAACCCGTCATGCGCCCGGTGTTCAACGTACCGGGGAGTGGTTCGTTCGTCATGGCCGTGGGCCTGGCCTCCGGCTTTCCCATCGGCTCGGTGCTCACGGCCCGGCTCCGCCGGGAGGGCATGTGCTCCAAGACCGAGGCAGAACGCCTCATGTCCTTTACCAATACGGCTGACCCCCTGTTCATGTCGGGCGCCGTTGCCGTCGGCATCTTCGGCCGCCCGGATGTGGCGGGCATCATTATGGTAGCCCACTACCTATCTAGTCTCAGCGTGGGAGTGGTCCTCCGCTTCTATGCCCGTGGGGCGGACCGGTCGGATCCAGGCGCCCGGCACCGCCAGCTGCTGTCGCGGGCGTTCCGGGCCATGCTGGAAGCACGCCAGAAGGACGGACGGCCCTTCGGCCGGCTTTTGGGTGACGCTGTCAGGAATTCCGTCAACACGCTGCTGCTTATCGGCGGTTTCGTCATCATCTTCTCGGTGATCATCCGCATGCTGAGCATGGTGGGGGCCGTCGCCGTCATCAGCCAGGCGCTGGGCGCACTGCTGGCACCTTGCGGAGTGGATGCCGGAGTCCTACCTGCCCTGGTCAGCGGTTTGTTCGAGGTCACCCTGGGTTGCCAGATGGCCGGGCAGTCCGCCGCCCCGCTGGTACAAAGAGTCATGATCGCCGGGGCCGTCATCGGTTGGAGCGGCCTTTCCGTTCATGCCCAGGTAGCAGCCATCGTACAGGGAACCGACATCAACCTGGCCCCCTACATCATCGCCAGGATCCTCCACGGGATCTTGGCCGGACTTTACACCGTGCTGCTCATGAGCGAAACGGCCATGACTTCAGTGGCCCGGGTCATCCCCATTCCCGCTACCATGGGCCCGGCCGGGATCGCCTGGTGGGCCGCCAAGTCCATGCTGGCCATCGCACTGGTCCTGACCTTGTTGCCGGCGCTTTGGCATTTACCCAAGGCCTGCTCGGTTTTTAGGCTGCGTCGCTAGCTATTTTGCCACAGACTCCTTCCCGGCTCCCAGCTGTTTTCTGCCGTCCTGGACCTCCTGGACCAGCTTTTGGAGATGTCTTTCCAGAAGCTCCAAGGTCTCGTCGGCATACTCCCGGGTCCTGAGCTGAATCTCGCTGGCTACTTCCCGCGCCCGGCTCATAATGTCCTCAGCCTGTGCCCGGGCCTGCCGGGTTACGCTGGATTCATCGGCAAGACGCTGGATCTGGGCACGTGCCTCACCCAGCAAAAGCTCGGCTTCGGTGCGGGCGTGCTCCAGGATGCGGTCGCGCTCACGGATCACCTGCCGCGCCTGGCGGAGTTCCTCGGGCAGTGCCGCCTTGATTTCGTCCAGGAGGTCATAGACCTCGTCTTCGCCAATGAGAACCTTACCAGTAAAAGGAACCCGGCTGCTTCTACTGATGAGCTCTTCCAGCTTGTCCAGGGCTTCCATGGTCTTCTCTCCCTACCTCTGCTGTGTTCCTCCAGGTCACTGCTGCAGCCTGGCCAATACCGCGGGGGGCACCAGGCCGTCTATGCAAGCACCGTAGGCAAAAAGCTCCTTGATGAGGCTGGACGAGATATAAAGGTACCGGCTGGAAGTCATCATGAAGACCGTTTCCAGCTCGGGGGCCAGCTTCTTGTTCATCAGGGCCATCTTGAACTCGTAGTCAAAATCGGACACCGCCCGCAACCCCTTGACGATGACCTTGGCCCCCCGGGCGCGGGCGAAATCCACCAGCAGCCCCTCGAACGCCTCAACCCGCACGTTGGAAAGGTGGCCGGTGGACTCACGGATCATGGCCAGGCGGTCGGTCTGGGGAAACTGGTGGGTCTTGGAAGCATTCTCGAATACGGTCACGATGACCACATCAAACAGGCCGGAGGCACGCTCGATGATGTCCAGGTGTCCATAGGTTATGGGGTCAAAGCTGCCGGGGTATACGGCGATCCTCACTCCAGGGCCTCCTCTCGACGGTAAAAGGCCAAACCGGTCTTGCCATAGTGCCTCAAGTCCACTTGTGCCAGCGAGTTAACCCTGGCCGGCACCGCCCGCTTCTGGCCATACTGGAGTATTACCAGGGCCCCGGGGTTGAGGCACCGGCTGGCGCTCACGGCATCCAGTAGCCTGTCCAGGGACGGCATATCGTACGGCGGGTCCATGAAGACAATATCAAACTTCTCTCCCTTTCTCTCCAGGCGGGGCAGGGCTTCCTCCACCCGGGCAGTAACCACCCTTCCTGCGGCCGCCAGGCCAGTAGTCTCCAGGTTTACCTGGGCCAGCCGGGCCGCCCGGTCGGATTTTTCCACCAGCACCGCGCGCCGGGCTCCCCGGCTGAGAGCTTCGATACCCACCCCGCCATAACCTGCATACAGATCCAGAAATGAAGCACCGGGTACCCGGGCGGCAATGATGGAAAAGAGCGCTTCTTTGACTCGATCCGGGGTGGGACGGACCTCCACCCCGCCTCCAGACCGGAGTTTACGTCCGCGAGCCAGTCCCGCTATTACCCGCATCCTGCCACCTCCCGGCCGATCTTATTGCCAAAAACATCCAGTGGCAAAGTCTGCATAGAATCTGCCTCACACGCCAAAGAATAGTAGTGCAAGAGTCGGGGACTGTCTAATCAACATTCCCGGTTGATTGACAACCCTCCCCCATAGGCTCTTCCTCCGGTTTCTC
The DNA here is from genome assembly GCA_040756655.1 of Bacillota bacterium. Lineage (GTDB taxonomy): Bacteria > Bacillota > Sulfobacillia > UBA8153 > UBA8153 > JBFLYN01. The sequence goes on from JBFLYN010000005.1 coordinate 4,911, forward strand.
CTCTCCCATATCGTTGGTGCAGCATGTGGAATGCAGCACCAACCTTTTTTTGCTTTCCCGGGGCAAAAGGCCACGCCTGCCCCGCAGTGCGGTAACAGGCGTTCATCTATGCCCGCTTTAGTTTCTTGCATTCCCCCGCTGGTATTCCACGAGGGCATCGGTTAGGGCGGTTAGAGTATCCAGGGCCTGGACTATGCGGTCCACATCGCAGAGTTTGCCCGGTTCATATATGGAGACACCGGCGGGGTTTAGTTCGATCCCCCGGATCCCGGTAGAGCCCAGCGCCGCAATGGCCCGGCGCACTGGTTCTGTGAGAACAGCCGCGACCTCCTTTTCGTCGCGGCCCACGATCACGTACTCACGGTCAAAGCCAGCATCGCCAGTGAGAGTCTGCTTGCGGTGCTGGGGGAGCTCCTTCACACTGGCCCGGAGATAGAGAGTAAAGCCGGTCGGCTTGGACTTGTGGTGCACTGCCACCCGGGTTGACTCCGGACCTTGCCAGTCGAAATCCACGCCCGACGGGATGCGCACGGTGCAAAGATGCCCCCGGTACTGGCCGGCCAGGTACGGGAAGCTGCCCTCAAATTTCCACTCGCGAGTGTCACTATCCCAGCGCCAGCGGATATCTTTCCTGAGCCGTTGGTGGAGCGGCGCGTCTTGGCCGGTGACCACGGTCATGTCAGTACGTACGGCCGCCGCTTCCAAGGCCGTGACGAAGCGGTTACGCACGTACCGGTTGATGGCCACGGCCAGGATGCCGCCCAGCACTAGGAGGAGCATGGCGACGCGCCCGCCCTGTTCGAGCAGTACCATGGCCAAAGCAACCAGGACTGCCACGACGGCCATCATGTACGCGATGAGCCTCTTCTCGTAAGACATGGATCTCACCCTCCGTCTCCAATCTTTGCCTTAACACTTCTCCGCGATTTGGAAAAAACCTCCGTCAGCTCCCTCTGGCTAGCAGCAGTTTCGCTCCGAGAGCAAATATCAAGAGCCCCAGGAGCTTCCACCAGTTTAACTCGATGCGCTGGAGGCCGAACCACCCAAAGTTGTCAATAAGAAGCGCCGTCAGCACCTGCCCGGTGATAATGGCGGTGGTGGCCGGGGCCACGCCGACCCGGGCAATGCTGGCCACCACACCGTAGATGATGATCACGCTCAGCGGTCCCCCAAGCAAGAGATACCAGGGTACTGAAATGACCTTGGCCAGTCCGCCCTGGCCAAGACCGGGCATGAAAAGGAGACCGGCGATGATGGCAGAACCGATGACGTGCACTATGAAAGCAGTTTCGAGAAGACCGGTGATCTTCCCCAGTGATGCGTTGAGCGCACCCTGAAAGGCCATGGCAATACCGGCGACGGCGGCGATGGCCAGCGCTACGATGCTCTTGACCAACAACAGCTCTCCCCTGCGCTTTGTCCGGTATATTATGCCAGCGCTGGCAGCTTCTCATCCCAGCCAGAGCACCAACAACGCCTGGATGAAGCCGATGATGGCTCCCAGCACGGCGCCGGTTACCTCGATGACTCTAAGCTCTCTACCTGCCACTGAGCGGACCAGACGTTCGACCTCGGAAAGGTCCAAGGTCTCCAATTTGGCCGCCACTACCCCGGCCACGTCCATCCGATCGGTAAGCTCGTCCAGCAAGCGCCTGAAGTCGCGTTCAAGCCATTCTTGGACTTCGCGCTGGGCATACCCATAAAACTCGTTGATGATGACGGATCTAAGGGGGACGAAGGCCGGCAGCTTCTGGTCCAACCTCTCGGTTAGGGCACCGGCAAAAACGTGAGACAGGCGCAGCCGGAGTTGCCCGTGGTTAAGCTGCCGGGCAATATCGGAGCTGGAGAGGAGGTCACTGGCAACGTGTCCGGCAACAGTCTCCACCAGCACCCGGCGGTTTTTGGGAATAACCCCCTGAAACCAGCGAAGACCCAGCCAGGGCCGGTGAGGACGGAACAGGAAGCTGATGGCCAGGTGGTTGGTGACCCAGCCGATGAAGGCCCCCAGCAAAGGGAGTATAACGAAGCGGGACAACGGCATCACCCCTGTCCGTGCCGTATCTTCGCGGGGGCGTGCCAGTATCCCTCGCGTATAAACTCCCTGGCGCAGAAAAAACCTAGCTGGGAAAGCGATTTTGCCGTTAGGAGGTCGGGCTTTGAGCCGGCAATCCTTTGTAGACCTGTGCCACCCCCGTACCGACTTGGCCCTTGAGGAAAGCGAGCGGTTACGCGCCCAGACCGGGCAGGAACTACCTGGTGTTTCTGTCAAGGAAGAGCAGGAAGACTCCATCACCATCACCCGCGTGCACATCTTCTCCCGCGAAGGAGAGGAACTCATGGGGAAGGTGCAAGGCAACTACATTACCATAGAGGCCCCGCGGCTTAAAGTCCGCGATACCGAAGTGCAAGAAAAGGCCGCACAGATCCTGGCCCGCGAATTGGGGGGACTCATGCAACCGCTGTACAACGGAGGAGAAGTGCTCGTGGTGGGCCTGGGCAACTGGCAGGCCACCCCGGATGCACTGGGACCGCATGTAGTCGAAAACCTGCTCATCACCAGGCACCTCAAAGACTACCTCCCCAAGAACCTCGGTAGCCGGCTGCGGCCGGTATGTGCCGTTGCACCCGGGGTGCTGGGCACCACCGGCATCGAAAGCAGTGACATCATCGCCGGAGTGATCCAGCGCGTTCGTCCCGGCCTGGTCATTGTCATCGATGCCCTGGCGGCCCGCAATGTGGAACGTATCATAACCAGCATCCAGTTGTCTGATACGGGCATCCACCCCGGGTCGGGCGTGGGCAACCGCCGGGTGGGACTTACCCGGGAGACCCTAGGGGTTCCTGTGATGGCCATCGGCGTCCCCACGGTGGTGCACGCCATCACCATAGCCGCCAACGCCGTGGACATCCTGGTCCGCCAGTTGGGCCAGCGCAAGGAGTTCTACGGAATACTGGCCTCCATGTCCGGCTCCGACAAAAACCGGCTCATCGACGAAGTGCTCAGCCCAACCGTGGGTGACTTGATGGTCACGCCGAAGGAAATCGACGTTTACATCGAGGATATGGCCCGGGTGTTGGCCAGCGGGCTGAACGCGGCGCTTCAACCCGGCGTAAGTCACGAGGAACTCCTGGGGTTTTTGCATTAGAAATTCGAAACGGGCGGCGGCGCCGCCCGTCTTTCACATATCGGTGTTATCTGGTGCCTCCGGTACGCCCGGCCAGACTTTGTTCTGCCAGTTGGATCATTCTGCGGACCATATGTCCTCCGACGGCACCACAGTCTCTGGAAGTAAGGTTGCCCCAGTAATCACCCGGGGGGTTGATCCCGAGATCAGCCGCAACCTCGTACTTGAACTGGTCCAGCGCCATGCGGGCTTCCGGGATCAGCACCTGGTTTGTCCTCTGACCCTGTCCCACTTATCTCACCTCCCTTTTTATCCTCCAACCATATTGTTTTACTGCTAACACGCTTTTATGCTGGGATTCTTTGCTGCACGCACGCGCACGTCAACCTGGTAGTAGTTTTGTCCATACATGATCTTGTATACTGGCATTGTTTGCCCGGCCTTCCACCCAGAAGTTCCGCACGTGAGTAGGTAAAATCCGGGTTTGAGCAGGGCAAGGGAAGGGGTTTGATTGGCGGGGCTAATTCGAATGGTTTGGCCGAGTTTGCCATCGGTTCGATCGGTTCAATCAGTTAGCTCAAAACTTCCAATTGCAGCTTTATCCCACTTAAAAGGAATTTCCCTTGGCCGGGTGTAACTGGTACTTATGATAAAAGAGCCAGTACAGACCAAGGGAAAACTTGCTCGGCGGTTCATGGGCTACGCTAACAGAGTGTTCGGCTTCTGTCAGCGCCTGAGAACGCTGGCCGATCGGCGTCCAAAACCCCAGCTCTCGCTGTCCGTCTGCGTAGCTAGCGAGCCTGGTCTTAGCTATCATCTACCGGTTGGGTAGCCTCCACCAATTGGAGGCGACCTTGCGGACCCGGGCATGGGAAGCAGCCTTGGGCCGCAGGCAACCTCGCCCGAGCGCGGATACGCTGGCCCGGACTCTGCAGCAACTAGAGGCCAACGAACTGTGGACTTATAACCAGGCGAGCAGGCCCGCCACAACAAAGTATGGTCAGGTGGAAGCATCGGCGGGCTTATGGTGATCGCGGTCGACGGGACGGAGCTCTACAAGACCAAGGCCCCACAGCGTGCTTGCAAAAACTGCAGCACCCGTACCTTGAAAAATGGCAAGGTGCAGTATTACGAACGGGTAGTGGCCGTATCCCTGGTAGGCCGGGCTCCCCGGGTGCTCTATACCATTGAGCCGCAACGACCGGGGGAGGATGAACCGGCGGCGGCCTATCGAGCCCTAAGGCAGCTTTATGCTCACAACCCACGCTATGCGGACTGCTGGACGCTGGATGCGCTCTATGCTCGGGCAGAGTTGATCAACCTGGCGCTGGAGCAGCATCAAGACGTGGTGGTGAAGGTGCGGCAAAAAGAGCGGCACTTGATCCGGGATGCCGAGGGACTATTTGCCAAGCAAGCCCCGGTCTATAGCGCTCGGGGGGTCACCTTGGCGGAGCGGCCCGGGGTAGTCTACGACCTGGAACTCTGGGAAGCGTATGAGCTGACCACCTGGGATGGGGTCAAGACCCCGCTGCGCTGCCTGCGGGTAAAGCAGGTACGGCGGACCATTACCATCTTGTAACGACTCTGGGCGGCGCCTACACGGCCAAACTGGTCTGGGCAATCGCTTTACGGAGGTGGGATATGGAAAACTGTATCTTTCATGACCTCAAGACTCACTGGCACTTAACGCACTGTTACCATCACGAGCAGCCGGCGTTGTACAACCTGTACCTTTTGTATTGCCTGGCGTTCAACCTGTTCATGCTCTTTTTTCACCGCCAGCTGCGGTCCCCTGAACGAGAGCGGTATAACTACACCGCGCTGGCACGCCAGCTGGGTGAAGAGTTGATGCTGCTGGACGTAGCCATCTGGAGGTTGCCCCGCGGTCCTGATTGACCCCAGGCTCGGGTGGTGAGATGCAAGGTGCCAGTGCAATAAGAGCGAAAGGAAGACCGCGCTTGCGGTCCGAGACGGTTTAAGCGGGCAACGGTTGCTTCCGGTATCATGACTCGACTCCCCCACTTGACTACGCAAATGGCAGCAGCTGGGGGCAGATGCGGAACCTCTGCCTTCCACCGGAAACAATCGCAAACCAGCGGGCTAACCAGTAAAGAGGAGACCGAAGCTTCTGCCGAACCGAGACAACACCATCCTGCGCAGGGCGCCGTGTTCGGGCTGAGAAAGCGTCGGGTCGCCGCCCACCAGGGCAATGGCCTCTGTCCGGGCCAGCTCTACCAGCTCGAGATCCCTGACTGGATCAGCTACTTTGAAATCTGGTAACCCGTGTTGCCTGGTGCCGAAAAACTCGCCGGGGCCCCTTAGCATAAGGTCCTCTTCGGCCAGTTTAAAGCCATCGGTAACTCGCTCCATGACCTCCAGCCGCTGCCGCGCCTGGTCGGTGCGCGGCTCTCCCACGAGAATGCAGAACGACTGTTCGTGGCCCCGGCCCACCCGGCCCCGTAGCTGGTGTAGCTGGGAAAGACCGAACCTGTCGGCCCCTTCAATGACCATGACGGTGGCGTTGGGTACGTCCACTCCCACCTCGATGACAGTGGTACATACCACCACCTGCAACTGGTGTTCACGAAATGCCTGCATGGTCGCATGTTTGAGCTTCGCCGCCATGCGGCCGTGCAACAGCCCGACCCTCAGGCCCCGCAGGGCACCGCGGGACAGCTCCTGGGCCAGCTCGGTGGCTGCTTCAGCCTCCAGTTTGTCCGACTCGGCCACCAGCGGGCACACCACGTAAGCCTGCCGGCCGGCCTCCACCTGCTCGCGCACGAACCGGTAGACCAGCGGCCTCCGGTCCTCCCGGCGCCAGAAAGTTCTCACCGGCCGCCGGCCCGGGGGGAGCTCGTCCACGGAAGAAACGTCCAAGTCTCCATAGATGGTCAGAGCCAGGGTGCGGGGAATGGGCGTGGCGGTCATCACCAGTACGTCGGGACACGCCCCCTTTTGTTGGAGCAGGGCACGCTGGCGTACCCCAAACCGGTGCTGCTCATCGGTGACTGCCAAGCTCAAGTTGGAAAACCCCACCGGATCCTGGATGAGAGCATGAGTGCCCACCACCACGTCCAACCCGCCCCTGGACAGAAGCTCCCGCAGCTTTGCCCGTTGGCCCTTGTCAGTGCTGCCCGTCAGCAACGCGATCCGGACGCCGGCAGGCTCAAGATAACTCCTGAGGTTGGCATAGTGCTGCTCAGCCAAAAGCTCGGTGGGCGCCATGAGCGCGGCCTGCCTGCCGCTGTCCACTGCCTTGGCCATGGCCAGGGCCGCCACCACCGTCTTACCCGAACCCACGTCGCCCTGCACCAGTCGGTTCATGGGCGCGGGGCTGGCCATGTCCTGCCAGACTTCGCCGGTGACTCGCTCCTGGGCCCGGGTCAGCCGGAAAGGGAGCCCGGCCAGCACCTGGCTAACCGCGCGGCCATTCGGCCCGTGACTTACTCCCAGGCGTTGCTGGCTGTACAGCCTGCGGAACTGTGACAGGGCCACCTGCAGCACGAACAACTCCTCGAAAGCCAAGCGACGACGAGCCTGTTCCAGCGCGCCCAGGTCAGGCGGGAAATGCATGTCGCGCAGGGCCTGTTCCGCCGCGACCAGGCCGGTACGGGCCCGCAAGTCTGCAGGCAGAGCTTCAGGAAGGACACCGGCATAGCGCTGGGTGGCCTCAAACATGATCTTGCGCAGGCCCGTCTGGGTAAGGCCCGCGCCCAGGGGATAGACCGGCACCAGCCGTCCGGTACTCAGGTTCTCAGCCTGACCGGGGAATTCAAACTCGGGGGCGTCCACCTGGAGTTCGCCAAAGCGCCGCTCCACCCGGCCGGTTACCACCAGTTCAACACCGGGGCGGAAGGTGCGTTTCATGTAGGGCTGGTTCCACCATAGTGCCATTACCATGCCAGTGCCGTCGCTAATGCCCACCTTAACCAGGTGTTTGCCCGGCCGAGGATGAAGCTCGCTTACCGAAACCACCCGCCCGCGGAAGGTCTGGCGGACACCCTCTTGCAGCTGGGAAAGGGGCTTGAGACTGGTGCGGTCATCGTGGTACCTGGGGTAGTGCTCCAAGAGCTGGGCAACACTAGTCAGGCCCAGGCGCTCCAAGGCCCGGGCCCGGGCCGGACCTACTCCCTTGACGTATTGCAGACCCTGGTCAACCCCGGCTCCATCCGACATAGGCTTCGCCCTGCCCCTACTCCACCGAAACGATGAAGTAGTAAAGCTCCTGGTCACCGCGGCGGACTTCCACGTCCAGGAAACCGTAGCGCTCCGCCACCCAGCTCTCCACTTCCCCGGCCTGGTCATCGCCTATGCCCCGGCCCACGAAGACGGTGACCAGTTCATCCCGGTCCGTGACCATGGTCTCCAAAAGGTCGAACAACACCTGGCAGGGCTCGCTCCCCACCACCTTGATGGTGTCGTTGAGGATGCCCAAGATGTCGCCGGGGTTGATCTGGTGGCCATCGAACTTGCTCTTGCGCACAGCGTAGGTGACTTCCCCTGACTTGACGCCCTTAATAGCCTTGGCCGCCCGCTTGAGGTTGGTGCCCATGTCAGCCTCGGGCCTGATGGCCAAAAGCGCGGCGATGCCCTGGGGGATGTTGCGTGTCGGGACAATGTACATCCTCCGGCCCACCAGTTTCTTGGCCTGCTTGGCCGCAAGGATGATGTTGGGGTTGTTGGGCAAAAAGATCACTTTTTTGGCATTTGTGCTGGAAACCGCTTCAGCCACATCCTGGATGCTGGGGTTCATGGTGGGACCGCCGTCGATGACCCGGTCTAGGCCCAGGCTCCTGAACATCTCGATGAGCCCGCCGCCGGACGCCACGCCCACCACACCGATATCCCGGGGAGGCGCCGTCTCGACCGATGTGGACATGGGGACCGTGGAAGTTCCCTCTGCGGTCTTTAGATTTTCGTGTTGCTCCAGCATGTTATCGATGATGATCTGGGACAGGGCGCCGTAGCCCAGGCAGAGTGAGAGCACCTGGCCGGGCCGGTCGGTGTGGATGTGGACCCGCACCAGTTCTGGTGAACCCACCACCAGCAACGAATCGCCATACTCTTCTAGTCGCGACCGGATCTCGTCCACGGGCATGCGCTGGGACTTGATCAAAAACTGGGCATCGTAGGGGTAACGGATGTCGGCCATCTCTTCGGTGACCACGAACTCCACCGCTTTGGCGCTGGTGGCCGCCACCGCCGGTTCCATGATCCCCGCCAGGGCGTTCATGCCCGCGTCCAGCACGAACACCAAGCCTTTGCCGCCGGCGTCCACCACTCCCGCCTGCTTGAGAACAGGCAGCATGTCCGGGGTCCGGGCCAAGGTATGGTGGGCTGCCGAACGCGCCGCTTCCCACACGGCCAGGATGTCCCCGCCATCTTGCGCCGCAGCCAGGGCTTTGCGGGCCGCCTCCTTGGCTACGGTCAGTACCGTGCCCTCCACTGGCTTCATCACTGCCTTGTAGGCGGTATCCACACCTTCTTTGAGGGCCTGTGCCAGTTCCCGAGGACTGGCGGTGGCTTTGCCCTCCAGGCCCTTGGCGATGCCCCGGAACAGCTGGGACATGATGACCCCGGAATTGCCCCGCGCCCCCATGAGCGAGCCCATGGCCACCGCCTGGGCGACCTGGCCCACGCTGGAGGCGGGTTTACGGTTCATCTCGGCCACTGCCGACATGAGCGTAAGGGACATGTTGGTTCCTGTATCTCCGTCGGGCACCGGGAAGACGTTCAGGGCGTCCACTGCTGCCTTGTAGCGTTCCAGCAGGTTGCTGGCTGCCACTATCATCGATTTGAGGTTTTCTCCGCCCAGCAGCTCCAACTCCAAACCCCCTGACCCTATCGTGGATTCACCCGCACGCCCTGAACGTTGACGCGTACCCGCGCCACCTTCAGACCGGTGCTGCTCTCCACGGTATACTTGACCTTCTCCACCACGTTCCTGGCCACTTCAGGGATGCGGGTTCCATACCCGATCACGATGTTCAAAGCGATGGTCACGCGATCTCCGTCCAAATTCACTTCTACGCCCCGGGCCAGGTTCTCCCTTCCCAAAAGCTCGGCCAGCCCGTCGGCAACCTTGCGAGACGACATCCCCACGATGCCGTAGCACTCGGTGGCCGCCACCCCGGCGATGGTAGCGATGACCTCCTCGGAGAGGATTACCTTGCCGATGCCGCTTTCGATTTCGTTGCCGCTCACCCGGACACCCCCCAAGGCTCGCTCCGTACTTAGAGTTAACCTGTTCGCTGTAAGGCACTGATTTCCTCCTTGGCTCAGCGTTCCCCGCCGCCTGCCGGCCCAACCTCAGCCCGGGCAGTCCTGGCTCACTGACTTGTCCCGCGTGAGGCCGGCGCACACCGCGGTAGCGCGGTGGCGGCACCGCCGACCGGGAGCCGGGCAGGGGACACAACAGCTGCACCACCTGCGCGGGAAACTACGAGTCACTGGTTGCAGTGGCCAGCCAGCCTGCAAAAAACGGGGGAAAAACGCATGCCGCACGCACAGCTTTCTTGTCACAAGCCGGGTGGCTGTGGTAGAATTGGTGTGTTGTCACGAAGGGAGAAATGAACCATGGCCGATTACTGCCAAGTCTGCGGCAAGGGCGTTGTCCACGGGCATAGTGTGAGTCATTCCAACCGCAAGACCGGGCGCACCTGGGCACCCAACATCCAGAAGGTACGGGCGCTGGTCAAGGGCCGGCCGGTCCGCCTTTCCGTCTGCAGCCGTTGCCTTAGGTCGGGCAAGGTCCAGCGCTCAGTCTGATGCCTGGACCCCCGGCACACCGGGGGTCCGGTCCCTACTCCTATCCTTTCCCAAACAGCTTCATGATCGCGCAAAGGATCGCCCCAATGGGTCTTGGCACCCGGATAACATGTATCCTCAAAGCACAGCGCCCCTCTCCTAGGCTCTAGACATCAAGTACCAGCCGGCCCACACCAGGCCTCCTCCCACCACCACCAGCCAGGCCCAGCCCGGCAAGGTGTATGCCAGCACCCCGCAACCGGCCAGGAACACGAGCAGGCCTGCTGTTTTGTAGTTCCCGCGGCCCGCCCGGCGCCAGTGCCTGCCTGCCAAGGCATCACCCCCAGCCTCCCGGTGCTTTCCGAAGACAGTATACGCCCGGCCGTCGCCTTGGGTGCATCGCATGGGGGTGGGGGTACGCACCGGTTGGTCCAGACGCCACACACAAGGTACGACCCCAAGTGGACCGCAGGGGAACCCGGGGAAAATAGGGAGCGGACAAGGACCGGCAACAGCACGGCCCGGGAATTCCGAATGCCCCGGGGTGAGGATGCTAGCGAGTTCTCACCTTCCGGGTCGGGAGGCTTTTCCGGGATGGTGGATGATGCTGATGGGAAAGCCGACCCTCAAGGTCGCAGCGTGGTCCGGCGGTAGTCCCGGGCCAGTTCGTAGCCATGTCCTGCCACATCTCCCCCGCGCGCAGAGGAAGGCAAAACCGGCAGGACTTGCCGGGATTCCCAACGGAGACTTGGCTGGTTTCAACACCCAGTTGGGTTCTCTGGGAAACTCCTGACCTCACACCACCCCGGGTTTCACTCACCGCTCTATACCTGCAACGTGGAAGCTCCTACCGCCCGCCGCAGCTTCTTGACCTGCAGTGCCCTATCTGGGGCTCCGAATATGAAAGAGCCCGCAACCAAGACGGTGGCTCCCGCTCGCACGACCTGTACGGCCGTCTCCTCGTTGATGCCACCATCCACCTCCAACTGGCAGGTGAGGGCCAGGTCATGCAGGTGTTTTCTGGCCTTCTCCACCTTGGGCACCACTGACGCGATGAATCGCTGCCCGCCGAAACCAGGGTCGACTGTCATCAGCAGTAGCAGGTCCAGGCTGGATAGGACTTCCTCGACAGCGACCAGGGGGGTGGCCGGGTTAATGGCCACGCCGGCCTTGGCCCCATGGTGGCGGATAGTCTCCAGGGTTCGGTGCAGGTGGGTGCAGGCCTCGGCGTGCACGGTGACCAGGTCGGCACCGGCACTGACAAAGTCAGCCACCAGGCGCCGGGGCTCTGCCACCATCAGGTGCACGTCCAAAAAGAGCCGGGTGTGGGCCCGGACCGCTTCCACCACCCGTGGTCCAAAGGACAAATTGGGAACGAATCGCCCGTCCATGATGTCCAAGTGCAAAAGGTCGGCTCCCGCCGCTTCCACATCCTGGACCTCCCGGGCCAGGTGGGCGAAGTCCGCCGACAAAAGCGATGGGGCGATCTGCACCACGCTCATGAATACTTCCGCCTTTCGAATTCCTCGATCTCCTCGAGGAAAGCCAGGTAGTTGAGGTAGCGGCTCGGGGCCAACCGGCCCGCTTCCACTTCTGCCTTGACGGCGCAGTCTGGTTCGTGCCGGTGCAGGCAGTCGGGAAACCTGCAGTCTGGCTGCAGTCCAGCCATGTCCGGGAAGTATGAAGCCAGCTCGAACTTGTCCAGAAAGTCCAGGTCCAAGCGGCTAAAACCCGGAGTGTCGGCCACCAGGGCTGCGTTCCCTACGTCCAAAAGCTCCACCCGCCGGGTGGTGTGCCGCCCCCGGCCGCTACCTTGGCTTACCCGGCCCACCCGCAGTTCCAGGCCGGGTCGCAGCGCATTGAGGATGCTGGATTTCCCCACGCCGCTCTGCCCGGCCATTACCGATACCCGGCCGGCCAGCTCAGCGGCCAGCTCGGCTAGCCCGATGCCGCCGTTGGCGCTGATGGCAAGGGTCCGGTAGCCGGCCCCGCCATAGAGAGCAAGGAAATCCTGTACCTCTGAAGGGCGGCAAAGGTCCAGCTTGTTCAGGCACACGAGAGGGTCCAGATCCTGGTGGGCTACGAGCAACAGGAGGCGGTCCAAGAGCGGGAGCTGCAAGTCGGGGTTTTTGATGGTCACCACTACCACGGCCTGGTCCACGTTGGCCACGGGCGGGCGGACCAGCTGGTTGCGCCGGGGGAGGATCCCGGTGATCACGCCACCTGGGCCGGGGCCGTCCTCGTAGCGCACCCAGTCGCCGGTTAGCGCAGAGAGGCCTTCCTTCCGGAAACGGCCCCGTAGTTTGCAGCTGACGATTTCCTCACCGTCCTGGACTTCGTAGACGTCCGAGAACGACCGGACAATTCTCCCGGTTCGCTCCGACAGTTCACACCACTCCCTTGTCCACTACGGCGTGGGCGTGAGGATCTGCTCGGACCACACCCGGTCGCCGACTTTGATCTGCAGCAGAGCCTGGGCACCGTACCACCTGACCGTGCGGGTTACCTCCTGGCCACCCATGTGCACGCCCTTGTAGATAACGCTGGCACCAGCAGTGTCGTAAAGGATCCATTCCACCACCACCGCGGTGTCGTTATCCCGGTCAGTGGGCACCAAGAACCTGATGGTTTTTTGGTTGGGAGGAGTGACCGGCCCCTTGCTGTACCAGAGCTCTACCTCCGTGCCCTCGAGCACTTCGTCACCGGGCTCGGGCAACTGGCGAGTTACCACGCCGAGGGGCTGGTCCGAGTATTCCTGGTGCACCTCGCCCTCCTGCAGGTGCAGGCCGGCCAGTCGCTGAAGCACTTCGTTGACCTGCTGGCCGCGGAAGTCCGGAACCACCACTACCCGCGCCTCGGGACCGAGGCTCACGCGGACGTCCACGAGGGTTCCCGTACCCACCCGGGTCCCCGAGGGCAGGCTTTGGCTGATGATGGCGCCCTCCGGGATCTCAGGATGGTACTCATAGGTAATGTTGCCCAGGGCCAGACCACTGCTGATGAGCCTGACATTGGCATCTCGTTCGTTTACGCCCCTAAGATCGGGCACCACCGCCAACGGCAGGCCGAGGCTGACCACCAGCTTGACTGAGCGCCCCTTGCGCACCAGCGTACCGGGTTCCGGGATCTGCTCGATGACGTAGTTGGCCGGGACCTGGTCGTCGTACCTGTTGGCCACCTGTTCGGCCGTTAAACCTCTATCCCTGAGCACGTGCTGGGCTTGCAGGTAGACCATGCCGGTAACATCGGGCACCTCCAGGGTGGGTACATTGAGCCAGTCCCAGACCAGGTAGGCCCCGGCGGCGCCCAGCGCCGACAGCACCAGCAACACCAGTAACACCGCAACCCAGGGCCGTGTCTTGCGCCGGGCCACCGGCAACTCCTCCTCGTCCTCGTCCTCAGTGGGCCGGGCCGGGGCTGGCTCAGAACGGGTCCGGGCCCTTGCTTCTGTGGCTCGCGGCGGCGATTTCTCCACCCGACGGGGCGGCAGCGGCGATGGTCCGGGAGGATCCGGGGCGATCTGGGCCCCGGCGGGGGCACGCACTTTGGCCAGGCACCGCCCGATGTCTGCCATCATGTCGCCAGCCGACGCGTAGCGTTCCAGCTGGTTTTTCTCCAGTGCCCGCATGACCAGGCGATCCACGTCCAGGGGAATAGTCAAATTCAGGGAGCGGGGCGGCACCACTCTCTCGTGCATGTGCTTTAGCGCGATGGTGACCGCACTTTCGCCCTGGAAAGGCAGCGTGCCGGTGAGCATTTCGTAGAGCACCACGCCCAAAGAGTACAGGTCCGACTTGGCTCCCGTGAGCCCGCCCCGGGCTTGCTCCGGGGAGAAGTAATGAACGGAACCTATGATGGTCCCGGTATGGGTCAGCGTGGCACTGGTCATGGCCCGGGCGATGCCGAAATCGGTAACCTTAACCTTGCTATTGCGAGTTAGCATGATGTTGTGGGGCTTGATGTCCCGGTGTATGATCCGGTTCTGATGGGCGTGTTCCAGGGCTTCACAGATCTGATAGGCAATATCCAGAGCCTCTACCACCGGCAGGGGCTTGCCTTCCTGGATCCGCTCTTTGAGGGTGCGCCCGTCGATGAGTTCCATGACTATATAGTGGGTGTCGCCGTCGTTTCCCACATCGTAGATGCTGACAATGTTCTGGTGGGAAAGACTGGCGGCGGCCTGCGCCTCCCGCCTGAAGCGCCGCAGGAAGTCCTCGTCGGTGGCAAACTGGGGACGCAGCACTTTCACGGCCACCGGGCGGTTGAGCACGTTATCGTGAGCGCGGTACACCAGGGCCATGCCGCCCCCGCCGATCTTGGCCACCAGTTCGTACCGCCCACCCAGCTTCTGGCCGATCACACGCCGTCACCTCCCCCCGCCCGGCCAATGCCGGCCACCAGCACGGTAATGTTGTCGTTGCCGCCCCGGGCGTTGGCCATTTCCACCAGCTGGTCACCTAGCCCGGCCAGGTCCCGGCAACCGTTTATCGCCTCCAATATCTCTTCGCTGGCCACCAGGTTGGTCAGTCCGTCGGTACACATCACAATTATGTCACCATCACAGACGGCGTGCTCGGCAATGTCGATGTTCAGCCGGGGTTCGGTGCCCAAGGCCTTGGTAAGGAGATTCCGCTGGGGATGGCGCATGGCTTCTCGTTCTCCCAGCTCGCCGTTTTGCACCATGGCTCCTACCACCGAATGGTCCGCAGTCAAGCGCTGCAGCCGGCCCTTGCGGACCAGGTAGGCCCGGGAGTCGCCCACATGCGCAAGCACCAGCCGGTCTGCGGCCCACAGGGCCGCGGTAAGGGTGGTGCCCATGCCGGAGTAGCCAAAAGTGTCCAGCGCCACCCGGTACACCCGCTCGTTGGCGGCGGCACACGCCGTAGCCAGGGCGCACTGCAGGTCTTCGCCTCCGCCAGCATGCACCTCCAACCATCGCCTGGTCTCTTCCACCGCCAGCCGGGACGCCACTTCTCCGGCCTCAAAGCCGCCCATGCCGTCGGCCACCGCCATGAGCACCGGCCGGCACCCGGTCATGAGCTGGCACAGGCAGTAATAGTCCTCGTTGGCCTCGCGGACCCGCCCCACATCACTGGCGACGCTTGCCAGCATCCACTTCACTCCCCGACCATCTCTGCCTAAGCTGGCCGCATGCACCATCTACCTGGGTGCCTAGTTCGCGGCGCACTGTCACCGCCGTTCCAAAACCTTGGAGCGTGGCCACAAACGCCCGCACCCGTTCTGGAGGACTGCGGCGATAGCCACTGGCTTCCACCGGGTTCAAAGGTATGAGGTTCACATGACCTTGCACTGCCTTGACCAGCCCGGCCAGCCTCCTGGCATCCATTTCCCGGTCGTTGATCCCATCCACCAGGACATACTCAAAGGTCACCCGGCGTCCGGTGGCCTTGGTATAATCGGCACAAGCCGCCACCAGTTGGTCGATGCTGGCCCGGCCCGCCGCCCCGGGCATGAGCCGGCGCCGGGTTTCATCATCGGCGGCGTGCAGGGAAACTGCCAGGTTCACCGGCAGTCCTTCCCGGGCCAGCCTCCGGATTTCCGGTACCATTCCGCAGGTGGAGATGGTGATGGACCGGTGACCGATGCCGGTTCCGGCCGGGTCGTGCAACTGCCGGATGGCCTTGAGCACTGGTTCGTAGTTATCCAGTGGTTCCCCGGTGCCCATCATCACCACCCGGCTCACACGCTGCCCGCTCCGGTCTTCGCTGATCCTCAATACCTGATCGACGATCTCGCCGCTGGAGAGGTTCCTTGCCCATGACCTGCCGGAGGCGCAGAACTGGCAACCCATCCTGCACCCGGCCTGTGATGAGACACAGGCGGTAAGGCCGAACCGGTAGAGAAGCGCTACGGCTTCCACCACCAACCCGTCTTCAAGGCGCATGGCATACTTTACCGACCCCGAGCCCTCGTCCTCGCGCCGCTCGTGTATCCAGCAGGCATCCAGCAGGGCCCCAGCGGATAGCTGCTCCCGGAAAGCTGCCGGCAAGTTGGTCATGGAGTCAAAGCTGCGGGCCTGCGCCGCATACATCCAGCGCCAAAGTTGTTTGGCCCGGTAGGGAGGTTGACCGTACGCTTTGCAGACCTGTTCCAGCTCACTCAGGGACTTGTCTTTGAGCCGCACCAGCCTGTTCACTCCTGACCTCTCCTCACTATTCGTCCTTTTGACGGGCTTTCCTGCTAGGTATATTTGGCCAGTCTTGCCATGAAAAACCCGTCGGTGCCGTGGCGTTGGGGCCAGAGCTCTACGTATCCCCGGTCGGTCACGGCCCCTGTCAGCGAACTTGGGAGCCAAGGCCGGGGGTCGTCCAGCCGGAACTGGGGGTGGTCTTGCAGGAAACCTTCCACCACCCCGGGTCCTTCCGGCCCGGTCAGGGTACAGACGCTGTACACCAGCACCCCTCCGGGTCGCACGCAGGCGCTGGCTCCTTCCAGGAGCTCTCGCTGGAGGCGAGTAAGGCCGGGTATGTGCCGGGGCTTTTTGCGCCACCGCGCATCCGGGCGGCGCGCCAGCACACCCAGGCCAGAGCAGGGAGCATCCAGCAGCACCCGGTCAAAGACCCAGCCTTGTGGCAGACGCCTGGCGTCTCCCTGGGTAACTTCTACGTGGCAAAGCCCAAGACGAAGGGCGTTTTCGCGAATCAGCTGCAACCGCTGCTCGTTGATATCGTTGGCCACCACTCGCCCGTCCACGCCTACCAGTTCGGCCAAGTGCATGGCCTTCCCGCCCGGCGCCGCGCAGGCGTCCAGCACTTCCTGGCCGGATTTAGGATCCAGGAGCTGGGCCACGATCATGGACGCTTCGTCCTGGACCTGGAAATGTCCCTGGGCAAACCCGGGTACCTGCCGGATGTTGCCCGGTGCTAGGAGTTCCACCGCCGCCGGGTGGTGAAGGCCGGTCTTCCAGCGGATGCCCTCGGCGTCCAGGCACCGGGTGAATGCGTCCACCCCGGTGCGGAGGGTGTTGATGCGAACCGTAAGTCGGGGCGGCTGGTTGTTCCACCGGCATAGCGACGCGGTCTCCTCAAGGCCGATCCTGTCCAGAAACACCGCCACAATCCACTCGGGATGGGAGTGCACCAAGGCCAGGTGCTGGGCAGGGCTCTCGTCCAGGGCCGGGTATGGGAGTTCTTCTGCCCTGTGCCGGGATAGCCGGCGGAGAACGGCATTGACCAACCCGGTTAGCCAGCGCGGCTGGCGGTGGAGCAGCTTGACGGTTTCGTTGACTGCCACCGGGCCCGGGATGTTCTCCATGTACAGCAGCTGGTAGGCACCCAGCCTAAGAGCCGCCCTGACCCATGGGTCACAGCTGGCCAGCGGGCGGTTGAGATAGCGGGACAGGGCCCAGTCCAGCGTGTTTTGCCGCCGGACCGTCCCGTAGGCCAGCTCCGTGGCCAGTCTCCGGTCTGGCCCGGTCAGCTCCGGCAGGCCTTGAAGTACCGATTCCAGCGCCAAGTCGGCGTAGGCGCCCCTGGTGTCCACGGCGTGGAGAGTCCGGAGCGCCGCCTGGCGCGCGCCGGCCACCCTAGCGCCGGCGGCTGTCGCGCAGCACCAGCAAGCGCAAAAGCTGGGCCACTGCCATGGCCGTAGCTGCCAAGTAGGTGAGGGCGGCCGCATCCAGCACCGCACGGGTGGGCGGGACCTCACGGGACGTGATAAACCCACCGGATTCCAGCAGGGCCAGGGCCCGCGACGACGCGTTCTTCTCTACTGGCAAGGTGACCACGTGAAAGAGCACTGCCGCGCCAAAGAGCACGATCCCCAGGTTCATGAGGCCCATGCTGTCTATGAACAGCCCGATGAGAAACAAGGGAAACGCGGCCGAAGACCCAAAGCCGGCCACCGGCACCAGGCTGTTACGCAAGTTCAGCGGGTAGTAGCCGGTATGGTGCTGGATGGCGTGACCTACCTCGTGGGCAGCCACTCCCAACGCGGCCACCGAGTTACTCTCGTACACGCCCGGAGATAGTCTCAGGATCCGCTGCCTGGGGTCATAATGATCCCCCAACGCCCGGTTGGTGCGTTCAACTCGCACGTTGTCCAGGCCGGCGTTGCGCAAAAGCTGCCTGGCCACCTCAGCTCCGCCCAGCCTGCTGGTGGACGCTACCCGCGAATAGGTGTCGAATGCGCCTCTGACCCGGGACTGGGCGTACAGGGCAAAGAGCAAAACGGGCAGCACCAGGATGAAAGTGCTGTCAAAGAACATCTACCCTCTCTCCTCTCCTTCTTCTTTCCCCAGGATCTGGCCGGGGAATACTGCGTGTCCTCGCAGGTACGCGCCGCCGTCCATGACCCGCCCACCCGCTGGCTGCACCTGGACCAGTTGCAGGCAGCCATCACCTGTGGCCACTACCGGCCCGCCATCTGCCAGCGTCACCACCTGGCCCGGCCGGGCAGCACCCGTCCCCGGGTAGAGCTCAGCCTCCCAGACTTTCAGCCGCCGGCCGCGGTCAAAGGTATAGGCGCCGGGCCGCGGGTTCAGCGCCCGCACCTGGTTTCTCAGGGCCAGGGCCGGCCGGTTCCAGTCCATGATCTCATCCTCCGGGCCCAGCGGCGGTGCGTAGGTGGCGGCGGTTTCATCCTGGGGTACACGGGGAGCCTCCCCTTTAGCCACCAGTTCCAGGGTCTTCACCAAGAGCCCGGCGCTGACCACCGAAAGGCGGCGATGCAGGGTACCCGCGGTGGCATCCGGGGGGATGTCCACGGCTTCTTGCAGGATGATGTCCCCCGCATCCAACCTTCGCGTCATGTACATGGTGGTGACGCCGGTCCGGGTCTCCCCGGCCATGATGGCGCGCTGGATGGGGGCTGCCCCCCGGTACTTGGGCAACAAGGACGCATGAGCGTTGATGGCCCCCAGGCGCGGCACTTTGAGCATGGCCTCCGGGAGGATCTGGCCGTAGGCCACCACTACCAGCACATCGGGGGCCAGTTCCTCCAGGGACTCCACCAGCCCGGGAGATCGGCAAGATTCCGGTTGCCAGGTGTCCAGGCCCAGCTCGGCGGCGGCAAGCTTCACAGGCGGCGGCACCACCCCGGATGTGCGCCCGGACAGCCGGTCGGGCTGGGTGATCACCGCGAGTACGTGGTAGTGCCGTTCCAGGGCACGCAGTGCCGGCACGGCAAAATCCGGGGTGCCCAGGAACACTACTTTCAAGCCTGCAGACGCTGGCACTTCGGTGATCGACCGGGCCCGGTCCAGGAAGATGATGCCATCAAGGTGGTCCAGTTCATGCTGGAGCGCCCGGGCCAGCAAGTCTGCGCCCTCCACCCAAACCGGGCGGCCGTGGCGGTCCAGGGCACCTACGGTCACCCTGGCAGCCCGGGCCACCTCACCCACCAGGCCTGGCACGCTGAGGCAGCCTTCCACCGCCACTTCTTCGCCACTTCGGGCCACGATTTCAGGGTTGATGAGTTCGATGGGACCTTCGCCCACATCGATGACCACTACCCGCCGGGCCACCCCCACCTGGGTAGCGGCCAGTCCCACGCCGCTGGCTGCCTTCATGGTCTCCAGCATGTCATCAAGGAGCGTCAGCACTGAACGGGTGATGACCCGCACCGGACGGGCCTGGGTGCGTAGGGATGGATGGTCATACTTCAGGATTTCGAGTACGGCCAATGCTCTCACCTACCGTCACATCATGAACACCGGGTCTGGGTCCACGGCCAGGCGTACCTTCTGCCCCTCGTGGGCCTCCTGGACCCGCAGTGCCAGTTCCAAAAGGGCGTCACGGTCACGGCCGGCCAGCAAGACCTGCCACCGGTAAGAGCCATGCAGCCTTGAGAGCGGCGCAGGCGCCGGGCCCAGCACCCTGACGCCCGGAACCGGCTCTCCCGCTGCCGCCCGGTGCGCCGCCCGGGCAACGGCCTCCTCGTCCGGCGAGGAGAATACCAAGTGTACCAGGTGGGTAAAGGGCGGAAAGCCCGCCTGCTCCCGCCAGGCCAGTTCCTGCCGGTAGAACCCCCCATAGTCGTGGGATGCTGCGGCCTGGATGGCATAGTGGTCGGGATGGTACGTTTGCACCAAGACCCGGCCCGGCCCTCCCCGCCCCGAACGGCCGGCTACCTGGGTCAAGAGCTGGAAGGTCCGCTCGGCGCTGCGGAAGTCCGGGAAGTTGAGGCCCGTATCGGCAGTCACCACGCCCACCAGTTCCACACCGGGTATGTCCAGGCCCTTGGCGATCATCTGGGTGCCCACCAGCACTGCCCCGGGCGTGGACCTGAACTCTTCGAGGATTCGCTGGTGGGCACCCCGCCGCGCAGTGGTGTCCGAGTCCATCCGTAAGACCCGGGTGTTGGGCAGGCTTCTCTGGACCTCGGATTCCACCCGCTCGGTTCCGGCACCAAATCCCCGTATGTAGCGGCTTTGGCAGACCGGGCAAGTGTCTGGCGTGTGCTGTTTGAAATCACAGTAGTGGCATCTAAGTTCCCGGCCCTGCCGGTGCAGGGTCAGGGACACATCACACTGCGGGCACTGGATGACCAGTCCGCACTCGCGACAGAGCACAAAAGAGGCAAACCCTCGACGGTTCAAAAACAGCATGGCCCGGGCACCCTTCTGTACGACTTGTTCCAGGGCTTCCCCCAGTTCCCGGCTGAACATGCTCCGGTTGCCCGCTTTCATCTCGGCGCGCATGTCCACCACGGTAACAGGCGGCAGCTCCGCGCCGTCCACCCGGTGAGAGAGCGTCAATAGCTGGTATTCCCCGGAGGCGGCCCGGGTATATGACTCCAAAGAAGGGGTTGCCGACCCCAGCACTACCGTGGCCCGGTGCTGGAAGGCCCGCATGATGGCCACTTCCCGCGCATGGTAGCGGGGCGATTCTTCCTGCTTGTAACTGTATTCGTGTTCCTCATCCACGATGATGGCGCCCAGGTGCCGGGCGGGCGCAAACACCGCGGAACGCGCGCCCACGATGACCCGGGCCCGGCCACCTTGCACCCGCTGCCACTCATCGTACCTCTCACCCGTGGAAAGTGCGCTGTGCAACACGGCCACCTGGTCGCCAAACCGCTCCTGGAACCTGCCCAGGGTCTGCGGCGTAAGGGATATCTCGGGTACCAGCACGATGGCCTGGCGGCCTTCCTCCAGCACCTCTCCGATGAACCGCAGGTATACCTCGGTCTTGCCGCTGCCGGTTACCCCGTGCAAAAGGCACACCCCGGGTTTACGACGGTGGAGATCAATGATTGATTGTAACACAAATGCCTGTTCGGCGGTAGGCACAAAGGACACTACCGGGTCCTTCATGCCGGGAGCCGGCCGGCGAGGGAGCTCTGACTCCACCAGCCGCACCAGACCTTGCCCGGAGAGCCGGTCCAGGACCGGACGGGAGGTACCCTGGGCTGGCACCTTCCCGCCGGCTTCCACCAGGCGGCGCAGGAGCTCGGCCCGGCGGGGTGCCCGCTTGGCTTCACCCTCTGCTGCCTGGAGGGCCTGGTGGTCTGGAACCGCCAGCTCCGCGAAAACCTGCCGGCGAGAGCGGGCCCCCGGGGAAAAGGTAGTGTGGCGTTGCACCAGCTCCAGCGCCATGAGCCGGGCGAGCTCCGCCCGTCCTGCCCCGGTACTCTGCTCCAGTTCTGGTTGGGTCATGGCCCCGTGTTCGGCCAAGACCTCCAGGACACGGGCGCCAGCAGACGACAAGCCCCTGGGCTCCACCTCGGGCCTGCCCGGTGCGAGGGCGTACACGGTGCGGCCGCGATAGCGGATGACGGCCGGGAGCATGGTCCAAAGTACACTGGCCAGCGGGGCGGCGTAGTACCGCGACACCTCCCGGGCAAGACCGAGGAGCCCCTCTTCGTAGACGGGCTCCTCATCCAGCACGCTTTTTATGTCCCGGACTCCGGTCACCGGGCACTGGTGGTCCAGGGCCACGATGACCCCGGTCACTTCCCTTGGACCCAGCGGCACTGTGACTCGCATGCCCGGGCGCGCCCTTTCTTCCAGCCTTGGGGGAATTCGGTAATGAAAGCCGGCCGAACGCAGCCCGCGAACGTCCACGGCCACCACCGCAAAAGCCATCTATCTCCCCTCACTCCAGAGGACCTTGACCCGGTCGAGGATCACGTGGGCCAGTTTCGTCTTGGGCATCAGGGGGATCTCTTCGGTAGCCCCGGCACTTACCAGGGTGACCTGGTTGTCATCACTGCCAAACCCGATTCCGGCCCGGGATACGTCATTGGCAAAGACCAAGTCCACGCCTTTTTTCTCCAGCTTGGCCCGGGCCGCCGCCACCACCTCGGTAGTCTCCGCCGCGAAGGCTACCAGCACCGGCCGGGGCGAAAGACCCGCCAGCTCCTTGATGATGTCCGGGTTCTCCGTCAGCTCCAGGGTGCAGGGGCCGGCCTGTCTTTTGATTTTTTCCGCCCGGCGCTCCTTGGGCGCAAAATCCGCCACCGCGGCGGCCATGATCACCGCATCGCTGCCCGGGGCCGTATCCAGCATGGCCTGCCGGAGTTCAGAAGCAGTCTCAACGTGGATGGTCTTTACGCCCAGCGGCGGCCTAAGGCTAACCGGGCCGGTCACCAGGACCACCCGGGCCCCCCGGTCACGGGCCGCGGCAGCCAGGGCATAGCCCATTTTGCCCGACGACCGGTTGGAGAGGTACCGTACCGGGTCCAGGGGCTCCACCGTGGGACCTGCACTCACCACCACCGTGCGGCCCACCAAGTCATGGGGATAGGCGATCAGGGCAATGACCTGCTCCACCACCTTTTCGGGACCGGGGAAGCGGCCCTGCCCGTAGGCGCCCGAAGCCAGCCGTCCATACTCAGGCTCCATAAAATGGTACCCGATGCCCTGAAGGCGGCTGATGTTTTGCCTGACTATGGGATGAGCATACATGTTGTGGTTCATGGCCGGGACCACCAGCACCGGAGCCCGGGTGGCCAGCAGGGTGGTGGAGATGAAATCGTCGGCAACGCCCGAGGCCAGCTTGCCGATAATGTTGGCGGTGGCCGGAGCGATCACAAAGAGGTCGGCACGCTCGGCCAGTGCGATGTGCTCCACGTTCCAGTGCTTGGGCTCGGCAAACATGTCCAGGATCACCGGGTTGTGAGCCAGGGTGCGGAAAGTCAGCGGTGTGACGAACTCGGTGGCAGACCGGGTCATGGCCACGTGGACAGTCGCCCCCAGCTGCACCAGCTTGCTGGTCACGTCCACTGCCTTGTAGGCGGCAATTCCCCCGGTCACGCACAGGCCAATCGTCTTTCCATGCAACACCAGATACCACCTCCCTGAGGAAAATCGAGGCACAGAGACTTGTTCAATCCCCGTGCCTTTGTCAAACACCGTCTCCGTCTACCGATACCTCGGGCGTGCGTCGGTCACGACCACGCTCCCGTCTGCGATCTCGTTGAGCGCCAGCGTTACGGGTTTGTTGGACCCCGGGCCTCCCGCCTCGCGGCCCTCCTCCAAGAGCTGCCTGGCTCTTTTGGCTACCGCCACAACCAGTGGGTACCTGGAGTGCTGACGGACTAGCTTGTCCAAGGATGAAAACTGCATCACTTTACGCCAACCTCCCCGGTGTCCAGGTACGCCCCCAACAGGTCCCTTTGGCGGAAAACCCTGGCCCGCTCCGCCCATACTATGGCACGCAGTTCGGCAGCCGCTCGGTCTAATTGGTCGTTGACGATTATGTAATCGTAACGGCCGGCATACTCCACTTCCGCCTTTACTCTCGACAGGCGGAGGCAGATGTCTTGCTGGCTCTCGGTGCCCCGGTCCAGGATGCGGCGCTTTAGTTCGTCCAGGGACGGTGGTAGCACGAAGACAAACACTCCGTCGGGATAGCGCTTGCGCAAGGCCACAGCTCCCTGCACATCCTTTTCCAAAAGGACATCGGTGCCGGCGGCCATGAGCTCTTCCAGCGGCCTCTCAGGGGTTCCGTAACGGTGACCGAAGACCAGCGCCCATTCCACGAGCTCATCCCGCTCTACCAGGAGATCAAATTCCTGGCGCGTCACGAACGTGTAATCCACACCGTTGGACTCACCAGCCCGGGGCGGGCGAGTGGTGACCGAAGGGCAAAACCGGATCCCGGCTTCACACTTGAGTAGCGCCTGGCGCAGGGTCCTCTTGCCGGCCCCCGAGGGGGCAGAGAGCACCACCAGCAGTCCCCGGCGCTTAGGGCCGGCCGCTTTACAGGAAGCACTCACTCTTGCGCAGGCTCCTCGCCACTTTCCTTGGATACCAGGCGGTTGGCAACCGTCTCAGGCTGGACCGCCGACAGGACTACATGATCTGAGTCAGTGATGATCACTGCCCGCGTCCGGCGCCCGTAGGTAGCATCGATCAACATCCCGCGATCCCGGGCTTCGGTTATTATCCGCTTTATTGGTGCTGATTCCGGGCTGACTATGGCTACGATGCGGTTGGCTGACACGATGTTACCGAAGCCAATGTTGATCAGCTTGATGTCCATCGCCTACCCTCCTATCGTCTACCTCCAAGCCGTGCCACCAGGGCTTCTTTCTGTCTTTTCCCGAGTCCCTGCACCCGCCTCTTTTCATCTATGCCGATCTCTTCCATGATTCGCTGGGCCTTTACCTTGCCCACGCGGGGCAGCGAGCGCAGAAGATAAGCCACGCGCATACGTGCGGTGACTTCGTCTTCAGCAGCCAGCACCTGGCTGAAATCCAGGTCGCCCTTTTTCAGTTGCTCCCGCAATTGGCTGCGGGCACGGCGCATCTGCTGTGCCTTGGCCAGAGCATCCTTCTTCTCTTCTTGAGACAGATTCGGCAGCGCCACATTCTCCCTCCTTTTCACTCGATATTCTGCACCTGCTCTCGGATCTTCTCCACTTCGCTCTTGAGAGCAACTACCAGACGTGATAGCCCCACGTCGGCAGACTTGGATGCGATGGTGTTAATCTCCCGGTGCAGCTCCTGGGTGAGGAACTCCAGCCGCCGTCCTACGGGTTCGGGACTCTCCAGTGCCGACCGGCACTGCTCCAGGTGACTATCCATGCGCACCAGTTCCTCGGCGATGTTGGACCGCTCCGCCAAGAGCGCCACCTCCATGGCCAGCCTCTGCTCATCCAAGGCAGCACCGTCCAGTAGCTGGGCCAACCTGCTCTCGAGTTTCCGCCGGTACGCTTCCACCACTGACCCGGACCGGTCGACGGTATCCTGGAGCAACCCGGCTATGTTCTCAACACGCTGTGCTAGCTCCCGGTGCAGAGCTGCACCTTCGCGCTCCCGCATGGCGGACAGGGCATCCAGTGCTTGGTGCACTGCACTGGAAAGACCTGGCCACACTCTCTCTAGGTCCACTTCCAGTTCAGAAAGGCTGACCAGCTCGGGCAAGGCCAACAGGTCGCCCAGGCTGATCGGGTCCTCCAGGTCCAGGAGTTCCCTGATCTCCCTCAAAACACCATGATAGGCCATGGCCAGCTGCCTGTCAACCTTTACCTGGCGCCCGCCGGTTTCCAGGTCCAAGTTCAGGAAGACTTCCACCCGGCCGCGGTTGATCCGGTCCTTTACCGCCGCCCGCACCCGCTCCTCCAGGGGCGACAGGGCCCGGGGAAGCCTGATGACCACTTCCCCGTAACGATGGTTCACTGAGCGCATCTCCGCCGTGACCCGCCCGCCGGGTATGGACGCTTCGCCGCGGCCGTACCCGGTCATGGAACGTATCATCGCTCCAGCCCCACTTGGTGAATTTGGGGAAACGCACAACCTGCTAATTCTCGGTCGAACTCAAAAATCCTCTTGGCCGCACCTAGTTTTGCCAGCATAAGAACGGCTATTCATCAAACCCCTGCTTTGAGCCGCATTTCCTCGTGTTTCCTTATGTACCGCATGGTCGTACCCACCAGGGCCGCGTGGGACCAGGTCAGGGGGCTTACCGACAGGGGCGCGCCGGTGAACGGATCTAGCTGTTCGGACAGGATGCCGCTGCCGGTGGCGTGCCGGGCGGCCCACTGGAGCAGTCGGGCGGGGAACTGGAGGTCCTCCTTCTTGGAGGCGCGGATGATGTGCCAGTCGGCCAGCCAGAGGGTGCAGACAATCCAGGGGTTGCCGGGGACCTGCTCCAGGTCGTCGCTCCGGCGGAAGTAGTAGTCGCCGGTGTAGCGGGCCAGCCCTCCCACGGACGTGTTGACCCAGAGACCGCTTTCCACGGCGCGGGCAGTCCCCGCCACCCTGGGGTCGCCGGGAGGAAGGAATCCCATCAAGGCCACGCCCAGGGTGCTGCTTTCCAGGGTAAGGTCATACTCCCAGCCATTAGCTTCCACCGGGTACAGGCCCCGCACAAACCGGCCCAGGTCGGGCCTGTACAGGTGCTCCAGCACGGCCTGCCGGACTTCGGCGGCTGCCTGGGCGTAGGCCAGGTGGGCCCGGTCCCTGAGCAGGGCCCCGAAGGCGGCGGCCGTCTCCAGGGCCCGGCATACCGCCACGGCGGTAAAGGTGAAGACCCCCCGGCGTTCCTCCCAGAGATCATAGGACGGGAGCGGGAGATGGCTGGCGTCCCGGTACGCGACCATGAACTCGGCGGCGGGCTTGACCAGCGTCGGGTAGAGGGAGGCTACATATTCCAGGTCCCGCTCCTTTTGGTGATAATCCCCCAGGGCCAGGATGACCAGGGCCGTCTCGTCTTCCTGGATGGGCAGCTGGCGGCGCCCCCGGAGGATCCACGGGTGCCAGCTGGAGCCCATGGACGCATCCGGGTTGTACTTGTGCCAGAAGTACCCTCCCCGGGTGATGGCTCGCCGGCAGAAGCCAAAGAAATCCCGTGCCACGTGCGGGTAACCCGCCAGATCCATGGCCTGCGCCACCAGGGCGCCGTCCCGGGGCCAGATGTAGCTATAGTGGTCGCGGTTGGTTTGGAGGATATCGGTGTCGTTGGCCGCCAGGATGCCGCCGGCCCAGTCCACCTGGGTCCGGATCACCAGCAGGCTGCGCCTGAAGGCCGCCACCACCTCCGAGGGCAGCCCGGCGTAGTCCCGTCCGCTTGGGTCCACCCAGTGTCGCCAGTAACCGTCGGTCTCGTCCATGAGCACGGCCGGGTCCCTCTCCACCACCAGGTGATGGAGCTGGGTGATTTCCTCAAAGCCGTCCCCCACCGTTAGCCAGCAGTAGGCGGTAACGGACTGGCCGCCGGGGACTTCCGCTCGAAAAGAGGCCACGCTGTCCACAGCACCCTGGGCAATGGGATTGCCCTCCAGGATGCCATCTTCCGCGTCCCGCCAGGTGCCCTCGGCCCCGAAAAACCGTTTGCGACCGGTGGAATACTGGAACAGGCCCCGGTTTTCCATGCGTCCGCTGAACAAAAAACAACGCTTGCGCTTGAAATGGATGAGGGCGTCATGCTCGGGGTCGTAGAAGGCCGTGTCCCCCACGTCGGTCTCGTCGATGTGAAAATCGCTGGGGAGAAATAGCCTGATCTCGCGGTTATCCAAGGCCAGGTTGGTCACGGTGAACTTCCTGAGAAGGACGTTTTCCTGGTAATGAACGGCATCGTTGATGGTAACTTGCACACGCAGGTCACGGTGGCGTGCCTCGCAGTGGGTCACCAGGGAATCCTCGCTGTAACCCAGTGCGCGTTCCCAGCCGTCGGAGTTCAACCAGTCGAAGCTCCCGTCCACCCAGATTCCGGCCACATTGCGGTCACCTTCGATGTGGTTAACCATGCCGACGTGGGGAAAATACAGTTCTCGCATGACCAAACGCTCGTCGAAGTTTACAAGAAGCCTGCCGTTGCCGACCACCAGCGCGCGTGCCATTGCCTTCCCCCCCGTATAAAAGAAAGGGCTTTTACGGATAGTAAGATAGCCTTGAATTTCGGTGGATTCCTACGTCTACCTGGCATTACAGTCAAAAGGTTACACCGTTGGAGCTGTTGTTATGCAACTCGTCTGGCTAGGCATAGCCGTTGTCCTTGCTTTTATAGCCTATGTACTCCTGTCCCGTGCCCGGCCGCGGCGGCGCCCCGGCCGCCTGCCGCTTCCCGACACGGAGGTTGCCGGTGAGCTGGACCCAGGTCTTAGGGCATCCCCCGGACCAGCTTTTCACGAGCTTCCGTATCGTCCGGCAGCCGAACCCTGGATTCCCCGCACCTACGGCGAAAGCTATATCTATCTTTTGCCCCGCGATCCCCTTTGCTTGTTCTGCTTTTGGGAATTGGCTCCTGAGTTGGAGCACCACCACCGGCAAGAGGTGGGCCCGGACTACGACCGGGGTCTCCTGGTGATGAGGATCGAGTGTACAGACCGCGGCCGGGTGGTGCTGGAGACCGGAGTTGAGGGCCCTGACGGCAGCTGGTATTTCCATGGTGCTCGCCCACAACGGCCGTACCGGGCCGTGATCGGCCGCCGGCTGCCCGGTGGCCGCTTTGTGGAACTACTACGGTCGGCCATTGTAGTCACCCCGCCGGCCGGCCCGTCATCCATCCTGGACCCAGCCTGGCTGCCGCAAGTCCTGGACTACGACGGCCCCAGCGGGATCAGTTCACCAGGTCTTTTGGGGGAGGTCCGCCCGTGACTGAGGGTTATGTTTGCTTGATCCTGCACGCTCACCTACCCTTCATCCGCCACCCGGAGCACCCGTGGTTCCTCGAAGAAAGATGGTTGTTCGAGGCCATCAACGACTGCTATCTCCCACTCCTGGACGTGCTGGACGGCCTGGCGCGTGATGGTGTCAGGACCCGTCTTACCCTCTCTTTGACTCCCACCCTCATGGCCGGGCTCGATGATGAGCACCTCAGGGACCGGTTTGCGGCCCACCTTCGTGATTTGGTGGAGCTGGCCCGGAAGGAAGAGGACCGCACGCGCCATTCCGAGTATCACCACCTGGCCCAGTTCTACGCGCACCGGTTTTCCCGGCACCTGGCCAGCTACGAAGGCCGGGGCCGGGACCTGGTTTCTGCCTTCGCTCGTCACCAGGACGAAGGGCGCCTGGAGATCCTGGCCAGCGCCGCCACCCATGCCTACCTACCGCTGCTAGGCAGCGAGCAGGCGGCACGGGCACAAGTCATCACGGGTGTTGAGGCCTACCGGCGACGCCTGGGACGTTCTCCCCGGGGTTTCTGGCTGCCCGAGTGTGGCTACCGGCCGGGGTTGGATCACTTCCTGGCCGAAGCGGGAGTGGAATACGTGATCCTGGAAACCCACGGGGTTACCCATGCGGTACCGCGACCTCGCTACGGCTACCTGGCTCCCATCACCATGCCCGCGGGAGTCAAGGCTTTCGGGCGAGACCCCGAGTCCTCCAAGCAGGTATGGAGCGCCGACGAAGGCTATCCCGGCGATCCTTGGTACCGGGACTACTACCGGGACATAGGTTTTGACCTTGACTATGACTACGTCCGCCCACACCTGGGACCGCCCGGTCAGCGCCTGTGCACCGGGTTCAAGTATCACCGGATCACCCACCGCCGGTCCGAGCACAAAGAGCTGTACCAGCCCCACGCTGCCTGGGAACGCGCCGTGGTCCACGCGGGAAACTTTGTGTTCAACCGGGCCAAGCAGGTGGAATGGCACCGGGGCCACATGGACCGCCTGCCGTTCCTGGTCTGCCCCTACGATGCCGAGCTCTTTGGCCACTGGTGGTTTGAGGGCCCGTGGTGGCTCGACCAAGTAGTGCGCATGCTGCAAAACCACCCGGTGCTTGAGCCGGCCACTTGCGGCGACTACCTGGACCGGTACCCGAAAAACCAGAGGTGCCAGCCATCCTTGTCCAGCTGGGGATGCCGCGGCTATAGCGAAGTCTGGCTGGAGGGCAGCAACGACTGGCTGCACCGGCACCTGCACGTGGCGGCCCGGCGCATGGAGGAACTGGCCCGGCATTTTGAGCGCCCTTCCTACCTGGAACGCCGAGCCCTAAACCAGGCCGCCCGGGAGCTAATGCTTGCCCAGGCCAGCGACTGGGCCTTCATCCTCAAGACCGGCACCTTTCCGGGCTACGCCCGCCGACGTTTCAAGGGTCACATCGCCGGCTTTCTCGAGCTATACCATGGGCTCAAGCGAGGAACCCTGGATGAAGCCAGGGTGGTCACCCTGGAAAACCAGACTCCCCTCCTTCACCACGTGGACTACCAGGTCTTTCGACCGGGCGAGGCAGCCAGGGCCGCCGGGAGCTGAAGGTCAAGATTGGAGAAGACACCTGACCCGCTCTGCCAGGCTGTCCGCAAGTTCGGCGGCAGTTTCCATGTTGGAGGCTTCTGCATAGATGCGATAGGCAGCTTTTTGGCCATCGGGGCGGGCCAGTACCCAACCGTCCGGCAACAGGACGCGGACCCCGTCCACTAGTTCCAGATGTTGCCGTTGATAGCCAGCGATGAGCTCGCGCATGACTTTGCCTGTTTGCTCCCAAGGGCAGGGTATTTCAACTTCCACCCGGTTGAACACGGGCAGCCGGGCCAGAGCCTGCGCCAGGGTCTGCCCGGTATGGGTCAGCCGGCTGATGACATAGGTCACCCTCAGGATTTCGTCGCTCCAAAACCGGCCCTGGTCTATGTGCTTTCGTCCCAGATCGATGGGGATTTCGCGGGCCCGGGCAGCAAAGCCGGGTCCTGCGGCGGGCAGCCGGACCACCTCACCTTGATACTGCCGGGCCAATTCCTCCAAGACCCCGGGCGCGTGCACGGGTACGGCCAGGCGCGTTCCGCCCGAGGCGAAGAACAGGTGCGCGGTGAGCACCAGGAAGGTGCCGGCATCCAGGGCCGCCCCCCGGTGCCCCAATCGTACTTCCTCATCTTCCACCAGCAGTTCCAGGTCCTGGTCATCGCCATCATGAGTGCATTCCACCGCCAGGCGGTAGCAGAGCGAATCCAGGAGTTCCCGGGCCGGGCTGGGGGCCAACAGCCGCAACCGCCGGCCTTCTCCTGGAGAAGATTTGACGGCGCCGGTGACCCAGTCCAGGTAACGGTCGGTTACCCCCGCGACTGCCCGGGGAATGCCCACCCGGCCACCCCCGGCGGTCTCCGGTCGCTCCAGTGCCTGTTCCAGTCGCCGCAGCCTGGCTCCGACCAGTTCGCCCCCGTCCTGGTCCAGGAGGCGGATGACCATGCCGGTCCCGGCCGCCGCCACGTAGGCTCCGGCTGCCCGTTCGTGCTCGGTAACGGCGTAGCGGGCCAGCTGGGGCATGGTTACTCCCAGCTCTACTGTGTCCTGGCCGCACGCCCACACCCCGGCGGAAAGGGCCGCCGCCACGGCCCGGGCGGCCGGATCCTTGCTGTGACCCAGCACCACCACCCCGCCCAGTGACCCCAGGGCCGTGCCCAGCCGGCAGGCATCCTCCACCAGGAGCTCCCGGTTGAGCGTCCCTTCTACCCGCCCTGGGTGCAGGAGTGGTCCCAAACCCTGGCCGGGAGCAGCCAGGTGCCGGCTCAGGGTCCGCCCGGCCGGTACGATCTGCCCGGGCCATACCTTCACCCCCGGGCCCACCCGCGCCCCGCGCTCCACCCGGCTGTTGTCGCCCACTACGGCCCGGGCGTAGACGGAGCTGTCGTCATGAAGGAAACTTCCCTCGCCCGCCACGGCTTCCAGCACTTCAGCCCCGGGGCCCACGGTAGTTCCCTCCCAGATGGTGGCCTGCTTGAGACGGGCTCCCGCCTCCAGCCGGGACCGGCGTCCCAGGCAGCTGTTGGCCCCCACTACTGCACCAGGCGCTACCAGGGCGCCCGCCCCGATGACGGCCGGGCTGTGCACCGTGCCGCCGATCTTCACGCCGGGTTCCACCCATACCCCAGGGGCTAGCTCCCGGCCCGGGATTTTCACCGCCACTCGCCCGTTGAGAGCGTCAACCTGCGCCCTCCGGTACTGGTCCAGGTCGCCGATATCGCACCAGTAGCCGTCCAACACAACCCCATGTAGCCGTTCACCCTGGGACAGAAGCCGTGGAAAAAGGTCGCGGGAGAAATCGTAGGGCCCGTCCGGGACTTGGTCCAAAACCTCTCCTGCCAGGAGATAGAGCCCGGTATTGACGGTGTCGCTGAACACTTCCCCCCAGGATGGCTTCTCCAGGAATTTCACCACCCGCCCGTCGGGGGCAGTAATGACCACCCCGTACTCCAGCGGCCGGGTCACCCGGGTCAGTCCCAGCGTCACCCGGCCCCGGCTCTCGCAGTGGGCAGCCAGGAAGGCGCTCAGGTCAAAGTCAGTGAGGCAGTCGCCACTGATGACCAAGACGGTACCGCGGTATCCCCGCACGGCATGCCGCACGCTGCCGGCAGTGCCCAGGGGAGTCTCCTCCCGGACATAATCCACCCGCAGTCCATATGACGACCCGTCCTTTACGTGGTCCATGATGACCCCAGGCAGATATTGCAGGGTAATGGTCACGTCGATGATGCCGTGAGCCTTTAGTAACTCCAGGATGTACTCGATTACCGGACGGTTGGCCACGGGCACCATGGGCTTGGGCCTCCGGCAAGTGAGCGGTCTTAGGCGGGTTCCCTCCCCACCCGCCATGATCACTGCCCTAACCATGCGTCTCTCCCTGCCCGTACTGGCCGGCCAGCATCTGGCGTCCCAGGGCCCGGGCTCTCCTGATCATCTCCGATGACAGGTCCCGGCGCCAAGAACTGTCCCGGTGTGCGGCCACGGTGGCGGTGTACACGCCGAAAGTGGCCGCCGCAATACCCGGCCAGGAGTAGTCGCGCACTGCCTTCTGGTAGGCGGCGGCGACCAGCCTCTGGCGAGTGGGCTCGTTGGTGAGCAAGCGGATGATGTGTTCAGCCAGGGCCCGGGCGTTGCCGGGCTCGGTCTTGATCCCGTTGACCTCGTGTTCGACGATTTCGGCAAGGCCCCCGGTGTCCGAGACCACCAGCGCCGCACCGGAAGCCATGGCTTCCAGGGCCACAATGCCGAAGGGTTCGTACAGGCTGGGGAACACGGCCACCGCCGCCAGCCGGTAGAGCTTGGCCAGGGTCTCATCGTCCACGTAGCCGGCAAATGTAACCCGGTCGCCCACCCCCGCTCCGGCGGCCCGGTGCTGCAGTTCGGAGGCGGCCGGGCCTGATCCCACCACTATGAAGCGAGCTTCCGGACAGGCTTCCAGCACCCGGGGTGCGGCGTCCAGGAGCACGGACACCCCTTTTTCCGGCACCAGCCTCCCCACGAACAGGACGTTCGGGCTCCGGCCGGGGGCCAGGGGGTCGGCGGCCAGCTGGCCTGGGTCGATGCCGTTGGGTATGACCGCCAGCTTCTCCGGAGGCAAACCGAACACCGACATCAAGTCGGACTTCATGTACTGGGAGCAGCAGATGACCTTCCATGCCTCGTAGGTAAGATACCATTCCACGCCGCTGATGTATCGCTGGTCCGGATTGTGGAGTCCCTGGTGGCGGCCGTGTTCCGTGGCGTGAATGGTGGCAATAAGCGGGGTCCGGTAAAGGTGTTTGAGCGCCCGGGCCGCCAGTGCCACCAGCCAGTCGTGGGCATGGATCAGGTCGAAGGGCCCCTCGCCCTCCATGATGGAGACCCCCTGCTCCAGCATGGCCACGTTCAGCTGTAGGACCCAGGGCAGAAAACCTGGGGTGGTAACCGGATAGGGCTGGACCCGGTGGATGGTGACACGTGCCTGGGTTTCCCTGGGCACGCTGCCCTCTTGCCCGCAGGTTAGCACGTGGACTTCCACCCCGCGCCCGGACAGGGCCCCGGCCAGGTGGTATACGTGCCTGGCCAGCCCGCCCACGACCCGGGGCGGGTACTCCCATGTCAACATCAGCACCCGCATGTAACTACCTCCTCTGTTCTGGATCAGGAAGCGGCGGTGCACCGCCCAGCACGTCTTCGTGGTAAGCTCGGAGCACTTCGCCCACGCTCCAAGCCTGGGCGATGCAACCGCCCGGACGGTGCGGGGCACTGCCGTCAAATACCTCAGAAACTGAGCCCAACCCGGCGTCGCCGGTATGGTCCAGGAGCGGTTCCAGGAGCAACGCCGCATACCGGCGCGAGGAATCGGGGTTGGTGCGGGTAAGCGCCGTCAGAAACGGGCCCAAAAGCCAAGGCCACACCGTGCCCTGGTGATATGCCCGGTCTCGTTCTCGGGGACTTCCCCGGTAGGCCGGGTGATAGTCCGGGTGGTCCGGTGACAGCGTCCTGAGCCCGTATGGGGTCAGCAGCGACTGCCCGCACACCTCCACGACCCGAGCGGCGGCTTCACCCTCTAACACCGGGTAGGGCAAGGAGACGGCCAGCAGCTGGTTGGGGCGCAGCCGGTCGTCGGGGCAGACCCCCGCTACGTCCCGCAGAAACCCCAGCTGCTGGTTCCAAAACTGCTGTTGGAAGCTGTTTTTGACCAGCCCGGCCAGTTGCCCGTAGACTGCAGACTCGTCGCTGCCACCGTCCCGGGCCAGAAACTCCAGGGTGCGCAGGGCATTGTACCACAGGGCGTTGATCTCCACCGGCTTGCCCGTGCGCGGGGTGAACACCTCGTGCCCGTGCTTGGCGTCCATCCAGGTCAGTTGCAGGCCCTCTCCGTCATGGTCCAGGAGGCCGTCGGCACCGGCGTGGATACCGTAGGCCGTCCCCCGCCGGTACCAGCCCACAATGTCCACCAGGGCCGGGTAGAGCTGGCGGCGCACAAACCCCATGTCCCCGCCATATTGCAGGTACTTGTAGACGGCGTAGAACAACCACAGGCTGGCGTCAATGGTGTTATACTCGGGGCGCGCGCCTTGGTCGGGAAAGCGGTTGGGAACCAGCCCCCGGTGCCGGGCCCCGGCGAAGGTCGCCATGATGCTGGCCGCCGCCTCCAGGCGCCCACTCAGCAGGCAGACCCCGGGCAGGGCTATGAACGCGTCTCTCCCCCAGTCGGAAAACCAGTGGTAGCCGGCGATGAGAGTCTTTTGCCCGGTGGCCCGGCGGTCCACCACGAAGGCACCCGCCGAACGATGTAGCCAGCGCACGCGCGCATCGCGGTGCCCGGGCACTTGCTCACTGGCAGCCCGGGCGTGCTGGGCGACCGGGTCCAGGTCCGGTGCGGCCCGGGTGGAGGCCCAAAAGTACGCGGGTCGTCCCTCTGCCAGCTCCAGCCGGAAGACGCCGGGCTGGTAATGGTCCTCGCTGTGGTCCAGCCCGCGCTGGTCCTCCACCGGGTACAGCATGGAGCGGTACCAGTGGCCACCCGGGTGGTAGGACCCGTCGGATACGTGGAGGTGGATGGTCCTGGCACCATCAAAGGGTTGCAGCTCCACGGCCCGCTCGCCGGCAACCTGCCAGAAGGGCCAGTCCCGCTCCTGGTTGAGGTGGTGATAGTGGCGGTAGTTGACCAGCGGCGCCAACTCCAGCACGGCCCGGTCCTGCGCGAGCAGCCGGTAGGCCAGGACCACGGTGTTTTCTCCCGGTACCATGAACAGCTCCTTTAGGACCAGGCCCCTGCCCAGGCTGTACGTCCACCGGGGATGCGGGTCCAGTTCGAACCGCACCAGCCACCGGTGCCCGCCCGGGTGAACAGTCCCCGGGTAGAAGCTGGCGCCCAGGTGGTACGTGTCCCGGCCCCAGCTTACGGTCTCGTCCACCCTGGACACCAGAAGGTGCCTTTCAGCCGGGGGGTTGAACGCGGCCATGAGCAACCCGTGGTAGCGCCTGGTGTTGATGCCCAGGACCGTTGATGAGGCAAAGCCGCCCAGCCCGTTGGCTACGAGCCACTCCCGCCTGGTGCCGGCTTCCAGGGTCAGATCCAGGCCGGTCAGGCGCATGCCCGTCCCCCCCACGTCCAGCGTCTTTCCCTATGGTCAACCGCAGGTGGCGCAATTATACGGCACCGCACCTTCGGCACACTCCGGGCTTGGTGGTCATACGCTGGATAGACTGAGCGCATCAAAAGGAGGGCCCTTGCCGATGCCGTCACTCTTTGCCACCGTGCCCTGCGAAGATGCAGGCTCCAAATACTGCCCGTGCCAGCTGGCGCTGACCGGGAACTGCCTGGCGTGCCCGGTGCTCAACCAGGGCGGAGCGTGCGATGACTGCGCGTGGAGTGGCACGTGCGTGCTGGTGGAGGCAGCCTGGAACCGGGGGGAAGCTCGCCCCGGGCGCTCGGAGTACGAGGTGACGGTGGTGGACCGGGTACAGCTGGCTCCCCCGGCCTTCGCCCTGGAAATCAAGGTACCGCCCGGGCTCGTGGACGGGCTCCAGCCCTCAGGTAGCTTTTTGATGGTCCGCCCGGCCGGGTCGGAACACTGGTTTAACGTGCCTCTTTCCGTAGCGCGGCTCGATCCGGCCCGTGGCACAGTCACTCATTTTGTGCAAGTGGCGGGTCCCAAGACCCGCACACTGGAACAACACCGGGGCCAGCTGGTGGTGCAGGGGCCCTTTGCCAGCGGGCTGGTAGGACGGAGGTATCTCCAGGCCCGGCAGGCAGGCCGGAGCCTGCTGGTGGCCAAAGGCATCGGGCAGGGACCCGCCCTGCACCTGGCCACCAACCTGTTGGCGGCCGGCGGCCGGGTGGACGCCCTGCTGGGACCCGGGGAGCTGGGCCGGGTGGTAATCGACGGGGAATTGGCGGCCCTGGGTGCCTCGGTGACAGTGCTCAAGCGCGAAAGAGACAAGAACGGGGGCACCTTTCGCCTGTTCTTGTCCCGGGGCAAGTATGACCTCTTGGTCAGTGCCGGGTCCGACCAGCAGCACCAGGCGCTGTGGAAATTGGCGACCAAGGTAAGCCCCGGGACCCAGATGGTATACACCAACAACGCCGTGATGTGCTGCGGGGAAGGCATCTGCGGCAGCTGCGGCACCCAGCTGGATGCAGGCTTTACCCGGGCCTGCAAGGCCAGGCTGGCGGCCGCCGATGTGCTGGCACGCAACTGAACCTTCGGGGAGGTAAGAAAATGGGAAACAGGGTCCGCGTGCTGGTAGCGGGCGGGGGTTGGGCCGGGTGCGCTGCAGCGTTGGCGGCAGCCAGGGCCGGGGTCCAGGCAGTGATGTGCGAGCGCACCGACATGCTACTGGGCACAGGCCTGGCCGGGGGGATCATGCGCAACAATGGCCGCTGGACTGCGGCGGAGGAGATCATCGCCCTGGGGGGAGGCGAGCTCTTCCTGTGCTGCGATGAAAACGCCCTCCACCGTAACCTGGACTTCCCCGGGCACCGCCACGCCAGCCTATACAACGTGATCAGCCTCGAACCAGCCGTGAGGCGGCTTTTGGCACGGGCCGGAGTGGAAGTACGGCTGGAGACCAGGATAGTGGGCGTTATCTCTGATGGACGGCATCTAGAGGCCGTGCGCACCCATGAGGGAGAGGAACTGGAGGCAGCGGCCTTTGTGGACGCCACGGGCACCGCCGGGCCCATGGGCAACTGCCACCGCTACGGCAACGGTTGTGTCATGTGCATGTTGCGCTGTCCGGCCTTCGGCCCGCGGGTGAGTGTCTCTGCCCTGGCAGGCGTGGGCGAACTGGCAGCCGTCAAGCGCGCCGGGCACCTGGGCGCCATGAGCGGGTCATGCAAGCTACCCAAGGCCAGCCTCGCCCCGGAACTGGCCCAGCGCTTGAGCCGGGAGGGAGTAGTCCGGCTGCCCCTGCCCGAACCACTGGCGGCCCGGAGCAAGCTGGGCCTGAAGGCCTGCCAGCAATACGCCCTGCCCGAATACGCCGAGTCGGTTATCCTCCTGGACACGGGCGACGTGAAGCTGATGTCGCCATACCTGGCCCTCGATGACCTGCGCCGCATCCCCGGGCTGGAAAACGCTGTGTACACCGATCCCAAGGCCGGAGGGCGCGGGAATTCCGTGCGCTTTACGGCGCTCACGCCTCATGGCCCCGAATTGCGGGTGGAGGGCCGCGAGAACCTGTTCTGTGCCGGAGAAAAATGCGGTGTGCTGGTGGGGCACACCGAAGCCATAGTCACCGGAACGCTGGCCGGGCATAATGCCGCCCGCGTGGCCCAGGCCCGCGCGCCCGTGACCCTGCCACCCCAGCTGGCGGTGGGGGATTTCGTCGCCTACACCACCCGGGTCTTCGGCACGCCGACAGGACAGTCGCAATCCTTCACCTTTGCCGGCTCCACGTACTTCGAGCGCATGCAAGCCAACGGCCTGTACCTTACGGACCCAGAGGATATCGCAGGGCGCATTCGCGCGGCTAGAGCCCATGGTCTCTTTACGTAGCGCTAGCCCAGGGCCGCCCGGATCCTCTGGGTAGCCTCCCGCAGGCGGTCCTCTTCCACCGTGCAGGCAAAGCGAAGGTAGTCCCGCCCGGCTTTTCCGTAGGCAGCACCGGGGACGGCGATGACGTGAGCTTGTTCCAGGAGGCGGGCAGCCAGCCCGGCTGCATCCTCGCCCGGCGGAGCCGGTGCCCACACGTAAAAGGTGCCCAAGGGAGCTTTTACGTCAAACCCCGCCTGGCGGAGGCCCTCCACCAGCACTTGCCTGCGGGCAGCGTAGACCTGGTTCATGCCGGTGATGAAATCAGCAGGATCGTGCTCTAGGGCCGCCACCCCGGCCAGTTGCACGGCGGCAAACTGACCAGAGTCGGTGTTGGTCTTGATGATGCCCAGGGCCCGGAAGACCACATCCTGGTTGCCCAGGGCCGCACCCAACCGCCAGCCCGTCATGTTAAAAGGTTTAGACAGGGAGTAGAACTCCACGGCCACTTCCCGGGCTCCCGTCACTTGCAGGATGCTGGGCGCCCGGTAACCATCGAAAGTCAGCTCCACGTAGGCAGCATCGTGACACACCACCAGGCCGTGCCGGTGGGCAAAATCCACCACGTGCTCGAAAAAGCCCAGGTCGACCACGCCGGTGGTGGGGTTGTTGGGGTAGTTCAAAAGGAGTACCCGGGCCCGGTCGAGGACCGCGGCCGGCACCGCCTCTAAGTCGGGGAGGAAGCCATTGTCCGCGGCCAGAGGGAGCGGGTAGGGTTCAGCACCGGCCAGCAGAGTGTGGGTACGGTAGACCGGGTAGGCCGGTTCGGGCACCAGCGCCACATCGCCGGGACCCACCAGCCCCCAGAGCAGGTGGGCCAGGCCTTCCTTGGACCCGATGACCGTCATCACTTCCCGCTCCGGGTCGAGGTTCACTCCGAAGCGGCGCTGGTAATAGCGGGCCATGGCCGAACGGAATTCCAGGATGCCCTCGTAAGGCGGGTAGCGGTGAGTGGCCGGGTCCTGGGCGGCCCGGGCAAGCGCCTCAATGACATGGATGGGGGTAGGGCGGTCGGGGTCCCCCACCCCGAGATCGATGAGGTCGGCCCCCTGCGCGGTCAGGGCGGCCTTCTTCTTGTTCAGTTCGGCAAACAGGTAGGGCGGTACCTGGGCAATGCGCTCTGCGAATCTCACCGGACATTCCCTCCCGTCAAACCCGATGTAAACACCCCAGTGCAGATTTCCTCGGCCGGCCCCCGGTGCCAGGCATGGCCGTCGTCCCGCCAGACTATCTCCAGGGTCCCGCCTGGCTGGTGGACTTTGACCTCTCGCTGGCAACGCCCGGCCAACACGGCGGCCACTGCCGACGCCGTGGCTCCGGTGCCCGAGGCCATGGTGATACCTGAACCCCGCTCCCAGATGCGCATGGCCAGCTCCTGCTGGTTGAGAACCTGAACGAACTCCACGTTGGTCCGTTCAGGAAATGCTGGGTGGTGTTCTATGCTGGGACCAGTGTGCTCCACTTCCACTTGCCACACATCCTCGACGAAGATCACACAATGCGGGTTCCCCAGGGAAAGACAGGTCACCGGGAACTTGACCCCGTCGACTACCAGGAGTTCTCCTATGACATGGTCGCCGGGAGGACCAACCATGGGAATATCGGCCCTTCTGAGCCGGGGGACGCCCATGTCTACCTCCACGGCAGTGACCTTCCCGCCCTCCACCACCAGGCGGGGCCGGATGATGCCGGCGAGGGTTTCCACGGCCAGTTCCTGCTTTTGGGTCAGGCCGCGGTCGTATACGAAACGGGCCAAGCAACGCATGCCGTTGCCGCACATCTGGGCCTCTGAACCATCGGCGTTGAACATGCGCATGCGAAAATCCGCCCGGTCTGACGGCAGGACCAGGATGAGTCCATCGGAACCGACACCATAGTGGCGGTGGGAGACCCGCCGGGCCACCGTGGGCCAATCCGTCCCCTCGTCTCCCCGGGGGAGGTAGACGTAGATATAGTCATTGCCCAGCCCGTGCATTTTCACAAACTCCATGGTGCACTCACTCCAGTCCCGGTTTAAAGATCGTGTCTTTCCACCCCGGAGCGTGCAATTCCTGCCACAACTTGCGCCAGAAGATGCCTGACGGCGGCTGTTACCAGCATCAGGCCGGACACGGCCAGCGCCGCCATCCATTCTTCCAAGGTTAGACTCCTAGTCTGGAAGTGCGGCTGCAGGGCCGGGTGAGTGGCCGCCACCAGGGTCATGGCCACTGAGCACGTCACCGCCACCACGAGCCAGGGGTTGCTGGTCAGGCCCATGCTGAAGACGTTGCGCGTTTCCGACCGGCACTCAAAAACGTGGAAAAGCTGGCAAAACACCAGTGTAACAAAGGCCACGGTGCGGGCCCGGGCAACATCGCCGGTCTGGCCGAGGCACCAGCCGAAGGTCAGCGCCGTGGCCGCTGCGATCATTATCCCGCGCACCGCTATCTTTATGCCAAGGCCCCTGGAAAACACACCCTCCTCGCTCCGCCGGGGCGGGCGCCGCATGTTGTCCGGGTCCGCCGGGTCCACGCCCAGGGCCATGGCGGGCAGCCCGTCGGTGACCAGGTTGACCCACAGGATCTGCATGGGTATTAGGGGCAGTGGCCATCCCAGCAGGACGGCGGCCAGCATGACCAGGACTTCGCCTACGTTACATGAAAGAAGGTACCGGATGAACTTGCGGATGTTGTCGTAGATGGCCCGCCCTTCCTCCACCGCCGCCACGATAGTGCGGAAGTTGTCATCGGCCAAGATCATGTCGGAGGCCTCTTTGGTCACGTCGGTGCCCGAAAGCCCCATGGCGATGCCGATGTCCGCTTCCTTGACGGCCGGCGCGTCGTTGACCCCATCGCCGGTCATGGCTACCACGTGTCCCTGGGCCCGGAAGGCCCGGATGAGCCTGAGCTTGTGCTGGGGTGAAACCCGGGCGTAAACCGAAGTGTGCTCCAGGTGGCGGGCCAGTGCCGGGTCGTCCAGTGCGTCTAGCTGGGCGCCCGTCAGCACGCCTGTGCCCGGGGTCATGAGGCCGGTCTCCCGGGCGACGGCTGCGGCTGTGGCCGGGTGATCACCGGTGATCATGACCGGCCGGATGCCCGCCTGGCGGCACCTGGATACCGCCAGCACCGCTTCGGGCCTGGGGGGATCCAACAGTCCCACGATGCCCAGGAAAACCGCGTCTTTCTCAATTTCCGTCTCACCGGTCGCGGGCAGGTCCCGGTAGGCCAGCGCCAGGACACGCAGCGCCTGCCCGGCCATGGTATCGGCCTGACCGGTGATGCGCCTTTGCCACCCGGCGTCCAGCCGGTGTTCGGAATCCCCGGCCCGGGCTAGACTGCACATGCCCATGACCGTATCAGGCGCGCCCTTGATGTAGGCACGTCGCACGGCGCCGCGCTGGACGACCACGCTCATGCAGCGGCGCTCGGCGCTGAAAGGTAGTTCGTCCACGCGGGGGTTGCATCGTGAGAGCGTTTCCCCATCCAGGCCCAGTTTGGCCGCTGCCACCAGCAGGGCGCCCTCGGTGGGGTCCCCGCTTACCTTCCACTTCCGCTGGATCCTACCCCGTTGCCTTACGTTTTCCTGGAGTAGCCGTGCATTGTTACAGATGGCCCCGGCGGTGAGGATCAAGGCAAGATCCGGCGCTGCCGGGGCGCCTTCCACCAGGCTGAACTGGCCCTCCGGGCTGTAGCCGCTGCCGCTGACCTCGTAACGAGCTCCGGAGGCCAGGGTCACTTCCCGGAGAGTCATCTCGTTTTTGGTGAGCGTCCCGGTCTTATCCGAGCAGATCAGGGTGGCGCACCCCAGGGTCTCCACAGCCGGCAGCCTCCGTACTATGGCCGAACGCGCCGCCATGCGCTGTACGCCCAGGGCCAGCGCTACCGTGACCACGGCCGGGAGCCCCTCCGGTATGGCGGCCACGGCCAGGCTGACCCCGGCCAGGAACATGTGGAACCAGGACTCACCGCGGGTGATGCCGGCTGCCACCACCAGCCCGCAGACAAGAAGACAGGCCAGCCCCAGGTAGCGGCCAAGATGGTCCAGGCGTCGCTGGAGGGGAGTGTCCCCGGTGCCGGCCTCTTCGATGGTTTCGGCGATGGCCCCCATTTCCGTCTCCATGCCCGTGGCCACCACTACTCCCCGGGCCCGGCCCTGGGTCACCACCGTTCCCATGAACACCATGTTGGTCCAGTCGGGCGACGCTAGCTCCCGGCCGGGTAGCACCCCGGCATGCTTGGCCACGGGCAGGGATTCGCCGGTCAGGAGCGATTGGTCCACTTCCAGCGCCCGGGCGTGCAAAATCCGGGCATCGGCGGGCACCCGGTCGCCCGGGCCCAGCTGGATGATGTCCCCTGGCACCAGCTCCTCGGCCGGGACCACGCATTCAGCTCCGTCACGCAGCGCCCGGGCCACCGGAGCGGTCATGCGTTTCAGTGCATGTAAGGAACGCTCGGCCCGGTATTCCTGCACAAAGCCCAAGACGGCGTTGAGCACCACGATGACCACGATAGTGACGGCGTCGGCCACTTCCCCCAAGAGGGCGGCCACGGCAGTGGCGGCCAGCAACATCATGACCATGAAATCCTTGAACTGGTCCAAGAGGATCCGGAGCACCGGGAGCCCGTCGCCGGTTTCCAGGACATTAAGCCCGTAGCGGTCCAGCCGTTCGCGGCACTGGCGGCTGGTAAGCCCCTCCCACGAACTGCCCAGAAGCTCCAGGACCGTGTCGTTGTCCAGCCCGTGCCAGTGCAGTTTTCCCACTCCCGT
The DNA here is from genome assembly GCA_040756655.1 of Bacillota bacterium. Lineage (GTDB taxonomy): Bacteria > Bacillota > Sulfobacillia > UBA8153 > UBA8153 > JBFLYN01. Next base: position 47,637 of record JBFLYN010000005.1, read on the forward strand.
CAAGGCGCGCTATCAGATGAATATGCCGGGAGTGAAAGGAAAAGCCCGGCCAACGGCCGGGCGCCAAGGATGCAGCTACTTCTTTGCGAAAGTGTCTTTGCCCTCACACTGGGGACACTTGCGGGGCTTGCACCTGGCATCCTTTTCATGGCCGCACGCTGCACATTTCCAAACTGCCACCCGGATCCCTCCTCTCCCGTCAGATCTCTTTGGGCCGCAACCTTCCCAGTTCCCGGCCGTCCCGGGTCACCCGGGTGGTGCCGAACACCAGGCCGGTCACGGCCACCTCTACCGGCGTGTACACCCGGGCCTTCCCGCCGGCAAAGTCCAACCCCTCCAAGACTCCCGTGCCGGCCAGCTCACCCCGGCCGTCCAACAGACCCACCTGGAGCTGGTCGTATGCCGACTGGGACACGGCGTACACACGACTTCTGTCCATCAACACAGGACGCGAGGGTGGGGATCCGGGCACCACGGCATAGATGCCATCGGCCGCCCGCTCGGCGTAGACTACCCCAGTTCCCAGCCGCAATTCCAGGGCCCGGCAGGCAGCGTCATCCAGGCGCTCTCCCGTGCGGTAGCGGGTGCGCAGGCACCTTACGCTGGCCAGGTCCAGCACGCGCAGGCTCCCGCCTTCCATGGCCCGCCGGTACCCTTCTTCGCGGGCTGCGCGCCGGTACTCCCGGTCTTTCCTCTGGACCCCCGGGGGTACTGCCAGCCTCCAGATGCGGGAAGTGCTGGTATCCGGGTAGGCTCGTAACAGGTGCTCTACCTCGCCGGCCCGTTGGAGGGCGACCAGGTGCCGGGGCCTGAGGCCCTCCAGCTTGGCACCCTTCAGGTAACGCCCGTACGGCCCGTGGATGAGCCCGGTGGTGTTGACCACCACGGCGATGGCACCGCTTTGACGAGCCGCCTCCACCATGCGCCAGATGCCTGCCAAGAAGGTGGCCTCCACTCCCGGCGGCGAGGTGGCTCCCACGAAAAAGGCAGCGTCCGGGCTAAGTTCGCTCCAACGGGCGACTGGGCCCCGCACCCGGGCCATGGCGATGGTGCCCGGCGGGCCCAGGTCAGACTGGCCCGTATCCGTGTCCACTATGGCAGTAGCCAGCCCGGCCACAAACAGCATGCGGGCCAATTCCAGGACGAACGTGGACTTGCCCGTGTCTGGGCCCCCTACAACCAGCACCAGTCCCGGGTCGGCCCGCACCCTTTCTACTAAGAAGCGCCCAGTTTGCATGGGTGGAATATTCTCCTCTCCCCATCCGCCGGGCTTCCTGCTCACCGCAGGTAACCTGCTGGTGGACCACGGGCCCCAGCTTGAGTGGCCCGGAGGATGGGGTCCCTTCAGAATGTTACTCTGACGTAGCGTATCCACTCTTCCAGGTAGGTTCGAGGCGACCGCCCGGGGATCTCCGGTAGGCTTGCACTAACCCGTCCCCTCCTGCCCGTCTCTCGAACCTTGCCAGAGTGAAGCTACTCCCCCCTATTTGAAAAGTTCCCAGTATTCATCGCCCCAGTACTTCCTGATAAACTCGTCCCGTCCGGACGCCATACGGTCTGCCTTGTACACGGCGGGGCACTTTCGGTGAAAGTCCTGGTGGTACTCTTCGGCATGGTAAAAGACACCCGCCGGCAAAATCGCGGTAACGATGGGGCCGGGGAACCGGCCCGAAGCCTCCAACTCCTGCTTCGAGGCCTCGGCTTTTTGCCTTTGCTCTTCGTTGGTGTAGAAGATGGCTGCCCGGTAGGACGGGCCCCGGTCATGAAACTGACCGCCCGGGTCGGTGGGATCGATCTGCATCCAGAAGGCTTTGAGGAGTATGTCGTAACTGGTGATGGCCGGGTCGTAGGTGATGCATACGGCTTCATAATGCCCGGAGGTCTGGGACTTGACCTCCTCGTAGGTGGGGTTTTCCAGGTGACCGCCGGTGTAGCCAGAGCGTACTTCCAAGACCCCGTCCAGCAGTGCAAATGGGGATACCATGCACCAAAAACACCCGCCGGCGAATACGGCAGTAGCTGCCCGGTTGCCCATGCTCGTGTTTCCTCCCGTTCGGACCGCTGCTTTCCGTCTGGCATGGATATTCTCCTCCACCGCCCGGCTTCCTGCATGCGTGGCTGGCGGGTTGTGGATGGCCACCTCTTACTGGTATAATCGGGGTTACCGGGCCCGGTGAACTTCTGGACCCAGGTTTGGCTGTGGAGGACGGCAACATGACCATGGACGCTGCCGCCCTGGCGGGTATAGTTTTCGACGTGAGGCAATGGACGGGCGCCCGGGTAGACCGGGTGTTTCAGCCGTCGGCTTCCGAGGTCCATCTTTCGCTAAGGCGGCCCGGACAGGCCCAGCGCCTGTGCCTGGGGCTCAGGCCGGACCTGCCCCGCCTCCATTTCACCGCCGCCCGCCCGGAAAACCCTGCCCATCCCCCGGCCTTCTGCATGGGCCTGAGAAAGTGGCTGGAAGGCGCCCGCCTCCTGCGGGTGGAGTACCCACCCTGGGAACGGTGGGTGGGGTTGCACTTCGCTGGCCGCTCCAGCCTGGGTGACGAGGTAGAACTGGGGCTCTATGCCGAGCTCATCCCCGGGGCCACCAACCTGGTGCTGGTGCGCCTGCCCAACCGCCAGGTGCTGGCTGCGCTCAAGCCCGGTACAACCAGCTACCAGCCGCCGCCTCCCCTGTCCGGACCACTGCCCGGCCAAGTTAGCGAAGAAGCACTGGCCGCCGGGCTCCAGGGCGAAGGGCCGGCCTGGCAGTGCATCCTGGGCACGGTCCGGGGCTTCGGCCCGGTGCTGGCCCGGGAGGCCGTGTACCGTGCCGGCTTCGACCCCGGGGCTCCGCCCCGGTTGGTGGAGCCTGCCCGGCTGACGCGGGCGGTGGGCGGGATCGCTGCGGAAGTGGCGGCCGGGCAGTTTTGGCCGGCGGCATATTGCGATGGCCAAGGGCGGCCGCGGCTTTGGCATGTGCTCAAACTGGCGCACCTCCCGGGTCACGTGGCAGAAGCGGCTGAAACCGCCAGCGCCGCCGCGGACCGCTTCTACACCGCCCACCTGGAGGAAGCAGCCTTCCGCTCCCGGCTCTCGGCCCTGCAAGGCGCACTGGCATCTGCTCGTAAGCGGCTGGAACGCAAGCGGCTGGCCCAAGCGGCAGACCTACAGCGAGCCGGGGCGGCAGGGGATTTCCGGCTCTGGGCCGAACTCCTCACCGCCTACGCCGACCGGGTGCCACCCGGGACCGCTACGGCCAGCCTTCCCAATTACTACCTGCCTGGTAGCCCCGAAGTGTCCATTCCCCTGGACCCGGCGCTGAATGCCCGGGCCAATGCCCGGGTCTATTTTGACCGTCACGCCAAGGCCGAACGCACACGCCGTGCGGCCACCAAAGAGCTGGAGCGCACCGGGGCCGAACTTGAGTACCTGGAGCGGGTTAGCGAGACGGTGGAAGCCTGCCGGACCGTGCAGGACCTGGGCGAGGTCTGGGAAGAGCTCGGCGCGGCCGGGTTCATCCGAAACCCACCCGGGCCAGCCGGGACCCGGGCCCCGAAACCCGACTTCACCGGGCTGGAACTGGTATCTTCACGGGGCGATAGGATCATGGTGGGAAAAAACCACCGGCAGAACGAGCAGCTGGTGCGGGTGGCCCGGCCCGATGACGTGTGGCTCCACGCCCGGGGCGTGCCCGGCGCTCACGTGCTGCTCCGCCCCGGTAGCGACCAGGGCAGGGAATGGCCGTCCCGGGAAAGCCTGGAAGAAGCCGCTGAACTTGCCGCGCATTTCAGTCGGGCGGGCAAAGCCCGGTGGGTGGAGGTAGACTGGACCCGGGCCCGGCACGTACGGCGGCCCCGCGACGCCAGGCCCGGGCAGGTCATCTATGATCACCAGCAGACTGTACGGGTCAGCTCCGTCCCCCGGCTTTTTCCCTCGCGCAACCCACCAGCTGGCTGACCTTCTGCATACCGTGCTCCTCCAGGTAGCGGTGGATGCCTTCCACCACGGCCAGGGGCGACCGGGGATCCACGAAACTGGCCGTGCCCATCATGACGGCGCTGGCCCCGGCCATGAGGTATTCCAGGGCATCGGGCGCTTGCAAGATGCCGCCCATGCCGATGACCGGCACCCCGGCATGTGCGGATACCTCCCAGACCATGCGCACACCCACCGGCCGGATGGCGGGCCCGGAAAGACCTCCGGTTACATTGCCCAGGATGGGACGGCGTCTTTGCACATCAATGGCCAGCCCCAAGAGGGTGTTGATAAGGGAGATCACGTCGGCCCCGGCCTGTTCCACAGCCCTGGCAATGGCGCGGATATCGGTGACATTGGGTGAGAGTTTGACCAGCACTGGCAGTCCGGTATTCCTGCGTACGGCGGCCGTGACCCGGGCCGCACTGGCAGCCTCCACCCCGAAGGCCAGCCCCCCGCACTTGACGTTGGGACAGGAAATGTTCACTTCCAAGGCAGCTACCCCCGGGGCCCGGTCCAGGCGGCGGGCCAGCGTGGCATACTCCTCCTCATCCTCTCCGGCGATGTTCACCACTACCGGGCAGCCCAGGCCCTGGAGAAAGGGCAGTTCCTCCTGGATGAACCCTTCGAGGCCGGGGTTTTCCAGACCGATGGCGTTGAGCATGCCCGCCGGGGTCTCATAGACCCGGGGCGGGGGGTTCCCCATGCGGGGGCGCACGGTCACCGCCTTGGTGACCAGGGCGCCTAGGTTGGCCAGATCGTAGCAGCGACTGTACTCCCGGCCGAAGCCTGCCGTGCCCGATGCCAGCATGACCGGGTTTTTCAGTTTGAGCTTTCCAAGGTCCACCCCAAGGTCAGGCACATCACCCACCCCCTCCCGGCAAGCCTGCGAGCACCACCTGGTTGGAGCAGAACACCGGCCCGTCCCGGCAAACCTTCAGGTATCCACCGGACCCGGCGGCCTGGACGGCACACCCCAGGCACGCGCCCACCCCGCAGGCCATGTATTGCTCCAGGGAGATATACGTGCTGATGGAGTACTCCCGGGCCAGATCCTGCACGACGGCGAGCATGGGCACCGGGCCGCACGCGTAGAGGCTGGTGTACTCCTCCCGGGACAGTTCCTCCCGGACCAGGGCGGTAACCAGGCCCGGGTGGCCGGCGGAACCATCATCGGTGGCCAGGCGCACCCGGGCGCCCAGCCCCTCAAGTTCGTCCACTCCCACCAAGAGCCCGGCGCTGCGCGCTCCCACGCATGCGGTCACCATCGCCCCCGCCTGTATCGCACACGCGGTAGCCCCCACCAGCGGGGCTATGCCGATGCCGCCTGCCGCCACCAGCAGACGACGCCCGGCCGGCGGCACAGAAAACCCTTGTCCCAGGGGACCCACCAGGTCCAACTGGTCCCCGGCCTCCAGGGCACCCAACCACTGCGTGCCGGCTCCGGCGTGCCTCACCAGCAGCACGAGTTCGCCCGCCTCCGGGTGGGAGCGGGCGATACTGATCGGGCGGCGGAGGAGCGGGGACAGTCCCCGGCTCACCCGCAAGTGCACAAACTGCCCGGGCCGGGCCGCCTGGGCACACCCGGGCGCTAGTATCCTCAGACGGAAATGGCCGGGGGCCACCGGGCGGTTCTCCAATACGGTGGCCATCACCGGCGCCAGTGGGAACTCAAGCGGCATGCGACCCTCCTAGCTGCCGGTGGACCGGTGGGCCCGGCCCACAGCTTCGTACTGCTGGAGCGCAACGGGTCCCGCCAGTGGCCGGCTTTTGCGGTGTAGCATGGCCCGGACGGCGGCGGCCGCCGTGTCCGGCGAAGTCAGGCAGGGCACCCCGAACTCGGCGGCGGTCCTCCTGATCTTGAACCCGTCACGCTGGGGTACTTTGCCCCGGGTAAGGGTATTGATGACCAGCACCACCTGCCCGGTGGCGATGACATCAAGTACGTGGGGGGAGCCTTCGTCCAATTTGGCGACGGTCTCTACCGGTAGCCCGGCCGCCTCCAGGCTGCGGGCGGTGCCGCGGGTGGCCATCAAATGATACCCGGCACCGAAAAGGGCGCGACCCAGTTCAACCCCGACGGGCTTGTCGCGGTCGGCCACGCTCAGCAACACGGTCCCGGCCCCGGGGAGGTTCACCCCGGCGGCCAAGAACCCCTTGGCCAGCGCCTCGGCGGCATCCACGTCCACGCCGATGACCTCGCCGGTGGATTTCATCTCCGGGCCCAGGCCGGTATCCACTGCGGTGAGCTTGGCCCAGGAAAACACCGGGACTTTCACCGCTACCAGAGCAGAAGGCGGAACCAGGCCAGTTTGGGCGCCCAGGCTGGCCAGGCTAGCCCCGAGAATGATTCGGGTGGCCAGCGGCACCATGGGAACGCCGGTGACCTTGGTCAAAAACGGTACCGTCCTGCTGGAGCGCAAGTTCGCCTCCAGCACGTAGACCTGGTTGTCTTTGATGACGAACTGCACGTTCATGAGCCCGCGCACATTCAGGCCCCGGGCCAGCCGCCGGGTGTAGTCGATTATGGTGTCCTGGAGCGGTTGAGCTAGACTCTGGGCCGGGCACATGGCAATGCTGTCTCCAGAATGAACACCGGCCCTTTCTACGTGTTCCATGATGGCCGGCACCAGCACGTCCTCGCCATCGGCCACGGCATCCACCTCGACCTCACGGCCTTCGAAATACCGGTCCACCAGCACCGGGTGCCGGTCAGAAACCACCACCGCCGAGCGCATGTACTCGAAAAGATCCTCGTCGTTGTATACGATCTCCATGGACCTGCCGCCCAGCACGTAAGAGGGGCGGACCAGCACCGGGTAGCCTACCCGGTGGGCGATGGCCAGGGCCTGGGTGGTATCAAAGGCCGTGCCCCCCGGGGGGCGGGGGATGTCCAGGCGGGTTAACAGCCGGTCGAATTTTTCCCGGTCTTCGGAGATGTCCAGGGACTCTACGGAAGTACCCAGCACCAGGGCGTGCTTGGCCACCTCGGACGCTAGGTTGATGGCTGTCTGCCCTCCGAACTGCACCACCACGCCCACGGGCTTTTCCAGGCGGATTACGCTCATCACATCCTCGGCGGTGAGCGGTTCGAAGTACAGGCGGTCAGACGCGTTAAAGTCCGTGGACACGGTCTCCGGGTTGTTGTTGAGCATGATGCATTCCAGTCCCGCCTCCCTCAGGCTGGTGACGGCGTGGACGGAAGAGTAATCGAACTCGATGCCCTGACCGATGCGGATGGGTCCCGAGCCCAGCACCAGTACCTTCGGGCGGCCAGTGGGAACGGCTTCATTCTCCCGGGCCCGGTAAGTGGAGTAGAAGTAGGGCGTGGTGGCTTCAAACTCGGCAGCGCAGGTGTCCACCATCTTGTAGACGGGCTCGATTCCCTGTTCCCAGCGGAGCCGCTGCAAGTGCTCAACATCCAGCCCGGCGATGGCCGCCAGGCGAGCATCGGAAAACCCCAGTTCCTTGGCCGGGCGCAACAGGCCCGGCAGGGCACCGGGCTCCATGAGCCGGGCCTCCATGGAGGTGATGCGCTTGATCCCTTCCAGGAAGAACGGGTCAATGTGGCAGAGTGCGTGGATTTCCATGACCTCCCGGCCCCGGCGCAAAAGCTCGGCGATGATGAACATCCTCCGATCATCCGGGCTCTCCAGCGCCTGCCAGAGGCTGGAGGTATCCTGGGATGCCAGTTCCCGTAGGTACAAGCCGTCGGCCCCGGTCTCCGCCGAGCGGATGGCTTTCTGGAGGGCACCCTCGAAGGTGCGGTCGATGGCCATGACTTCTCCGGTGGCTTTCATCTGGGTGCCCAGGCTCCGGTTGGCTCCCCGGAACTTGTCAAAGGGCCAGCGCGGGAACTTCAGCACCACGTAGTCGATGGCCGGCTCGAAGCAGGCCGAAGTGGCGCCGGTGACCGGGTTGGTGATTTCGGTAAGGTCCAGACCCACGGCGATCTTAGTCGCTACCCTGGCGATGGGATAGCCCGTGGCCTTGGACGCCAGCGCGCTGGAGCGGCTCACCCGGGGGTTGACCTCGATGACGCAGTACTGGCCGGTACGTGGGTCTAGAGCAAACTGGACGTTGCACCCACCGGCGATGCCCAGGGTGCAGATGATGTCCAGGGCCGCCCGGCGTAGTTTCTGGTTCTCGCGGTCGGTGAGTGTGAGAGTCGGGGCCACCACGATGCTGTCGCCGGTGTGGATGCCCATGGGGTCTATGTTCTCCATGGCGCAGATGGCCACGCAGTTTCCGCCCAGGTCCCGCATGACCTCGTACTCAATTTCCTTCCAGCCCTCCACGCTGCGCTCCAGGAGAACCTGGCTGATGGGGCTGAGCTTTAGCCCCCGGGCCACGATCAGCTCGAATTCCTCGTAGGTACGGGCCAGACCGCCGCCGGTGCCGCCCAGGGTGTAGGCCGGGCGCACCACCAGGGGCAGTCCCACCCGGCGGGCAAAGTCCTTGGCCTCGGATAGCCGGTGGACGATGGCGCTTAAGGGCACCGGGTGTCCGGCCCTTTCCATGGCCTCCTTGAAAAGCAGGCGGTCTTCGGCCATCTGGATGGAGGCAAGGGAGGTGCCCAAAAGCTCCACCCCGTACTGCTCCAACACCCCGGCCCGCGAAAGCTCCACCGCCAAGTTCAAACCCACCTGCCCCCCAAGCGTGGCCAGCAGGCCCTGGGGACGCTCGGCGCGGATGATCTGGGTGGCCACGTCCAGGCGCAAGGGCTCCAGGTACACCCGGTCAGCTACCTCTGCGTCGGTCATGATGGTGGCGGGATTAGAGTTTAACAATACCACGGACAGGCCTTCTTCTCGTAAGGCCCGGCAGGCCTGGGTTCCGGCGTAGTCAAACTCCGCCGCCTGCCCGATGATGATGGGACCGGAGCCTACGACCATTACTTTCTCCAGACCGGTACGGAGCGGCAAGTTTATTCCCCCTGGTATGCCAAGGCCGCCGGAAACTCCGGGGCTTTCTGGGCTGGTGCCTGGCCGCCGAGACTGGTGAGAAACGCGGCCAGGAGGTGCTCGGAATCATTGGGGCCCGGGCCCACCTCTGGGTGGTATTGCAGGGTGTTCACCGGCAGCCTGCGGTGGGAAAGCCCCTCTACGGTAGCATCGTGCAGGTGGGTGTGGGTGATGTCCACGCCCAGGCCGGCCAGGGATTCCCGGACCACGGCATATCCATGGTTTTGTGCGGTCATCTGCACGTGATTGGTGCGGAGGTCGCGTACCGGGTGGTTCCCGCCCCGGTGCCCATACTTGAGTTTGAAGGTGCGGGCGCCCATGGCCAGGGCCAGCACCTGGTGGCCAAGGCAGATCCCGAACAGTCGCGTCTTGCCCAGCAGCTCCCGGGCGGTGCCAATGGCCGCGTGGGCATCAGCTGGGTCCCCGGGCCCGTTAGAGAACAAGACGCCAGCGGGGTCCATGTCCAGGATGTCTTCAGCGGGGGTGGTGGGCGGCACCACCGTCACCGTGCAGTTGTGCCTGGAGAAATACCGGATGAGGTTGAGTTTCACCCCCAGGTCCACCACCACCAGGTGCGGCCCGTCTCCGAATACGCGCCAGGGCCGCCCGGTGGCCACCTCGGCCACAAGGTCGGAGGGGCCCTGGCAGCTGAGCTGCCGGACCAGTTCCTCGCCCGGCGCATCGCCCGAGGTAATGGCCCCATTCATGGTGCCGTGCACCCGGAGCTTGCGGGTCAGGGCCCGGGTGTCCACGCCTTCCAGGGCGAGGATACCGTGACCGTAGAGGTAGTCGTCCAGGCGGCCGATCATCCTGGTATGGGAAGGGGTCGCGCACAGCTGGTGCACCACCAGCCCGCGCACGAAGGGCCTGTGAGACTGTGAGTCCCCTTCACAGATCCCGGTGTTCCCAATGAGAGGATAGGTCATGGTCACGATCTGCCCGCAATACGATGGGTCGGTCAGCACTTCCTGGTAGCCGGTCATGCCCGTGTTGAACACCACTTCTCCAAAGGCCGTACCCGGGCGTCCGAAGGCTCTCCCCTCGTAGACAGTCCCATCCTCAAGCACCAGGCGTCCCCGCATGCTGTTCACCCCTTCCCCGCGAGCTCTTATGCCCGCTGCATATCTATACTCCTCTAATGTATATCTATTCTAGCCGGCTGTCAAGTTTCCCTCCCACATCAAGATGCGTCCCCCGACTACCGTGCCCCAGGGGGAACCCCTGAGCTTCCATCCGGCAAATGGCGTGTTCCGGCTCTTGGAGGCAAAGCGTTCCTCGTCCACGGTGGTCTCCAGTTGGGGGTCGACGACGGTGAAATCGGCCAGTCCCCCGGCGGCCAGGCGGCCGCCCTCCACGCCCAGGATGCGCGCCGGGTTGGCGGACATGAGTGTTACCACCCGGGGCCAGTCCACGCGACCCCGGCCCACCAGCTCTCCTGCCACCAGGCCCACTGCCGTCTCCAGGCCGATCATGCCAAACTGGGCGTAGTCATACTCCACCAGCTTGTCGTCCTGGTGGTGCGGGGCATGGTCGGTGGCAATGACGTCGATGAGGCCACTGGAAAGGCCTTTGAGGAGCGCCTCCACGTGGTCTTGAGACCTCAAGGGAGGGTTAACCTTGGTGTTGGTATCGTACCAGGTGTCCCGCACTGCCTGGTCCGTCAGGAGCAGGTGATGGGGCGTGACTTCGCAAGTGACGTTAACTCCCTGGCTTTTGTAGAATTCGATGAGCTGGAGGCTCTGGGAGGTGCTTACGTGCGCCACGTGCAGCCTGCCCCCGGTGAGGCGGGCCAGCACCAGGTCCCGGGCCACCATCACCGATTCGGCCTCGGCGGGTATGCCCCGCAGTCCCAGGATGGTGGACACCAACCCCTGGTGCATGACGCCTTCGTGGGACAGGGAGGGGTCTTCACAGTGGCTGATCACGGGCAAGCCGAAGGGGATGGCATATTGCAGGGCAAGGCGCATGAGTTCTGCGCTGGCCACCGGCTGGCCATCATCGGAAAGGGCCACCGCCCCGGCGCTGCGCATGTCGGCGATCTCGGCCAGTTCCTCTCCGCGTTGCCCCTTGGAGACGGCCCCCACCGGGTAGACACGCACCAGTCCGGTCCTGGCGGCCTGGTTCAACACGTACTCCACCACCGCCCGGTTGTCAATGGTGGGCCGGGTGTTGGGCATGCAGGTCACCGCCGTAAAGCCGCCCCGGGCCGCGGCCCGGGTACCGCTGGCGATGTCTTCTTTGTACTCAAAACCCGGGTCTCTCAGGTGGACATGCATATCTATGAAGCCGGGCATAACCAGCTTGCCCTTGGCGTCGACGATGCGGGCATCGGCCGAAAGCTCCTGGCCCACGGCAGCGACCCGGTCCCCTTCCACCAATATGTCGAGAACAGCATCAACGCCCGAAGCCGGGTCGAGCACCCGTCCGCCCTTGATCAAGAGCCGGTTCACGAGTCGGCACCTCCCAACAAGAGGTAGAGAATGGCCATGCGTACCGCCACACCGTTGGTAACTTGTTCCCGGATGGCGGACATGGGAGCATCGGCAATATCCGAGGCAATTTCCACACCCCGGTTCATGGGACCCGGGTGCATGAGCAAGACGTCCGGGTGAGCCAGGGCCAGGCGGTCGCGGCTGACCCCGTAATACCTGGCATACTCGCGGGCACTGGGGAACAGGCCCTTTTGCTGCCGCTCCAGCTGCAGCCTGAGCACGTTGACCACATCGGCACCGGCAATGGCCGGTTCCACCCGGTCGTACACCTTGACTCCGAGGCCCTGGGCTTCCACCGGCAGCAGAGTGGCCGGGGCTGCCACGCGCACCTCCGCGCCCAGCTTCACCAGTCCCCAGATGTTGGACCTGGCCACCCGGCTGTGCAGGATATCTCCGATGATGGCCACCTTGAGACCTGCGATTCGCTTCTTGTACTGCTCCATGGTGAACAGGTCCAGGAGACCCTGGGTGGGATGCTCGTGCATGCCGTCGCCGGCGTTGACCACCGAAGAGCTCACGTGGCGGCTGAGGAAGTGACAGGACCCGGATACCGGGTGACGCATGATGAGCATGTCCACGCCCATAGCCTCGATGGTCCGGGCGGTGTCCAAAAGCGTCTCGCCCTTCTTAATGGCGGAGGTAGCCGTGGCTATGCTGCTGGTGTCGGCGGACATGTACTTGGCCGCCATCTCGAAGGAGGTCCGGGTCCGGGTGCTGGCTTCGTAAAACAGGGTGCAGACGGACTTCCCCCGCAAGGTCGGAACCTTCTTGACCTCCCGGGACAGGATCTCTTTCATAGAATCGGCCGTATCCAGGATAAGGCGCATGTCTTCCACGGGCATGGTTTCTAGGTCAAGTATGTGCCTTGATGCTAGTTTCACGAGTCTCCCTCCCTGAGCGTCACATTACACTTTGCCCCGGCGACCTTTGGGCAAATCACGGCCGGCGGCCGCTTCCTTCTTTCCCTTGCCCACGGCACTGTTTTGGGAATCAGCGTTGGGGAGCACCTGGTTTAGGATGATGCCGATGATGGCCGCCGGTCCTACACCCTCGAATGCCAGGACCCCGAAGTGAAACGGCAGTTTGCCGATGCCTACCACCAGGATGGTCGAGGCGATGACCAGGTTCCGCACGTTGGCAAGGTCGACGCGGTTTTCCACCAGGGTCCGCACACCTACGCTGGCGATCATACCGAACAAGAGCACGCAAATGCCGCCCATGACCTGATCAGGGATGGTGCCGATGAGAGCGCCCAGCTTGCCCACAAAACTCAGGGAAAGGGCCAGCACCGCGGCCAGCCTGATGATGGCCGGGTTGTACACACCGGTGATGGCCAGAACGCCTATGTTCTCGCCATAGGTGGTGTTGGGAGGACCGCCCAAAAGACCGGCCAGGGAGGTAGCCAGGCCATCTCCCAGCAGGGTCCGGTGCAACCCGGGCTCGGTGGTGAAGTTTTTGCCCACGGTGCGCCCGATGACCAGCACGTCTCCCACGTGCTCAACCATGGTGGCGATGGCCACAGGAGCAATGAGGCTGATGGCCGCCGGGTGAAACGCCGGCGTCACGAATCTGGGGAGGGAAATCCAGGCCGCCCCGGCCACGGTGCTAAAGTCCACCAGGCCCCGGGCCAGGGCAAATAGGTAACCGCCGCCGATGCCCAGGAGGATGGGGATGATCTTGAAAAAGCCTTTGGCATAGATGGCCACGGCAATGGCTATGCCCAGGGTTACCATGGCTGTAAGCATGTCACCTTCGGACATGATGCGGGCCGCGCCGGCCAGGATGAGACCGATGACGATGATGACGGGCCCTACCACCACCGGGGGCAAAAGCCGCGCGATGGACTCAGGACCGGCCACGCGCACCAGCGCCGAACCGGCCAGGTACACCAGGCCGGCAATGACACACCCGCCCAGGGCAGCCGCGATCCCGTACCCTTCCCGGGCAGCGATGATGGGAGCGATGAACGCAAACGAGGAGCCGAGGTAGGCCGGGACCTTGCCGCCGGTAACCAGGTGGAACAGGAGGGTGCCCGCGCCCGAGGTAAACAGGGCCACGGCCGGATCCAGGCCGGTAAGAATGGGGACGAGGATGGTAGCTCCGAACATGGCAAAAAGGTGTTGCACTGAAAGGACTGTGAACCTTACTCCGCTGACTTCTGCTGGCAAACTCTTCTTCATCATTGCCCTCCTCCTTCTTGGCACTAGAAAACCTCCCACCGCGCAGACCGGGCCGGGAGGTTCTCCTCACTGTCCTCTCCCTTGCCGGTCTCTCTGGACCGCCTTAAAGGGCCTCTCCCTTCACTACTCCACCAGCTCCTCGATGATCACCACTTCCTCGCCGTCGACCTCCTGCAGGCGCACGCTCACATTCTCCTTCCGGGACGTAGGCACGTTCTTGCCCACGTAGTCCGCCCGGATGGGCAGTTCCCGGTGCCCGCGGTCCACCAGGACCGCCAGCTGGATGACCTGAGGACGGCCAAGGTCGATGAGGGCATCAAGGGCCGCCCGGATGGTCCGCCCGGTGAACAGCACATCGTCCACCAAGACTATGCGCTTTTCGCGAACGGAGAACGGGACCTGGGTCCGCTCGACCACGGGCTGGTCGCTGCGAGTGGTAAGGTCATCGCGGTACAAGGTTATGTCCAGCACGCCCACGGGTACCGCCACTCCTTCGATTTCACGCAGCCGTTCGGCCAGGCGGCGTGCCAGCGGGACACCGCGGTTCCTGATGCCCACCAGCGCCAAGTCGCCGGTGCCCCGGTTCTTCTCGAGGATCTCGTGGGCGATGCGGGTCAGGGCCCGCCGGATGCCATCGGCATCCATGATCCTGGCTTTTTCCTGCAGGCGCATACTACTACCTCCCGCTCATGAAAAAACTTCCTGCCGCCTTACGGCCTGCAGGAAGTCAATTTCGGGTACATGCGCTCGCTCCTTTCTAGTCTCACCGGACTACTTTAAAGGGCTCGCCTTCAATCTACCAAGCCGGGATAGGGCTTGTCAAGAGAAAAGCTCCGGCCCCGGGGAAACCAGGACCGAAGCAGCGTGAACCGGTAGCAGAGGCCATCGTCATCCACAAACCGGCGTCCGGGGCAGTGATGCCCCGGACGCTCCGGAAAAGAGCCAGGATCTATCTTTAATAGGGTGCTCCCCACGGTCCAGTCCTGACCTGCGTATCCGTCTGGACCTCGACCTTGGTCTCCGTCCATTCATCCACCAGCTCTAGAACGTCATCGACGTCTTCGGATGCCACGGGCTCCCCGTAGACCCGGTTTATCTCCTCCACCGTGATGGTGCTGTCCAGCCGCTCACCATTGCTGCCTGGTGCGCCACCATGCCGTTCGGTGGTGGTGACAGTCTCGGTAATGGTCACCGGCGTCACGGTGCTGACAGTGATCGTGGTGGTCAGGGTGTAGGCCCGGTGGGTCACGAGGAAGGTGGTAGTAGTGGTGGTGACCTCGCGGTCCTGGGTCTTTCCGTTGGGTAGCTGCTTATACTCGATAAAGGTGGTGCTGTTGACGTCAGTTGTCTCATCCAGCAGCTGAGTCAAGGTCACGGTGAAGCTCTCACTATCCTCATGGAAAGTAACCTCAACCAGCTCGTCGGTCCTCTCAGCCGTCACTGACGTCACGATGGTGGTGATGCCGCGATCGAAGGCCGGATCCTGCCCTGGGGCTGTCGCCAACCCTTTGCCCTTCCCGTTGGAGGCCAACGCGGATAGTGAAACCGTCCCCAGTAACAGAGAAACCAAAAGCACGAAAACAGCGATCCTTCGCGAAGCCGTACTCCAACTCCCCCTTGGTTTGGCTGGGCCGGTTTCACTTCTCGCTCCCAAGGACCCTTGTGACCACTTGCCGGATCCTGGTTCATTGCATCCCGCGTATCCATTGTTTGCGGGTACCCCAGGGGCATGCAAGCTGATCTTTTGGGCGGGCATCACGCGCCTGGCTTGGGCAATACCCATCGTTCGAGCCCCATTCAGATCGCCAGGCAGTAGTGCATCGTCATCACTGGAAAGCGATAATGGCCGGGATCATTCGCTTCCGGGATGAGAGAAAACCTCACACTGGGACCCAATGCACCATCCCAAAGGCATTGCCCGACTGAGGCTCCCTCCGTCACAACCTCCGGCAGCTTTACCGGGCAGCCGGGGCAAGGCTAAAAAGCACCAAGAGCACCCAGGGCAGCCCAAATACCAGGAGTCCTGCCAGCCAGAACCCCAGTCCAAACCGCCAGCCATCTGCGAATTTCACCCGGACCACCTTCCTCTCCCCTGGTTTCTGACCAGACGCCGGGTCGCATCTGGTCCCTCAGGTAGTTAGCACTCACCTTGTATTCTTAATCCTCGAACCGCTGTACCTCTACCTTGTAGCCGTTGGGATCACGGGCAAAGAAGTGATAGATCCTAAAGCCAGGATTGGGGCCAGGAGGTCGCTCAACCGGGGCTCCGGCTTCCAGCAGTAAACGGTAGACCCGGTCCACATCCTCAGTGAGCAGGGTGATGATGGGGCTCAATTCCTGGGGAACGGTGGGATGATGGGTACAGAACCCGATGTATGCCCCGGGTCTTAGCTCGTATACCCGGCAAACTCCCTGGTCCTTGTACAGCACAAGCCCCAGGAGTCCCGCGTAGAAGTCATGCGTCTTTTCCAGGTCCTGGGTGCCAAGAAAGGTTATGAGCCCATCCCACGACATGCCGTAACCCTCCTGTGTTGGCAGCGACTCCACATCACGCTACCGGGCCGGCGATTCCCAGGCATTCTGACTACTGATTCGGGGCCACGTTCCGGAGTTCCTGCCTCCCCCCTCCTGTCTGCCAGTTGAACACTCTGCCCTCCGCCACACCCTGGGTCCAGTATTTGAACTGGCGGCTACGGGCGTCGCAGGGTGATGATGGCCAGTTCGGGGCGGGAACCCAGGCGCACCGGCATGGGTCCGCCCTGCCCGAGCCCGCGGGTGATGTATAACCACCCGTCGCCCTCCCGGGACAGCCCTTGCACGTGAGTCCGGGGGAATAGACGTCCCGACGCCGTAGTTACCGCCCCCAGCAGCGGGAGCTTGATCTGGCCACCGTGGGTATGCCCGGTCAGGGTCAGCGCGACGCGGGCGAGCAACTCCTGGTGGGCGCCACCGCGCCGGTCGGCCTGACCCGGTTCAAACCAGGTAGGCGCGTGGGCCAGCAGCACCACGGGGCCAGCAAGCCCGGCCGGCAAGGCTTCCGCCAGCCGGTCGTGGCCACTGTAGGGATCGCTCACCCCGGCCAGCACCAGGTGCTCTCCATCTCGTTCCAAGACCACGTGCCGGTTCTCCAGCACTATCACTCCGGCCTCGGTGAGCCGGGCCGCAATGAGGGACCATCCGGCCCGATGGTCGTGGTTGCCACTCACGGCGTAGGTTGGCGCGACGGAGCCAAGAGCCTCCATGAACGGGTATACCTTGTGGATTTCCGCCGGGCTTTGATGCACGAAATCCCCAACCACGCAAATGACGTCCACCCCTAGGGCCTTGAGTGCCGTCACGACCTGCCCGGATGGACTGGTGCGCCTCCCGTGCAGGTCACTGGCCAACCCCATCCGGAACCCGTCAAATGCAGCAGGTAGCCCGGTGATGCTCACCTCCAGGTGGGTAATGTCCAGGGCGCTGGTTTCCCACCATACGAACAACACCAGCATTAGTGCCAACCCGATTCCAGCCAGGAGCCGGGCCATACGCCTCCCCTTTCTGCCCGACGCTTTGGGGCAGGTACAAAAGCATCCTCGTAGTCGAGACGCAAGAGCCCGTACCCGGTTCCGGCCGTGGCGGCACCCATTTGGGAAAGGTCGCATCCTGGAGGACTCCGTCGCACCTTGGCAGAAACTCTTCCGGCCCTTGGCGGCTGATGACCTTGATGCGGGTCCCGCAGGATGCGCGGTTCGGACCGTGCCCAGGACTCTTTGACGAACCGGTAGTAGTCTTCTCGCCAGCAACCCAGGCAGGCCGGAGTTCAGCCTGGCGGGAGAGGATCGGACAGGGGTTTTCGCCTGGTTCTTCCTGGTCCAACGCCAGGTGTAACAGGCGCGCAGGGCCCACAACACGGTGGAGTCATCACGGTAACCTCAGCGGCGGGCTGTAGTGCCAGTACTGGACCAACGGGAAAACCTAAGACACCCGGTCCATGGCCCCCATCCGGTAAAAAGGGGCAAGGCCATGGGTGCGCACGGCCAGCCAAATTCCAGTGATTTCCTGGGCAATGACCAGCATGGGCCTCTCCCTTGCCCTGGAAAGTGTTGCCCCGGTGCCTATCAAGAAACGGAAACGCGGGTCCGGCGGCAAGGTAAGAGGTCCTGCCAAAAGAGAAAGATGGCCCAGGCTCCCAGCAGTACTCGTGCCGGGACCCTGCGCCTTGGGCGCTGCCGGCAGTGCCGGTCAGGTCACCCCCATGTGGTTGTGGGCTGCGCAGGAAAGGAGCCAGGTACGGACTTCGCACGTCCGGACCCCCTGGGCGATGAAGGGGTCCGACCGGGCGATCTCTTCCGCTTCACCCTGGGATGAATCTTTTGGGACCATGCACTGCGTCCATTAAGTCCCGGCAAGCTCCCGTGACCCGCCTTGGTCACCTGCCTCCCGCATCCTGGCAGGGCAACTCCGGCGCCCCTGCCTGGCGCCGGGGTCGCGCGTGGTAGCCGAGGGCTTCCAGGAGTTCCTCTATGACCACCCGGTCATCAAAAGGCCACTTCTGTTCTCCCATGTACTGGTGGGTCTCGTGACCCTTGCCTGCTACCACCACCGTGTCACCCGGGCGGGCCAGCTCCAGGGCCCGCCCAATGGCCAGCCGCCGGTCGAGGATGATCTCAGCACAGACATGCCCGTTCAGGCCGGCCCGGACCTGCCTGGCTACTTCTCCCGGGTCCTCGCGAGGGCAGTTGTCACTGGTGATGATGGCATGGTGGGACCAAAGCCCGGCGATGGTGCCCATGAGCGGACGCTTCCCAGAGTCCTTGCCGCCTTCGCACCCAAAAACCAAGAGCGTGCGGCCTCCGTTCCCGCCTGCGCTCTGCAGCATCCTCTCCAGGGCGGCCGGGTTATGGGCAAAGTCCACCACTACTCGAAAGGGCTGGCCCCGGTCCACGCACTCCCACCGTCCCGGCACCGTCACCCGGGCCAGGGCCCCGGCAACGTGAACCGGGTCCACTCCTTCTTCCAGCGCCACGGCTGCAGCCGCCAGTGCGTTGTCCACATTGTGCTTCCCCGGCATAGCCAGGCTTATGGGTAGGCGCAACCCGGGCGCCACCAGTTCAAACCCGTTGGGAGCTACCCGCCCCACATGCTCTGCCCGCAGCCAGGCGCCTGGAGAGGTGCCACACGTGATCACCCGGGCCCGGGTCTGGGAAGCCACCCGCATCCAGTTGGGATCGTCGCAGTTGACCACAGCATACGGAGCATGCTGGCCCGGACCCGGGGTCGCAAGATTCCTGAACAAGAGGCACTTGGCGGCAAGGTAGTCCTCGAAGTCACGGTGGAAATCGAAGTGGTCACGGGTGATGTTGGTGAACACCGCGGCGTGAAAGCAGCATCCGGCCACGCGCTTGAGGGCCAGCCCGTGGGAAGAGACTTCCATGACGGCATAGCGGGCCCCCCGGCCGGCCAGCCGGGCCAGGATCTGGGTGAGCCAGAGGGCATCGGGCGTGGTTTGATGGGACCGCTCCTCCTCCTGCCCGATGCGGTAGCAGATGGTGCCCAAAAGCCCGGTGTCGCGCCCGGCGTGCTGCAGGATGTGGTAGAGCATGTGGGCGGTGGTGGTTTTCCCATTGGTGCCTGTGATGCCGATGAGCCTAAGTCGGGCCGAGGGGTTCCCGTAGAATACCGAGGCCAGGTGAGCCAAAGCCTGCCGGGAGTCCGGGACCAGCACGTGGCAACTTGCCTCCACCTGCCTTTCCGTTACCGCCACTACTGCACCCCGCCGATAGGCCTCGCTTATGTACTGGTGTCCGTCGTGTTGGTAACCTGGTATGCATACAAACAAGTCTCCAGGCTTTACCTGCCGGGAATCGTGGGCGATGCCCCGCACCTCTACATCAAGGTCTCCGCGTACCGCCACGACTGGGAGCCCGGCCAGGAGCACCCCAAGCTGCACAAACCCCGCCCCCCTCTAGATGGTGTTCGCGTCCAGTCTATTCCCGACAGGAGGCGGGGGTGTGTCAATTTTGCGACCGAGTCAGACGCCCCCATGCTTTTGCGACCAGGCCCGGGGGTTGGACAGGAACTCCTCGATGGTCTTGATCTCCACCGGGCTGAAAAACCCTTCGGAGCCTGCCACTTTCAGAAGCACCGACCAGTTGGTGAGAGCGTGCAGCTTGATCCCCGCCTGGCCCAGGATGGCAGCAGATTCCCCGGTATAGGCGTAGTCAAACACCGCCAGTACATGCTCGCAAAGAGCGCCGGTATTGCGGATACCCTCGGCAAACTTCACCTTGGACTGGCCATTGAACACCAGGTCCTCCACCAGCACCACCCGCTGGCCGGGCAGTACATCACCTTCCACCATGGCGTTGCGGCCGAAGCCTTTGGGCTGCTTCCGCACGTAAATCATGGGGAGATCCAGGCGGTCGGCCACCCACGCCGCGTAGGGAATCCCAGCCGTTTCCCCGCCTGCCACCACGTCCACGTTCTCCAATCCCACCCGGTTGCGTATGTAGTTGGCAGAAAGCTCGGCGATCTCCGCACGAGGCCCGGGATAGGATATTACTTTCCGCATATCTACGTACACCGGGCTCACAGTTCCCGACGTGAAGGTAAACGGGTGTTCCAGGTCGCAGAATACGGCCTTTACCTTCAGCAGCCAACGCGCTACTCGTTCAGCGGGCATGGGCGTTCTCCTCTCTATTGCATCCCTCTCTTTGGCAGCGTGCCCGCAGGACGTCTAGAGCCCACTGGAAATCCTGGGGCAGTGGGGCATCAAACTCCAACCATTCTCCGTTTCCGGGGTGGCTAAGCCCCAGATAACAGGCGTGGAGAGCCTGTCCCTCCAGGCCCAGCGTCCCACTACGCCCGCCGTACACCGGGTCTGCTGCCACCGGGTGACCCAGGTGGGCCATGTGCACGCGCACCTGGTGGGTGCGTCCGGTAACCAGTTCGGCACGGACCAGCGCAAACCTTCCCAGTTCCTCCTGGACTTCATAGCGAGTGACGGAGTTTTTGCCGCCGGGTACCACTGCCATCTTCTTGCGGTAAACCGGGTGACGTCCTATTGGGGCGTCCACCTCGCCGCGCCGGGGCGAAGGCACCCCGTGCACCAAGGCCAGGTACTTCCGGAGCGCCCGGCGGTCCTTGATCTGTTTGGCCAGTTCCTGGTGGGCCCGCTGGTTCTTGGCCACTACCATCAGACCGGTGGTATCCTTGTCCAGGCGGTGGACGATGCCGGGCCGTATGGTATCATTGATAGCCGCCAGGCCGGGGCAGTGGTAAAGGAGGGCGTTGACCAGCGTCCCCTGGTAATTACCGGCGGCCGGGTGCACCACCATCCCGCGGGCCTTGTTCACGACCACCATGTCCGCGTCCTCGTACACGATGTCCAATGGCAGCTGCTCGGGATGGGCTTGGGCGAGCCGCGGGGGCGGGACTTCCACGGTCACCGTTTCGCCGGCGCGGACCCGCCGGGCCGGTCGCGCCATTTCGTCTGCCACCCGCACCCGGCCCTCATCAATGAGTTTCTTGGCGTAGGACCGGGTTACATCCGGCATGACCTGGCTCAGGTAGACGTCCAACCGCTCGCCGCCATGCTCATGGTCAACGGTGAACACGTGTGCAGTGCTCATATCAGCTCCGGCCGGTGGTCTTGAAGTATCCCAGTACCAGTAGACCGGCTCCCGCCACGATGGCCATGTCGGCTATGTTGAATACCGGCCAAAACCGGAAATCCAAAAAATCCGTGACTAGGCCGATCCTGAGCCGGTCTACAAGGTTACCCAGGGCTCCGCCCAGCTGCAGCCCCAGACCCAGGCGTAGCACGGAGCTGTTGCGGGCCAGGACGGGTCCGACTACCAGGATGACCACGGCCACCAGGGCGGCAACGGCCGCCAGGGCCACAGGGCCCACGGGAAACAGGCCGAAGGCGGCCCCGGGGTTGGCCACCCGGGTCAGGTGAAACACGTCGGGTATGATCGGTATGGTCTGGCCCAAGAGAAGGTTCGCTTCCACCAGTCTCTTGGTGACCAGGTCGGCCATAAGCACTCCAGCGGCGGTTAACAGCATCACCAGCAGTGGCGTTCTCTCCCCGGCACCTTTTTCCCCTATTGTACCATTCACTGGACCCGGACTCAATGACTGCCCGGGCGGCGCCCTCGCCTGTGCTGGCGCGCTCTCTCGTCGATGGGCTCTCCGGCTTCATCCACCAGCCCCTCCACCTCCTGGACCACGCCGTCGTCGGGTTCTTCTTCCAGGTAAAGATCGCGGTAGTTCCGGGAACCAGGCTGATCCTGGGGGGTGGAGGCAGTCCCATAACGGGCTACGTCCTCCCAGGTATCCCGCCCGTCGTAGGCGGGACCGTGACTGAGCATGGACTGGATGCCGAAGGGAGGCCGGATCACCTCTTCTTCGATGGGACGGCCCCGGCTAGGCGTATGGGCATCGGCTTTTTTTTGGCAACCCACGCAGTAGCGAGTCGCGGGCACTACTTCCAGCCTCCGGGTATCGATGGGCGCGCCGCAGCGCTCGCAGCGACCGTAGCTCCCCTGCTCCACCCGGCGCATCGCCGAGTCCACTTCCAGGAGATGCTGCTTGAGACGGTAGCGAGTGCCCAGGTCCTTCTGACGCTCGAAGGTCTCCGACCCCAGGTCGGCCGGGTGGTTGTCGTACATGGAGAGCTCCTGCACACTGTCTTTGGCTCCCTGCCTCAGGCCCTCTTCCAGGGATGCTAGCCGGGACACCAGCTCCTGCCGGCGCTGTCTTAACAGCTGCCGGGCATGTTCTCGTTTCAATGATCTCCCTCCTTGTATACGAAATCCCTAGGGCGGACCGATGGGCCCGCGCAAATTTTGCTCGACAATGAGTACCAGCTCGGCAATGAGATTCCCGATGAGCGGCAGATTGGCGACAAAGGTGCGGGTGAGAATGAAGAGCAAGAGGGCGCCCAGGAGAGTGAAGCCCACGGCCATGCCCAGCCCCCTGGCCATGCCCGCCAGCAGGTTCACCACAAGCATGCGCCGGGGGCGCTTGAGCATCTCCACGTATTCGGCCAGGCTGGCGTTTTCCAAGTCGGCCGAAAGCTGCTCCAGCTTCTCAATGACCAGCCGTGCCGTGCGCTCGGTCACTTCAGGCAAAGGTAGAGCCCCCTCCTTGGGACTAGTTTGCACCATGACCGGGCCGGGGAAACAAAAAAGGCGGCTCATGCCGCCGTCTCGATGTCACTCACGGTGGATGGGCAAGGTGAAGGTGAACCGCGCCCCGCCCGCTGGGGCGTTTTCTGCCCAGATGGAGCCCCCCTGCGCCTCAACGTACCCCCGGGCGATGGCCAGTCCCAAACCGGTACCGCCCTCAGCCCGGCTGCGGGCCCGGTCCCCCCGGTAGAAACGGTCGAACACGTAAGGCAGCTCATCCGGGCTTATGCCCGGGCCGGCATCAGTCACAGAGATGGCCACCCGGCCGTCCTGGCCGAAGGCGCTGACGGTGATGGTGCCCCCGGCCGGGGTGTACCTGAGGGCGTTGGTGAGGATGTTAATGAGCACTTGCCGGGAACGCTCGCCATCGGCACGCACCGCGGGCAGGTCCGGCGGAAGACAGGTCACCAGCTCCACACCGCGCAGGCTGGCCTCGATGCGGAACGGGCTGACGGAGCTTTCCACCAGCTCGGCCGGTGATACCGGGGCCAGGTCCAGCGGCAAGTGACCGGCTTCGGCCAGGCTCAGGTCCTGGAGGTCGTTAACCAGGCGCGACATGCGCAGGGCTTCGTCGGCCAGCGACGATACTACCTGGGGTGTGGCCTCGATGACTCCATCCTGTAGGGATTCCAGGTTCCCGCGCAGGACGGAAAGCGGAGTCCTCAGCTCGTGGGTCACGTCCGCTACCAGGTTGCGGCGGACTTTCTCGCTCTCTTGAAGGTTGCTGGCCATGAGGTTAAAAGCCCGTCCCAATGCAGCCAGCTCGTCATCACCGTCTTCCGGCACCCGCACCGCCAGGTCCCGGCAGGCAATGCGCGAGGAGGCCTCCTGGAGGACGCTCAACCGGGCAGCGACCCGCCCGGATAGGTAGACTCCCAGTACACCCGCTATGGCAGCGGCCACCAGCCCTCCAATGACCATGGCCGATTTCACCGACCGGGCGAAGACGGCTTCCAGGGTGAGGATGCCCGCTTCCACGGCGCCCAGCACCACCACGGTGCCCACGGTGCGCCCATCCACCACGATGGGCTGGCCCTGCCTGGCCCAGCGGTCCGCCGAGCCCGGCGGACGTTCAGAACCGGCCGCCGAATCAAACACCAGGTTACCGCGGGCGTCAAGCACCAAGATCCGCTCAGACCCGCGCCGCATCATCATAGTCCCGCCCGGAGTGGCCCATTGAACAAGCAGGCCTTCCCACGAGCCAGTAGCCCGATACCAGGCGGCCAGGAGCGGTGCCAGCTGCTGGGCCCGCACCTGGCGGTAGCTGGAGAGGAAATCGTCAAACCGCTGCTCGATGGCGCGCTGCGCCACCCCTACGGTGATGACCGTGGCCACTACGGCCACGGCCACGAAGGCCAGGGTCAGCTTAACGCTCAGGCTGCGCAGCCGCATTCCCTCCCTTGTACCCGATGCCGTAGACCGTCAGGATGTACCGGGGGCGGGCCGGGTCGTCCTCCAGTTTCTTGCGCAGGTTGGAGATGTGGGTGTCCACCGAGCGCTCGTAGCCTTCGTAGGCTCCACCCATGGCCGCGTCCAAAAGCTGCAGCCGGGTGTAGGTGCGGCCCGGGTGCTTGAGCAGAGTAACCAGTAAGTTGAACTCGGTGGGCGTAAGGGGTATCAGCTGGCCGGATGCCCGGACCTCGTGACGAGGTAGGTTGATCTCAATGTCCCCGACGGTGAGGACCTCGTCGCCTCCGGCAGTGGGCTCGAAACGCCGGAGCACTGCCCGGATCCGCGCCACCACTTCCCGGGGGCTGAAGGGTTTGGTGATGTAATCGTCGGCCCCCAGTTCCAACCCCAAGAGCTTGTCGACCTCGTCGGAACGAGCGGTAAGCAGGATCACCGGCAGGTGACCCAAAGCCCGCACGCGCCGGCAGATCTCCAGGCCGTCCAGGCCGGGGAGCATTACATCCAGCAACAAGAGGTTGGGCGGGTCGCTGCGTAGCCGTTCCAGGGCCTCGGCGCCATCGGCGGCGGTGCTCACCGTGAAGCCGTGGCCTTCCAAGTAGGTCTTTAGGAGATCGCGGATCTTCTCTTCATCCTCCACCACCAGGATCCTGGCTGCCAGTGCCCTCACCTCCCTCAGGGTCTCATGTATATGGTACACTAACGGCACCAAAAGAAAAAGCACTGGTACATAGGTATTGTCTTAAGAAAGTGTGAAAAAGCGGGGACACCGGGTCCCCGCTTTTCGTGCTACAGAGGTCAGTTCTCGCCGGCCCCACCCGGCACCCCGTAACGCCGCCGTGGGGTGTAGTGGGTGTGCAAAAGCTCATGCGACCGGTGTCCCAGCGGCTCATTGAGGAACTCGCGGTAGATCTGGTGGACCGCCGGGTTGTCGTGGGACTTGCGCATGGGCAGGTCCTTGTCTGCCTGGTAGATGCCTTTGATGCGCTCCAGCCGCACGGCGGTGTTGGTGGGAATGGGCTGCCCGCCCCCGCCGATGCAGCCGCCGGGACAACACATGATCTCCACAAAGTGCCAGCTGGCGTCCCCCTTTTTCACCCGTTCCATGATCTGGTGGGCGTTGCCCAGCCCGTGGCCCACTGCCACCTTCAAGCGGATGCCGTCCACGTCCACCTCGGCTTCCTTGATGCCCTGAAGCCCGCGCACCGGCTCGAAGTCCAGGCCAGGCAGTTCGCGGCCGGTGACCACTTCGTACGCCGTGCGCAGTGCCGCCTCCATGACGCCGCCGGTGGCCCCGAAGATCACGGCGGCTCCCGTGCTGATCCCGAGCGGGTCGTCGTAGTCCTCGTTGGGCAGGTTCTCGAACTGGATCCCGGCTTCCCGGATCATGCGTCCAAGTTCGCGAGTGGTGAGCACCACGTCCACGTCCCGGTGGCCGCTGGAGTTCATCTCCGGCCGCATGGCCTCGAATTTCTTGGCCGTACAGGGCATGATGGAAACCACGTAGATGTCCGCCGGGTCGATGCCGGCCTTTTCCGCGTAGTAGGTTTTGGCCAGGGCCCCGAACATCTGCTGGGGCGACTTGCAGGTGGAAAGGTTGGGCAGGTATTCCGGGTAGAAGTGCTCGATGTACTTGATCCAGCCCGGGCTGCAGGAAGTGAACATGGGCAGCACGCCTCCGGTCTTGAGGCGATGCAAGAGCTCATGCCCTTCTTCCATGATGGTAAGGTCGGCGGTGAAGTCGGTATCAAACACCCGGTCAAAGCCCAGGCGCCTCAGCGCGGCGACCATCTTCCCGGTGACGATGGCCCCGGACGGTAGTCCGACCTCCTCACCCAGCGCTACCCGGGTGGCAGGAGCCGTCTGCACCACTACGTGCTTTTTCGGATCGGCCAACACCGCCCAGACTTCTTCAACCTGATCGCGCTCGGATATGGCACCCACCGGGCAGGCATGGATGCACTGACCGCACAGGGCGCACGCCACTTCCATCAGGCCCCGACCCCAGGCCGGTGCCACGTAGGTCTCCCAGCCCCGGTTCACCGGGTGCAGGATGCCCACGCCCTGCACCTGGTTGCAGGTATAGACACAGCGCCGGCAGGCTATGCACTTGGAGGGGTCGCGGAACAACGACGGGCTGGAGTGGTCCTCGGGGATCTCCTTGACCCGGCGCTCAAAGCGTACCTCGCGGATGCCCAGTTGCTCGGCCAGGGCCTGCAGTTCGCAGCGCAGGTTCCGCTCGCACTGGAGGCAGTCGTCCGGGTGGGTGGCCAGCATCAGCTCGACTACCGCCTTGCGGGCCTCCCGGACAGCCGGGGTGTTGGTGCGCACCTCCATGCCCTCGGCCACGGGAAACGAACACGCCGCCTGAAAGGTCCTGGAACCTTTGACTTCCACCACGCATACCCGGCACACCGCCTTGACCTCCTGGTCCGGGTGGTGGCACAGGACGGGAATGGAGAGTCCCACCTTCTTGGCTGCTTCCAGGATGGTGGTGCCGGGTTGGACAGTGACCTTCTGTCCGTCGATGGTCAGCGTTACCATGCTCCGACCTCCTTCGTCAGCCCACTGCCGAGGCCTGGGCACACTCCTGCCGGGCAGGCCTGCCCTTGCATGTGCGCCTCATACTCGTCGCGGAAATACTTGAGGGTGGTCATGATGGGAAGCGGGGCCGTCTGTCCCAGTGGGCACAGCGGGGTCATGTACAGGGTGCGGGCCAGCAGTTCCAAAAGCTCGAGGTCCCTGGCGGTTCCCCGTCCCCGCGAGAATCCATCCACAATGTCATAGATACGCTTGGTTCCCTCGCGGCAGGGCACGCACTTGCCGCAGGACTCGTGCACGAAAAACCGGGCAAACGACTTGGCAATGTCCACTATGCAGTGGGAATCGTCCATGATCAGCAAGGCCCCCGACCCCAGGGCTGTACCGGCCTTGGCCATGCTGTCATAGTCCATGGGAACGTCCAGCAATTCCTCGGTGACACAGCCCCCGGACGTGCCACCGGTCTGGGCCAGCTTGAACTGGCGCCCGCCCGGGATTCCCCCGCCGATGTCGTAGATCACCTCGCGCAGGGTAATCCCCATGGGGACTTCGATGAGGCCCCCGTTGACGATGTCGCCGCACAGCGTAAAGACCTTGGTGCCTGGAGTGCTGGGCGTGCCCAGGCCACGGAACCACTCGGCTCCCTTTTCGATGATGTGCGGGATGTTGGCAAGGGTCTCCACGTTGTTGATGACCGTGGGCTGGCCCCAGAGTCCCCGGTCGGTGGGGTAGGGGGGCTTAATGCGTGGCTCGCCCCGGCCGCCTTCTAGCGACTCAAACAGGGCGGTCTCTTCGCCGCACACGTAGGCTCCCGATCCCAGGCGTATCTCCACGTCGAAATCAAAGCCCGTGCCCAGGATGTTGGCGCCCAAAAGCCCGATCTCACGGGCGCGCTTGATGGCGGTCTCCAACATGGCAATGGAGAGCTTGTATTCGCCGCGGATGTAGATGAAGCCGCGGCTGGCGCCTACGGCGTAGCCGCATATGGCCATGGCCTCCAGGACGGCATGGGGGTCTCCTTCCAGGATGAGGCGGTCCTTGAACGTCCCGGGTTCACCCTCATCGGCGTTGCACACCACGTACTTGGGCTGTCTCTCGGCCCGGGCGGCAAAGCGCCACTTCAGTCCCGTGGGGAAACCCGCCCCGCCGCGCCCGCGCAGTCCCGAGTCGCTCACCACCTTGACCACCTCGGCAGGCTGCATGGTGGTGAGCGCCTTGCCCAGGGACAGGTAGCCGCCGCGGGCGATGTACTCCTCGATGGATTCGGGGTCGATAAGGCCGCAATTACGCAGTACCACCCGGACCTGCTTTTGAAAATACTGGGCTTCGGGGAAGGTCTGCACGGTCTTGACCAGGGCCGGCTCGCGGTACAGGAGTCGCTCGACCATCCGTCCCTTCAGAAGGTGCTGTGCCACGATGTCGGCAACATCGCCCGGGGTCACCCGGCAATAGAGGGCTCCCTCCGGGTAGACCACCACGGTGGGCCCCTGCTCGCACAGGCCAAAACAGCCGGTCTCCACTACCCGCACTTCCTGCTCCAGCCCGTGTTCTTTCAGCGCGCCCCGGAAGGCATCTACAATGGACTGGGGAGCCTTCAAGGAGCAGTTGGTGCCATGACACACCAGTACGTGTGCCCGATGAAATTGCATGCTCGCATACCTCCTCTCAGCCTACTTGTACTTGCTGAGCACCTGGGATACCATGGCGGGGGTCAAGTTGCCGTGGACCTCGTCGTTGACCATGATGGCCGGCGCCACCCCGCAGATGCCCACGCAGCTGGTGAACTCCAGGGAGAACTGCCGGTCGGGGGTCACCTCGCCCATCTTGATGTTCAGCTGCTTTTCCAGCTCGGCGATGATGGCGGCAGCCCCCTCCACGTGGCAAGGCGCGCTCTCGCACACCCGGATCACGTATTTCCCCTTGGGCTTGGTGGAAAACAGGGTGTAGAAGGAGACGACGCTGTAGACTTTGTCCGGGGGCATGCTCAGGGCCTCGGCGACCCGGTGCATGGCCGCCTCCGGGATCCAGCCTAGTTCCTGTTGGATACCCTGGAGGATGGGCATGAGTGCCCCCAGGGTTTCCCGGTGCTGGGCTATGATGGAATCCACCCGGGCCAAGACTGGTTCTGGTGTCGTGGGCATGGAGCTTATCACCTTCGGCTCAACCTCCTTCTCGTAGTGGTACTGGGGATTGGCCGGGAACACCCGGCCAATCCCCTCGACCTTACATATTCTGGTGCCTCTTACGCTGCACGTAGTGAGTGTGCAGAAGCTCGTGGGATTTGTGGCCCAGCGGTTTTTCCAGGAAGTCGCGGTACAGCTCCTGCACCGCCGGGTTCTCGTGGGACTTGCGCAGGGTCATCTTGGAGTCCACGTCGTAGATGGCCTTGATGCGCTTGGCCCGGATTTCCAGGTCCGTGGGAATGGGCTGTCCGCCGCCGCCGATGCAACCACCGGGGCAGCACATGATCTCGATGAAGTGGTAGTCGGCTTCTCCCGACCGGATCCGCTCCATCACCTTCCTGGCATTGCCCAGGGTGTGCGCCACTGCCACTCTCACCGGCAGGCCGCCCACATCCACAGTAGCCTCCTTGATGCCCTCCAGACCGCGGACGGTCTCAAAGTCCAAAGCTTCCAGCGTCTTACCGGTGAGCACTTCGTAGGCCGTGCGCAGGGCCGCTTCCATCACGCCGCCGGTGGCGCCGAAGATGGCCGCAGCTCCTGTGGTGATGCCGAAGGGAGCATCGTACTCCTCCTCAGGCAAGCCGGCAAAGTCCAGGCCCGCTTCTTTGAACATGCGGCACAGTTCGCGAGTGGTCAGGACCACATCCACGTCTGCATAGCCGCTGGAGCTCATCTCATCCCGCCCGGCCTCGAACTTCTTGGCGGTGCAGGGCATGATGGACACCACGTACACGTCGGCCGGGTCGATGCCGGCCTTCTGGGCGTAGTAGGTTTTGGCCAGAGCACCGAACATCTGCTGCGGGGACTTGCAGGTGGACAGGTGCTCCAAAAGCTCGGGATAGAAGTGCTCGATGTACTTGATCCACCCCGGGCTGCAGGAGGTGATCATGGGGAGCTTGCCCCCGGTTTCGATGCGGTGGATCAGCTCGTAGCCTTCTTCCATGATGGTGAGATCCGCAGTGAAATCAGTATCAAACACCCGGTCAAAGCCCAGGCGGCGCAGGGCGGCCACCAGCTGTCCCGTAACGATGCTGCCGGGCGCCATGCCCATGCCTTCGCCCACGGAGACGCGGGTGGCCGGAGCCGTCTGCACCACCACGTGCTTTTTGGGATCGGCCAGCGCCGCCCACACCAGGTGGATGTCGTCCTTTTCGTGCAGGGCCCCGGTGGGACACACCAGGGTACACTGGCCGCAGAACACGCAGTCGGCCCGGGCCAGTCCGGCTTCGAAAGCCGGGGCAATGACCGTGGCAAACCCTCGGTTTTGCGGGGCTATGGCCTTTACTGTCTGGACCTTTTCGCACACAGCTACGCACCGGCGGCAGAGCACGCACTTTTCGGCGTTACGCACGATGGACGGGCTGGAGTCGTCCAGAGGTTTTTGCACGCGCTCACCCTCGAAACGAACCCGACGAATGCCGAACGACTCGGCCAGCGCCTGCAGTTCGCAATTGGTGCTGCGGATGCAGGTGAGGCATTCGTAGGGGTGATCAGATAGGATCAGCTCCAGGGCGGTCTTGCGCGCCTGGCGCACGGGCGGTGAGTTGGTGGTTACCTCCATGCCCTCGCCCGCCGGTGTGACGCACGCGGCCTGGAGGTTACGGGCACCCTTCACTTCCACCAGGCAGACCCGGCAAGACCCGAGGACGTTCAGGTCCTTTAGGTAACATAGGGTGGGGATGTTGATCCCGGCCTCACGGGCTGCCTCCAGGATGGTGGTGCCTTGCTCCACTGTGACTTTGTGCCTGTCTATGGTTAACGTGACCGTAGCCATGATTTACCCTCCCATCTCTGGCCGGCTATGCCAGGTCCTTGATGTCGCAGCGGAGGCAGCGGGTGGCTTCAGCCACGGCGCTTTCCTCATCAAGTCCCAGCTCCACTTCGGCGAATCCGCGACAGCGGTGCACCCGATCCAGCACGGGCATGTCCTGGCGGGGCAGGGTCTCCTCGATGATCGGACCGCTGGCTTCCCGCACCCATGACACCGCCTCCACCAGGTCTCCGCTGCCCCCCAGGTACTGGTGGATGGTCCGGGCTGCCTGTTTGCCCTGGGCGATGGCGCCGATGACGGTGTTGGCGCCACTTACGCAGTCACCACTGGCAAACACCCCATCAACGCTGGTCTTCAGGGTGACCTCGTCGGCAACGACCGTGCCGTTGCGGTTCCGCTTCAGCTGGCCAGCCCCGGCAAAGGCCCCTTCGTCCACCGACTGGCCCACAGCCGTGACGACCAGGTCCACCGGCATGTCGAAGTATTCTTCCACCGGGATGGGGCGGCGCCGGCCGCTGGAGTCGAACGCCCCCAGCTGCATGCGTTGCACGCGCATGGTCTGGACCTTGCCGTTTCCGGCACATGACACCGGGTTGGCCAGGAATATGAACTTCACGCCTTCGAGGTTGGCATCGGCGACTTCCTGCTTGATGGCGGGCATATCTTCCTGCCGCCGGCGGTAGACGATGGTGACCTCTTTGGCTCCCAGGCGCAGGGCGGAACGGGCCGCGTCGATGGCGGCGTTCCCGCCGCCGATCACGGCCACTCGCTGGCCCTCCAGGCGAATGCCGCCATCCAGATTTACGCGGCGGAGAAACTCCAGGCTGGACGTGACTCCTTCCAGTTCCTCCCCGGGTATGCCGAGCTTCTGGTCCACCTGGGCACCCACGGCCAGCAGCACGGCGCTGTAGCCCATCTCCTTGAGCTGATCCAAGGTGACGTCCTTCCCCAGCCGGGTGTTGGTCCGAAACTCCACGCCCATGGCCTCGATGGTGGATACCTCGGCCCGGAGGATGTGCTTGGGCAGCCGGTACTCGGGGATACCCACGGCCAGAAGGCCACCCACCACCGGCAGGGCTTCGAACACGGTGACGCCGTAACCGTGCTTGGCCAGGTAATAGGCAGCACTGAGGCCAGCCGGTCCCGACCCCACAATGGCCACCTTGGCGTTTTTCTTCCTGGCCATCAACGGCAGCGGGAACTCTCCTTCGTGCTCCAGCACCCAGTCGCCGGCAAAACGCTTGAGGGCCCGGATGGCCAATGGCTCATCCAGCTGTTCCCGCCGGCACTTGGACTCACAGGGATGGTCGCAGACCCGCCCGCAGATCACCGGCAGCGGGTTCTCCTGGCGGACGGTGAGGTAGGCATCGCGGTGCTTCCCCTGCCGGATCTGGTCCAGGTAGATGGGCACGTCCACCTGGGCCGGACACGTGTTCTGGCAGGGCGAATCGAACAGCGTGGCACACACCGACGCCGGGCAGCGCTTGTCGCGGATGTGGGCCACGTACTCGTCGCGGAAATAGCGAATAGTGCTCAGGACCGGGTTGGGCGCAGTCTGTCCCAGCCCGCACAGGGCCGAGTTCTTGATCTGGGTTCCCAGCTCCACCAAAAGCTCGATGTCGCCTTCCTGGCCCCGGCCCTTGGTGATGCGATCCAGGATCTCCAGCATGCGCTTGGTCCCGATGCGGCACGGGGCACACTTGCCGCAGGATTCGTCCTGGCAAAACTCGATGAAGAACTTGGCCAGGTCCACCATGCAAGTGTCCTCGTCCATGATGACCAGCCCGCCCGAACCCATGATGGTCCCCAGTTCTACTAGGGAATCATAGTCCACGGGGGTGTTCAGGTAGGGAGCAGGAATGCACCCACCTGATGGCCCACCCGTCTGAGCGGCTTTGAATTTCTTGCCACCGGGGATGCCTCCGCCGATGTCGAAGATGATCTCGCCCAGGGGAATGCCCATGGGTACTTCCACCAGGCCGGTGTTGCGGATCTTGCCGGCCAGGGCAAACACCTTGGTGCCGCGGCTTTTCTCGCTGCCGATGGAAGCATACCAGTCGGCTCCCCGCAGTATGATCAGGGGAACATTGGCATAGGTCTCCACGTTGTTGAGCAACGTGGGCCGGCTCCACAGCCCTTCCACCGCCGGGAACGGCGGGCGCGGGCGTGGCTCACCGCGCCGGCCCTCGATGGAGGCCAGGAGCGCCGTTTCCTCGCCGCACACAAAGGCTCCCGCTCCCACCCGGATCTCCAGGTCGAAGTCGAAGCCTGTCCCGAAGATGTCCTTTCCCAGCATGCCATATTGCCTGGCCTGCTCGATGGCGATGGAAAGCCTGGCCACGGCCAGCGGGTATTCGGCCCGCACGTAGACGTAACCTTGATTGGCGCCCACCGCATAGCCGGCAATGGCCATGGCCTCGATGACGCTGTGAGGGTCGCCTTCCAGTATGGAACGGTCCATGAAGGCACCGGGGTCCCCCTCGTCGGCGTTACACACCACGTATTTGGGCGTTTTGGGAGCGCGGGCGGTGAACTCCCACTTCAGCCCGGTGAGGAACCCGCCGCCGCCCCGGCCGCGCAGACCAGATTTCTTGACCTCGGCGACCACTTCCTGGGGGGTCATGCTGGAAAGCACCTTGCCCAGGGCGGAATAACCATCGCGGGCGATGTATTCCTCTATGACCTCAGGGTCAATGATGCCGGTGTTTCTCAGGGCACACCGGGTCTGCTTGGCGAAGAAGTCGATCTCGCTGATGCTGGGCACCAGCTCGTGATCATCCCTGCGGTAGACGAGATCGGCCACCAGCCGGCCCTTGAGTAGGTGTTCTTGGACGATACGCTCTGCGCTCTCAGGCGTGACCTTCCGGTAGAACACGCCCTCCGGGTACACCACGACTATGGGTCCCATGTCGCACGGGCCCATACAGCCTGTTTCAATGACCCGTACTTCGTTTTCGAGGCCGGACTCATTCAGACTCTGTACCAATGCCCGCTGCACAGCCTGGCATCCAGATGACACACATCCCGCCCCGGCGCAAACCAAAACGTGGGCACGGCAATGATGCATTGTCTCTTAGCCCTCCTTTTGCTTGCTAGCTCCTGGCGAGAACCCATTCTCCGATTACCTGCCCGTTCACCACGTGCCGGGCGATAATCTGGCGTGCCTTATCTGCGTCGACGTAGGTATACGTGACCTTGTCCTGGCCGCGCACAGCCACATCCACCATTGGCTCATACTCACACAGGCCGACGCACCCGGTCTGCACTACCTGCACCTCGGCCAGACGACGCTTGGCGATCTCGTCTAGAATGGCCGCCATGGTGTCGCGGGCTCCGGCAGCGATCCCGCAGGTTCCCATGGCCACTACGATCTTGGTTGTCTCCTTGCTGTCGCGGACCCGGATCCGTTCCTGCGCTTCCCGCCTGATCCGCTCAAGATCCTCAAGAGACTTCATTGGTTCTCGCACCTCCGTGCAATTTCTTTAGTTCCTCCCGGAGAAAGCCCATCATCCACTGGTACACTGCCGGGTCGCTGAGGGGAACTTCCCCCAGCTTGGCTCTTAGATCCGCGGTATCAAACCTAAACCGCCGCTCGTCCACGGCGTGGCTGTAGAAGAGGTCCACTTTCGGGTTGCCTGCCACGGTAATGGCCACGGTGGTGGCCATGTCTCCCAACGGCGGGCAATCCAGGTGGGCCGCATTCAAGACCGCTCTTACGCGCGTCCCTTTTCCCACCGCGGTCTCCAGTACCACACTGCCTCCCGTAGACTCGGCGGTGGCCTGCAGCATGGGCAGTCCCAGGCCGACCCGGCGAGTAGTGCGACTGGTAAAGAAGGGATCGAACACTGAGGCGCTGGTGGCTTCATCCATGCCCCGCCCATCGTCGGTTATTTCGACGACCAGGGCGCCGGTGACCGTATCCTGCTCAACGACAATGCCGATACGGCGGGCGCCGGCGGCCAGGGAGTTTTGGACCAGGTCCAGGATATGCAAGGCCAGCTCCTCCAACCGCGCAATCTCCTCTACTCGTAACCCTTTAGTATCTGGGGGATCCGGTCGGCCTTTACGCGTGCGTGTACATCCTCGCCGATCATGATCACCGGACCCAGCCCGCACGCCCCCAGGCAGCGCACTACCTCCAGGGAGAATTTGCCATCACCGGTGGTATCCCCCATGGACACTCCCAGTTCTTGCTCCAGGCGCTTGACAATGTTGGTGCTGCCCCTCACGTAGCACGCAGTGCCCATGCACACCGAGATGATGTGACGACCCTTGGGCTTGAGGGAGAAGAACGCATAGAAGCTGGCCACCCCGTATACCTCGCTCAGGGCTACTCCCAGCTCCTCGGCTACCCGCACCAACCCGAGCTTGGGCAGGTAGCCGAAGTTCACCTGGATCTGGTGTAGTGCCTGGATCAAAGCGCCAGGCTGGCCACGGTAGGGTTCAACCAACTCCTCGATCCGCCTGACCATCTCCAGATCATCCGCTGGCAGCTCTGGGCATTCCGTCTGGGGACTGCAGCGGCATGCTGTTTCCATAGGCTCATCGATCCTCCTTTGAACAGACTACTCTCTCTCGTCCTTGGCTTTCCTTTCGGCTATTCGAAAACCACCACCCTCCGCCCATCTCTCCCGGCCAGCGCCAGCCTGAGTTCGGGTAGAACGGGCCTGGCCACGTAAAAGACTGTGCGCACAGGCACTATCTGTCCCAGGTGGTGGGCATCGGAAAATGATACCAGGCGGCGCGCACCCAGGCCGCCTCCGGCCCGGCCACGCACCTCTTCCTCCCGCGCGGTAGCGGAGATCTCCAAGGCAGGCACCGGCAAGTCCCCGGGCACCATGCCCAGCATGCCCAGGAGGCCGTAGGCCGGACGGTCAATGTGAGCCGGTATGCACATGCCACCCCGGGCCTCCACCTGGGCACAGGCCTCCTCGAGCGCGATATCAGTTGACAGGGCCAGCAAACGCCGCACGTGCCCGGCCGGGTTTCCTTCCGCCCCAAATCGCAGCTGTGACCCAAAGACTCTCTCGTCGTTTTCCCGCCAGGGCAGTCGCTGGTAGACGTGCTCTTGCCAGTTCATGCCGGCTTCCAGGCAATCGAACAGGCACAGGAGATGGACCTCTTCGCGCGTTTCTAGTTCCATGCCCACCAGCCCGGCGATGCCCTGAGCCCGGCAGGCCCTCAGGAACGCTGCAGCGTTCTCACAGGAGTTATGGTCGGTAACTGCGGCCAGGTGAACGCTGGCCGCTGAAAGCGCCTGGACAATGGCGCCCGGGGTCATCTCATGCCCGGCGCAGGGAGAAAGTGCGCTGTGGATGTGCAGGTCCGCAGCATACCACCGCATGTTACTCCTTCTGTCTCAGGAGATTATAGATCCGTCCGGCCACCTCAAAAGTAGTCAGCCCGGTGGTAAGCACCGGCACCGCTTCATCCTCGGCCTTGGCCAGGAGCTCCTTGGAGGGTCGCTTCCCTCCGGTCACGATGACCGCACAAAGACTCATCAAGGTGGCCACGGCCGCCACGTTTTGATGGGTCTGCACGGTTATCCACAGCTGTCCTTCCCGCCCGTTGGCCATGACGTCGCTCAGCATGTCAGAGCAATACGCTCCCGTGACCTGGCGGTCCAGTGATCCCCCATTCTCCAACTGCAGGTTCAAAGCCGTTGCCAGCTGGCTAACCTTCACTCCGGTTCACCATCTTTCTTTTGACCCGCCCGGATGGCGGGTGGTAGCTTGCTGGCCAGGTCCACCACTCCCTCGGCCAGTTCCTGCACACGCTCGCGCAGTATAAAAATGCAATCGGTATCGGCAGCGTCCTGCCTGGCAATGTCCTCGGCCAGGGCACGGCAGCTGGGCGCGCCACACGAGCCACAATCCAGGCCGGGTAGCTGCTCCAGTGTCTCTTCCACCAACTTCATCTTATCAATGGCCCGCTGGACATCGTCGTCCAACCGCATGACCGGGCGTGGACCGATGGGCCGGACCATGTTCCATAGGCCCTGGGTGTATTCCTGGTCCAGCTGGGCTTCGCTGAACACCGACTGGCTCTCCCAGTACCGGTTGGCCAGGTTCCGCAGGCGCACCCGGGCCACGAAGGGGTTTTGGACCACCAGTGGCCCCCCGATACACCCGCCTACACACGCCTGGGCTTCGATGAAGTCGATCTCCTCCAGCCGTCCCCTTTCGACCTCCTCTAGAACCTTGATGACGCTGTG
Source organism: Bacillota bacterium (assembly GCA_040756655.1). Taxonomy (GTDB): domain Bacteria; phylum Bacillota; class Sulfobacillia; order UBA8153; family UBA8153; genus JBFLYN01. Next base: position 84,522 of record JBFLYN010000005.1, read on the forward strand.
GATTCCATCCACAGACAGCAGTGTGCCGCTGCCCACCGCCATGGCCTCGCCTCCCGCCCGGCCCCAACCCAACCCCGGGCCGGTGGCGCGCAAGGGCAGCGAGCTGCCCGAGTCCAGGAGCTTGCGGACCTCCCCATAGGCTGCCACCAGCGAGATCGCCCCGTCCACGCTGGACGTGTGTGTCCCCACAGGCTGCTTGATGGCGGTGACCTTGGCCGGACACGGAGTGATGAAGAAGGCTCCCACCTCGGCGGGCCGGAACGCACCACCGGCCGTGGCCTGTCTTTTGGCCATCCGGGCTGCCAGTTCCATGGGCGACTCCACGCGGATCAGGTGCTCGAGAAGGCTGGGAAACCTCACCTGCAACAGCCGTACCACGGCAGGACACGCGGCGGAGATGGGCGGGCGCCTGGCCCGGCCCGAGTCAATCACCCTCCGGAACGCATAAGTCACGGCCTCGGCTGCCAGCGCAACTTCGAATACTTCGTCAAAACCCAGTGACAAAAGGGCTCCCAAGATCCGGTCGGGAAGCGCGTCGGGCCCAAACTGCCCCATGAAGGCGGGAGCCGGAAGAGCGATGGTGTGGCGAAACCGGGTCAGCAGCTCCAGGTCATCGGTGACCGCGACCTTGGCATGGTTGGGGCATATCCGGATGCACTCACCACAGTCGATACAGCGCTCTTCCTTGATGACGGCTTTGCCGTCCCGCACTCTTATGGCCTCGGTGGGACAATGCTTGATGCAGTTGGTGCAACCTTTGCACTTGTCGGCATCCAGGGTAACCGAGTGGAAGTAACGGTTCACGGGAATGCGCCCTCTCCCTTGGTGCTAGCTCGTGCCCAGGATTACCACGGCCCGGAGCACGGTGCCTACGTTTTCTGCACTCTCTATGGTAAGGTGGTCGGCATGACGCTGGATGTTGTTCAAACCCATCCCAGCACCAAAACCCATTTCCCGCACATGGTGCGGCGCTGTGGAGAATCCCTCCACCATGGCCTGCTCGATGTCGGGTATACCCGGGCCGGAATCTTCCGCAACCAGTTCCACACGGCCGCTGAAGATCAGCGCCCGCAACGTCCCCTTCCAAGCGTGGATCACGATGTTGAGCTCAGCTTCGTAGGCGATTACCGCTACCCTGCGAACATCGTTGGCGGTCAGGCCCAGTTTGACGCAGGCCTTTCGTATGGCGCTTGCAGCATCGCCGGCACGTGCAAAGTCCATGCCCTCCACGGCGTACTCCAGTACCAGCGGCTCTGCCGCGTTGTTCACGACCGGCCCCAGCCGGTCCGGGAAAGGCTCCTGATCACCAGCACTGCCAGCAAGCCACCACCCAAGGCCGTGTACAGCTGCATGGTAGTGAGGGCAAACATGGCCGGAGGCGGAACCGCCACTCCGGGTGCTACGATCAGCTTGATGCCCAGCGTCATGACAACGTACTTGGCCACGGCGGCCACCCCTGCGCCCAGGTACTCGCGCCAGCCAGTGTCCACCAACCTGCGGACCAGCACGAAGGTTAGTACCAGCACTGCGTTGCCGGCCATGATCACCGGCACCGCCGGTGCCAGCTTCAAAATGCCCATGGTCAGGGCCACCCAGGGCGTGATCAGGCCCACCAGGACTCCACCGGCAAGGCCAGTGTAGGCTCCTGCCAAAAGCAGGATGGCGTTGATCAAAGGCCCGGTTATGGCCTGCTGGAGCCCGGCGCTCTGGACGGCCAGCGCAAGCGCCAACAGCATGGCAACACGTACCAGCATCCTGAGCTTGGTATCCATGTTTTTCCGGTCCCTCCCACAATTAAGCTGCGTCTTTGTATTCACTAGCACTAAGTGTAACGCAAAATCCACAAGTGTTCAACTGTCTTCTAAGGAAGTTCATACATGGTCCCTTGTTTTCCCTATTCCACGTGCCAGGGCCAGTTCCTCTTTCCTCAAATAGACGCAAAGGACTGACATCAAGGGCGTGGCTGGGACCAGTCCGGGCGAGAGGTGGAGCAGCTGGCCGACGGGAGCAGGACACGGTCACAGCAGGGTTGACCGCGCCGGTCAGGGTGACGTCCCTCCCGGCTTCCCACTTTGCCGCCCTCCGCCCGGCCCGACGCGGGGTTCCAGCTGGCCCGGCCGACCAAGACGCAAGCCTCTCCCCCATTTTTTCCATACTTCCGTGGCGACCATGGCCCCGCCCAGAAGCATGGTAAGGTAGTAGGTGACGAACCTCCACAGGAACACGAACACCGCCAAAAAGGGGAGGGGTACCAACCGCACGAATAGAGTGGCAAAACCCAGTTCGGCGGCACCCGCCGAACCTGGAGTGGGAGCGTAGGCAGACACCAAGTAGAACACGATGGCCACGTTGACCGCGTGCGCCCAAGGCGAGCGCACTCCCAGACCCCGCAGCAGCACAGCCGGCACCATCAGGATGAGCACCCAGTTGAGCACCGCCATGATCCCTACGGCGTAGAGCACCGTGCGCCTCTCCCTGGAAAAGCGGCGCACGCCCTCCCGGAAGGCATCTACCACCTCTCCCAGGCGCGATGCCCACCTGGCCAGTGCCTCGGGTGAGGCCAATTTGCGCAGTTGACGGTGCTTCTCCAGGCGGCTGGTGAGGGACTGGATGTGATGGGGGTTGAATGCCAGGTACGTAAGAGACCCCAGCACCAGAACGTAAACGGCCAGGCCGGTGGTGAGGGCGAGACTGAAGCCCTGGCTCCAGTCCCAGCCGGCCCGGGTGACCGTAAGCCAGAGTGGTATGGCCAGTCCCAGGGCCAACCGGGCAAAAGCGTTCAAAAGACCCTTGACGGTGACCGCGGCAGCAGATTCCCCGAGGCCGACCCCGCTCCGGTGGAGCATGTACACCTGCGCCGGTTCACCACCGCTGTCAAAGGGAGTGACCCCGGCCATGAACCCGCCGATGAGAGTAATGCGGAATGCCCGCCCCAGGGTGAGCCGGTCGCCCAGGGCACTGACCAGCACCATGAGCCTGATGGCCTCCAACGCCCAGCTGGCCAGCATGATGGCACCGGCTACGGCCAGGAATGCCGGCTCCACTGCGCGAAGTCCGGTCACGAACTCCCGCCTGTGGCTGCCGCTGAAGCGGAGGAGGGCCAGGACGCATGCGGCGCTGATGAGCACCGCCGCCACGGCTCCGGCCATCACCCGGCCAAACCTGATGTTGATGGGACCCACCTCTTCTCAGTGTGGGTATATTATCCCATGTCTGCCTTGACCTTACAAGGGAGCTGCCTACATTCGTCGACCAGCCGCCCGCGTTTTTTGGCCCGGGGCGGGGATGAAACTACCGGCGCAGACAAAAGCTCACAGCAAACACCCCGGGGGACAGGTGACCTATGGCCCAGGATGTGACTACCAAACTACGAGCGGACCTCGCACGACTGGTCCGGCACTACCAACCGGAAAGGTTGATCCTCGCTCCCCCGCACGCCTGGGGTGCATGGCCCCCGGTCCTGCCCGGGTCTAAGTGATCGCTGCCGGCCGGGAGCCGGGACTGCCCTGTGACAGGCTGCAAACTGGATATCGACCCGGTAGTGCTCCCCAAGGAGGAGCTCCAGGCCAACCTGCTGGCCGACCATCCCCAGGTTGAAAGCCTGAAGCCTGGTCCGTGAAGGCCTGGTGGTATACGATCGGCCCGGTCCATAACCCCCAACCCACCACCTTGGCGTTTTGATAGTCATCGTACCGGCGACTCCGGCTGCGCCTGACCGCCTGCTGCCGGCCGCCCTTCCGGCATGCCGGTGTCTTCCCTTGCATGCAGAGATTGTGGTAGAATGGCACCGGGCGGACAAGAAAGGGAGAAATGCATGTCACCAGTTCCGGGGCCGGGGCGCCTGTGGAACGCACTACGGTCGTCGGGTCTTTTTGCGGCGGAGGCCGGCGAGCCCGTCCTCAGTCGGAACCTGGCCATCAACATCCAGCAGGGGATCCTTTCGGTGGTTTCGGCCAACCTCATCGGCCCCTTCCTCGGGATCTTCGCCGTCCGGAGCGGTGCTTCCAACGTCCAGGTGGCCATGCTCTCCTCCCTGCCGGCCCTCATGAGCATCCTGGCCATGGTGCCGGGGGCCTGGTTTCTCGACGGGCGCACGGACCAAAAGAGACTGACCTGCGCCTTCCTCCTGGCTCACCGCAGCTTTTACTTGATCATCGCGGCCATCCCCCTGGTTCATCCGGACCGCCAGGCTGCCTTGCTGGTGGCCGCAGTAGCCATGATGAACTTGCCGGGCGCAGTGGGAAACGTTGGCTGGCAGGCCCTGGTGTCCCGCGTCATCCCGCCCAAGCAGCGGGCGGTGGCTTTCGCTACCCGCAACCGGTTCATGAACCTGGCCGGGACGGTTACCGTGCTGCTGGCCGGTCGTGGTATCGACATCCTGGATCACCCCACCGGCTACCAGGTGGCCTTCGCCCTGGCTTTCGCGTTTGCCGTGGCCGAACTGGTGGTCCTCAACCGCATGGACGATGCCTCGCCCACGGCGTCCAGCAGTCCCTCGTCGGCCCCGGCGGGGGCACAGAGATTCGTTCCCTGGCGACATACGCGTTTTCTCCGCTACACTGCCATTTCCGCCCTCTTCTACCTGGCCTGGCAGGTGCCTTGGCCGGTGTTCACCCTCTACCAGGTGCGGGAGCTGGGAGCCAACAACCTGTGGATCAGCCTCCTCAATCTGTCCAATACCGGGGGTGCCCTCATCGGGTTCGGGTTCTGGGCCCGTCACGCCAACCGCCACGGCCACCTGCGTACCCTGAGCGTGTCCAGCACGGGCATGTTTGTCATCCCGGTCATCTATGCCTTCTCCAGGAACCTGCCTACCCTGGTGGTGTTCAACCTGCTCACAGGTTCGATTATCTCGGGGATCAGCCTGTCCTTGTTCAACTACCTCCTGGAGGTAACCCCCGAAGACCACCGGACCACCTACATCGCCTCCTACACTACGGTGGTGAATTGCTCCAGCGTCATCGCCCCGATCATCGGTGTGACGTTGCTGGGCAGGATAGGCTTTAGGGACACCTTCCTCCTGTGCGCGGGGTTGCGCGTGCTGGGAAGCCTTCTCTACCACGCCCTGTTCCACATCGAAAACCGGCAGGCTCGCGCCACTTCGTCATGGGTGGCCCGGTCCTGACCAGAAAGGGAGTGCCCGGGCAGCCGGGCCTACACCATGAGCCAGCCTTTTACCATCCTGGCACTGGCGCCCGGCGAAAGCGACCGGGTTACCCGGGCCATCCCGTTTGAGTACACCACCAGTTTCGTCTACCGCCTGCAAGAGCCCGGAACGGGCGTGGGGTTTGTGCTGGAGCCGGTGCTCTTGGACGAGCCGGCCACGGTCAGGCACAGCTACGCGCTGTTTCAAAAGCATGCCGGGGACAGCCGGGTGCTGGTGGCCGAATCCGGGGCATGCCCGGTGGGAGTTATTGAGTTCAGCTGGGTGGCCTGGCACAACCTGGTGCGGGTCTGGAACCTCATCGTCCATCCCGGTCACCAGCGCCGGGGGATAGGGACGGCACTCATGGCAGCTGCCCAGGCGTGGGCCGGGTCCATGGGGGCACGCGGGCTGTACGTGGAGACCCAGACCACCAACGCCCCGGCCATCGCCTTTTGCCGCGCCTTGGGCCTGGACCTGTGGGGTCTTTGCGACCGCTTCTACTCCAACCGGGACCGGGAGCGGGATGAGGTGTGCCTGTGGTTCGGCTGGGAAAACCCAGGGGCGGTACCTACCCCGGTCGAATGCCACCGCCTCCTCGAGCGCTACCGGGTGCACCCCGGTATCGTCGCCCACGGACGGCTCACGGCAGAAGTGGCTGCACTCTTGGCCGCCGGGCTACGGCAGGCGGGAGTGCCGATAAACACGCAGGTGGTCCGGGCTGGTGCCCTACTTCACGACATAGGCAAGGCAGTGGACCCGCAGCATCATCACCGGGCTTCCCGCCTGGTCCTGGAAAGCGAAGGTTGGCCCGTCCTGGGCCCAGTAGCAGAACGCCACCTGACCGGGTTGATCCTGACCGGAGAAGGTCCCCAGACCTGGGAAGAAAAGCTGGTGTTCTATGCCGACAAGGTATGCACCGGCAAGGTGCTCTCCCTGCAGGAGCGAGTGGAGGACCTATGCCTGCGTTACCCGGGCCACGCCGCCGAATTCCGGCAAGCCCTGCCGGCCATACTGGCCCTGGAGGAGGAGATATTCCAGTACCTACCTTGGGGACCAGAAGATCTGGTTAACCGCCTGGAGGAATCCCGGGCCAACCCCGGCCGGGCCGGCCAGTAACGGCGAAACGTCCCGACACCCAGGCAATGGACGGCTGGAAAGTGCTATGGTCCACAACCTTACGCCCGGGGAGCGACGACAAGAGCTCGCCCTGGATAGCCCGGCAGGCAGGTTCTGCCGGTCCGCGTAAGTCCGGTTTTTCCTCCCATCACCACCGCACCCGGCCACACCGGCAGGTGTCCGCCGGACGTTGATCAAACCAAGTTCAGGGCAGCCTGCAGCTGGGGCTCCAAGTCCGGAGGGGCGCCCGGCCTAAGCTGCAGGAAGAACTCCACCGTCTTGGACGAACCAGGCAAGGGCGACCGCATCAGTCCGTGTACGGGAAACGCCGTGGACTGGAATGCGGCCACGAGGTCTTCGAGGAGTCCCCGGTAGGCAGAGGAGTCCGGTATGCGGCTGGTGCGGAGCTCAAAAAGGGGCTTTACCAAGGTGATTATCTCAGGGGGGGCTTCACCTGCGTCCAGAAGCCGGGCGGCCAGCGGAACGGCAGTGCGCAGCGACAGGTACGAAAGGTCCAGGGTAACCAGACTGGGTGGCTCCGGCAGGTCGCGGACATCGCTGAGGTTGGTGCGCTCCATGTGCCGCACCCTGGGGTCCTGCCTGAGCCGCCAGTGGAGCTGCCCGTGCCCCACATCCACGGCGTAGACCAGTCGGGCACCGGCCTGCAGTAGGCAATCGGTGAATCCCCCGGTCGACGCGCCGCAGTCCAGGGCGACGCGCCCAGTCACGTCCACCCGGAAGTGTTCCAGGGCTGCTGCCAGTTTCTCTCCTCCCCGGCTCACGTAGGGCGTAAGTCCTCGCACGCGCAGTCTATCCTCTGGACGCACTTTCAGCCCCGGCTTGTCCAGGCACCGGTCGCCGGAGAACACCCGGCCCGCCAGGATCAGGCCGGTGGCCTCGCGCAAATCACCGGCCAGGCCCTGGGCCAACAGCGCCTGGTCGAGCCTGATGCGCCTGCTCACGTCCATGTCATGCTCCGGCTGGGCCGGCGCTGGCCCCGGGACCTTGGACATCGACTACCACATTGTCTATGAGCCTGGTTCCCTCCACGCGAACGGCCAGTGCCAGGAGAACTTGGCCCTTGAGCACGTCCAGCTCTTCCAGGGTGCCGGCATGGCTCACGCTCACGTATTGCACTTCCACCAGGGGTTCGGTGGCCAACTGGGCCCGGATGACCTCCCTTACCCGGGCAGCATCACGCTCGCCACTGGCGATGGCCTGCTCTCCTAATCGCAGGGCCCGGTACAGAACCGGTGCCGCCGCCCGGCCCCGAGGGGAAAGGTAGCGGTTGCGGGAACTGAGGGCCAAACCATCCTGGTCCCGGACTGTAGGGCAGGCGATGATCCTTACCGGCACGTCCAGGTCCTGCACCATCCTGGAGATCACCAGCACCTGCTGGTAGTCCTTGAGGCCGAAATAGGCCCGGTCCGGCTGGACCAAGTTGAAGAGCTTGAGGACCACCGTGGCCACACCCCGGAAGTGGCCGGGCCGGTACCGGCCGCACAGGCGGCTACCCAGTCCCTCCACGTCCACGTGGGTGGCGTAACCCGCTGGGTACATGGCTTCCGGGTCCGGCTGGAAGACCACGTCGACCCCGGCCGCCTCAGCCAGCCTGGCGTCGCCCCCGGGATCGCGGGGGTAGGCGGCGTAATCCTCGGCAGGACCGAACTGGAGAGGGTTTACAAAGTTGCTCATAACCACTAGCTGGTTTTCGGCCCGGGCCCGCTGCAGCAGCGAAACGTGGCCCCGGTGCAAAAAGCCCATGGTAGGAACCAGCCCCACGCTCCCGCCCTCGCCCCGGGCCCCGGCCACCACCTGACGGAGTGCCAACCCTGAACCCAAAACCTGCACGCTCAACCCCCCTTAATCTCGTCCCAGACCTCTCCCGGCATGTCGAAACCATGCTCGGGGCCAGGAAAGCTCCCGTTCTTCACCTCACCGATGTATGCTTCCACGGCGGCTTTGGCTTCATGGTAAAGCCGGGCATAAACCTTCACGAACCTGGGAGTGAACCGCTGGTACACTCCTAGCAGGTCATGGGTTACCAGGACCTGGCCATCGCAGCCCTCCCCGGCGCCAATGCCTATGGTGGGCACGTGGGCACGCGTGGTAACCAGGGCGGCCAGCTGGCGGGGCACACACTCAAGCACCAGGGCAAACACCCCGGCATCCTCAAGCCTTCGGGCATCTTCCAAGAGGCGACGAGCGGCGGCCGGGTCCTGGCCCTGCACTCGAAAGCCGCCGAGGGCATGAACGGACTGGGGCGTCAGCCCCAGGTGGCCCATGACCGGGATGCCGGCCTCACGGATGGCGCGGATGGAAGCGACCACCCCGGCCCCTCCCTCTACTTTCACGGCCTGAGCCCCAGTGCTTTGGATGAGGCGACCGGCGTTGAGCACCGCACGCTCGACGCCTGCATGGTAGGACATAAACGGCATGTCCACCACGACCAACGGGCGCTGGGCACCCCGCACCACGGCCCGGGCATGGTGGATCATGTCCGCCATGGTCACAGCCAAGGTGTCCTCGTATCCCAGCACCGTCATGCCCAGGGAATCGCCCACTAGGATCATATCCACGCCGGCCTGGTCCAGGATGCGGGCGGTGGGGTAGTCGTAGGCCGTGAGCATGGTCAGTTTCTCCCTGCGACCCTTTTTGTCCAGCGCATCAAGTACGGTAAAACGTTTCACCTGCAACCCTCCTCGAAGATAGCGCGCAGGCGCCCGGCTGCGCCGGCATCAAGACCCTGGGCCCGGGCCAGTTCCAGGGCCCGCAACCCCAGCTGGCAGTAGAGCCGGCGGCCGCTGGGGTCCAGTTGCTCCATGTGCCCGGACACCGTTTCTACATCGCCCCTGGCCACAGGTCCCGTGAGTGCGGCCGCCGGTCCCAGGGCCAAGACGTGGTCCAGGGTACCGCGCACCAGGGGGTCAAGGGCTTCGCGGGCCCGCGCCGGTGCAAAGCCCGCTTCTTCCAAGAGGCCGTACGCCGCATCCAGCAGCACCACCAGGTAGTTGCAGGCCATCACGGCGCCGGCATGGTAGCGGAGCTTGGCGCCGGGGCGCAGGCACTGCCAGCGGGCACCCAGTGCCCTGGCCAGTTCCTCTCCCCGGTCCAGGGCAGACGTGTCCCCCTCCCCGGCCACCAGGCAGCCTTCCAGGCGGGTAGACGGGTGAAACTGGGGGAAAGCCCGGAGGGGATGAAATGAGAGGGTGCAGGCTCCGGCTTCTGCCGCCGCCCGGAGGTCGGCCGAGGTCCTGGCCCCGCTGGTGTGCAAGACCAGCTGGCCATTTCGAAAACAGCCGGAGGCGGCAAGAGTTGCCGTCACCGTGGAGATGACATCGTCCGGGGTGGCGATGATAACCAGGTCAGAACGGGGAACAAACTCCCGGGCGGGAACGACCGGGCACTTTAACACCTGGCAGGCCCGGCTGGTACTCTCAGGACGACGGCAGCAGGCCCCGGCCACGGTGTAACCCCGGGATTGGAGAAGGTAACCCAGGGTCAGACCCACCCGGCCTGCGCCGACAATGCCCACGGTCTTCAAGGCACTGGCCTCCCATCACCGGGAACAGGCCCGTGCCCTTGCTGTCCCGGTCCTCACAGGATCCAGGCAGCCCGCTGTGGGGGCGCCATCAGTACCATCATACCCCATACCCGACCTGTGGGCAACCGTGTCCTCTGAACCGGGCCGGCGTGCTCCGACCCGGACCTGGACCCGGGTTTCGCCGAGAGAAAGACAGTAAGCCCGTCCCGGTTTCCCCGGAACGGGCCCACCCTACGACATCACGCGTGGCCGGGCACTGCCCATTCAGTGCTTGCCCTTTTTGCGCCGGTAACTCTGGAACTGCATCTTCTTGCGCACGCCCGGGTCATACCCAGAGGAGAGGTCGTGCAGCGCCTCCTTGAGATTGGTCAGTTCTGCCAACACGTCCGGGTCGGACGGAGTGAAAGGTGCCGAAGCCAGGCTTGCATATTGCTGGTGCAGGACCAGGGCAGCCCCGTTCAGGTCCCCCTGGTCCGCCCGGGCGATGGCCTCGTCCCGGGCCAGGGCCGCCTGGACCAGTTCGACCTTTTTGACTACCTCCAGGTTGGGTCCAAGGCCCAGCAGCTCCGCGTCGACGGTGGCCTCAAGGCCGATGCGTCCGCACACCGATACTGTCCGCAGCTCCTGTGGTACGCTGGCATATTCTACCTCAACCTCCACCAACTGGTACCTGCCCGGGGCCAAGGGAGGTACCAAGACCTCTACGAGGAGAGGCCGGTTTTCCCCACTGTACATGTCGGAGAGGGCCAGCGCGGCCTGTTCGCCAGCTGGAACATGCTCTCCGAGGATCCTGCCGATGCGGGCACCTTCCAGGCCCCGGAACCGCACGTGCAATCTCTGAGCCACCACTGAAAGCAAGCCCTGCAGTTCATCGGCGAATATGCCCGGGAGCTTCTCCGCCGAGTCGATGTAGTAGTAGTTGCCTTTGCCGGCCTCCGCCATGGCCAAGAGCAGGTCTTCATTATACCAGGATCCCACCCCCATGGTGCTGAGGGAAATCCCGCCTTGTGCCAGGTCGCGGGCGAGACCTGCCAGGGACGAGACCGAAGTCAACCCCACGTTGGCCTGGCCATCGGTGAGAAGCAGCACCCGGTTGATGCGCCCGGGGCCCGCATGGATCCGGGCCTGAGCCACCCCGGTCAGAAGCCCGCCCGATAGGTTGGTCATCCCGCCGGCCTGGATTCTCCTGACGGCAGACCTGACCACCTCGCGGTTTACGACCGGCCCGGCGGGGTGTTCGACCCGGACTTGGTCATCGTAGGTGACCACCGCCAGGCAGTCCTGGACATCCAGGTGGTCTACGAGAAACTCCGCGGCCCGCTTCACCTGGGACAGGGGGTTTCCCTCCATGGACCCGCTCCTGTCCAGCACCGCGGCAAGATTAAGGGGCAGGCGGGAAAGATCACCCACCCGCGGCGCGGTGAGTTCCAAAAGCACGTACAGGTTGGTGGGGACCCCGGCCAGGATGTGGTCGTTGGACAACGCCAGTCCGAATGTGAGTTCAGCGCCAGACATAATCGCTCCCCCTCGTTTTTTTCCAGCATAACACCGCCACCCCGACACAGTCTGTCGGGGTGGCGTGGCCGCGAAAAATATCACCCGGCTCTACTGGTACAGCCGGCAGGCCCCGGTGACCTCTTTGCGAATCTCCTCGCGCAACCATTGGGGCTCCAGCACTTCGGCATGACTGCCATACTGCAACACCCAGCGTTTGACCTCTCCAAAGCCGCCCGGGTTCAGGGCAACGGTCATGCGCAGGATGAGGTTGCCATCCGGTAGTTCCTCTATGGTCTGGCTATCATGCCATACCCGCTCGCGGATCCACCGGGCCACCCACGCATCGAACTTCACGGCAACCCTGGTGGGTAGACCAGCTTCCATGCGCAAAGACGGCGCGAGGAATTCGTCCAGCGAAAAGGTCGTGGGAATCTGGAAGTGAGCGCCGGTGGGCCGCACATCCTCCACGCGGTCCAGGGCGAAAATCCTTACCGTCTGCCTCAGGTGGCAATGGGCGATGGCATACCAGGCTCCCTCTACGAAGCGCAGGTGATAGGGGTCGACCATGCGCCTGCTCTTCTCCCCGGTGCTGGCCGCGGCATACCAGAGATCCAACGTCTCCCGTTCCTTAATGGCCTGGCTGATGACGCTGAAGACCCCGGCCACGGAGGCTTCGTTTCCCCGCAAGGGATCAACGTGAAAGGAAACCTCTCCCAAAATGGTGTTAGGGTCAACGGTCACCTGGTCGCTGAGAAGAAGCGTGACCTTGTGCAGGGCCTTCACCAGCCGGTCGTGGTAAGGGGTGCCCCGGAACTGGGCGAGCAACCGGAAGCTCAAGAGCACCAAGAGGAGCTCACCTTCGCTCATGAGCAGCTGGGGCAGGGTGAAAGACTGGTCGCTGTAGAAGTAGCCCCGGCGCCTGTGGCTGAACTGGAGCGGGGCATGTAGTGAGTCTCTGAGAAACTCCAGGTCCCGTTCGACAGTGCGGGTGCTTACCTCAAGATATGCAGCCAGGCCGGGCACGTTGGGGTACTGGCCTGCGGCCACCAGGTTGTGGATCCGGAGGATACGGATGATGGCCGGACGACTCTGGCCCGGGTACAGGCCACGTGATGCGGGCTGGGCTAGCACCGGACCGAGTCCACTCAACGCGCATACACCCCCGCAGCTCTTTCCTGGCAGGGTTACCACACCCTGGCTTCGTTTTCCTGCAGAGAATCGACCCAGTTCACGGGAAAACGCCGGCATGCCGTGCCCCGGCCCCAAGGTGCGGGGCGCAGGCTAGGCCAGGAGGAGCAGGGCCGACCCTGCCACCAGGGTGAGCAGGGTCGGCAGCATGTGCCGTACCACTCGTTCCTGGGTGACACCGAAATACTGGCAACTGAGGACATGGCAAAGGTGCACGGGCGACATCATGTAGCCGGCCACGGAAGAAGTATAAGCGAACACCACGTAGCGGTCGAGCATGCCCGGGGGTGCCACCGACACAAACAAGGGAATGCTCATGCCCACGGCAGCCAGGTTGGAGCCGGACACCAAGCCGAGGGCGAGCGGGATCAAGAGTGCCGTCAGCTGCAGCGGGATGCCCTGTTCGGTGATGAGCGCGGCCACGCCCCGGTTGACTTCAGTGAGACGAATGAACTCCTGGAACACCATGACCCCGACCGCCGTGGCGCTGAGCCAGAGGTCTGGCTTAAAGCGCAGCCTCAGCCCAACGTGGGCTCGGAAACGTGACCAGTACCAGGGCCCCGACCACCCATACAAGATTGCCGTAGCCAGGCCCAGGACTACCGCCCCCACGAAATTCATGCCCAGCACTCCTCGCCCCACGGCCACCACCAGTATGGGCAGGGCAGAATAGGCCAGCCGTCTGGCTGCCTGGCCCCGGTGGCCTCGCGGGCCGGGCACCGGCTCTCCCCGGCGCGCACACGTCCTCAGCGCCACTACCCACGCCAATGCGGCAGGACCAACACCCAGTTTGAACAGGGTCAGGAGCCGCACCCCGCTGACGCTCTCGATGAGTGCATACATGGGGTGGATCATGTACGCAAAGTACCAGAGGTGACGAAAGAGGTTATTGCACGCTGCCTTTTGGTGGCCGTTCATGCCCAGACCGTCGCCGATCTCGCCCACCATGGATGCGGACATGATGGCTCCACCCGGGATGGTGAGCATGCCCAGGAGGGCCGGGAAGCCAGACAGGAGCACCAGCTGGTTCTGCACCAGGGAGCGGGCGTCCAACAACAGGTTGTCGAAAGCGCCACTCTGGCTCATGACCTTGCCCAGACAACTCAGGCCCAAGACCACCAGGGCCAGGCTGACTACATCGGGCCTTACCACGGTCCGCAGGAAAGCCGCGCCGGTAGTCGCGGGTTCCACGCCGGTGGTCAGGCCCAGGGCCAGTGAGCCCCCCATGAGCCCGACGGCCAGCGGGACCCCCCGGCGGCTGAGGACGACTACTGCAGCTAGTGTTACGGCCAGTGCCGCCACGGAAAACACAGGCGGAACCCTCCAACGGTGTAATTTTGGATACTTCGCTGCTCGAAGCTGGGTTCCTGCTCAAAAGAAAAAGAGGGCGGCCGGGTCAGACCGCCCTCGTGGCCTGGCCTACCGGGGGCCCGATTCCAGTTCAGACCGGACCCAGGTGTACGCTTTTACCAGGGTGTACATGCTGATGCCGATGACAAAGGCAGCCACCACCAGCAAGTAGGCGTCGGTGAGCCATGCCGATCTCCCGCCCAATGGGGGGAATGCCGCCGGGAAGCCACCCATGCTGGCGCGGATACCGAGGACCGCCAGGATCAGGGCCACCGCTCCTCCCAAGACCTTGATATCGGTATTGGACACCCGTTCCGGTTGTATCCGGCCTTCAAACACGGCCCGGAACTGCTCGCCTATGGCCTCGGGCCGGGAAGGGACCAAGAGCCCACCCAGGATGTACACGGGCAAAGCCACGGCCAGCCCGTAGAAGATCACGGGCACCCCCCGCAGGCCGGATCCGAACATGGCAGCGGACGGGCCGCCCGCAGCAAACACCAGGGCCAGGGTGGCAACGGCCGACACCAGGTTGCCCCAAAAGGCCACCGGTTCGCTCAGGCGCCTCCAGAAAGTGGCCAGGAGCATCATGGGTGCCAAGGATACGCAGATGATCATCTGGATGGCCAGGGCAGTGAGGAAGATCCCGGATATGCTGACCATGGGAGCTACCAGCAATGCCAGCAGTGCGACGACCACGATGAAAGCGCGGGATACGGCTATGTAGTGGGCGTCCCCCGCCGCCGACCGGAAGAACCGCCGGTAGACGTTCTGGGTCAGGATGGCCGCCGCGGCGCTCAGGTAGGTGTCCACCGTGGACATGACGGCTCTCGCTACCGCCGTCACGAACAGCGCGGCACCCAACAGGGGCATGGAATCCCTGGCCAGGTGGATGATGACCGTGTCCGGGTTGTCCAACCCGGGGAAAAGCCCTCGCCCGTACCCGCCCAGGGCCAGCATGAGCGTGGCCCAGAGGGTTATGGTAACCAGGAACATGAGTGACCCCTTCTGGCCTTCGTTGGGGTTTTTCGCCGCCAGCATGCGCTGCATGAAACCAAGGTCAATGGGAATCCACAGCGATCCGGCGATGCCAAAGCCGATCAGGGGCCAGAGCATCCCCGGGGGAAGAGTAAAAATGTCGGTAAAGCCGGGCCAGAGTCCAACGCCGGTCCCCGGCGAGAAGCCCCGGGCGCCCAGGAGGTTGCTAAAGAAGGTGGTGAACGTGCCGTGCCGGGCGAACACCAACGGCACAAAGAGGGCAGTGCCCAGGGTGATCACTACCCACTGGGCCACGTCGGTGATAACCACGGCCCTGAGCCCGCCCATGATGGTGTACGCTAGCGAGACTGTCAGCACGATGAACAGGGCCAGCTGCCAGGGAACTCCAAACACCGATTCCACCAAGAGGGCTCCGCCGAACAGGCAGATCCCGATGCTGAACACTCCCCACAAGACCTGCCAGAATGTCATGAGTACCACCAGGCGAGGACTGCCGGGAAACCGGGCTTCGGCCAAATCAACTACGGTGGGAGAACTGCCGGTACCAGGTACCCAGGCGCTTGATGGTAGGGTAGATGACCACGTTGACGATGACGAAAAACCAGAACAGAAACGACAGCCCGCCGGTGTAGGCGAAACCGGCGATGCCCAGGGTCTGCTGGGCATTGGCCAGGGTGGCGAGCATGGTCATGCTCAGAACTGCCCAGGGCAATCCCCGGCCGCTCAGGATGAAGTCATCAAAGACTGCAACCTGCTTTCGCAACCTGAACCCGATGAGAAGGATCCCGACGAGGTACACGGACATGACTCCCGAGACGACGCTTGCTCAGACACAGGGTTCTCCCTCCTCTACCAAGTGTTGGTGAAGGAGGTTTCGACACTGGGAGCTAAGAGCTTTTCATAATGCAACAGTGCTTTTCATTCCACGAGAACTCAGCGCCAACCCGCTGCCCCGGCAACCGGGAAGTCCAGCTCAAGTTGGAAGAAGCAATGGCAGCTCTCCCCGGGCGATGCGTCCCAGGGTTTCCACGTAGAGCTCGTGCTCAACGGCCAAGACCCTGGCGGCCAGGGTTTCCGGAGTATCGCCCGGCCGGACCGGTACCCGGCACTGGGCCAGCACCGGCCCCTGGTCATACTCGGCGGTGACCAGGTGAACAGTGGCCCCGCTGTACTCATCGCCCGACGCTATTACCGCTTGGTGTACGTGCATGCCGTACATGCCGTGCCCACCATGGCGGGGCAGCAGCGCCGGGTGGATGTTTACAATCCGGCCTTGGTAGGTCTTTAGAGTTGCAGGACCCAGCTTCTTCATGTAGCCGGCTAGCGCCACCAGGTCGCAGTGGTGCTTCTCCAGGGTCTGGCACACAGCGTGGTCCAGCTCCCCCGGCTCTGGGTGAGTGTGAGCGCTGAGGTGGTAACCAGGGATGCCAGCCCGGGCGGCACGTGCCAGGGCTCCGGACCGGGAATTGTTGCTTATGACCACAACGATGCGCGCAGGAATGCGCCCCTTCTCGCAGGCGTCCACCAGTGCCTGCAGGTTGCTTCCGCGTCCGGACGCCAGCACGCCTACCCTCATGGCGGACTTTGCCTCCTTTGCCCCACCTATTTACCGACTGCCCCTACGTACCCGGACGACCCCGGTGGACGGTTCCCGGCTCCCCGGCCCGCTGGCCCTCTCCAGCTCTACCCCACCGGGAAAGGGTCCCGCTTGGGCCGCTAGCCTCAGGCGCAGCTTTGCTGGCACACCAGGGCAACGCGTCCCGCATGTCCATAGTACCATAGTCTGCCGCCCCGGGCACGCGGGCATGAAGCCACGGCTTCTACCGACTCCGCGCCATTCAGTCCATCTCCAAGGCCACGAGGGGTGTTGCCGACGAAACACCGCGCCAGTGCCAGCTGGGCACCGTAAGACTTCAATTGGGGCCCGCATTTTCCCATAGTAGTACCCCGGCGCCCAACAGCGTCCTGGTTTGCCCGTCAGCCGGGTTGCACGGTTGGCCGGACTTCTGGCACAGAAAATACTAGAAGCACTTAGCACTCCAGATGTGCGAGTGCTAACACCCCTGAAAGGATCTGGTTTTCCATGGCAGATCTGGTTCGAACGGAGCGGCAGGATCTAGATGGGATTCGCACCGATGTTAACCGGTTGCTTGCCGATAGCCTGCTCCGTACCTGGCCGGGCACCCGGTATGAGGGGACCTTCCCCACCCTGGACGTAATCTCCAAGGGCGAAAACCTCGTGGTCTTGGTGGATCTGCCCGGCGTGGCCAAAGACGATGTCGACATGGTAGTAACCAACGAAAGTCTCAGCATCAGCGGCCGGACCGCATCTGCGGAAAACGGCAAGGCCCTGTGGAAAGAACGGTTCGAAGGGGGCTTTTCCCGCAGCATCCGCCTGTTCGTCCCCGTGAAGGCGGATGAGGTTACGGCCTCATTTGACAACGGAGTGCTGCGCATCAGCCTACCCAAGGCAGATGAAGCCAGGCCCCGGGCAGTAAAGATCGCCTAGGCCCGACGGCTCTGAACATACCAAGGGGGCCCGCGGCCCCCTTTGGCTTTTTGTGCCCGTTTAGCCTCTCCGGCGGCCTCCAGTTTGGCTCGCTGCCCAGGCCATGGCCCGCTCCGGGCAACTGGTGGCCAGCTGGCGTTCTGCCCCGGCAACACCTGGCTCCTGGGATGGGCAAGGCCCCAGGAATACTCGTGGCCCTGCCCGCCGGCCGTCAGGGCAGGCGCTTCCACGCGGCGATGAACTCGGCTGCGCGCTGCACCATCTCCTCCACCTGTTTTGCCGCCCGCTCCGGGTCGGCATCGTTGGGGTCAGCGTAGCCCCAGATGCCGTCGGCGGTGAACTCATGGCTGTTGTTCAGGTACAGGAATACCAGGTTGGCCAGGATGCTCCGGTCCACACCCTCATCCGCCAGCTTCTTGAGCTCGGCCGGCAGTTTCATGCTGGGCTTCCAGTTGTGCACCCGTTCCATTTCCACCAGGTGACCGAATTCGGCCAGGGCAAAGCCGGTCTCACCGGCGCCGGAGTGCACGTCCATGAGCTCCTGCTGGCGGTTGGTCTCCTCGGGAGTCCGGGAACCAGTTGGCATCACGGCGTTGACGACCTGGGCGCCAAACTGGCGCCGCGCCAGTCGCTCCACGCTGGCCACTACTTCCCGGTTGCCCCCGTGAAAGTTCATTAGGAGGATCTTGTTGACCCCATGGTGCACCAAGCTTTCGATGGTGTCCATGAGGACTGCCCGCAGGGTGTCGAATTTGAAGGTTACCGTGCCGGGAAAGCCCATGTGGTGGGGCGAGTATCCCGGCCAGCACGGGTGAACCACCAAGGCCCCGCTGGCAGCAGCCACCTTGCTGGCTACCGCTACCGCTCCCAGCGAATCGGTGCCCAGCGGCAGGTGCGGCCCGTGTTGTTCGATGGAGCCGACGGCGATGATCACCACCGGCGTATCCTGGGCAAGCCACGCCTGAAATGCGCTCCGGGTAAGCTCGTGCAACATGACTTTGCGTTCGGACACAGGTGTCACTCCTTTGAACTGGGATTAAAAACCTAGTATATCCTTCGACTCCCCAAATAGCTTTCCCTGCTTCACCCAGGGGGCGCCGGGGACGCCAGGCTCCGTACCCGGTCTAGAGGGCCGGGCCTCCATGCCCCGCGAGTAACTAGGGCGGCAGGGTAGGCCTGGTCAATGGTCGGCAGAAAGCTCCCCCGGCGCAGCAGGCCGGGATGGAGGACCAAAAGCAAGGGAGGATCCATGGCGGGGTAGTTGCCCGGCCGAGGACACGGGTTGTCCATACCCACCTGGGCGGTGACCCAAGAGTGCGTGGCGGACACCCGGGTGAACTCCTCCAGGAGCACGCCGAAATCGACTAGGAGGGGGCGGTTAGCCCCCTCCTCTCACACCACCCGGCATGCGGGTCCGCATCGGGCGGTTCTGCGCGTGATTATCAATACACCCTTTTTCGTTCCTCTACAAACCGCTAACGATGGTCCTGCGGCACGTTCTTTGCCATATCCGGAGCTCTTAATGTCAGAGTGTGGTGTCAAATTCGCCAGTAGGCGATGCCCAGGACTCCGTTTAAGCCGAAGTTCTGCTTGACTCAGAGTTAGATACAGGTCTCTAGCTGGTCTTATGGTCAACCGGACCTACTTGGTACCGGGTACCACCCCGCTGTCCAGCTTGACACCCAGTAATGCCAGGGCCCGTTCCTGTAGAGGAGTGGGCCGGGTGAGCATGTCAAAGGCGGGCACCCCAGGCAGTTGGGGTTGCACGCGGTGGCGGGCCAGCGTGGCTAGATCCTTCAACAGCGTCTGGAAACTGTGCACCGGCGTCCCGTCCTCCAGCCGCTGATGGCGCGCTTTGGCTTCCGCCCGGGCGGAACGGCGGGCCGGAGCCACCGGTGAGGCGGCCGGGTCGCCCGGCTCCTCATCCTCGAAGAGCAGGGGGGCCAGCGCCTGGCGTAGATGCCATTCCACATAGTAGGCCAGCATACACAGGAGAACGTGCGCGCGCACCCGGTGCTCCAAGCGATGGTAGCTGGGCCGTATTTTGAGGTCCACGCCCTTGAGGGTCCGGAAGGCCTGTTCCACCTTGGCCAGTTGCTTGTAGCAGGCTTTCGACACCCTAAATCGCAAAATTTCAGTAGTTAATTTATGTAAAATATTCGCTTCGTTCTTTGACATCGAGATAGATATCAGGCGAGAACCCGGCCAGGCTTAGCACCCTGGGCACCTTG
>JBFLYN010000006.1:0-102156 GCA_040756655.1 Bacillota bacterium
GGGCCCTGGCATTACTCGGTCTCAAGCTCGACAGCAGGGCTGTACCCAGTACCAAATAGATCCCGTCCGCCAAGAGGCCAGTTAGGCACCTATATCTAGCTCTGAATCAAGCGGAACTTCGGCCTAATGCCAGTAGGAGCCTGTTTCTATCTCTGGCTCAAGCGGAACTTCGGATGAGGCAGGATAGGCTGAAGGTGGCAGCCGGCCGGCTGCCACCTTCTCGTTTACGTACGACTCTTAGCGGGCCAGGGCGGCTGCCAACGGGAACCTCTCCGCCAGCATGGACCGGATCTCCTGGGCAGTGCCCATTTGGAGAGCGTCGCGCGCCGCTTGCTTGGCCGTCTCCATGCTCATGGAGCGGATGACTTCCTTTACCACCGGGATGTCGGGCGGCGCCATGCTCAGTTCGTCCATACCCATGCCCACCAACAGCGGGGCGGCCAGGGCCATGCCCGCCATTTCCCCGCACATACCTACCTCGATGCCTGCAAGATGCCCGTGCTCAATGGTACGGGCGATGAGCCGTACCACGCCCGGGTGGAAAGGATCGTAGAGCGCGCTCACGCGCTCATTGATGCGGTCCACGGCCAGGGCATACTGGGTCAGGTCGTTGGTGCCCAGGCTGAAGAAATCACACACTTTGCCCAGCGCATCTCCAATGACGGCCGCGGCCGGGGTTTCTACCATGATGCCGGCCTGCACCGGCGGCACTTCCACGCCCGCCCGGGCCAGTTCCTCCCGGGCCTGCGCCAGGGCCTTCTGACAAGCCAGGAGTTCCTCCACGGATATGACCATGGGGAACATGATGCGCAAGTCCCCGTGGGGAGCGGAGCGCAACAGTGCCCGGAGCTGGGTTCCGAAGAGTTCTTCCTCGTCCAGGCATAGCCGGATGGCCCGGTAGCCCAGGAAGGGATTGGCCTCGGGCGGGAGGTTAAGGTAGGGCAGGTCCTTGTCCCCGCCCACGTCCAAGGTGCGGATGACCACCGGCCGCCCGCCCATCCCCTGCAGCACGTCCCGGTAGGCGGCAAACTGCTCTGCCTCCGTTGGGGTCTGGGAACGCCCGATGAACAGGAATTCGGTGCGGTAGAGTCCCACGCCCTCGGCGCCCGCGTCCAGCGCCAGCGGCACGTCCGCCGGGCCGCTGATGTTGGCCCAGAGGGCTACCCGGTGACCGTCGGTGGTCGTGGCCGGAAGGTCGCGGAGCCGGGCGAGTTCCTCCCGGCGGGCAGCCTGCGCCCGGGTGGCCTCGGCATGGACCCTCTCGTCCTCGAGACTGGGGTTGACGATGACCGTCCCCTGGTCCCCATCCACACTCAGCTTGGCTCCTTCGGTGATGGCACTCACATCGCCCAGGGCCACCACGGCGGGTATGCCCAACGAACGCGACAGGATGGCGGTGTGGGAAGTCTTCCCGCCCGCAGCCAGCACAATGGCAGCCACGTGGGCGCGGTTCATGCCGGCAGTATCCGAGGGAGTGAGGTCCACGGCCACCACAATGGAGCCGGGCTCGGCCGGGAACTCGCCCGGGCCGGTGGGCTGCCCGGCGATGACGCGGGCCAGGCGAGCGCCTACGTCCAGGATATCCTGGGCCCGCTGGGACAGGTACTCGTCGTCCAGGGACCGGAGCACGGCCGCCTGCTCCTGGGCCACGGCCAAGACGGCAGTCTCGGGTGCTTCCAGCCCGGCCTTGACTCTCTCCTCCACGCCCTCGCCAAAAGCCGGGTCGGCCAGGATCAGGCGGTGGGCTTCGAAGATCTCCGATGCCTCGCTGGACTCCTGGGCAACCTTGGCCACCAGCGCCTGGAGCTGCCCGTCGGCTTCCGAAACGGCCTTTCTAAACCGGGCCAGTTCGGTCTCAACCTCGGCCGGGGTGATGCTCCTGGGGCCGGGGAGTTTGCCGAGTCCCTGGTAGTGGCGGGCACGTCCCAGGACGGCTCCGGCAGATACCCCGATGCCTTTTAGGAATAGCCTGTCCTTCAAGGGCCTTCACCCAACCCGGATGCGATGAACGTCACCAGGGCACCCAGGGCTTCCTCGGCCCGTTCGCCTTCAGCCACCAGCGTCACCGTGGTGTCCTTCTTGACCCCCAAGGCCAGCACCTGCAGAATGCTCTTGGCGTCGGCCTTGCGATCTCCCGCCTCGATGCGGATCTTGGCCGGGTACTTCATGGCTTCTTTGACTAAGTTAGCGGCGGGACGTGCATGTAGCCCGACCTGGTTGACGACGGTCACATCAGCACGGTATTCCATCTTGTCTCTCCCATCTTACGATGTGGTTTTGCCAGTCTGGCCGGCACCCACGTGTAAGGACGCTTTATATAGATAACACGTGGGCCAGGCGGAACATGGCCTGGTCGATTTCCTTGCGGGCGCGAGCCACCTGTTCCAGGTCACACTCGACGGTCTGGTTGCCCCGGGTGCCGATGAATATGCCGTGCCTGGCCGCCAGCAGGACTTCCACGGCGTGTTCTCCCAGGCGGCTGGCGAGGATACGGTCAGCGGCAGTGGGAGAGCCGCCGCGCTGTACGTATCCGAGAACAGTCACGCGCAGCTCCATGCCCGACTTCTCCTTAACCTGGTCAGCAACTACCTGGGCCGGGGCCACGCCCTCGGCCACGATGATGATGGAATGGAGCTTGTTTCGCTCCAAGCCCCTCTTCAGCCTTTGACATACCAGGTCCATGCTGGTGGGAAACTCTGGAATCAGTATGGACTCGGCGCCCGTGGCGACGCCCGCCGCCAGGGCCAGGTGACCGCTGTCGCGGCCCATAACCTCGATGACAAACCCCCGTTCCAGCGCCGTGGCGGTATCTCGCACCCGGTCCACCGAGCCGGCGATGGTGTTCACGGCTGTGTCAAAACCGATGCTGTCATCTGACCCGGGCACGTCGTTGTCGATGGTGGCTGGTATGGCCACTACGCGCACTCCGGCCTGGGCCAACTTGAGGGCGGCCCGGGCCGACCCGTCGCCGCCAATCACCACCAACCCGTCCAGTCCCAACGCCCGCACTGCCTCCAGGGCGGACGGAAGTCCTTGCCCGTTTTGGAAATCCGGCGACCGGCCGGTGTGCAGGATGGTACCGCCCCGGTAGATGATGTCGGCCACCGAGCCCAGGTCCATGGGCTGGGCCTCGCCGGCCATGAGGCCCAAGAGCCCCCGCCGGATCCCTGTGACCCGGCATGAGTTGAAGATGCCCGCCCGCACCACCGCCCGGATGGCAGCATTCATGCCGGGAGCGTCACCGCCACTGGTTAAAACCCCCAGGTGCATCTGGATCCTTCCCCTCGTACCAGCTACCAGTACAGGTTCGAGCCCAGCCCCAAGGAAACCTCCCAGCAAAATGTGGCTTTTTCCCAGCATGCCAATGCGGAAACGGCTGTCCTATTAACCGCCACCTACTCCGTGCACCCCAACCGGTCCAGGTACTCCCCGGCCCGGCAATAGCCCACCAGCTGCACCAAGGTCATGAGGCGACCCGGGGCCAGCCGGTCACCTTCCAAGTATTCAGACCGGATGTGCGCGGCAACCACACCGGCGATAAAGAGGTCGTGGCTCCCCAGGCTGATCTTCTGTTCCACCACGCACTCGAGGCTCAAGGGGGATTCCGCGACCATGGGAGCCTTGACCTTCTGCCCGACCACCGGCGTGATGCCCCAGCGCTCGAACTTCTCATAGTCCCGCCCGGACCTGGTGCCCACCCAGTCGCTCAACTCTACCCAGGTATCCAGCGGCATGTTGCAGGTGAACTCACCTGTTCGCTCAATGAGCTGGTGGGTCTGGCGGGCGGGCATGACGCCAATGGCCATCTTGGGCGGGCGCTCGCAGACGTGGGCCGCCAGCGTGATGGTGGAAAGGGTCATCTCTCCCCCCACCTCCCCGGCTCCCACCAGGATTATGGGGTACAGCGGGTAGCCGATCTCCGGGTTGACCATGCGCTTGTTCATGTTCTTTTTCCTCCCTTAGCTGTTGGCACTAGTGTTTCCACGTGTCCAGGTCACTGGTGTTGAGCTCCGCCAGCGCGGTGAGCTTTTGGAGACGGGCCCGGGCGGCGGCGTCCAGCGGCCCGGTATTGGCCAAGACCTGCAGGAACTCGCACAGGCACCGGTGCGCCCTAGCCATGGACCGGGCCTCCAGGGTGAAGAAGCTGCCACTGAACGCCTCCCGTGCCGGTCCCGGCAGGATCTCACCCAGGCGGTGGCAGCTGGAATGGACCGGTCCGGAAGGATCGGACACCCACCGGAGCAAGGATGCAACCCGGCACCGGACCGCAACAATCTTTTGTGCCGCAGACCAGAGGTCGCCCCGCTCCAGGTACCCTCGGGCCCCTAGGGCTTCGCGCCACGCCCATTCCAGCGTGTCCAGGAGCCACTCCGGGCCCCGGGTGCCGGTGCCGAAGCCGGGAAAGACGTATCCGTCCAGCAGTCCGTCCCGGTCAAAGATCACGGTATACGGTCGGTAATGCAGGTGGTGAAACTGGGAGCTCTTCCCGATGTCCAGTTCACCGCGGGTGCCGTTTTCGTAGATGAAGATATCCATGGGGAAGCCGTAATCGACGCGCTTGACAAACAGGAGGGTTCCGGCCATGCCCAGCCGGATCGTGGACTCCGCGGCCACCCGCTCAAAGGCGTCATCGGCAGCGATGATGTAGGCGTCGATGTCCGAATGCTCATCGGCACGACCGGAGGCCAGGGAGCCGCCGATGAACATGGCCCGCACACCGGAGTCTTCCCGGAACACCCGGGCCAAGTCTTCCACGCCTGCAGAAAGGTGGGCGGAAATCATCTTGCTTTACCCCTTCCTGTCATTCATGTCCCGAGCAAGGCGTAGATCAGGGAGAGCAAGGCCAGCGCGTCCCGCAGGTGAGAACGCAGAAGCTCCCAGGCAGATCTTTCCTGGGGCAAGGCGTGTTCCAGGAAACCCACCAGCACCAGGCGGGGCCGGGAGGTGCGCGACAGGGCCCGGTACAGGTAGAGAGATTCGGTGAAAGGGACGTAGGCATCCTCCCGGGCATGGATCAGGAAGGCCCGGGCCCGCACAGCACCGGCCACGGAAGCCGGGGAGAGTTCATCTAAGCGCCTGCGCACCTCCCCGGGCATGGCCTGGTAGAGTTCGTAGAAAGCATCATCGTCGACGTTGGCCGCCACCCGGTACATGGCCGCCCCGCCCGGGCTGAGCCCATAGGCGAGTTCGGGAGGGATGTGGCCGGCCAGGAGTGTGGCTTCATGGGCCAAAAGCTGCTCCCGGTCTGCGGGGTCGGGCAGCCAGTTAAACAGCACGGCGGCCATGAGGTTTCTTACCAGTAGGTCGGGCTGGCGGTAATACCGTTCCTCTCCATACTGGTGATACCCGGTGGTACCGTACCGGACCATGTGCTGCAGGTGGTAGTAGGAGCCAAGGGTGGCCACGAAGGCCAGCCGGTCCCGCCACGGCGGCGACGCGGCCACCCGGAGCACCGGTCCACTGCCGTAACTAACCCCGATCAAGCCCAGGCGGCGTGGGTTCACCCCGGGCAGACCGCTCAGGTACTCCAGCGC
Source organism: Bacillota bacterium (assembly GCA_040756655.1). GTDB lineage: Bacteria > Bacillota > Sulfobacillia > UBA8153 > UBA8153 > JBFLYN01. The sequence continues at coordinate 5,535 of JBFLYN010000006.1, forward strand.
CACCTGGAGGTCGCCATCATCTACGGGCTCCAGTAGACTGTCAAAGTCCACGGGCGGGGAAGGCACCAGCACTACCAGGCCCGCCCGGGCCAGCGACCGGGCAGCAGCCACAATACCTGGGTTCTCGGCCAGGTCGGCCGCGAGCGGTACCGAAAGCACCGCCGCTTGGCCGGTCCGGCGCCGGGCCGGCAGGTAGAGGTGAGCCGAGAAAGGGCGGGCACCCTCCAGTTCGATAACCTGTCGGGTGGGCTCGGGACAGAGTCGCCCCAGGTAGCCCCCGTCGCCGCCGGGCAGGAGTCCCTCTACGACCACCAGGGAGTAGAACAACCTGCTTCCCACCGCCACGACCGCCAGCATGACGATGGCCAGCACCAGAGCCAGGGCACGCCGGACCTTCAACCGCACCACCTCAACCTCTGCTTCGCTGCACCCGGGCTTTCCTCCTGCGGGCTGGCCCGCCCTGGCCACTGGCCTGGGCTTACCGTCGCCCTGGCCATCGCCGGTGTAAACCGTCTCTCTCGAGGCAGGTTCCCCCGGGTGACACGTGACCCACTACCACGAGCACCAAAGACACGACCCGAAGGACACAGGCCGGGAGACGACCTCTCGCCACCACGTGGCGATGCCCCGGCCTCATGGCCATCACCTGCCCCGAATCCGGGTGGTCAAGGTCCCTGCCCCCTTCCAGGATGATCTGCGTGCTGTCGGCCATTTGGGCAGGCCGGGGCTTGCGTCCCCTGGCACCCCCCACTCTGGTCACAGGGCGGTGCATGCCGGGGTCGAGTTGGTGCAATGGATACCCGCACGCAGGGGGTGCCGGCGTCGACCATCCTGTGTAGGGCCGTCGGTGCAGCCTGGCTCACTTTGTAGGGCAGGGCAAACCGTGGAGACGGGCGGCACCCGCGTGCACGGCCAGGAGTTCGGCCTCCCAGCTCCGGGGCCGGGTACCCATGACGGCAGCAACGGCTTCCGCCATGGCCTCGCCGGCCCTCAGGCACGCGGGGTCCAGCTGGTCCCTAAGCTCGGGCGGCAGCGGTACTTCCCGCAGCCGGGCGCCGCGCAGGTTCACCGCCGCCAGGTGGGCGGCCAGGGCTGCCTGTGCCGCAGGTGGAAACTCCATGCCCACGCTCCTGGCGCCAGCCACGGCGGCCCGCAGTGCCCGGCCCAGCAGCAACTGCTCGCGGTCGTCAAGCCCCAGTTCACGGGCCACACCGGCCGCCACCTGCGCCGGCAGTGCCTCGGGACCCGGCGAGGGCGATGCCAGCACGCCTGCCAGGAGTTCCAGTTCCTCTTCCGGGAGCACCCCGGGACCAACCGCACCACGCACTGCTTCCAGAAGCTCAGGCCGGAACGATGCCAGCGGGAGACGGTCCAGCGAGATCCCGTGGCGGGCGCGCTCCATGGCCAGCTCCAGGTGAATGACGAACCGTTCCAGCGCCGTTGCGTCCACCTCCACCTGGGTTTTAAGGGCAACGGCCACGGAGGCTATGTCCACGGCAGGCACGGGCAGGCTGGCCAGGGACCGCGGGGCAAACAACTGCTCAAGGTCATGCCTTAGCCCCTCCCGGTCATGCACTTGGGCGTGTCTTTCCACCAGCCTGAGCACGGTGGCCACTTGCCCGGGGCCGGTGCTCCCGAAAACACGCCGCCGCCCTACTCCCCGGGCGGCGAGGCGTTCCAGGTCGGCGGCCTCCAACAGCGGGCTAACCTGCACTACCGGGCAGTCCAGGTCCAATGGTACGGTGGAAACCACCAGATCCACCCCGGCCAGACCCTCCCGGGATAGGTGGGCCAGGGCCACGGCAGATACTATCTCCAGGCCTATGCAGTGCCGCTCCAGCTGGGCGGCCAGCAGTCGAGCCGAACCCAACCCGCTGGCACAGACCACCAGTACCCGGCGGACCTGCCGTCGTTCGGCGCGTTCCAGAGCGGCACCTAGGTGCATGGCCAGAAATGCCACCTCCCCGGTCCCCAACTGGACGCCCACCTGGTAACCGGCCAGGCGGCACCCGGCCGCCGCCGCCGCGTACACCAGCGGATACCTGCGCTGCATTTCGTGGGTCAGGGGATTTCCGGCCACCAGGCCCAGCCGCCGGCGCAGGAACACGGGTCCTAGGTGGTCCTCGACACCCGACCTGAGTTCGGCATCGCAGGTAAGGTCCAGCCCTAGGACGGCGCTGGCTTCAGCCAGCAGGATGTCAACATAGCGGCGGGTGTCTACGGCCAGATCGCGGCCACCATTTGCCCACCGCTGGGCGGAGCCCAGCACCGCCAGGACAATGAGTCCCAGGTCGGCAGGCTCCAGGCTGACCCCGGTGGCCGCTTCTACCTGGGAGGCCAGCACCAGCAGGTGGTGCCACTCCGGGGTGCGGGTCAGTACCGGCAGGCGTTCGGGTGGAATCTCCACCCGGTAGCCCGCCCGGGTCCGGGTCACTGCCACCAGTAGGTGAGCAAGCAAGTGCCGGTAACTGTCGTCCGGAAGGAAAATGCCGGCCCGGGCCCGCCAGCGCCCGGCCAGACCGACAACGGCCGTCATGAGGTCCAGTTCAGCCCGGTCAAAGGCCAGACTGCAAGCGGCCGGTGTTGGAACGGGAGTGCCGTCCTCCCGCCCAAAGGCCAACACTACTAGGGCCGAACGGACGGCGGCCTCTGGACCCTTGGCCCGCAGGCCGCTGCCGGGCTTACTCACCAGGTGTAGCCCCAGTTCCTGCAACCGGGCGCTGAGGGCACCCAGGTCGGCTTTGACCGTGGACCGGCTCACCGCCAGCATTTGGGCCATGCGTGCCATGGACACGGTCCCGCCCGGGTGCAAAAGGCGCAACGCCAGCCCATCCACGCGCTGGTCGGGCCGGAGCGGGCCCGCATACCCGGGAACCACGGCCGCGGCCAGCTGGGCGAGAGCCCTTTCCACCTGGCCTTCAACCCATATGCCTCGTCGAGGCTTGGATATCACCGTCACCCCGTAAAACGCCAGCCACCGGCGGACTTCCGGCAAGTCCGAACGCAGGGTGCGGGCACTGACCCCGAGTTTCGAAGCCAGCGCCTGCATGGTAAAAGGTCCGTCGGCCTCCAGCAACAACCTTACGATCTGCGGGCTTCTCGGCCCGCCCAGCACAGGCGCGCGCACCGCGGTCCTCCCCACTAAGGCTGGTTTGCCATCTATGATACCAGCATTCGATCACAGTGCATAGTGTGGCCCTCATGACTGCTGTGAGTTTTAGGCTTCAGCCCGGGAAAAGTCCCGGGGTCTCGGGCTGCCGCCTGCTGTGGGTTCCACGGAAGGAGTTTCGGCCGGCGACGTGGAAGTGTCTAGCACGAACGACCAGCACAAATGTGCCATAAGAAACGGAGGATCTGTTATGTTTAAGAGGCGTCTGGGCAGGATCTTGCGACCTAACGGGCGTTCGCTCATCGTGGCCGTTGACCACGCAGTGCTGATGGGACCGGCGCGGGGACTGGAGAAACCGGGAAAACTGCTGGAGGCCGTGGTGGATGGCGGGGCCGACGCGGTACTGACCACTTTCGGGGTGGCCAGGAATTTCGGCCGTCAGCTGGCCCAAACCGCGCTGATCCTGCGCGCGGACGGCGGCAGCACTATGCTAGGGCAGCCTGCCGCCATGAGCCAGATCTACTCGGTGGAAGCTGCACTGCAGCTGGGAGCCGAAGCCGTGGCCTGCATGGGCTTTCCCGGTTCCCGGTGGGAAGGCCAGACTCTCCCCTACCTGGCGGCGCTGGCGGCCGAGTGCGACCGCTGGGGCATGGCCCTGATGGCCGAGACTCTTCCCCGGGGATTCGAGGGGGGAGATGACGCGCGCACACCCGGGAACCTCAAGCTGGCCGCCCGCATCGGCGCTGAGCTGGGGGCGGATTTCATCAAGACCCAGTACCCGGGCACGGTGGAGGCCATGAGGGAAATGACCGAGACCTGCTACGTGCCAGTGGTGGTGCTGGGTGGCAGCCGCATGGAGACGGATCGCCAGTGCCTGGAGGTAGTGCGGGCGGCCCTGGACGGGGGCGCCGCCGGCGTGGCCATGGGGCGTAATATCTGGCAGCACCCAGAACCGGCCAAGATGACCCGGGCGCTGGCCGGACTTATACACCACGACCTTGGTACCGATGAGGCCATGGCCCTTGCGGGCCTCAAGGGCTAAGGCCAACAACAGGAAACGGACCCGGTGACGGGTCCGTTGGTTTTCTGCAATGGTAATTCGTCACCGAGCAAGCAGGAATTCCGGGGTGCAATAGCCAAGTGTAAGGTAAAAGTGATTTTTAGATGGTGAAAGGGGATGGTCAGCCGCCTCCGGGCAGTGGGTTCAGGAGGTGCTATGGACATTGCACCGGTTTCCACATGATTTCCGGCATGTGGCCCCAGTGCCCAACTACTTTCATGTAGCGGAAGTAGGTTTTAGCATACGGGAAACGAGGTGATTTAATTGTCCAGCGAACCGCTGCGCGTGGTCCATTACATCAACCAGTTCTTTGGGGGGCTGGGCGGCGAGGAAGCCGGCGGCGCGCCGGTATCCGTCAAGGATGGCCCGATGGGACCCGGCCTGGGCCTGGCCCAGGCCTTTGGGAACCGGGCCACCATAGTCAACACCATAATCTGCGGGGACAACTACTTCAACGACCACACGGCGGAAGCACTCTCTACCATCATGGCAGCCGTGGGAAAAGCCCGGGCCCAGGTGGTGGTGGCGGGCCCGGCGTTCAACGCGGGCCGTTACGGCCTGGCCTGCGGCGCCGTGTGCCGGGCGGCCCGGGAGGCCGGGGTCCCGGCCATCACCGCCATGTTCGAGGAGAACCCGGCGGTGGAACTGTACCGGCTCTTTACCTACATTGTGCCCACGACCGGCTCTGCCGCGGGCATGCGGCAGGTCCTCCCCAAGCTGGCCGAACTTGCCATCAGGCTGGCTCAACACGGTAAACTGGGCCCGGCCTTTGCCGAGGGCTATCTGCCCACGGGTCACCGTTACAACGAGTATGACGAACACACCGCCGCCCAGCGAGTAGTGGCCATGATGCTCAAAAAGCTCAAGGGCGAACCCTTTCACTCGGAGATCCCCCTGCGCGGGTTCGAGGTGGTGCCTCCTGCCGCCCCGTTGTCCGACCTGACCGGTGCCACCCTGGCCCTGGTCACGGGCGGGGGCATCGTGCCCGAGGGGAACCCGGACCGGCTCAAGCAGGCTTTTTCGGTAGCTTACGGCGCCTACGACATGACCGGCCTGGACGGCCTGCCCTCCGGCGCCTACGTGGGCATCCACGGCGGCTACGACTGCGGCTGGGCCAACGAGGACCCTAACCGGGTCGTGCCCCTGGACGGCATGCGGCGCCTGGTGCAAGAAGGACGCGTCGGAGGTCTGTATCACCGCTTTTTCTCCACCTGCGGCATCGGAACCAACATCGCCAACGCCAAGCGCATCGGCGCAGGTATAGCCCGCGAACTGCTGGACGCTGGAGTGCAGGCCGCCATCTACACCTCTACGTGAGGGACGTGCACTCGTTGCGTGGCAACGATGGTGAAAGAAGCAGAGCGCGCCGGCATCCCGGCCGCGCACATTACCGCCATCCCCTCGGTGGCCCTGTCCGTGGGGGCCAGCCGGGTAGTGGTGGGCGGCGGCATCCCCCACCCCACCGGCAACCCTGACCTGCCCCGGGCCCGTGAGATGGAATTCAGGTACCGCTGCCTGGAGCTGGCACTAAAGGCCATCGGCACTGCCGTGGACAAACCCACCCTATTCAAGGTTGAGGAGGTGTAGGGATGGCCATGAAGCTGACCAGGAGGATCTTTCAGGTAGACGGCGTGGTCTTTGGAGAGCGCACAGCGCTGTGCGGGGGCAGGCTAGTCATCAACAAGCAGGAACTGGTGGAACTGGTGCTCACCGTCCCCGGGGTGGCCCGGGTTGACGTGGAGCTGGTAAGTCCCGGTGAAAGCGCCCGCATCATCCACGTGCTGGACACCATCCAGCCCCAACTCAAGTTGGCAGGAGGGGACGCCTACCCCGGCATCCTCACCGGACCGGGACTGGTAGGGAACGGCATCACCAACGTCCTCTCCAACGTGGCGGTGATGGAGTGCGCGGCGTTGCCCTGGAACACCACCGGCCTGATGTACGCCCGGGAGGCCATCGTGGACATGACCGGCCCCATCGCCGGCTTTACTCCCTTCTCGGGGACCTTCAACGTGGTGCTCCGCATGAACCTGGTGGAGGGGAAGTCCGACCCGGAATACGATACCATCGTGAGGATGGCAGGCATGAAGGTGGCCGCCCGGCTGGCGGAGACCACCCGGGACCGGGAGCCGGCCAGCACCGAGGAATATGACCTGGAAAGCCGGGCCCGGCCGGGCCTGCCCAACATCGCCTACGTTTACCAGGTGCAAAACCAGGGCACCTACTCCAACACCCTGCTCTATGGAAAGAGCGTGGATAACCTGGTACCCACTCCCCTCCACCCCAACGAGATGCTGGACGGGGCGCTGGTATCCGGCAACTACGTGTGGCCCGCCTTCAAGATCCCGTCGTTCATCCACGCCAATGCCCCGGTGTTGGAGGAACTTTACCGGGGGCACGGGGTGACCCACAACTTCGTCGGCGTGGTCCTTTCCCGTGGCCACAACTATTCGCACTTTGAAAAAGTCCGTTCCGCCAATTTCGCCGTCAAGCTGGTGCAAAGCCTCAAGGCCGACGGCATGATTATCACGTGGGAAGGCGGGGGCAACGCCGCTACCGACGCCATGCTCACCATCCAGGCCGCCGAGCGTACGGGCATCAAGTGCACCGCGCTTTGCTTTGAGTTCGGCGGGCCCGATGGGACCGAGGGCATCCTGCTGGTGGACGATGTGCCCGAGGCCACCGCATTGGTGTCCGGCGGCAGCATCGAAAAGCCCGTGAGCCTGCCGGCGGTGGAGCGTGCCGCGGGCGGGGACTACCTACGCCTGGGCCGGGAGTTCGGTGGGGAACTGGTGGCGGCCACCAGCGCCCTGGAGTTTGACACTACTACCCTGCTCTACTGCTCGGGCAACCAGGCCGGCCACAGCCGGCTCATCGGCCGCGCGTACTAGGAGGCGCTAACATGGATTGGGACGTTCTGATCGTGGGAGGTGGTCCGGCCGGCCTGGCGGCCGGGCTCTACTCCGCCCGGTCCCGCCTGCGCACGGCCGTGATCTTCCGCGGCCAGGCCGGGGGGCAGATCGCCGGGACGTCGTTTATAGAAAACTACCCGGGCATCCCCGGCCGCACCGAGGGTGCCGCCCTGGGGCGGGCCATGCTGGAGCAGGCCCGGGCCTTCGGCTGCGAGCACCTGGAAGACGAGGTGCTCCAACTGCTGCCCGGTCCTTCCGGCCACACCGTCCGCCTCAAGCGGCAGGGCGAGCAGAAGGCCCGCGCCGTCATCCTATCCCCCGGCACCGAACCCCGGGCCCTGGGAGTGCCGGGTGAGCGGGAGTTTCGCGGCCGCGGTGTCTCGTACTGCGCCACCTGCGACGCCGACATGTTTGCCGACTTTGATCTGGTGGTAGTAGGGAACGGCGACGCCGCTCTGGAAGAAGCCATTTACCTTGGCAAGTTCGCAGCTTCGGTAACCGTGGTGGTCATCCATGATGTGGGTGTCATGGACGCCACCAAGATCATCCAGGAACGGGCACTGGCCGATCCCAAGCTCCGTTTCGTGTGGAATTCCACCATCCAGGAGATCCGCGGGTCGGACCTAGTGGAGGAAGTGGTCTTGAGAAACCTGCGCACGGGAGAGGTATCCTCCCTCTCCACCCAGGGAGTGTTCGTGTTCGCGGGAGTGGTTCCCCGCACCGGTTTCCTGCAGGGGGCCATTGCCCTCGACGGCCGCGGTTTCATCGTGGCGGGCGAGAACATGGAAACCTCGGTGCCCGGGGTATTTGCCGCGGGAGATGCCCGGCAGAAGGCCCTGCGCCAGGTCATCACCGCCGCGGCCGACGGGGCGGTAGCCGCATGGAACGCCGACCGCTACATCGCCACCGAGGAGAACTTCCGCATGCAGGTGCTGGAGCGGCCGGGCACCGTGCTGGTGGGGCTGTGGACGCCCGCCGTAGCCTCCAGCCATGCCTTGCCCCGGCAGCTGGAGGAAGCCGCCGCCCGGCTGGGAGTGCCCGCCGTGGTCCTGGATAGCTACCGCTTTGGGCGCATCGCCCAGCGGTATGGCGCAAAAGAACCGCCGGCCGTCCTGGTATTCCAAGACGGAAAGCCGGTGGGGGCATACACCGGGACTCCCGACCCGGTGGGCGCCCTCAGGGAAGGAGGGATACCAGCATGATGGACGTCAATAAGGAAAACTTCGACCGGCTGGTGCTGCAAGACCCCGGGCTGGTGGTGGTGGACTTCTGGAGCCCCAAGTGTGAGCCCTGCCTGGCCATGGAGGAGGACCTGGAGTTCCTGGCCTCTGGCTACGCTGGCCGCCTCACCTTCGCGCGCTGTAACATCCTGGAAAACCGCAGGCTCGCACTGGGTCAGCGCGTGCTGGGCGTACCGGCCCTGGTCATCTACCGGGCGGGCGAGAAGCTCTGGCAGGGCGCCACCTTGGAGGAACTAGAGAACCAGCTTGCACACATTCTTGGGCAGGGGAGGTAGTGGATTGTTCAAGGGAGCCAAAGTCATCGTACTGGGCGATCGTGACGGCGTGCCAGCCCCGGCCATTGAGACCTGCCTGGTCGCGGCAGGAGCCCAGGTGATCTTCGCTTCCACCGAGTGCTTTGTCTGAACCTCGGCGGGAGCAATGGACCTGGAAAACCAGTCCCGGGTCAAAGCCCTGGCCGAAGAGTACGGCCCCGGACACCTGATGGTAGTGCTGGGTGGAGCCGAGGCGGAGGCCAGCGGGCTGGCGGCGGAGACTGTTACCGCCGGCGACCCGGCATACGCAGGTCCATTGACCGGAGTCCAGTTGGGACTCAGAGTCTACCACATACTCGAACCTGAAGTAAAAGCTGCCATCGACCCACAGGTGTACGAAGAACAGGTGGGTCTTATGGAGATGGTGCTGGACGTGGACGCCATCTCGGCGGAAGTCAGCACCATCCGCCAGCAGTATACCCGGTATTGAGAGGTGCGGGCTTCATGACATTCGCCACCCTGCGCGGTGCCGCCTACGTGCTGGTGCACACCCCGGACCTGGTGGCATACGGCTCGGTCCCGTCCTTCGAACGGGCCCGGGCCACGGACTTTGGCCAGAACTTTGCCCGTTCCCTGCGCACCTACGATGAGGCCTTGACCTACCCGCCCCACCAGGCATTCATCGGAAACCTGAACCCGGGAGAACTGGCCGCCTTGCCCCGGCCCCATCACCGGCAGGCAGTGCCGGGCGGCCGGTTTGGGCCCCGGGGCGAGATCATGCCCCAGGATGAGTTCTTCCTCTGGCTTAAAGCCGTAGACGTGTTTTCCCTGGTGGAACTGGAAGAGACCTTCCTGGCCGGCTGCCGGGAGCGCTTCGCCGCCCACCCCCTGGTGTCGGACACCGAGCTGGCCCGGTTGGGCGATGGGAGCCCCCTTTCTTCCATTGAGGAACGGGTCAAGCAGGGAGCCGCTCCCTTGTTCCACCGCGGGCGCCTGGTGGGCTGCGTGCGCCCGGCCCACGAGCACGACCACACCCTGGCTGCCGGGGTCATGCTGGAAAACCTGGTGGCCAAGGCCAGCGGGGTCATAGTCCTCAAGCACCTGGTGAAACTAACTGCCACCCCGGCCTCCAGCCTGGACTACCTTATCGAGACCTCCGAGGAGGCCTCGGGGGACGAAAACCAGCGCGGCGGCGGGGGCTTTGGCAAGGCCATCGGCGAGGCTGCCGGGTGCACCCGGGCCACCGCCGTGGACCTGCGCTCCTTCTGCGCCGGGCCCGCCCACGGGCTGGTGAACGGGGCCGCCCTGGTCAAGGCCGGCGTGTTCGGCCGCGTGGCCATCGTAGCGGGCGGCGCTTTGGCCAAGCTGGGGTTGAATGCCCGCAGCCACGTGCAGAAAGGCATGCCCATCCTCGAGGATGTGCTGGGCGGGTTCGCCGTGCTGGTGGCCGGAGACGACGGCGTAAGTCCCATCCTACGCACGGATACCGTGGGGCGTCACCGCATCGGCTCGGGTTCGTCGCCGGAAGCCGTCATGCGGGCCCTGGTTACCGAACCGCTGGCATCCCGGGGCCTCACCCCGGTGGACGTGCAGGCCTATTCCGTGGAAATGCAGGACCCAGACCTCACAGAAACGGCCGGGGCAGGTGACATTCCCCGGGCCAACTACCGGGTCATCGCTGCGCTGGCCGTGAAGGACGGGCACATTGACCGGTCGGCACTCAACGACTTCGTGACCAGCCGGGGGTATCCCGGCTTTGCCCCCACCCAGGGGCACATCCCCTCGGGTGTTCCCCTCCTGGGGCATTTCCGCGACCAGATGCTGGACGGAAAACTGCAGCGGGCCATGGTCATCGGCAAGGGCAGCTTGTTTTTGGGCCGCATCACCAGCCTGTTTGACGGGGTGTCGGTGATCTTGGAGGCCAACCCCGGCCGCCCGGCAGCTGGAGCCCTGCCGGCATCCCACGCCGTCACCAGGCTGGCCCTGGTGGCCCACGACCATGAAGCCGGCGCAACAGAGGTGGAACGCGGGGCCCGGCTGGCCCGGCAAAGGCATGGCCTGGACGTGCACATCTTGCGCCCTGAGGATGTACCGGCAAGCATCACCGGGTCCGACCCCGAGACCCGGCTGCAGCGGTGGCTGGAGCAGCTCCTGAGCAGCGGCGAGGTGCAGGGTGCCGTGGCCTCCCACTACAACTTCCCGCTGGGCGTGGCCACGGTCGGGCGGATCGTGCCCCCCGGCACCGGCGAAACCTGTCTTCTGGCCGCTACCACCGGAGGTTCTGCAGCCGACCGGGTGGCCGCCTTGGCCCGCAACGCCGTGTATGGTCACATCCTCGCCCTGGCGCTGGGCAACCCCCGGCCGGTAGTGGGCTTTCTGAACCTGGACGGGGCGCGCCCCGCCCTAAGACTGGTGCAGAAGCTGGCGGCCGCCGGCTACCCCATCCAGCTGGCTACCTCGGCCCGGGCCGATGGGGGGCAGCTTTTGCGGGGAAACGACCTGGTGGCCCCGCCGTGCGACGTGCTGGTGGCCGACACCCTTACCGGGAATCTCCTCGTCAAGATCCTGGCCACCTTCAGCTCGGGAGGAGCCCGCGAAACCCACGGGTGGGGTTATGGACCCGGCATCGGGCCGGGCTGGCCGCACCTGGTCAACATCATATCCCGGGCCAGTGCTGCCCCGGTCATCGCCGCGGCGCTGGAGTTTGCGGCCGAACTGGCGCGGGCCGGGTTTGTGGCCACCATGGCCGGGGAATTCCGGAAACTGGAGGACCTGGGGTGGGACGCTCTCCTGGCAACGGCGCAATCCCCCCCGGCTCTGACGGCATCCGAGCCTCCCCGGGCCCCGGATGGAGAACTCACCGCGGAGCTAGCAGGCATCGACGCCCTGGAACTGGAAGCTGCCACCGCGGCCCTGCACGCGGCGGGTATACCTACACGCAGCGCCATGGGCTGCACGGGTCCGACCATCCTGGTAAGGCCCAGCGACCTGGAGCGGGGCCAGGACATACTGCGAGCGGCCGGATACGCGTAAAGACGGCCCGTCCCAAGCCTTTATGTTTTCACCATGACAAAAGCCCCGGTCCGCACAAGGCGAGACCGGGGCGTCCCGTTGGGCAGGCCATTTGACTTGAGCATGTGGGCAAACCGGGGGATACCCCGGCCAGGACCGGCCTTCCAGTCCAACCGGTGGCGGGGGAATCCGATGGCCGCTGGGCAGCCCAGGTCATACCTCAGCCCGCATCATGCTGGGCGCTGCTTGCACCGGCGCCTCCCCCGGACCCGGACCGAGGCGGCAGGGGTGGCTTGGGCTTTACGCGCCCGTGGTACGGCCGGGTGAGAAGAAGAAAAGGACTTGGGGAACCGGTGGGGAATACCGGGAAGAACAACCTGAAGAGCCGGGCCGGATGCCGTTGCCCTGCCCAGGCAGCCAACGCCGGTACGCAGGAAAAGACCATGGATAAGGCTGTTACCCCATGGACCGGCCCTTCTAGTTGCTCGCGCGGGCCTGGCGCCCGTTGGGTCGCTGCAGGTGCATCCCGGTGACCGCCACTGCGAACCTTGCCAGTGGTCGTTGCCAAGGTCCGCGGTGGCACGACTGGCCATCTGCTGCTGGTTCCCGTGCTACCGGTGGCGCCCGCTCGACTCCGGTGTGACCCTGGGGTACCCTTTCGGTCCTGAGCGGGTTCGCCGCCGGGAGATGACTCGATGCTGTCGGGTAGACACCGGTCTGGGGTCTCACGAGCGGCATGACGTCCAAACCAGTTTTGCCCTTACGAGAGGAGGCTCTCAGTCCTGGGGAACGACGAGGACTTCGCCGGGCAGGGAGAGACGGGGCTACGAGAGCACCACGATGTCCATAACAACGTCGTAGGGATGTTGGCCGAGTGTCGGTGGTTTGCCGCCCAATGGCTTCACTACATGGCCAGGAGCTCGCCGGCCAGGGCCGGGGAGCTCCTGGCCGCAGCTGCCTGTTACCAAAAGGAGCACGACCTGATGTGGGAAGTCTGGTCGGCCGTGGGGGGCCACGGTCACCCGGATGCGTGGCGAGCCCTGGCCACTCCTGGCGTTCGCCGGGAGATCATAGCCCTGATCCTGCAGGCCCAAGAACAGGACGTGAAGGCCTCAGCCCACCTGGAGCGGGCCCTGGCGGAGCAGGGCCAGCAAAACATCCCTCCTTTTTGACCTCGCCCGGCCGCGCCTGCGGGCGGCTTTCCGCTGCCTTCCGCCCGGGCCCCTCGCTCCTATCCCCGGCAGCAGTCTGCATTGATGACGATCATTGCCACCCGGGTCCAGCAAGAGTTTTGCCGTCCCGTGGCGAACATAAAGGGATGCCAGCTGCACAAGGGAGAAGGCAAACATGTACGAACGTTACGTCGTAGCGGCGATACTGCTGGCGGTCCTTGCCCTCCTGGCCACCGAACGGCTGCGGTATGATATCGTCGCCTTGCTGGGCTTGGCTGCCCTGGGAGTGGCGGGGGTGCTCTCATCCCAGGAACTGGCGGCCGGGTTCGGAAACCCTGCCCTCATCACCGTGGCCACCATGTCCATTATGAGCCGGGCATTCCAAAAGACCGCCCTCCTGCGGCGGCTGGCGTATTACCTGGGCAAGGCAGGAAGGCAGCCCATCCTCTTGGTATGCGCCGGTACGCTGTTAGTTTCCATTTTGTCCGCATTTATGAACAACGTTGCCGCCATCAGCCTGGCCATCCCCATCATGACGGGAGTGGCCCGTCGCTACCAGTTGCCGCTTTCCAAGTTGATGATGCCCCTGGCCTTCGGCTCCCTGGTGGGCGGCACAGCCACGCTCATTGGTTCCCCGCCCAACCTCTTGGCGTCCGGCTTTCTCCAGGCCTGGGGGTTCACGCCCCTGGGGTTTTTCGAGTTGACCGGGCTCGGGGTGGCGCTGATCCTCGTGACCACCCTGTATTTTGCCACCATTGGCTACCACCTCTTGCCGTCCGGGCGCGTACCCAGGGACCTGGAGCTGGAGTATAGCGTCACCGATTACATCGCAGAAGTGGCCGTCACTCCCCAGTGTCGCGTGGCAGGCATGACCATCGCCGAAACGCCCATGAGCCGGCTCTACGACGCCAACATCCTTTCTATCGTGCGCGGGGGCGTCCGTATCTTGGCCCCGCCACCTCACCAGCGCCTGCTTGCCGGCGACATCCTCCAGTTGGAGGTGTCCAGGGAAAACCTCGTGGCCATGGCGGGAAACCTGGGCATAAAAGTGTTACCAAAAGAAGCAGAGGTGGAGCTGCGGCTGGATCCCGGCCGCTCCCAGACCTGCGACGCCGTTGTCAGTGCTGATTCGCCACTGGTGGGCAGGACCCTCAAAGAGCTGGACTTCCGGAGGAAGTACGGGCTCTCGGTGCTGGCCATCAAGCGGCGTGGCCAGAGCTTCCACCACCGCATCGCCGACTTACGCATGAGTGGCGGCGACGTGCTCCTGCTGCTGGGACCCCCCCGGGCCCACAGCGAGGCGTGCGACCCACTGGGGCTCGTGCTCCTAGGTCAGGCACCGGTCACCGGGACCCGGGCCGACTACCCGGTGCTCTTTGCCTTCGCCGGCCTCATCGTGGCGGTGGCTTCGGGCCTGCTTTCCATGGTCACCGCCGGTATCCTGGCAGCGGTGATCATAGGGCTGACCCGGGTTCTCTCGCTCCAAGAGCTGTACGATGCAGTACCGTGGCCCGTGCTGATACTCCTAGGATCCATGTTCGGCCTGGCCGCTGCGGCCGAGCAAGTGGGGATGTCCGGGCTGTTGGCCTCGGCCATCCTGAGCCTAACCCGCGGCAATCCAGGACTGTCCTTGGCCGTGCTCTTTGCCCTGACCTCTGGCCTTACCGCCGTGCTGGTAAACTCCGCAGCCTTCATGCTGGTAGCCCCGGTATCCCTGGCACTGGCAGCCGGCCTGGGCGCCGACCCGCGCGCCTTCTTGATCATCACCGTGGCCGGGTCGGCCTCGGCTTTCTTCAGCCCGGTGGGGCACCAGTCGAACGCTCTGGTGTACGGAGTGGGAGGCTACCGGTTTGCCGATTACGCCCGCGCAGGCGTGGGACTGAGCCTTCTGGTGGGGGCCACTTGCCTTTACCTGGTCCCGCGGTTTTGGCCACTGTTCCCGTAATGCGTCATGTTCTCGGCCCCGTTCGTCGGGTCCCATATCCCATCGCCGGGCAAAACCCGCCGGGCGGGCAAGGTGCGGCAGGCAGATTCGCCAGGACTTTGTCCCAAGTGATCTCAAGTTGCTCCGGTTTGGAGTACACCGTTAGGCTTGGGTCTCACACCTTTTCGTGTAGTTGCTTAGCGTACCACTTCCTTGCATACCCGGCGCTGCATGAGGCTATACACCAAGAGCGCCATGCCAGGGCCTGCACCCGTTCTAGCTTCTTGACATAGACCGGGCCCACGGCCTTGGGGTCCTTGACAAAGGCAAAGTGCTGCTCTACCACGGTCTGTTGCTTATACTCCGTCAACACTTGCGGGTCCAGCCATACTTGCGCATGTGACCCGGACAGGCCAGTTCTATTACTGGAACTTGCACCCATCTTCCGCTGTCAACGCGGCAAGGCCATCGAGCATGGAGTCTCCGGCATTTGACGACGTACCACAGGACCGTTCAGTCATAGTACCAGTGAAAAGTGCTACTCGCCCTGATCGGTTCCACAAACTGGGATGGTCGGCTGCCGTCTTCTCCGGTGGATGACGAATGCAGCGATCCGGGTATCTAAGTCGCCATTGCCGGATCCTGGTGAACACGCAATCGCACCCAGGGAGTTTGCCCTTCGGTAGGCAGTAGGTGACATTCCGATCGGCCCGAAGGAGACCGGCCGCCACCCCCAGCACCCGCACGGACTCGGAAACATGTCCCGGCCATCCGGCGGCCGGGCTGATGCTGGGGTTTCTGAACCTTACTTATCGCGCAGGCGCCACACCACAGAGCATGGTCGTGTGGAGGTGATAGGCTTCTGTTCTGGTAGGCCGCTACTGAGAGGGCGGGTCCGGTGGGGTTTTGGTGGGACTACGTATCGTTCCCCAGCACCCGATAGGAGCCTGGGCTAAAATGCCTCATTTGCTCCCGGCCCGCCCGCAGCTTTACCCCCTTTGCACCCGGCTACCGGCCGGGGAAGTGGTAATCCATACCACAGTATTGTCCTGTGGCCGCGTCCATGTAGACCACGCTCAGCCCGGCCACTTCCGTGACGGGAAAAGCATAGACCAGCATTACGCCCAGCACTTCCAATCCGGGTATGCCGGTGGCAACCAGGTTGGGGCCGAGCAAAGCGATGGCCTGCTCTCCGGTGAGCCGGGGGGGGCATGGTCCACCGGGCTCTGGTAAAGGTGAAAGTACCTGCCCAGGCTGACAGCATGCCTGGGGGTGCCTCCCGGGCAGGATGCCGGACCTCGGAGGATACCGACAGACTCACCGTCCGCTCGCGGTAGACGATATCTCGGCCAATGGGCAGAGAGCACCCGCCGTTCGGTCTGCTAGCCCTGGAGCTGGGTCAGGGTAGCTCCTTCGAACTGGGCCCACCTGGCCACAAGGGCTTCGGCCTTTTCCAACAACTTGGCGAGAGAGCCATCCGTCCGCCCGCGCAGGTCCACTTGCATGATGTGGCCCCCCGCCGCAGTAACCGCAACGGCGTATTCCCAGCCGGTAGCGGGGTCTTTCAGGACGAACTCCCGGTAGTCGCCCAAGCGTGAGCCGTAGCCCCACCGCCCATAGAAAAGGCAACACCGTCGGCACCGGAGGCAGCCGGCTGCTCACCGGAATTGCCCCAGGTCCCGCACGTAGGCGGTGACGTCCTTCACCCGCTTTCCCACCCAGAACCACACCATGATGGCCACCTGGATCACCATGACCAGGTGTCGTTTTCTCATGTGGCCCTCCGTTGGGCATAGTCTTACCCACGCCCTCCACCTCTTTTGGAGGCCCGGCCCCAGGTCGGACCCGGAGTTCGGCAGCCCCCATCAGACGGTCTGTCACGTCGGGAGCACACAGTACATGGCTGCCATTGCCCTTGACGTCCGTCGCCCGGTCGGGTCTTTCCTTTTCGGTTGCCGGCGTCGGCACAGACGGTGTTGACACCACGCGGGCCGTTGAGGCTAACGGGTCACGTATTGTGCAGCCACGGCCGGTCATGACGGAATCCGGAGCGGCCCGGGGTGCTTTCTTCGATGGGCCAGGCTCCTTACCGAGTCAGATCGGCCGTTGGCCAAGGAGGAAAGGTTCCCGAAGAGAACAGCGTTCTGTTTGTGCATTTTCCCGGTTTACTCTGCGCCCCTCTCTTCCGATGATTCGTATAGGACGGCACTTTACCCATTAGCGGGAGGGGATCCTGTGGCCAATTGCGTGGGATGTAGCAAATCCAACCTGGGCGTGGGCGCGACCAAGTTGCTGTGGCTAGATGGTAGCTGGTATTGCCAGCAGTGCCTGCGGACTCAAAAAGGCAGCTTGGCATGCCAGGGCTGCAAGCGCCTGGCTTTCAGCAACGACGATCACTTCAAGACCATCGACGGGAGGCTTCTTTGCCAGTCGTGCATTCTCAAGGCAGGCTTGACCTTCTCCATCCTGGCTCCAGTCAGCAAACCCGGACCGTCTTCTGGTGCGGCTTCCACCGGCGACGGTGTGGTCGAACCCCTGGCCAGCGCTCTGGACGAGGTACTCAAACAGCACCTGCAGCCTGGTGAACAGGTACACCTGGCCATCAACGGCAATCCAGGTGAGGCCTTGGCCCTCACCAACCGGCGGGTGCTGGTGCTGAAGTCGGGCATGGCAGCCGGCTCTTTGCTGGCCAAGAAGGCCTGCGCCTTTGCGTACCCGCAGATCACCAACGTCAAAAATGAGGCCGGGCCGCTCGTGGGAGTTTTTGCCCTGCATATAGCGGGTGCCCCCGCGGCCGACCTGGCCGACGTCAACCAGGCCAAGAAGGCGGACAACGCCATCACCTACCTTGCCAAGTCGCGGGACAAATTCGACCGGGCGCTGCAGTTGATCCGTCAGCGCAGGACCGGGTGAGCTTGAGGAGGAACCGAAGATGCCCAGAGTCCGGACGACTCCGCTCCTGTGGGCCACCCTGGCCTGTATCCTCGCCACCACTATCGCGGCTGTTTTTGGGTTGCCAAAAGTCGTGGGTCTGATCCCGGGACTAGGGGCCGTCCTGGCCCTATTCGCCGTTGTGCACGGCTGGGCCCGGCCGGTAGGACAGGCCACGGAGTTCCTGGCCGGACTGGCTGGCGGAGTCGCTCCACTCGGACGCAGGCTGGAGGCTACGGTCGACACTCCAGAAGGCCTGATCGCTGCCATCAACGCGTTTGCCGAGCGAGTGGCAACCGGGATGGCCGGTTTTTCGGCCACCGCCACGGAGGTCAACCAAGCCAGTCTCTCCCTGGCCACGGCAGTGGATCAGGCCGGGCAGACGGTCGGGCAAGTGGCAGCTTCTGCCACAGAAATCGCCCAGGGAGTGGAGAACCAAAACGACCGGATGCAGCAGTGTGCTTCGGTCCTTGAGCAGTTGAACGCGGCCATCCTGTCGGTGGCAGACGGTGCCAATGAGCAGATGCAGAGGGTTGGCGAAGCTGGAGACGCGGTCGAAGAGATAGCCATAGTGATAAGGCAGATCACCAGTCTCATAGAACAGGCCGAAGCCAACGCGGAAGCCAACCGCACCATCGCCGGTACGGGCGGAGGAGCGGTCGACCGGGTCATAGCCAGCATGGGACGGATCGAACTGGCCGTGGCAGCCGTCGCAGAGGACATCAGCACCCTGGAGCAGTCATCCCGCCAGATCGGTGACATCGTGCAGATCATCGAAGGCATCGCGGCCCAGACCAACCTGCTGGCCCTGAACGCGGCCATAGAGGCTGCCCGGGCCGGGGAAGCCGGTCGCGGTTTCGCGGTGGTCGCGGACGAAGTGCGCAGGCTGGCCGGAAGGGCCCGCACCGCCACGGGTGAGATCGGCACGCTGATCGCCGGCATCCAGAAGGGGACCGGACGGGCGGTCGCCGCCATGCAGGCCAGCAGTTCCGAAGTGAAGCACGGCAGTGCTCTGGCGGTTGAGGCCGGGGAGTCCCTGCAGCAGATCGTCGCCAGTGCGGTGGCCTCTTCGGAGGTACTTGAGCAGTTTCGGGCTTCCTCTTCCGGGCTGGTGCGGGCGGGAGACCACATCAAAGAACGGATCGAGGCCATCGCGGCCATCGCCACCAACAACCAGGAGGCATCGGTTGAGATGAGCACCATCGCCTCGGAGGTAGTCGCAACCGTACACGAACTGGCCCATATCAGCGGGGTCAACGCCGCCGGCGCCGAACAGGTGGCAGCAGCCAGCCAGGAACAAGCCGCCGCCATCCAGGAAATGGCCCATACCGCCCACAGCCTGCGTACGGCGGCAGAGGTACTGCAGCGGCTAGCACACGACCTTGGGGCGCAGGCGAGGTAGCCCCAGGCGTAGGACAGCTGAAACCGGCCAGAGCATGGAGCGCCCTCTGGGGTCTTCCGATGCCGGTGGTTCCATGGAACCCATGGCACCGTATGCCGTCTTGGTCCCGTGAATCCCATCGTTCGGCAGCTCAACTTCCCGGCTCCTTGCGCCGGCCGGGTTCGGCGCGACCGGCCTTCCCGGGCCGAAGCCACCGATGACCCTGCCCAGTTAGCCGGGGTGGGACTGGCCGGAGTCGCGGGGAAGGACGCGATCCAGCTCCTGCGAGAGGCGGTGGCGCTCCACGCCGTCCCTGACGGCCTTTACCGGGAGATGGTGCCGGCGGCAGAACAGCGCAGCTGGTCGGAGGCGCGAATTTATGATCCGTCTCTGTACACAAGCTTGATCAACGCTTCCCCGCAAGAACACCTCATCATCACGGTGGCAGGAGGAAGGGGTTCGACTTCCTGATCCACGTACCGGTATGTTCCCCTCGCTCCCCGTGACCTGTGCATCCGCCGGGTCATCGGACATCCAATCGTTCTCCCGGGGTCCAGGTGCATGCAGGGCGCAACACGACCTCAGCCCACCGCACCAAAGCCAGCTTGGGTGGACGACCGCTGCTTCTCCGTGGTGTGAGCCATCAACGTTGGCTGGGGAGCCAGCACTGAAAACCGTAGGGGTGGCGCGAAAAAGCATGCAGGATAACACCACTGACAACCAGGGCTCATGCCTCGCCCAGAAGCAGTTCTCCCTATCTTAGCAGGCCAGGATGCAGATCTCTAGAGCCAAGCGTATCAACGGCTGCCTAAGCCACAGCTAGGACGAACGTTCTAGCCGAGGACACTATCTGTAGAACACACGGGAGGCCAATCTACACCACCTAACGGGACACGACCCGACCAGCAACCGCCCGTGGGACCCGCCCCGCGACGCTGTATGACTTAAGTCGCCGCTGGCCATTGTGCCCTTTGGCCAACAGGAAACTACACCGGCACGCAGGATCACTGCTTGGCAAGCCTCGCAGTCTCCCGGGCAATCAGTCCCTCCTCGTCGGTGGGGACCACCCACACTCGCACCTGCGAGGTCGCAGCACTGATCTCCCTCTCCCCGGTTTCCAATTCGTTCCTGTCGGCATCCAGTATTACCCCGGCATAGTGCAGCCCACCGGCGACGGCCCGTCGCAACCGGGAGGAGTTTTCGCCGATGCCCGCGGTAAAAACCAGGCAATCCAGGCCTCCTAAGACGGCGGTGTATGCACCGATATACTTGACCAGACGATAAGTGGTGACGGCCCAGGCCCGCCGGCACCCCGGGTGGCCGCGGTCTATGCCTTGCTCGATGTCGCGCATGTCCGGAGAGAGCGCGCTAAGACCTAGGAGGCCGGACTCGCGGTTGAGCGCCCGGTCTAGGTCGGCCGGGGAAAGCCCAAGACCGGTCTGAGCATAGAGTACCAAGGACGGGTCCACGTCCCCGCTCCGGGTGCCCATGACCAGTCCCTCCAAGGGGGTAAAGCCCATGCTGGTGTCCACGCACTTGCCGTCAAGGACCGCGGAGATGCTGGCGCCGTTTCCCAGGTGGCACACGATGGTGCGGCGGGTGGCCGCATGACCCAGGAGTTTGCGGATGCGGCCGGAAACATACTGGTGGGAGATACCGTGAAAGCCGTAGCGCCTGATCTGGTGCTCCTGGTACCAGGCGTACGGCAGGGCGTACAGGTAGGCTTGCTCAGGCAGGGAAGTGTGAAAGGCCGTGTCAAACACGGCCACCTGGGGCCGGCCCGGCAGCAGTTCTCGGGCAGCCAGGATGCCGGCCAAGTTGGCAGGATTATGTAACGGCGCCAAGGCCGCGTACCTCTGGATGGCGGAGATCACCTCACCGGTGACCAGGGTGGGCTGGCTGAACTCCTCACCGCCGTGGACCACCCGGTGGCCCACCGCCCGCACTTGGTCCAGGTGCTCCAGTGCCGGTTTCTCTCCTCGCACGCAGAGTTCCAGCCCCAGTCCGACGGCGTCCCGGTGCCCGGACACTTCCGGCGCTTCGCGGTCCACCTCCCACCCGCCTGCTCCATGGCGCACCCGGGGCCTGGAGGTGTTCAGTTTCTCCACCATCCCCCGGGCCAAAAGCCCGCCGTCTTCCTGGTACAGCCGGTATTTCACCGACGAACTGCCGCAGTTGAGCACCAGTATGGCCACACGCTTCCCTCCGGTCTCTAGCCGCCCTCCATGGGCGGGACGAAGGTCACGGTGTCGCCGGGGCTCAACCGGGCATCCTCGCCGCCCATAGTCAAGGCATTCTTCCCGTTGATCAACAAGACGCGCGAGACGTATTCCCGGCGCGCCAGGTCCTCTAGCACCTTATCTCGAAACTCCGGTCCCAGCGCCTCCCCTATCTCCTGCAGGAGCCGGCGCACGGTGGCGGGTTCGCCCAGGCGAAGTTCCAGTTCCTCGCGCCGGGCCCACTCCCGGAACACTCCCACAAACCGCACGGTTACCCGGATGCCCGCTCCCCCCTAGAACACCGGAGCCGGGGCCTCTTCATAGCCCAGGTTCCGGGAAATGTCAGCTCCCGCGCGCCTGACCATCTGGATATACTGGTTCAGTTCGCCCGATTGCATCCTCACGGTGGGGCCCGATATGGACACCGCCGCCACCACTCGCCCGTCGCGGTTCCTGACCGGTGCGGCCACGCAGCGCACACCCGTCTCGAACTCCTCGTCGTCTACGGCATACCCGTGGGCCCGCACCCACTGCTGGTCCTGCCTGATTTCGTCCGGGCTCGTCACAGTGCGGGGCGTTAAGGCGGCCAGGCGGCCTTGCCTGAGGAACGCCTCGATCTCATCGGGAGCGCAGGCCGCCAGCAGCACCTTGCCGGAAGCCGTGGCATGGAGGGGCATGACCCTTCCCACTTCGGCCTGCACCCTGAGGAAGTGCTGGCCGGGCCAGTACTCTATGATCGAAGCCTTCCACCCGCTGCGTATGACCATGTTGGTGGTCTCCTGGGAGCGCTCGGCCAGCGTCTCCAGGACTGGGCGGCTGGCGTGGCGGAGTTCGTTGACAAAGTCCACGGCATTGCCCACTTCAAAGGCCCTGAGCCCCAGGCTGTAACGGCGGGTCCCCTCTTCTTGCCGGACAAATCCCCGGGCCTGCAGGGTCTGGAGCAGGCGGTGGGCGGTGCTGGCGTCCAGGTCCACCCTCTCGCTGAGTTCGACCAGCCCGGCCGCGTTGCCCACTTCGGCCAGGGCTTCCAGGAGGGCCAGTGCCCGGTCTACCGACTGCACCCGGTTTCCGCTAGGTTCCCTGTGCATCGACTTAACCTCCGCTTCCCCGGGCCGGTGGCAGGGGGATGCCCAGCCCGCCCAGCTCAGTTTCCAGCTGCTCGTAGAGGGATACATGCTCATCACGAGGGACCAGTGCCTGCACATCGTAGAGTTCCTCGAAAGGCAATCCTGCAGGTGCTATCCCCACTGCCATGCGGTCGGAAAACCGCGACAACAGCTCCCGGGCCAGCCCATCAGCCTGTCCGGGCGGAAGTTCCCGGGCACCCCTGGCCACCCGGGCAAACAACCGGGCCATGAGCGGGCTAACCGCGTTACGGTGGGGTGATTCGGCCGGGCGCGGGCCCGCCACGTGCACTCCGGCAGTGGCGCTGGCCAGGAGCGAGGCTGTGAACTCGTATGCATACTGGGGGGTCCCGGGACCGGCCCCAGTGGTATGGCTGGTGACCAAAAGCAGGCGCGAGTGGTTCCGCACGGCCCGGGCTACCAGGCTGGCACACCATATGGACTGGGGATTGGCCTGTTGCCGCAGGCGGGCGTGCTGGGGGCCAAAGTGGGCCACCCGGCACCCCAGGCAGGCCGACGCAATGGCAGAGGCCACAGCGATGATGGCCGCCGCGGCAGGATCGCTGCTGGGGCCCGGCCCGGCTATCAGCGGGGTGAAGGCCAAAAACACGGGCGTGCCAAAGTGGCGGTAGTGGCTGATGCGGGCCAGCTGGTGGTCTTCCAACACCAGGTCCTGGGTGAAGGCAACCGCCCGCCCGTCACTGGCCCGGAGTCCCCAGCCGCCGTGGCTGGCGGCGACCTCGCCCAGCGCCATGAACACGTGCCCCACTATGGGCATGCCCGGCCGGCCCGCCCTTGCCACGGCCTCCCGGGCCTGGCGACCGTAGAAGGCGGCCGCCTCCACCGCCAGTGCTGATTCGGGACGGAACGGCTGGCCGTGGAATTCGGCCAGTGACCCCGGGATGTGCAAGACGTCGATGGCTCTCTCCCGGGCGAAACACTCGTTGAGGGGTAGAAACCAGCGGTCGTCGGTGATGGCGTTGAAGGGCCCGCTGAAGACCAACGGTATGCCGTCAGGACTCATGCTGACGGCATCGGGTGGTTCACCCAGCACCAATTCGGAACCGGCAGCATCCAGCGCATCTTCAATATCCTCCGCCGTGAAGGCGATGACCCTGCGGCTTGAGGAAACAAATACCCCGGTGCGCTCCAGGAGTTCCCGGCCGGCCGACCACGCCCGGTGGGCCAGCTGGGCGTCACACTCCATGAGCACGGCCGGGTCGTAACGCAGCTGGTACTTTCGCTGCAATTCGGCCACGTTCCGGCCCAGGGCGGACACGGTAAAGTCACCATTGGTCATGAGCCGGCCGGTTTCAGCGCGCCGGGCAATGTCAACCGACTTAAGAACAGGCAAGGCTGCTACTCCTTCCAGTCACAGAGGCAGTTTCCAGCAATTATTGTAACCTATCCTCGGCGTCTGCACCAATAGGTTGGCGGATTTTTTCGTAACTGAGGCAGGAATTCCACCCGCTGATGTCCAATGTCTAAAACTAGTTTCCGATAGACGGAAAAGCACCTGGGAGGTCTGGCGGGTAGGTACTTCTAGAGCGAGGTGGTATTGTCCTGCTAGTTCAAGGACTCCGCCGGTGGAGGTCCGTGCCAGGAGAAGTCCGGAAGAAAGCGGCACCTGTTGAAAACTACTTGCATGATGTGCAAAATACTTGGGCCGCCAGTTACAGCACACCTGGGTGGAAGGGAGTGAGGATGGTCCCGTTGTTATGTTTCCCTCAAGGATGAAAGGAGGATGTACCGTGCCCAACTTGAAAGGCGCAGACTTGCTGTCCCTGCGTGACCTTACCCTGGAAGAGCTTTACCTGCTTTTGGAGACAGCCGGAGACCTCAAGCGCAAGTGGAAACGCGGCGAAAGGCAGCGTATCCTCGAAGACAAGACCCTGGCCATGGTCTTCCAGATCCCCTCCACCCGCACCAGCATCTCCTTTGAAACTGCCATGACCCAGCTGGGTGGTCATGCCATTTACCTGGGCGGGGACCGCATCTGGTCTGGGAAAGCCAAGGAAGAAAGCTGGGGAGACACCGTGGGGACCATCGACCGCTACGCCGATGCCCTGGTGGCCCGGGTCATGGCCCAGGCCGACCTGAAACTCGCCGCCGACATCGCCCGCATCCCGGTGATCAACGGGTCCACCGACGAGGAGCACCCCTGCCAGGCCCTGGCCGACACCATGACCGCCCTGGAGAAAGTCCGCGACCTCAGGGGAAAGAAGTACGTGCTCACCTGGGCCTGGCGGCACTCGAACCCGCCCATCGGCCTGGTCAACTCCAGCCTGTACGCCATGGCCAAGCTGGGGGTCCAGTTCGTGGTGGCCTGCCCGGAAGGGTATGAGCCCGAAGCCGACGTGCTGGGCAAGGCCCGGGCCGACGCCCGGCCCTACGGCACCGAGATCGAAATCGTCCACGACATGAAGAAGGCCGTCAAGGACGCCGACTTTGTGAATATCTACTGTTGGGTCTCCCCGGCCGTGTTCCGCGAAGGTCTCCATACTAATTTCGCCGCCCCGGCCCCTCACAACGCCGAACCCGACAAGTACCGGCCGTACTGGTATGTCACCGACGACATCATCGACTTGGCCAAGCCCAACGCTTACGTCATGCACTGCATGCCCGCGGCCCGCGGCGAGGAAGTGGCCGACTCGGTCCTGGATGGCCCCAGGTCCATCATCCTGGACGAGGCGGAAAACCGCCTGCACATCCAGAAAGCCATCCTGGCCTTGTTGATGGCCTAGTTCCCAAAAAACGGGGGGGCCTTGCCGGGTCCCCCCCATTCCCACAGCTGAGGGGAGGATGTGCCGTGCTCGATCTCCTGATCAAGGGCGGCCTGGTCGCCACCTTCGATAGCCAGTGGCGGACCATCCCGGACGGCGCCGTGGCCATCCGGGGTTCCAGCATCGTGGACATCGGCCCCGCCGGGGACTTGGCATCCCGGTACCAGGCCAAACGAGTACTGGACGCCACCGGCAAGTTCATCATGCCGGGCCTGGTTTGTGCCCACGCGCACATGCCCACGGTGCTGGGCCACAACATGCCCGTGGATTTTAGTCAGTTCCACGACTTCATGGACCTTTTGACCAAGTGGTGGTGGCCGCAGATCGAGGACCAGACCACCAACGAGGACATCTACTGGGCTACCCTGTATTCCAGCATCAAGATGCTGAAGGCTGGCACCACCACGGTGGCCGACATGGTGGAGGCTCCCTATGCTCTCCCGGGCTGCTTGGACTGGAGCGCCCGGGCCGTAGATGAATCGGGCATCCGGGCCCTCATCGCCTACGAGGTCACCGACAGGATCGACGAGGAAAACGGCCACCTGGGCGTCCAGGAAAACCTGAGGTTTGTCAAGGAGTGGAACCAAAAGCCCGGCCGGGTCCGGGGCGCCTTTGCCCTGCACACGGTGGATACCTGCTCAGAGGCGCGGCTGCGGGAGGTAAGGAAGCTGGCTTCCGACCACGGCGCCCACATCTTTATCCATGTGGCCGAGATTCCGCCCCCCATCACCGAGGCCAGGTGGGGGAAACGCGCTCCTTACGTCATGAGGGACGTGGGACTCCTGGCCCCCGATGTGCTGGCCGTCCACTGCATCCACCTGACCCCGGAAGAGATCGACCTCATGGCCGCGGCAAATGTCAAGGTCGCCCACACGCCCATGAGCAACATGCTGGGCGGCAACGGTGTGGCCCCCATACCCGACATGCTGGACAAGGGGATGTCGGTAGGTCTCGGTCACGACTGCTTTTTCACCCTGGACACCTTCGATTACCTGAGGACCATGTACCTTGTGCACAAGGTCCACCGGCAAAACCCCGGCGTCCTGCCGCCGCCCCAGGCCCTGGCCATGGTCAGTACCATGGGCGCCCGCGCCCTGGGCATGGACCGGGACATCGGTTCCCTGGAAACAGGCAAGAAAGCCGACGTGATCATCGTCGACCCGCGGGGCCCGGCGCCCCTCACCCCCCAGACCTTCATGGGCTACGCCATCATGGACGTAAACGGCGCCGATGTCCAGACGGTGGTAGTAGACGGCCGGGTGGTGGTGGAGGGCCGCCGCGTGCTCACGGTGGACGAAGGAGAGGTGCTCCGGCAATGCGTGTCCCGGGCTGAGGCCCTGTGGCGGCGCGCCGGGGCCATCAGCTGACAGGGAGGTTTGACTGTGAGCCATTACCGGGTAGGCATCGACATCGGCGGCACTTTCACCGATGCCGTGGTCATCGACGATGCGGGTCGCATCAGGATCTTCAAGGATCTGTCGACCCCGGCCGATCCGTCCTTGGGGCTCCTCAACTGCCTGCGCAAGGCGGCCGCCGCCCACGGGCTGGAGTTTGAGGATTTCCTCAGGGCAGTGGAACTCCTGGTCCACGGGACCACCGTGGCTACCAACACCATGATCCAGTACAAGGGTGCCAAGACTGCCCTTATCACCACCCGGGGCTTCCGGGACTCCCTGGAGATGTTCCGGGCCCACAAGCACAACCTGTGGGACCTCTCCGAACAGCGCCCGCCCATGATCGTCCCCAGGTATCTACGCTACGGCGTAACCGAGCGCATCGACGCCACCGGGACAGTGGTCACCCCTCTCGATGCCGGGGAGGTCCGCGAGGCCGTGGCGGACATGCGCGGCCACGGGGTGGAGTCAGTGGCCGTGTGCACCCTGTTTTCGTACCTCAACGATGTACATGAACTGGAGATCAAGAAGATCATCAACGAAGAGTGGCCCGGGGTGCACGTCTCCATTTCCTCGGAGATCCTAAGACAGATCCGGGAGTTCGAGCGCACCTCCACTACGGTAGTAAACGCCTACGTCTCGCCGCGGCTCAGCACCTACTTGCGCAACCTGCAAAAGGCTCTCAAAGAGCGGGGTCTCCGGCGCGACTTCCTGGTCACCCAGTCCAACGGCGGTGTGATGTCGGCGGAGTTTGCCGCGGAGCACGGGGTAACCACGCTGCTGTCCGGGCCGTCGGCCGGGGCCGTGGGCGGCATGTTCTTTTCGGAGATCCTCGGGGAGCCCAACCTGATCATCACCGACATGGGCGGGACCAGCTTCGACGTTACCCTTATCAAGGACGGCCAGTACACCCTCACCACCGACGGCTGGGTGAGCGGGTACCGGGTAGCGGTCCCCAGCATTGACATTCACACGGTGGGCGCAGGCGGCGGCAGCATCGCCTACATCGATGAAGGCGGGATGCTGAAAGTCGGCCCACTGTCCGCTGGCGCCGACCCGGGCCCGGCCTCTTACGGGCGGGGCGGCAAGGAACCCACCGTCACCGACGCCAACGTAGCGCTGGGTTACCTTAACCCCGGCTATTTCCTGGGTGGGGAGATGAGCCTGGATGCACAGGCCGCGACCAGGGTCATCCAGGAGAAAGTGGCCGCACCGCTGGGCCTCTCGGTGACCGAGGCAGCCTACGGCATTTTCAAGCTGGTCAACGCCAACATGGCCGATGCCATCCGCGTGGTGTCCATCGAGCGCGGCCACGACCCGCGCGAGTGTGCACTCATTGCCGCCGGCGGCGCCGGTCCCATCCACGCCGTGAAGCTGGCCGAAGACGTGGGCGTGCCCCTGGTCATCGTGCCGGGAGCCGCTTCAGTCTTTTGCGCCCTGGGCATGCTAGAGTCCGACCTCAAGCACGACTACGTCCGGACCTTCTATAGCTCCCTCGGCGCCCTGGATTTTGACGCCATCAACGGCGTGTTCTCGACCATGGAAGAAGAAGGCCGCCGCACTCTGGCCGCTGAGGGCACTTTGGCGGAAAACATGATCGTCACCCGCAGCCTGGACATGAGATACGTGGGCCAGCATCACGAAGTCCACGTGGACATCGGCGACACGGAAGTGAGCCCGGTGACCCTGCCCGAACTGGCCGAAGCCTTCCACGCCGCCCACGAGCGGCTGTACACCTACAGCGAGCCCGAGAGTGACATCGAGATCATCAACATCCGGGTCACCGCCGTGGGGAAAGTGGCCAAGACACCGCTATCCCAAGCCGAAGAAGTGGGTCCCGACAGCTCGGGTGCCAAGAAGGGCCAGAGGACCGTCTACTTCGAAGAGCTGGGGGGCATGGCCCCAGTGGATACCTACGACGGGCACCGGCTGTTGGCCGGCAACGTGGTGGAAGGACCGGCCGTCATCGAGCTGGTCACCACGTCAGTGGTGCTGTTCCCGGGTAACCGGGCCAAGGTCGACACCCTCGGCAACCTGCTGGTGGAGGTGAAATCAGGTGTCCGCTAAGGAATCCATTGTCAACCGCCCGTTTTCCGGAAACACCGACCCGGTCACGCTCTCGGTGGTGTTCAACCGGCTGCAGGCCATCAACCAGGAAATGGGCATCACCATGACCCGCACTTCCCGGTCGCCTATCTTCGCAGAAGTTCACGACTTTTCCTGCGCCATCTGCGACTGGGTCCCGCGCATCGTGGCCCAGGTGGACGGCGTGCCCTCGCACACGGCCTCCTCCATGATGGCCGCCAAGGCAGTGCGACAGGCCTTTGCCGGCGACATCCACCCGGGCGATGTGTTCCTCATCAACGACCCCTACAACGGGGGCACGCACCTGGCCGATATCACCGTGGTCAAGCCCATCTTCATCGACGGGGAGCTTATGTTCATGGGCATCAACCGGGCCCATCACCTGGACGTGGGCGGCCTTTCGCCCGGCAGCTACTCCCCCTTGGCCCGGGAGCTCTTTCACGAAGGAATCCGCATTCCCCCGGTGCGCATCTACCGCAACGACGAGCCCATCCGGGACGTGGTGGACCTGGTGGCCATCAACACCCGCATGCCCGACCTGTTCTGGAGCGACATACGCGCCCAGGTAGCCTCGTGTAACGTGGCCGAGCGACGACTGGTGGAAATGGCCAGGAAGTACGGGAAGGAACTCTTGAAGACCATCCTCGACGACATCCAGGCCTACGCCGAACACCGCATGCGGCAGGAGATCGCCAAGCTCCCGGACGGCACCTACGAAGGCGAAGCCATCCTTGATGATGACGGTTTCGACCGGACCAACGTCACCATCCGGGTGCGGGTGACCGTCAGCGGGGACACCATGGACGTGGACTTCGAGGGCACCGACCCGCAGACCACGGGTTTCATCAACAGCCCCTTTGCCAACTCCTGCACCTCGGTATACGTGGCGGTGCTGACCACCGTCAGCCAGGACGTGCCCCACAACGAAGGCGCCTACCAGCCCATCACCATCAAGGCCCCGCCGGGCTGCGTGGTCAACCCGGACCCGCCGGCCCCGGTGGCCAGCGCCACCCTGGATACGGCCTGTGCCGTGCTGGAGGCCATGTACATGGCCCTCTCCAAGGCCATACCCGACCGGGTGCCGGCGGCCTGGAACCGTTGGTGCGGGCCGGCCATCTCCGGCATCGACCCGCGCAGCGGCCAGTTCTACGTGCAGTATACCTTCTGCGGCATGGGTGGAGGCGGGGCCATGCCCTATGCGGATGGCCTAAGCTACGTGGGTGACGGCATCGATCTGGGCGGGCTGACTGCCCCCAACATCGAGTCCAACGAGGTGGAATACCCGCACATCACCGAGTACCACGAATTCGACACCGACTCGGGCGGCGCCGGCAAGTTCCGGGGCGGCCTGGGCGTGCGTTACAAGATCCGCCTTTTGGACGAAAACCCGGTGCTGGTGGTGTTCGGCGACGGTCAGATCAACGCGCCTTTTGGCCTGTACGGAGGGTTGAGCGGGGCCCCCAACCGTCTCAAGCTCAACGACGGCACCCCGGAAGAACGTAACCTGCCCTCCAAGGGCGAGCTCATGCCAGCTGGCAACATCACTTACGCCATCCGGTCGGCCGGGGGCGGCGGCTGGGGATACCCGTGGGAGCGCCCAGCGGAGCGAGTCCGCATGGACGTACTCAACGGCTTCGTGTCCCGGGAGAAGGCCGCCGAACTCTACGGGGTCATCCTCACCGCTGACCTGGCCATCGATGCTGAAGCCACCCGGGCCCGGCGCCAGGAGCTGAAGGGGGCAAGACAGTGAGAATCAGCGTACTCGGCGCTGGAAACGGTGGTTACGCTGCGGCGGCGGACTTCACCCGTCGTGGTCACCAGGTGACC
Source organism: Bacillota bacterium (assembly GCA_040756655.1). Classification (GTDB taxonomy): domain Bacteria; phylum Bacillota; class Sulfobacillia; order UBA8153; family UBA8153; genus JBFLYN01. The sequence goes on from JBFLYN010000006.1 coordinate 35,963, forward strand.
CTGTTCGAACTTCCCCAGTTTGCGTCCAAGATCGCCTCTCTCCAGGCCGACTCACGGCTGGAGATGGTGGACATAGACGGAAACCACGTGGCCGAAATCCGGGTGCACCGGGTCACATCTAATATCCAAGATGCCGTCTCAGGCGCCGACGTGATCCTGAACCCGGTGCCCATTTTCGGCGTACCGGCGTTCGCCGCGACAGCCGCCCCGTACCTGGAGCCCGGCCAGTATGTGTTCACCTTCGGCAAGGGTGGGGCTTCTCTCATTTACGCCAAGTCCCTGCGCCAGCTGGGCAAAGAAGGCGTGTTCCTGGGAGAGACCAACACCCTGCCCTATGGCGCCACCCGCCAGTCGGACCACCGGGTGCGCATTGAGGCCCCGGTCAGCGAGCTGATCACCGGGTCTTTCCCGGCCAGGAACACGCCGGCCGTGGTGGCCAAGCTCTCCGAGTTGTACCCGGCCTACCACATTCGCACCGCCGCCAATGTCCTGGAGTGCCTGCTGGTGGACTACAACGCTATCACCCATACCCCACCCATGATCTGCAACGCTGCCCGCATCGCGTCGGGATTCCATGCCGAGGAGTTCCATCTCTTCGGCAAGTTCGAAAACCCGCCGCCGGTGGTGGAGCTCATCAAGGCCATCGACCGGGAGCGCATGGCCATTTCCGAGGCCCTGGGCATCAAGGCCTACACCCTGGAAGAAGAAATCGCCCACGTGGGCTGGGGTCCCAAGGGCAAAGAGCGGGAGGTACTGGACCTTTACGAGGCCATCCACACGGAGAAGCTCGAAGTCTGCGAAGGTCCCTGGTCGCTGACGGCCCGTCACCTCACCGAGGATGTACCGTGGGGCCTGGTGGCCTACTCCTCGCTGGGGAAGCTCACGGGCGTCCCCACCCCGGTTTCCGACGCCATCACCACCTTGGCCTCGGTGCTCAACGGCGAAGACTACTGGTCATCCGGCCGCACCCTGGAGAGCATGGGGCTGGACCCGGCGTGGAGTATCGCCCAGCTTAGGAGTTATCTCGAAGAAGGGGCCGCTCTGCCATGAAGTTCCTGGCCATCGACTCTGACAAGTGCAACGGTTGTCGCCTGTGCGAACTGGCCTGCTCCTTGCGGGCAGCGGGCACCATGCAGCCGGCCCGCTCGCGCATCTCAGTGCTCAAGTGGGAGGAGCGCTTGCTCAACCTGCCCTTTACGTGCTTCCAGTGCGAACGGGCATTGTGCGCCGAAGTGTGCCCGGTCAACGCCATTGCCCGGGATGGGGCCACCGGAGCGCTGGTAGTGTCCAAGGAGCGTTGCCTCGGCTGCGGCATGTGCACCCAGGCCTGCCCGTTCGGTACTATTGCCCTGGACCGTCCGCTGGGCCAAGCATCCAAGTGCGATCTGTGTGGCGGTGAGCCGCGCTGCGTGACCATCTGCCCCACTGGTGCCATTACCTACGCGCCTGGCGGCCGCACCGGCCTGGACCGCCGCCGGGCCGGTGCAGGCAAACTCGCGTCATTGCTGCAGCTGGTGGAAGGTGGTGGTCCACAGTGACCCTGCACGGTTACGCCGGCCGGTATCTGAGGGTGGACCTGACCACCGGTCATATCAAGACAGTGGAGCTGGACCCGGTCCTGGCTCGCACCTACCTGGGAGGCAACGGGTTCGGCACCCGGCTTTTGTGGGACGAAGTGGGGCCTGAAGTGGACCCCCTGTCCCCGGGGAACCTGCTGGTGCTGGCCACCGGCCCCCTCTCGGGTACCACCTGGCCGGGGTCGGGACGACTGGAGGTCATCGCCAAGTCGCCACTAAGTGGCGCATACGGGGACTCCAACAGCGGTGGGTTCTTTGGGCCTGAGCTCAAATACGCGGGATTTGACATGGTGGTGTTCCAAGGGCGGTCCCCCCGCCCGGTCTACCTCTACATCGAGGACGGGCACGCCGAGCTCAGGGACGCCTCGACACTGTGGGGCAAGGGCACCTACGAGACGGAAGCCCTCATCCGGCAAGAGCTGGGCGACCCGGACATCAAGACCTGCACCATCGGCCCGGCCGGAGAAAACCTGGTGCGGTTTGCCTGCATCAACGTAAGCTACATGCGGAGCGCCGGCCGCGCCGGCATGGGCGCAGTAATGGGCTCCAAGCTCCTCAAGGCCGTGGCCGTGCGCGGTTTCGGCGGTGTGACGCTGGCTGACCCGGGGAGGTTCTGGGAGCTTACCATGGCAGCCCACCAGCGCATTCGCCAAAACTTCCTTTATCCCATGGTACGCCAGTACGGGTCTGCCGGGCTTACCGCGCTGGTGAACATGACCGGGCGCTTCCCCACCAAGAACTTCCAGCTGGGCGCTTTCGACGAGCACCCCAAGATCGGCGGCGAAGCCCTGGAAAAGTACGTGGTCAAGCACCTGGCGTGTTTTGCTTGCCCGGTGGCCTGTGACAAGGCCGTGCGCCTGGACGAAGGCGAGTTCAGGGGCACCCTCACCAGCAGCCTGGAGTATGAGGCGGTGGGGTCCCTGGGGGGCGGTATCGGCAATTCCCACCTGGAATCCATCGTGCGGGGGAACCGTTTGTGCGACGACTTGGGCATGGACATCATCTCCGCCGGACGGACCATATCTTTCCTCATGGAGCTTGGCCAGCGCGGGATCATCCCGCCGGATTTTGCCGATGGCCTCGACCTCAGCTGGGGGAACTACCACACCATGCTGGCACTGTTGGAGAAGACCGCCCTCCGCCAGGGGGTGGGTAACCTGCTGGCCGAAGGCGTCAGGCGGATGGCCTTGGAAATCGGCCCGGAAAGTGAACCCTATGCCATGCACGTCAAGGGGCAGGAAATCGCCTGCCAGGACGGGCGCGGACAGCAGTCCATGGGCCTGGCCCACGTTACGTCTACCCGGGGCGCCGACCACCTCAAGGCCTACCCCACCATCGACGAGACCGGTTTTCCCTCACCGGCCGTGGCCCGGTACGGAGAGCAGTACATGCCGGAGCTCATCGACCCCCATGCCGTGAGGCACAAGCCCATGATCGTGAAAGACGGCGAGGATTTCTCTGCTGTGGTGGACGCCTCTGGACACTGCAAAATCGGCGGCACTTTCGTCATCGCTGAGATCGACTGGGAAGATGAGGCCGGGGCCCTGCAGGCCGCCACCGGGTGGAACATCACCGCCGATGAACTCAAGGCAGCCGGCGAGCGCATCTACAATTTACAGCGCTGCTACAACGTGCTGCACGGCCTGGGCCGGGCCCAGGACACCCTGCCCCGGCGCATGCTCACCGAGCCCAACCCCTCGGGCACCGGCCGGGGCCGGGTGGTGGAGCTAGAGACCATGCTGGATGAATACTACGTTCTCCGCGGCTGGGACTTGAAGACCGGCGTGCCCACCCGGGCCCGCCTGCTCCAGCTGGGACTAGAGGACGCGGCAGAGAGGCTGAAGCTGTAGATGGATACCGGGCTCATCACTGTGAGCGTAAGGTACTATAATGTCTTTCTAAAGGCCACCGGGAAAAGTCAGGAGACGGTGGAGCTGGCCGCAGGATCCCGGGTACGGGACTTGACCCGGACGCTGGCTGGTCGCTACGGCGGCGCCGTGGCCCAGCACCTGGCTGAGGCCGACGGTAAGCTCCCTCACTACCTGCGGGTGTTCAGAAACGGGCAACCGCTGGCCTTCGACCCGGCCGACGTGGTCCTGCACGACGGTGATGAGCTGGTCATTCTCATGGCCGCCAGTGGAGGCTAAGATGCGATACGTTATCGCCGGCAACAGTGCCGCCGCCATCCATGCCATTGAGGCCATCCGGGCCCACGACCCGGTGGGCGAAATCGTGCTGGTGGCTCCCGACCTCCAGTCGTACTCCCGGGTGTTCTTGCCGGAGCTGGTGTCGGGGGAAAAGACCCTGGAGGACGTGGCCATGCGCCCGCCCGGCTTCTATGCCGGTCACCGGGTGCACTGCCTGGAGGAGAAGGCTGTAGGCTTGGACCCGGCGCGACGGAGGCTAAGCCTGGCGGGCGGTGCACGGCTGGAATACGACCGGCTCCTGGTGGCCACCGGTGCCGTCCCCGCCCTCCCCTCGCTCCCGGGCGTAGAGCTGGACGGGGTATTGGTGGCGCGCGACTTTTCCGACGTGGCGCTCCTCAAGGAGCGGGCCTCACCCGGGCTCCCGGTGGTGGTCATCGGGGCCAGTTTTGCCGGGCTCAAGCTGGCAGCTGCCCTGCAGCACCGGGGGTGCCGGGTAGCCATCGCCGGGCGGGTGCTCAGACGAGCCCTGGATGATACCGGCGGCCGGCTCGTGGAAGCGGCCATCACCCAAAGCGGGGCCGACCTCTGGCCGGGTGTGCGGGCCCGGGCCCTCCTGGGCACGTCCCGGGTAGAGGCGGTAGAACTGGTGGACGGCACCCGCCTAGAGGCTGGGCTGGTGCTTTTGGCTTCGGGCGTAACGCCCAACACCCGGTGGCTGGAATCCAGCGGCATAGCGCTGGCCGCCGACGGCAGCGTGGTGACCGGGTCTTACATGCAGACCAGCATCCCGGGAGTCTACGCCGCGGGCGACGTGGCCCAGGGCCTGGACATCGTCACCGGCGTGAAAAGACCCCTGTTACTGTGGCCGGTGGCCGTGGAACAAGGCCGGGTGGCAGGTGCCAGCATGGCCGGAGGATATGCCCGGTACGAGGGGAGCGTCCCTAGAAATACCGGCACCTTCTTTGGCGTGACCGTGGCCACGGCTGGCGCCACCGGAGGCCTGCCCGGGGCCGTGACCCGGGTGCGGGGTCCCGGTCCCGGCGGCTACGTCAAGCGCTGGTACCAGGGGCCGCGCCTGGTGGGTTTCTTGGCCGTGGGTTGTAGTGGGCCCACGGGCCACTGGATTACCGCCATGACCCGGGCACAACACCCGTGGTTGCAGTCCGGCAGCGGCAGCATTGGGAGCGTCCTGTCTCACCGCTTGGGCATTTCCAACTCTGAAGGAGGGATAGCCAATGGCTGACACCAGCGTCACCATCGGCGGCCTGAGGTTTTCCAACCCGGTGTTCGTAGCCGCCGGGTGTCACACCCGTGACGGCGCAACCATGGCCAGCGTGGCCCGCAAGGGTAGACCGGGGGCATTGATCACCAAGACCATCGTAAGCCAGCCATCTCCTGATGTGCTTCCCTGCTTTGTGCCTGTGAAATCCGGCTTTATCAACTGCGTGGTAGGCAGTTCACTCCCGGCCCGGCAGTGGTTCGACCAAGAGATCGCCGCGGCCAAGGCAGGCGGGGCCACGGTCATAGCCAACCTGGCCGGCTTTTACCCGGCCCAGGCGGCAGAACTGGCCGCCCAGGCTGTGGCGGCCGGGGCCGACGCCGTCGAGCTCCCCACCGTCTGTTCTCACCTCAGGGAAATCCTGGAGGCCCTCTACCCGGGCTTGGTCGTCGAACTGCCCGGCATCTACGATACCGGGCCTTTCGTCGAAACGCTCAGGGCAGTGAAAGCCGCCGTGGATGTCCCGGTGATCGCCAAGCTCAGCGCGGTGTTTTTGAACAACACTGTCCAGTGGGCCCAGGCGGCAGCCGAGGCTGGCGCCGATGCCGTTGCCTGTGCCGACGCCCTTGGTCCGGCACTGGCCATCGACATCGAGACGGGCGAACCCCTCCTGGGCGGCCCGCGGGGAGTGGGCGGCCTCACTGGTGATGCCCTCAAGCCCATTGCCATGCGCATGGTGCTGGAGGTAGCACAGACCGTGGCATTGCCCGTCATCGGGGTGGGCGGCGTCAACTCCGCCGAGGACGCCATCGAGTATTTCATGGCCGGGGCCTGCGCCGTGGGCGTGTGCACGGCCGGGCACCTACGGGGCATTGAAGCCTACGACAAAATCATCACCGGCATTGAGCGGTGGCTGGACCAGCGCGGGTACGGTTCCATCAACGATGTGCGGGGGCTGACCATCAGGCGCATCAATGCCCGCAAAGAGCAGGGTCGCCAGTGCATCACTACCCCTCGCTTTCCGGAACTGGACGCTTCGCTCTGCAACGCCTGTGGCATCTGCGTGCGCTCCTGCGTGTTTCAAGCCCTAGTCGTAGAAGACGTGGCCGTGGTGGACCGGGCCCGGTGCTATGGCTGCGGCCTGTGCGCCCGGGTCTGCCCGCGAAAGGCCTTCTCACTGGCCTACTACTAGACAAAGGAGGCTTCTTTCGTGCCCAAGGCTGACCGGAGGCTCATCGTTATCGCTCTGGGCGGCAATGCCATTCTCAGACCAGGACAGCGCGGCACCGTGGCGGAACAGGCCCAGAACGTGGCCACCACCGCCGCGCAGGTCGTAGAGATCCTGAAGGCCGGCTACGACGTGGTCATCACCCACGGCAACGGGCCGCAGGTGGGCAACATTCTCATCCAGCAAGAGGCCGGCTCCGAGCTGGTGCCGCCCATGACCCTGGACATCTGCGGCGCCCAGAGCCAGGGCCAGATCGGCTACATGATCCAGCAGTCCCTGGGCGGTCTCTTGGCCCAGGCCGGCATGTCCCGGCCGGTAGTCACCGTGCTCACCCAGGTACAGGTGAACCCGGACGACCCGGCTTTCTCCCGCCCCACCAAGCCCGTGGGGCCCTTCTACACCGAAGAACGCGCACGCCGGCGCATGGCCCAGACCGGGGAGACCTGGGTGGAAGACGCCGGGCGCGGGTGGCGCAAGGTAGTGGCGTCCCCGGACCCGGTAGCCATCGTGGAAGCCGCGACCATCCGGGAGCTTTCCCAGGGGGGCACTGTAGTCATCGCCTCGGGCGGCGGGGGGATCCCGGTGGTAGAAACAGCTCCCGGGATCTTTCGAGGGGTAGAGGCCGTCATCGATAAGGATCTGGCCGGGCAGCGCCTGGCCACCGGCCTGGGAGCCTCGGCCTTCGTCATCCTCACCGACGTGTCCCGGGTGTGCCTGGAGTATAAGACCGCGCGGCAGCGGGAACTGGCGTCCATGAGCCTGGAAGAGGCCGGCGCCTACATGGCGCAGGGTCACTTCAAACCCGGGAGCATGGGGCCCAAGGTCAAGGCCGCCATGAGGTTCGTGGAAGCCGGGGGTCAGGCAGCCATCATCACGTCGTTGGACGCGGCGGTGGACGCCATCACCGGCGACGCCGGCACCTGGATTTCCCGCAATGGAAGGAGGGAATGCAACTTACGTGAGTCTCAAAGCGGTCTTTGAAGCCCGTAGCGTGGCAGTGGTAGGGGCATCCGCTACGCCCGGGAAAATCGGGTACACCATAGTAGAAAACCTCCTCGGCGCCGGATTCCAGGGGCGCATTCACCCGGTCAACCCTCGCGGCGGGGAGATCCTGGGCCTGACGGCCGTCCGCGATCCCTCGGAGATCCCCGGAAAACTGGACCTGGCGGTGATGTGTATACCGGCGCCGCTGGTACCGGCGGCCCTGGAGCAGGTGGCCCGGGCCGGGGCCCAGGGCGCCGTGGTCATCTCGGGAGGCTTCGGCGAGGTGGGCAACGCTGAGCTGGAGGAAGTGACGGTCAGCACCGCGCGCCGCCTGGGTATCAGGTTGATCGGCCCTAACTGCCAGGGCGTCAACTACACCCCCCGGGGGCTGTGCGCCACCTGGCCGTTGCTCAAGGTGCCCGGGCCCATCGCCATCATCTCCCAGAGCGGCACCGTGGGGGCGGCGCTGGGCGACTGGGCAGAGCAGGAGGGATTGGGCATTTCGGCCTTTGTGGGGTTGGGAAACAAGGCCGATGTTAGCGAACTTGAACTCATGGAGTATTTTGCCGGCGACCCGCACACCCGTTGTATTGCCCTGTACCTGGAGCGGGTCAGGGACGGTCATGAGTTCAGGCGGGTGGCCAAGGAAGTGCGGGCCGAAAAGCCCGTGGCCATCCTGCGGGGCGGGCGCACGGCCCGGGGCCGGGTGGCCGCCGAGTCCCACACCCGTTCCGTGGCGGGAAGCTACGCAGTCTTCAAGGCGGTAGCGGGCGAGTTGGGCTTGTACTTGGCCACCACAGTGACCGGGCTTTATGACTTGGCCAAATTCGCTGCCCTCTCCCGGCCGCCCGCGGGCAGACGCATTTTCTGTATCACCAGTTCGGGCGGCAGCGGCATCCTGGCGGTGGACGCCGCCGAGGAACTCGGGCTGGTCCAGGCAGAGCTGTTGCCTGACCTGGCAGAAGAGCTGCGGGCGACCCTGCCCGAACGGTGCGTCATCTCTAACCCCCTCGACCTCACGGGAGATGCCGACGCTGCCCGCTACCTCACCGCCGGCCGACTGGTCGCCGCTCACCAGGCCGCCGACGTATACTTGATGATTTTTGGTGATCCAGTGCCTGGGGCCAGCCAGGCCGCCCGGGCCCTGCAGGAGCTGGTAGCTCCGGCAGGCGGGACGGTAGTGGCGTGTTGCCTGGGCGGCGGAGAGGTGGAACGAGACGAGGTGGTCCGGCTGCACCAGGCCGGCATCCCCGCGTTTCCGGCGCCGGAGCGGGCGGTGGCCGCCGTCGCCGCGACTTTGGACCGGGCACCCCAAGACGGAGGTGAATGACCATGCACCAGATTATTGCAGCCAAGCCGGGCCAGCGCCTGCTCCTCATGGGAAACGAGGCCATTGCCCGGGGCGCCCTGGAGGGCGGTGTGGACCTGGTAGCCGCCTACCCGGGTACCCCCTCTTCCGAGATTACCGAGACCTTGCTGGACGTGGCCGAGGACACCGGCATCTATGCGGAATGGAGCACCAACGAAAAAGTCGCCTTCGAAGTGGCAGCCGGGGCCGCCATTGCGGGAGTGCGGTCGTTGGTGGCCATGAAGAACGCCGGTCTCAACGTGGCCATGGATACGTTCATGACCATCCCTTACGGGGGGATCATGGGGGCCATGGTGGTGGTAGTGGCCGACGACCCCGGCGCCCACTACTCCTCAACCGAGCAGGACACCCGGGTGCTGGCCCGCTACGCCGAGATCCCGTGCTTTGAGCCCCGGGACCAGGACGAGGCCCGGGCCATGACCGCCGCCGCGCTGGAGCTTTCGGCCCAGTTGGAACTACCGGTGTTCGTGCGGTCGGTGACGCGCATCTCCCACGCCTCGGGCGACGTTACCCTGGGCCACGTACCGGCCCGGTCCCCGGACCCCGGTTTTAACCGCCACTACGGCATGCCTTTCCGCTGGGGCGTGTACGGTCCCCCGGGAGCCACCTCCAAGCACGCCTGGCTCCACCGGACCTTCCCCCAGCAACTGGCAGCCAGCGAGCAGTCTCCATTCAACGTGCTGACCCTAAAGGACGGGGCCCGGGTGGGCATCATCGCCGCGGGCCTGGGATCCGCCTACGCCCAGGACGCCTTGACGGACCTGGCCATCGGGGAAAACTGCCACTTCTTAAAGCTGGGTCTGGTCAACCCCCTGCCGGAACAGCAGCTGAAAGCCATCATCCGGGCCAGCCAGATGCTCTTGGTGGTAGAAGAGGGCGACCCGGTGGTAGAACAGGAAGTGTGGGCGCTGGCCAAGGAGCACAACCCGGACGCCGTCATCTGGGGCAAGTGGAAGCAGCAAGCCTTTCTCCCCTACGGCGAGCTCAACGGGGACCTGGTCAGAAACGCCGTGGCCCGGGTCTTTGCCCAGGACCTCCCGGCTTGTGCCGCCCGGTCGGAGATGAAAGAAAAGCTCCGGAAACTAGTAGTCCCCCGCTCGTCTACGCTGTGCGCCGGTTGCCCGCACCTGGGCTCCTTCTGGGCCCTGAAAATGGCCCTGCGCCGCTTTCCGGGCACCCATATCGTCAACGGCGACATCGGCTGCTATGAGCAGGGCGGGTACGGCATCTTCGGCCAGGCCGTCAAGGACGGGCCGGAACGCAAGCAGAAACAACCCATCCGGTCGCCCTACGAGATCCTGGATACCTGCCACGTGATGGGGAGCGGCATCGGCCTGGCCCAGGGGCAGGCCCAGGCCGGCTACAGGGAAGGCAAGGTGCTAGCGGTGGCGGGCGACTCCACGTTCTTCCATGCCTGCCTACCCGCCCTGGCCAGTGCGGCCTGGAACAACGCCGATATCACGTTCTTGATCATGGACAACTCGTGGACGGCCATGACCGGTCACCAGCCCAGCCCCACCACCGGCAACGGCCAGCCCGTGTTTGACATCCCCGGCCTTGCCGAGAAGCTAGGGGCCAAGATATGGCAGGCCCGCGCCTTCGACCTGGAGCAGGCCACGGAGACCATTGCCCAGGCGGTGGCCCACGCTGGGCCCAGCGTGGTGGTGCTCACCGGCGAATGCGCCCTGCAGTATATCCGACGGGAACGACCCGGGCCTGGACTTACTCAAGTGGACCCGGCAGCCTGCACCGGCTGCAAGATCTGCCTGGCCGTGGGCTGCCCGGCCGTGACCTTTGACAACACCACCAAGAAGGCGGGCATCGATGCCGTCCAATGCATAGACTGCGGGCTCTGCGTGGCGGCCTGTCCCCAAGGGGCCATGAGTGCCGGAGGTGAAGACCATGGCAGTTAACATCATCATCACCGGTGTAGGCGGGCAAGGCAGCGTCCTGGCCTCGCGTATTGTGGCCGGTGCTTTGCTGCAGCACGCGGGCTCCGATCCTCAATACCGGGTACGGGTGGGAGAGACCTTCGGGGCCGCCCAGCGCGGGGGTTCAGTAGCCTCCCACGTGCGTGCAGGATCCGTCCTGGGACCCCTGGTGGGAGAGGACCAGGCCGATCTCATCGTCGCCCTGGAGCCCCTGGAAGGCCTCAGGATCGCCGTTCGGTACCTCAAGCCCGGCGGCACGGTGGTGCTGAATACCCGGGCGGTCCCTCCCACCGATGTCAAGGCCGGCTATGCCCAGTACCCGGCGCTGGAGGCCATCCTGGAAGCCCTTGACCGCCTCGGCGGGAAGGTCATCGCCCTGGACGCCACCGCCCTGGCCGAAGAGGCAGGCAGTATCAAGGCCATGAACGTGGTGCTGGTGGGAGCAGCAGCCCGCACCGGCCTGACGGGCGTACACCGCGAGACCTTCCTGCAAGCGGTGGAAGACCGGGTGCCCGCGCGCTTCAAGGCCCTGAACCTGAAGGCCTTCGACCTAGGATGGCAATGCGCCGGGGAGGCGACGTAACATGGGCCAGCCAGGTGCTGACCTGATCCAGATGGCCCGGGCGGAAGGACGCCACCTGCTGGAGCCCGAGGCGGCCCTCCTGTGCCAGGCCTTTGGCCTGCCGTTGCCGGCCTGGCGGTGGGTGCATGATCAAGCCCAAGCTCTGGAGGCAGCTGCGGACCTAAAGAGCCCGCTGGTGCTCAAGCTGGTGAGCCGGGACATCCTCCACAAGAGCGATGTGGGCGGTGTGAAACTGGGGGTCACCAAAGGTGAGATGACGGCTGCGGCTTTCGCTGAGCTGGCCAGTATCGCTCAGGCCCGGAAGGCCCGCTTCGACGGGGTGCTGGTGTGCCAACAAGCACCGGCCGGGCTGGAGCTGGTGGCGGGAATGGTGCAGGACCCCGAGTTCGGCCCGGCCCTTATGTTCGGCCTGGGCGGCACGGCTGTGGAGCTCTTCGGGGATGTCGCCTTCGGTTCGGTGCCGGTGACTCCCGCCCGTGCCCGGCACATGATCGCCAGCACCCGGGCGGGGAAGCTGCTTTCCGGATACCGCGGCGCCTGCTTAGACCTGGAGGCAATCACCGCCGTGCTCACCGGCCTTTCCAGGCTGGTGGAAGCCCACCCGGAGATCCAGGAAATCGACCTCAACCCGGTGCGGGCCTACCAGAGCGGGGCCCTCATTCTCGACATCAGGATCCTCCTCTAGATCCCAGAACCGGGGCGCGCAGTTGTAGGGCGCCCCGGTGTTCTTCTCTGCCCTCCCCCCTGCTTTGGCCGGCCGGCCTCTGACTGAGTTAAAAGGTGTGCCCCGCACTGGTGGCACTGGTTGCGGTCCGGGAGGTTGGTCGCCCGGTACGACGGGCAGGTCCTGGTCACCTCCCGGCGCCGGACCCCGATCTCCTCTTGGCTTTCCTACCTTAACTTTCGACAGACAGCGCAGTACGGGCAGAACTGCGCATCATCCCGAACAGGCAGCTCAGCGCTGCCCACCTCGCCGAAGCCTCCCGAGATGACCACGGCGCCGTGGGCCCCGGCCCGGGCCACCTGCTCCAGGGCCGCCGGTACCAGCGGTGCCGGTATACCCAGTCACCGTCAGGTCTTGGGGCACCTGCGCCATGATCAGAAGAGGTTTATGGTAGTTGAGGTCTCCGGCGAACTCATGGAATCCGCAGGTATACTAGTAGAGGAATTCAGCCTGCGTGGCTCTGATGCTCTTCACCTTGCTTCGGCGCTTTCTTGCAGCACCGGACCGGGCACGAAGTGCTGGCCGCCTGCTGGGACGTTAGGCTATGGGATGCGCTGAAGCAGGCAAGCCTAAGGCACCTACCCCAACGCCGGCCTGCACCATAAAGAGGCCAATGACCCGAGGCCTCCCTTGCCCATCCAACCTCGCAACACCTTTTTTGTGCTTTGTCTCATGCTTAAATGCCGTCCAAGAACCGGTTGACGCTGTCCCAAAAGACGGGGTCCAGGTGCATATCGTTGTGACCGCGATCCTTGATGATCTGGATACGGCTGTCGCTGCCCCATAGCTGCACCAGGGCCCGCGAATGGCGGTTGGGCACCACCTGGTCCTCATCTGCCAGCAGGGCCAGCAAGGGAGCCCGGGCATGCGGAGCGCTGGCTGCGGCGTTCATGGGATTCCTGATGAGCCTTCGTGCCGGGAGGGTAGGCAGCCTTTCTGTAATGATGTCGGTGACTGAGGTAAAGGGAGCGGCCAGGACCACGGCACCGACCGGTCGGTGGGCCGCCACCCGGGTGGCCACGGCAGTGCCCAGGCTGAAACCCACCAGGAAGATGCGCTCTCCGTCTACATCATCCCGCCCGGCAAAATGGTCAAATACGAGAAGGGCATCGCTGTACAGCAAGTCTTCCCGCGGCTTTCCTTTGTTAACCCCATAGCCCCGGTAGTCCATCACCAGCAGTGACCTCCCGGCGAAGTTGTGGGCGAAGGGCAGCAGGTCCACGGCCAGGCTCCCGTTGCCGCCGTAGTAGATCACCAGGGGTTGCCGCCCGGGTCCTTCCGCCGGCAGGTACCAGCCGTGCAGTTCGATGCCGTCGGGCGCCTCCACAACCACCCGCTGTACTCCGGGGTAACGCGCCAGCAGCGCTGCCAGTTCTCCGGGCGTCAGCGACCTGGCCGGAAACAGAACCCGGTCCTGTAGAACGTACAGTGCGCCCAGTAGCAGGGCACCAGATAGGAACACCACACCAATCACTTTGAGAAAAGCCTTGGCCAACGCTCCGCCGCCTCCATCCGTACTGGCTCCCTCTGCAACCTCCTGGTCTGACCCGGCTGCTGGGTGGCTGGCAAGCATCCAGCCACCTACCATCTATTTCGCAACGCCCGGCCCGGATCCTATCCGGGAACCACCAACCTGGAACTAGCATGGCTGCTGAGGCCGGCATTCACCAATAAGGATGATAAGGATCAGAGGCCGGGCGAGCGTAGCGGGTGACACCCCATGCTGGCACCGGGAACCGGTGCGCTAAGGCCGGCCGGGCGGGCACGGAGGCGAGCTACGGTGAGCAAGGGCCCGCTGGTGCTGAGGCTGGTGAGCCGGAACTCCTGCACAAGAGCGATGCGGGCAGCGTCGATCTGGCGAGCACCGGCGAAATGGCACCGTCGCCTTTCGCCGCACCGAGATGGCCAGAGAGCACAACGCCCGGTGCGACGAGGTGCTGGTGTGCCAACAAGCGCTGGCCGGGCTGGAGCCGGTGGTGGGCATGGTCAGGGACCTGGAGTTCGGCCCGGCCCTAGGTTCGGCCTGGGCGGCAGGGCCGTGGAGCTCTTCGGGGATGTCGCCTTCGGCGCGGCGCCGGTGACTCCCGCACCTGCCCCGCCACGTGATCGCCGGCACCCGCGCGGGCAGGCTCCTCTCCGGCTACCGCGGCGCCCACCTGAATTCGGTCGCAGTGGTGGACGTGCTCACCGGTGTTTCCCGCCTGTTGGAGGCCTACCCGGAGATCCAGGAAATCGCCTCAACCCGCTGCGGGCCTACGAGAACGGGGCCCTCATCCTGGACACAAGGACCGGGGGACGCCACCATGGCGTCCCCCGGGGTTGTCCGTACCTTTGCCTGGCAGCCGGCCGGCCTTGGGCATACTCTGGACTCCCCGTACCCTTAGAGACTCCCCTAGCTACGCCCGATCCCCAGTCGAGTAGGAGGGGGCGGTTAACCCCCGTCCTCTCACACCACCCGGCATGCGGGTCCGCACCGGGCGGTTCACCAGGCACTTCGAAGTTCACGATAACCAGTGGCAAGGCTGATGAGTCCCTGGGCGCGCCCGTAGGCGATGCCTAGGACTCCGTTCAAGGGTCCCCCAGCCATCCGCCAGCAGCCCTTGCGGGACATGGCCTTCTGCCAGGCCTGCCGTTCCGGCAGACCCAGGGCGCGGAGTTCGCGTAGCCGGGGTACGAGGGAGTTTCCACTGCTTCCACAGGCATGCTCGCAGGCGGCGGCGGACCCAACCTTCGAGCTCCTCCAGCCACTTCTCGGCGTCAGCCCGGGCGAAGTAGGCCAGCCAGCCCTGGAGGTAGGTGTTGATGCGCCGGATGCGTTCCCCCAGGCTCAGGGGCTGGGTGCACCGGGTCAGTTCCCATAGGCGGGCTTTGACCCGGGCGCCGTTTCCGGTGCCAGGCGCAGCCGCACCCCTTGCCGTGAGCGGTAGAAGCTAAACCTCAGGAACTTACGTTGTTGGGGCCGGGCCACTGCACTCTTTCCCTCGTGGACCTTGAGTCGCAGCCGCTTGTGCAGGAAGGCTTTCACCGAGCTCATCACCCGCTGCGCCGCGCGTTCGCTGCGTACGTAGATGTTACAGTCGTCCGCGTAGCGAACGAAGTGGTGCCCGCGCTCTTCCAGGTTCCGGTCCAGTTCGTTGAGCAGGATGTTGGCCAGCAGCGGGCTTAGTGGGCCACCCTGGGGCGTGCCCTCCTCCGTCCTGACCTTCACCCCCTCACCATCACTCCCGCCTGAAGGTAGCGGCGGATCAGCCGTAGCACCCGCTTGTCCGCCACTTGGCGCGCCACCCGGGCCATCAGCACGTCGTGGTTGACCCGGTCGAAGAACTTCTCGATGTCCAGGTCCACCACCCAGGTGTAGCCTGCCTCGACCGCCTGATGGGCCGAGCGTCCCGGCCGGAACCCGTAACTGTGCTCCGAGAAATCCGGATCGAATACGGGCGTCAGTACCTGCAACAGCGCCTGCTGGATCAGCCGGTCCTTAACGGTGGGTATGCCCAAGAGGCGCACTCCGCCTTGCGGCTTCGGGATCTCCACCCGCCGCACGGGTTGCGGTCGGTAGTTTCCCGCCAGCAGTTGCTGGCGTACGCTGTGCCACTGCTCCCGCAGGAGCGCGTCCAGTTGCTGCACCGTCACTCCGTCGATGCCCGGGACGCCTTTGTTCTGCTTGACCCGCTGTAGCGCGGTCAGCATGTTCGCCCGGGACACCACTTGCTCCATTAACCGCTCGTCTCGTTGCTCTTTGCAGGATGTGGGCTGGGGTTGTGCCGTCGGAAAACTCGGCCCTCTCACCGGCAGTAGTGGCAGTTGTTCTGTCACCCTGGGCGGGCAGGTCCCGGACGGGCTTTTCTGCTGTCGGGGCTTGCCGTGCGAACGCACCGCGTCCCATCCCTGCCTAGTGTTCGGCCCTTCCCAGCGGCACCGCCGCTGGTACGTATGGCCTCTGCTGACTCCTGCCGGCTCAACCGCGCCTCTCAGCGCGGGTTACCTTCCGGCGTGCCGGCAGGCCTCCCCGGGTAAGAACGAGTACTTTCACCGCACGCCCGCCCGGTCTACAGCACCGCCCTTGACCCATCTTGGGCTTTGCCTTGCAGGCTCACCCAGGCGATACTGCCTCGTCCAGGGTTCGTGCTCCTCGGGCCGCGGCTTTGCCTCCGGCTTCCTTCAGATTCCGCATCGCCGCGGACACCCTTGCCTTCGGCTAGGGGTTGTACGGGGCCACCCTCCCCACGGGACTTCCACCCGCTAGCACTCGCCCATGCCGGGCGCACAAGCTGGATGGTTGCGCTTCCGCTCAACCAACAGTACTGCCCCTAGTCCGGCCAGGACTAGCATGACGGCGCCACTTAGGAGGATTTGAGCCTAACCCGGTTTGGTGGACACCCCAGATTGGCTGTGCCAGCTCCTACCACGACCAACTCAGCCGTCCTCTGCATCTAGACATCTGCCCTCCGCAACCACGGTCTTAAGTGTCACCGGACGCAATGGCGGCCGGACAGAAGCCGGTGCAACCTCGCTCGCCTGGCACGCGAGTTCTTCGCATAGAATGGCGGCGATGCTTCTTTGACACGTCCGCCCCTGGCATAAACCCATACCCGCCCTGGTTACATCCCTTCTTACCTCACACAACATATGTAGGATAAGCGGACGTATTAATACTGTCTCCTCCCTCTGCAGGCCCCACCCCGCCTTTCTACCGGGATCCAGCCCCTGCAGTGGTGCCGCGGGAATCAAACACGGCTTCCGGCGTTGTCATCTGGCTAGCTCGCTCGCAGGGGAGCGCGCATGACCGTCAAACAGCCGGCGATGTCGCCGGCGTATTGTTCACTGCCACCACTCCTATGAAGAAGGGATTTTGGAGCCGATGCAGAAGTATAGCATCGGACGTATGACAGCAGAATACCCTTGTGCTAAGCCTGACGGCGGGCATCACCGGCAACGTTTACAGGAGTATTGGGTAACGTTGCCGAATTGAACCCGCAGATGTCCTACATGAGACTACGTACGTCCACTTAAGGCTCTTGGATGAAGCAGGAAAAATTATAGCTTTTAGATAATGACCAATCTAAACCGAACACCAGGAGGGGTATGTGAACGTGTTGATGGAACCCATCAAACGAGCTGCACTGATCGACGAAATTGTGGGCCAGCTCGAGCGGTTGGTTGCCGATGGCCGTCTGAAAGAGGGCGACCGCTTGCCCTCAGAGACCGACTTGGCTCGCCAGCTCGGTGTGGGCCGTGGCACCGTGCGGGAAGCGCTGATCGTACTGGAAACCCGTAAGCTGGTGACCCGGTCCCGTCGTGGTACCGTGGTAACCAACAGCAGCCACCGTGAGGCCCTGATGGAGGTCACCCGCCAGCGGCTGATCAAGCTCCCACAGATGCAGAACCTCTTGGAGGCACGCAAGGTACTGGAGATCGAACTATCTGCGCTGTGTGCTTCCCGCTGCACAGACGATGACGTCAGCGAGATGGCCGAATGTGTGGCTCGTATGGCCGGTGCGCAGGAACGCGGTGATATTGAGGCGTTTGCCAGCGCCGACACGGAGTTTCACATGCTGCTGGCCCAAGGTGCCCGGAACGAGGTTCTCGCTGCCATGCTTGAAATTGCCCGTGACTTGTTGGTTGAGGCGACTCGAGAGCTGGTGCAGCACGATGAGGCTCTCCGGCGCCGGGCCGTCAGCCACCACCAGGCCATCCTCGAGTGTGTGCGCAAAGAAGACCCGGCGGGGGCCCGGGCGGCCGCCGCGGCCCACTTGGCAGACGTTACCGATGCCATGGCACGTTTCCGGAGCAGGAACTAGGGACCGGCTTGCCTCCGGTAGGACGGGGAGGTGATGTAAGCTCTACTGCAGTCTGGTGGTGTAACGTCTTTGACCGATCGCCACACGTGTGACCTTACAGTTTCCGTTACGGGTTCGGACCGGTGATCCCGGCCTTTTGTGGAAGAGAGAGGCAATAAGAATCGATCTTGACTTGTGCGCGGGCTGTTCTGCCTGCATCCCCTACTGCCCCATGAGAGCCATTTCGGAAGGGCCCGGGGGAATCACCATCGACCCAGACGAGTGCGTCGAATGCAATATCTGCCGTCACGCCGGCGTGTGCCCTACTGATGCGTTTTTTACGCCTGATCTGACCTGGCCACGATCGTTGAGGCGGGTATTCAGCGATCCCCTGGCCACCCACGAGAGAGCACCGGTGTGCCCGGCCGCGGGACCACGTCTTCCCGCCCGGGAAGTACAGGAGATCTCGACCATGTGTGGCCACGGCATGGCAGTTCTTAGCCTCATTGAGCATTTAACCGACAAAGTGAAGCAGGGAACTGCGACCATGGACGCTGCATGCAGGGCGCGGGCCCGCCAGTGCCACTGCGGCATTTTCAACCCGGCCCGCGCTGCCGAGCTCCTTCGAACCTACATCACTGGCCAAGACTGCAATACCTGAAGCGACACGAGGAGGAACATGCCATGAACCGCATCAAGACGGCTGAGGGCAGGGGTGGTCGCCTCATCGCAGCCCGACTGCTGCCAGGCAGCAATTTCGTGAAGGGCCTGGTTGAAGTCTGTGAAAGGCACGGCGTGAGGAACGGAGCGCTGCTTTCATGCATTGACAGCTTCAAAAAGACGGTCTTTCTCGACCCCATTCCTCGTCCGGAACTTAAGGCCGGTTACGGACACGGCGATCCTTTGAGCGTAGATGGCCCAATAGAGCTATTGTCCCCATCGGGCTTTATCTGCCACGCCGATGACGGTCAAGTGCTTTTGCATGTCCATGCCAACATGTGCCTGGCCGACGGCAAGGCCTTCGGCGGTCACCTTACTGACGATGGTACCGAGGTTCTACTGACCGCGGACGTGCTTATCCAGGAAGTGGATGGCATTGACATGGTACGCCGTTATGACGATGAGATGCAGATCCTGACGTTTTCTCCCACCCAGCTCTGACCATGGTTAGGGCAGGATCTTCGGGTATCTCTCCACCATGGTCGGCACCGACAGCTGCGAAGCAGCCGCGGGCACCGTCCGGGACGTGCTGTTGGACCTATTCGGCGCATGCCGCCCGAACTCCGGCACCACGTGCAGGATCCGGTCACCGGCCAGCTGCGGGGCTTCTACCTGGTGTTGAACGAGAAGAACCTTAGCCTGCCGCATGCACTTGACCTGCAGCTGGCGCCCGGCGACATCCTTTCCGTGATCTCGCCCGTAGCTGGAGGCTGAAGGAGGACTGTCGACACATGAAAGGTTACGCTGGACGTATTCTCAGGGTGGATCTGACCGCCGGCACCGTTGAGGCCCAGCCCCTGTCCCCGGACCTGGCTTGTGACTACGTGGGCGGCCGGGGCCTTGCCGCCCGTATACTGTATGACGAAGTAACTCCGGGGACCGACCCCTTGGGTCCTGATAACCTGTTCATCCTCGCCACCGGTCCGCTGGCCGGCAGCGGAATTGCCGGGAGCACCCGCTACATCACTGCCTGCAAATCACCGCTCACCGGCGGGTGGGGCGAAGCCAACGCCGCTGGCCGCTTTGGCCCCATGATGAAGGCAGCAGGTTTTGACGCCATCGTGGTCAAGGGCCAGTCCCCCACCCCGGTCTATCTTTACATAAACGGGGGCAAGGCCCAGATCAGGGACGCCCAGGAGCTATGGGGCCAGTTCATCGCCGATGCCCGCCAGGCGATCCTGGCCAAGACCGATCCTCACGCCGAAGTGGCCGTGATCGGGCCCGCAGGCGAACAGCAGTGCAAGTTCGCCTGCGTCATCAGCGAAAACAACCGCGCCGCCGGCCGGTCCGGCACAGGTGCGGTGATGGGTTCCAAGCGTCTCAAGGCAGTGGCCGTGTTCGGCGAGGACCGGCTGGAGGTCTACGACCAGGAGCGGCTCTCCCAATTGCGTAAAGAGATTGTCCGACTCTGTAACGAACACCCGGCCTGCCAAGGTTTTCGGGAAAACGGCACCGCCGGCGGGGTGGGACCCCACGACGCCCTGGGCATGTTCCCGGCGTACAACTTCCGCGAGGGAGTGTCGGACAACATCGACCTGGTGACCGGACCCACCATGACCAAGACCATCCTCTCGCGCCGCGATACGTGCGCCGGATGCCCGGTGGCATGCCGGCGGGTGGTCAGTATCGAAGACGGTCCGTTTGCCGTAGACTCCCGTTATGGAGGGCCGGAGTTTGAGACCATCGGATCACTGGGTACCTGCGTGGGGCTTTACGACCTCAAGGCCATCTCCAAGGCCAACGAACTGTGCAATAAGTACGGTGTAGATACCATCAACGTTGGTCTTGCCATCGCCTGGGCCATGGAATGTTTTGAGCGGGGGGTATTTACCCTCGACGACACCGGCGGGCTAGAGCTGAACTGGGGCAACGTCGACGCTATTTTCCAGTTGATCGCAGACATTAGCCTGCGGCACGGCCTGGGCGCATTGCTGGCTGAGGGGCTGAAGGTTGCTTCCCAGAGGGTGGGCAAGGGCAGCGAGGCTTATGCCATGCAGGTGAAGAACCAGGCTTTCCCGGTGCACATGCCCCGGGGCAAAGTCGGCCAAGGGCTTTCCTTTGCCACGTCCAACCGGGGCGCATGCCATACCCAGGGCATGCATGATACCACGTTGGAAGCCGGGAGGACCATGCCCGACATCGGCTTCACCGACAAGTTCAAGGGACTTCCCCGCACGAGCAAGGCACTCAAGGGCGAGGCCATTGCACTGGCCCAGGACTTCCGCGCCATCCAGGATAGCCTCATCATCTGCAGGTTCACTTCCTGGGATTACGGGCCCACCCCACCCGCCATGCTGGCCGAAGCCATGCAGGCTATTACCGGCGAAAACTTCACTTCCGCCCGGTTCATGGAGATAGGGGCCAGGGTGTTCAATCTTTGCCGCCTCTTCAACGCGCGTGAAGGTTTTGACCGGAAGGATGATACCCTCCCCTCCCGGATGGCCGAATCGCTACCGCGTGGAGCCACCAGCGGCTCGGTGATCACCCAGGATGATCTTGACCGTATGCTAGACGAATACTACGACTTCCGGGGCTGGACCCGCCAGGGGTTGCCGACTCCTGAGAAGCTCTCTGCTCTCGGCCTCAAAGTCTGAGCGCAAAAGGCGACATGGCCAGAGCGGGCTAGCCCGCTCTGGCCACTGTATTCGGTGGCCCGGTGACCTCAAGGCACAAGCGGCTCTAGTTCTACCATAGCCGCCGAAAAAGCCGCTTAGCCCAGCAACTCGGCTGCCAACCGGGCCACCAGGCTGCGGGCCAGGATAACCGGCAGGCCCGAGGTCGAGCGCACCAGGCGTTTCATAGCCTGGGTGTAGCCCATGCAGTCCATGACGATGATCTGGGCACCTGCCTGCTCTAACGCCATGGCGGCAGTCTTTAGTTCGCGTTCTGCCTCCTGGTAAGGGTTGGCTGCGGTCACGACCGGGTCTTGGAGTAGACCAGCCCACTTGTCCCTGGCCTGCTGGACCTGGACCGGGGAAGGGGTCATTATTCCTACGCGCCGGCCCCAGGCCAGGGCCGGGACGGCCTGGTGGAGCAACAGGTCGGGCTTGAGCAGCGGCGCACAGGTGGAAAACTCGGGGAAGGTCCCGGTGCAAAGAAGCAGGATACACCCGGTCCCCGGCTGGTCCAGCTCCTTTACAGCTTCTTCGACCCGGGGTAAGATATGCCGCTTCCCGATGGTTACTGGGCTCCCGTCCCTGAGCCTCGTCACCAGGGCATAATCGCCCGGCCCAGGCGCCATGCCTTCGATGGCCAAGCGGCTGAGCCCGTCCAGGGCTCCGCGCTCCAGCACCTCGATCCCGGCTCCCCATACTTCAGAAAGCTCGGGAATCAAGTCCTCCCGTGGGGACTGGCCGATGGTCACTGTGCCCACTCTCATGCCTGCCCACCCTTTCTATAGACACAGCCCCGGTGCCCGCGGCACCCGGGCTGTCTGCCTTCACATTCTGCCAGCCAGTCCTGGGCTCCCGAGTGGCCCGCACCCTTTACCGCCAGTACTTCCTGCCAGACCTGGCCAGCTTGTTGGGCAGAGCCGGCGGCTATCACCAGGGTGGTGGCACCCTCTGCGCCGTCCAGTCCACCGCGCCCCACCACGGTTACCGCGCTCGCGCCCAGGATCCCCAGGGCCTCAACTTCGGTAATGAGCCTTCCCGCCAGGGGCATCAAGCCCACGGCCATGCCCAGGCTCCGGCCGGGGCGCGTGCGACCCGCTGCTTGCACTGCAACACTCACCGGCACCGGTCCGAGCTTCTCGAGCCCGGCAGCGATGATCACCGTGGCGCCCTGGGCCATAAGCCCGGCCATGACCTGCCCGGGTGGTCCTCCCAGCTCGGCACCAGCCATCATGGCGGCGTTCCCCTGGGCATCGATGAGATTGGCACCGGTGATCACCACGTCCCTGGACCCAAGGGCGCACACCGCCTCGGCCAGCCGGTCGTCCACGGGCGAAGGTACCCCGTTTTCCAGCAACAGGCTGTGCGGTGACGCACCGGGCGTGGCTGCCGCCCGGGTACCCCGGGGGCTCACGCGTCCCGAAATGTGCAGCTTCACCCCGGCCAGTTCCTCGGCCACGGCCGAGACGGTGGTGCCGCCCTTGAGCAGGATGCGCCCGCCCGCCCGGGCCGCCTCTACTTCGGGCAGGCGCGCTATGGCCCGGGCGATGAGTCGCTTGGCCTCGGGGACGGTTAGGGTGACCTGGAGTAGGTGCGTCATTGTGGCCCACGGCCCGGGCCCTGGAGGTGGCTCATGCTACCATACAGGGCTACCAACCGGGCATACTCGTCCGCGTCATAGAACCGGGCCACACCCGTCCCGAATTCCTTGGCAACTTCCAGCACGAACCGCACGGCCATCTCGATGTCGGCCGGAGGCGAGGCACCGGTGGCACAGCCGGGCACCACCACCTCGCTGGTCAGCGCCACGCCCACCACCGGGGCTGAAGTAACGCACGAGGGCTGCAGGATGCTGTTGATGTGGTAAAGGTCGTTGCCGTAAGGCGTGATGTCCTGGGTGGAAAGGGGCAGTACCACCGGGGGCCGGCCACTGGCTACTTCAGCCAGTTCCAGCAGGCGATGGCTGGCCTTAAGTATGTAGCCTTCTTTCACCGGCAGCGAGATGGCAAAACCGCGGGCGTTGACCACCCGGTTACCACGAGTGGTGTCGATGGAGAGGATGGCGTCCATCTCCGGGCTCACTTCGTGGGAATTCATGGTGCGCATGTTCACCGGCGAGTCCATGAACGGGACCGGGAAGTGCGGCCGGACCGGGGCATTGGGGCAGATATGGGTGGCGACGATGACGTCGCCCGCGAGCACATCGCCCCGGGCAGCCATTTGCCCGAGCTTGAGAGCAGCGGCGATGGCCACCACCGCCCCGTCCCCGTCCGAAACCAGCCCCACCCGTTCGGGCCGGGCACCTACACCGCCCAGGCGCCCGATAATGCCCAGGGTGGGAGCTTCGCCTCCTCCCGACTTCCCACGAGTGCCCGGGAAGCGGAACCGCACAAAGTCGGTCTTGCCCCGGGGTGATGAAACCTCGATCACCTCAAGCCCGCCGGCAAATTCCCGGCCTTCCAGGGTCTGGCGGAGCAATGTCCCGCCGGCTTGAGGGTGGTCAAGGAGTTCAAGTGCGTCGATTACCTGCCGTAGAGCCATTGCGTGCACCTCCGCATATCTAGAAGACGTGCTCGACGAGCTTTTTGCCCACCGCTGCCTCGGCCGGAGCAAAAAGAGCCGCATCGCGCATGCCTGCGCCCAGGATCAGGTTCTTGCGGTGAGCCCAGAGCACGGCCAGTAGCTGGCCCTGCCTGACCTCGGCAGTGGTGATGGGCAGCCCGGTGCGGGCATCCAGGGTCATGATCAGGTCAGGAAAAGTCCCCAGCCGCTGGTCACCAAGGTCCAGAGTCATGTACTCGTTCCAGAAGGTGAGCACGTGCCCGCTTTCCATCTCAACCTCGCCTGCGTCAAAGCCCCCACTGGTCTCCAGCCGGAGACGGGACACGGCTGAAGTGGCCATGATCTCCCCGTTGGTGGCCATGGCCGCCGCTTCCAGCATACGGGTGGGATGACCTTCGTGCTCAAGTATGGCCCGGCCCACCTTGATGGCCTGGCTCACCGCTCCCGGGGCACCGTGTTCCCGGGCATATTCCAGCGTCACCGGGTTGCGTGCTACCGCCACCACTCCGCCCGCCTGGACCGAAGCCTGCCTGACCATGGCCGAGGCTGCCTGCAGCCCACCGGTGACAGCTAGTTCGAGGTATTGACCGCGGTCCGGGTCCCCGCCCACAGCGGCCTGCCGTGACTGGTAACCCGCCACCCGGTGCAGGCCCAAAGAGCCCATGACCCCGGTGGGGTGGGCCCGGCCGTTGCAAGGGGCATCTATGACCCGAAGCCCCAGCACCGCCGCTTGTACCCAGCCGTTAACCGTGGCCGAACCACCGTTTTCGTTGGTGATGAGGCCTCCCACGGCCACGCCCAGGCCGTCGCGGAGGATCTCCACCGCCCGTACAAAGTGCCGGGGGGTCACGTAGCGGCCGGTGGCGGCCGGTGCGCCCACGGCACTCACCGTCGCAACCATGGTGGCAGCGTCCAGTTCTGAGGGATGATAGAGGCACAGCCGGTCGATGGCGACGGCCAGGTTGCCCGTGTCCAGGCCCAGGTCCACCCAGCCACCGCCACCTCCTCCCAGCACTGCACCTCCGTAAACGGCCGCGCGCACAGCGTCGCGGTCTAGGACCATCATGGTAAAGCCTCCTTCCCGCCGCCGGCATCTGCCAGCGCCCACAGCACCATCGCCCCCGCCGCCAGCACCGGGTCCACCACCGGCACTCCCAGCCGCAGGCTGAGCCTGCGGGCGGTACCGGGCAGGCTCATGCCGGTGCACCCCAGCGCCAGTACCCTGGCACCCGCCGCCACCAGCCCGGCTCCGGCCCCGGCCAGCGCTGCGTCGAGCCAGGGACCAGCCAGGTCCAGCGTGGTCTCTACACCGGCGGGGCGGCAGGCGGCGACCAGGTGGGCTCCAAGCACAGCCTTCATGGCTGCGGGCGCGTGCTCGGTGATACCCAGCACGCCCACGGGAGTGCCCAGGGCCAGGGCCGCGGCGGCTGCGGCCGCACCGGCGCCGATGACCGGCACCTGTACCCGCTGGCGCAAGGCGGTAACACCCGGGTCTGCCGCACAGCTGACCATCACCGCCTCGACGCCCCGCCCGGCCAGGGCTTCACCGGCGGCGACTATCCCGGGTACAGCCCTCTGTTCGCTCTCTTCGTCGTAGATCCCGCAGGGTTGACCCGCAATGCACACCGAAACCACCTCAAGCCCAGGGAAACAGGCACCAAGCCAACGCCCGTGAGCCTCCAGCACGTCCGGGTCGCCGGTGGTGAGCACCCTAACCAGGCCCACTGTGTATCTTCGCATGCTGCCCCCTTACCCGGGCGGGGGCCGCCCCTGTGGAGTGGCAGCCCCTTTTGCCCTGCTTCCTAGCCGGTAGTCTAAAAGAACGTCCGCATGATGGAGTTGACAAACCCGTACAGTCCGTCGCCGGCGATGAGGCCAGCTTCGCGCACTTTCATGGGTTCTTCGCCGATGATCTTCCGGATGATAACGGCAATGACCAGGCCCCAGCCGTAGTTGGGGTTGTTGATGAGCAGGCCGGTGGCAAACAGCACACCCATGGCCCGCCTGGGACCACCCACCAGCTGGATCAGCGCTCCGGGAACACTCCAGATCAGGAGTTCACGTAAGATCTCGGGGCGGGCGCCGGCCTTGATGGTGGCGGCGAACACCCGGCTTACCGGGGGCAGAAGGTCCAGCTGGAAGTGCATATTGGCGAAGATGGCCACCATGGCCAGGCCCATGAGCCCGCCCATTACCTCGGCGTAGAACTGCTGGCGGCGGCCTTCTTTCTCGTACTCCATGTTGGCCCCGCGCCCGCGGATGAGCCAGCCGGTCTTCAGGTCATAGCCAAAGTCGGCAAACAAGGGGCCGGTGGAGGCAGTATAGCCCGTAAGCAGTGCCAGCGGTATGGCCGGGATGCCCAGAAACATGCCCACGGTAAGAAAGATGAGGGTAACGGCAAAGGCAGGAAACCAGCCCGAGTGCATGGCGCACAGCCCCACGATGATGGTAGAAGCAGCAGCGGCAAACCCGGCAAAAAGCAGGAAGATTACCACCTGGCTCGCGGTCATCTCCGTGAGCACCCCGCCCACCAGCGCCAGGACCAGCGCGCCGGCGACGAACAGGCCGAAGTGGATGAGGATCTTCCGGGGGATGCCGGAGTCCTCCTCCGTCTTGTCGACCTGTGCTTCATTGCGCTTGGAGGCAATGATCAGGAAAGCCTGCACCAGCTGGATAAGGCCAGCGCCGATCATCATGCCATGGGGAATGTAGGTCTGGGCCAGGTTTACACCGAAGAGCCGGACCGAGTAACCACGAATGAGAAGGCCAATGCCCAGAGAAGTGATGGCAAAGATGTTGGCGATGAAGGCAATGCCGATGCCGGCCATGGGCAGTTTGAAATGAGTGCCGATGATGCCGGCGACGATGCCCTCCACCAAGCGGCGAGCCCGGCGACCGCCTTCGTCGGCGGCCCACAGCGCTTCGGCTGTGGCTACACCGGGCGGCCAGGCGCCCTCGGCCGGATAGACCTTGGTGTTGTAAAGCTCCTTGACAAATACGATGTCCAGGATGACGCCGATGGCCGCACCCACCAGCATGGGGAGTACGAGGTCCTGCCTGCCCAGGAGGAACACGATAGCCACGGTGAGCAGGCCGGCGTTGGCGGCGGCAAACCCGCCCGCCGACGTGTAGGTCTGGATCAGGTTCTGGCTGTCAAGCGGCTTCCAGGCGGCAAACGCTCTTGACAGGACGATGGCGACTATGGCTCCGATGATAGAGGTGTTGGGGGTAACGCCGATGCGCCCGATGATCTGCATGCAGATGGCACCGGACAGGGCGGCCATGAGTAACCCCACCACCAGGTTGCCGGCGCTCAGGGCCTTGGGGTGGACCTGCGCCGCTGGCTGACCGGACCGTGTGCTCATGAACCTTGATTCGCCTCCTTCGGCAAAATGGTAGTACCCGGGGTTCTTCCCAGGTCTATTTCCCAGTCTATTTGGCCCGGCAGCATAGGACAACGGCCCTGATGGCTCAAAACTGGGGACGCGGTTTGTGCATGCTGCATAGATATGCTCAGTGCAAACGCAGGAGCACCGTGTGAATGGCCAGCGCCAGGTGCAGGCGGGCCAGACTCTCGCCGGACATCGCCCCGGGGCCTAGCTGTTCTTCGATGAGGCGCAGGCGGTACTTGAGGGAGTTCCGGTGTAAGTGCAGCCGGGCAGCGGCCTCCTTCTGGCTGCAGTCGGCAGCCAAGTAGGCCTGGAGCGTACCCACCAGGCAGGCCCGGTGCTGCTGGTCGTAGTCGAGCAGGGGACCCAGCACTTGGTCGCGCATTTCGCGGAGGGTCCCCCGGTCGGGGAAGTCACAGATGAGCCGGTAGATACCCAGCTCCTGGTAGCAGTGAACGGCGTTCTTCCCGCCCACCAGCCGCCCGATGTCCAGGGCTCTCCGGGCCTCTTCAAAGCTCTGCCCCACCTGGGCCAGGCCGGCACAAGCGCTGCCAACACCCATGGTAACGGTGGGCCGGGGTAGGTCACGCCGCAGGAGTTCATGGATGACCCGGGCCAGCCGCCCGGCCTCCTGGCCTGACGGCCCTGCCGTCCCGGTCAGGCCGGGCAACAAGACCACTGCCCCATCGCTATAGGCGGTGGTGATGGCGCCGGGGTGGACTTGCCGGGCCGCCCGGGCCGTGAAGGCGATGACCTTGCGTTTTAGTTCTTGCATCTGGTCTTCGTCGCCGAGCTCTTGGAAGTAAGTGGCAAAATCGTCGATGTCGACGATGATGGCGGCCACGGGCCCCGAAATGGTCCATCTGAAGAAGGTGGCCCGCTCCCGGATCAGATCCTCGTCAGCGGGCTCGCCGGCCAGAAGGTCCATGATAAAGTCGTGGGCCATGCGCTCCTCGCTCTCCTTCACTGCCCGCTTTTGCAGCAAGTCGAGGGCTACGGCGGTGGCCGCATTCTCCAAAGCCGGCCAGTCCGTGTCCGGCACCTCCTCGCGGGCTTCGAAGACCGCCAGGTAGGCGCAGCGGCTCCCGTTCACCGGGACTGGAGCCACCACCGCGGAGGCCGCCTCACGGCCCCCCAGGCCAATGCGGGACGGCAAGAAGCTGGGCGTGGTCCATCGCTGGCCGGTCACGGCCCGTCTTAAGGCCGCCACCATGCTCCCCAGGTCCAGGTTGGCCCCGGACCCGGCGTCCTCCTGTGCCAGCACATCGAGGCCACAGGAGAGCACCACTACCGGGTTGCGCAGGAGCACCGCCATGGCCCGGGCGATCCCGTTTAGCCCGCCCCCGTTGAGGATCACATCCGAGAGCATGCGGTGCACCCGCTCGGAGCGGCGCAGGCGGTAGGCTTGCTCGTTAATGATCAGGGTCATGATGGGCGTGGTGATGTCGATGTAGGGCAGGTGTACGGGCACCTCGATGATGGGCAGCCCGCACTGGTCGGCACAGGCCAGCGCTTCGGCCGGGAAGTTAGCCAGAAAGCGTCCGATCTTTACGCCCAGCGCGGCAGCGCCGGTGCGCGCCAGGTGAGCTACCAGGCCAGGGAGCTCGTCAGTTCGTTCCCTGAAGGCAAAGGCCGTGGTAAGGAGGAAGGAGCCGGAACGGATCCACGACTCGACATCGGGAACCTCGATGATGTCCACGTGCTCGATGACCCTGCCCAGGCCTGAGCTGCCTGCCAGCAGCCTGGCGCCGGCCAGCGGTTCCAGTTGTAACACCTGTCTGACGGTTACCGGCAAGTGGCTGCCTCCTCCATACCGAGTTGAGGAAGAGTTTCGACAGAGCCCGGGCAGATCCCTTGAGTCCCGGCGGTGGTGTTGGCGGCCGGGCAACGGCACTGGCGCCTTGACCTGGAGCTTTTCCAGCCCGGAGGGTGAAAGCCCCGCAGCGAGCCAGCGGGAACCCTGGCGCACCTCCGGGCGTCGGGAATTCCAGGTCACGGGGATAAGGAGGCGAAGGGCAGGTCATGACCAAGAGGATACTGGCCATTGGGCTCATTTTCGCGGCCACCAGCGTAGGCTGGCTCGGTTTGGCGGCACTCATTGAATACCGCACCCTAGAGAGTCGCCGCCAGCTGACAAGGCAGGTAGCCAGCCTGTGGGGCGAAGAGCACCGGGCATCGGCCCCGGAAATCACCTATGAGAGCAAGGGGGCTCAGCAATCCGCGGCGCCAGAAAGCAGCAACATCCGGGTGGCGCTTACTTTGGACCAGAGGAAGAAGGGGCTACTCTGGCACAACACCTACAACGTGAGTTTTTGGGGCGACTATACCTTCAAGAACGACACCGGCCAGCAACGAGAATTCCTGATCACTTTCTCATTTCCCACTACCCGGGCCAATTACGACAACTTCGTCTTCCGGGTGGCCGGTCAGGACGCCCGGCTGGACGGTTCCGGCCAAGACCAGGTATCCATCAAGATCCAGCTTGAGGCGGGGCAAGAGATCCCGGTCACCATCGGGTACGACTCCCGGGGTCTGGATCGCTGGGTATACAGTCACGGACGGGGGATCAGCCAGGTTCGCAACTTCCGGCTGGTGATGACCACGGACTTTGCTGCCGTGGATTTCCCGCCGGGTACCGTCTCCCCCGCTTCCATGACTCCCATCCCGGGTGGATGGGAGCTGGTGTGGCGGTACGATAGGCTCATCTCCGGCTTCCAGCTGGGCATGGAGATGCCGTCGCGAATCCAGCCCGGGCCGCTGGCGGGCCAGATCACCATGTTTGCACCAGTAAGCCTTTTATTCTTCTTCTTCGTCATCTTCGTGCTCAGCGTGCTCAAGGACGTGAAGCTTCACCCCATGAACTACTTCTTCCTGGCCGCAGCGTTCTTTGCCTTCCACTTGCTCTTTGCCTACCTGGTGGACCACGTGGACGTGGCCTGGGCCTTTGGGGCTGCCTCGGTCACATCGGTGGCACTGGTGGTCTCCTACCTGAGGCTGGTGGTGGGACCCAGGTTCGCCCTGGTGGAAGCGGGCCTGACCCAGTTTATCTACCTGGTACTCTTTTCCCTCGCCCATTTTTTCCAGGGCTTCACCGGCCTTACCGTCACCCTGGGAGCCATCGTCACCCTGGCGGTGATGATGCAGCTTACCGCGAGAATCGACTGGGAAGAACGTTTCGGCCGGTGACCAGTTCAGGCACTACCCGGCTTTGGCGCAGCACATCCGCTATAAGCCGGCAGCCCTCCCGGGTCGGGTGTACGCCGTCCCGCAAAAGGCCCGGGCGGATGGACTGGGTGTGGGGGTCAAGGCATGGCGAGTAGAAGTCCACCACGGCATGACCCAGGGCCATGATGCCCGCCCGGTAAGACTGCAGGAGGAGCTCTTCCGGGCCGTCCACGGGTGGGGGGAGACCGAGAATGGGCTGGACGCCGTGCCGGACGGCCTCGCTACACACGGCGGCAAGGTGGGTGGCAACTCGCTCACGCCTGCCCACGCATGGTTAGTGCCCCCTGGCACCAGCACCTAGCGCGGATGATAGGGAAGCACGCAGCAGGCGAATCGTTGCCTCAAATCGGCAGTGGTATCGCCCGGTTCACCGCTGTTAACCAACGGGACACGTGGTTCACCCCGGCCCCGGCTTGTTTTCTCCCATCGTCTGGACACCTGCACAACCAGGTCGCAAGGAACGGTCGTGCCCTCTTCCTCGCTTCCATGATACCTGGCGAACAAAGGCCGGTGATCTGTGGGTTTTTGGCCGTCCTCCTGTTCACAAGACCCGGACTGGGTGCAAGAGAGGGTTTGGCGACCCGGTGTGCCTGGGAAGGCTGGCCGGGGGTAAGGAGTCGACCCGCGCGGGTGTCGATGCCAGGCGGTAACTGGACAGCAGCACCGCGTTGCCGCACCGCCATGCCTTCACCGGTGACGCGGTTTAACGGCGAGTGCCTGCACCTCTTTTGGCGAGCACAGCTGGCCATATCGAACCGGCCCCCGCGGGAGTGCCGTAGCGGCACTCGCACGTTACTGGGCTTTGCCGGGCTTCAATCGGGCGAGACAGGGTTCCCCGGGGTTTCCCTGACGCCAAACCCAGGGATGAGCCTGATCCATGTCAAAGAGGTGGCAGCTTAGCTGCCACCTCCGGCTGGTGATGGGATCCTAACCCAGGCCCAGTTCGGCCAGTTTGGCGGGAGTGGGGCGGCCGTCTGGTCCCCACCCGCGCTCTCGGTAATAGTCGGCCAGCATAAACTGGAGTTCCTCCCGGGTCAGCTGCTTGTCGCCATCCCTGCCGTCTTCCAGGGGCTCAAAGCAACGGGCGGGCAGGCGGTCCTCCCCGGGCTCGATGCCTGCGGCCAGGTTAAACATGCGCTCCATGTTCCAGAGTCGCTCGCCCATGCGCATGAGACCCGTTTCGTCAAACTGCAGCCCGGAAGCCGTTTCTATCAGCTCCAAGAAGCTCTCTACCGGCAGCACGAACTCGGCAAACCTGCAGGCCACCAAGGTGGAAAGGGCGTTGACCTTGTCCTGGATCTCCTTGACCACCCGGGCCTTGCCCTGGGTGGCTTCCATGGGCAAAAACCCCATGAGCTCGGCGCCGATGGGCGCTC
The DNA here is from genome assembly GCA_040756655.1 of Bacillota bacterium. Taxonomy (GTDB): domain Bacteria; phylum Bacillota; class Sulfobacillia; order UBA8153; family UBA8153; genus JBFLYN01. The sequence goes on from JBFLYN010000006.1 coordinate 67,389, forward strand.
GCTTGTGACAGGCACCCCGGTTCGAGGTGGCAAAGGTAAGGGCAATGCCCCGCATACGCTGGGGCATCCAGGCGGCGAATTCCATTCCCTTGACGTTCATGGCAAAGCCAGCTGCGTCGTTCCCCAGCTGGTCGGCCGCCCGTCGCGTGCCCTCGGCCAGCAGATCCCCTGCCCCCTGCCGGCGGGCAATGTGCTCCAGCGCGCTGAGCATGCCCTCGGCGGATCCAAACTCCAGGGGGGCCCCAAACGCATCCCGGGGCAACAAGCCGCGCTCGGCGGCTTCCATGGCAAAAGCCACGGTGCAACCTGCCGACAGGGTGTCCATGCCGTAGGACTCGCAAAGCTGGTGGGCCCGCACCACGGCCTCGAGGTCCGACACTTCGCAGTCGGAACCCAGGGAGTACATGGTCTCGTATTCCGGGCCCCGGGCCCAGGGCGCGCAGGGTCCTTCGTCGATGCGGTGCAACTGCCCGCAGTGCACCGGGCAGCCCAGGCACGCCACCGGGCGGGTGGGATACCGGCGGAAGGCAGCCATCCCGTCGATGAGGTGAGATTTGTCAAACTGGGACCGGCGGTGGTTCCGGGTGGCCAGGGTGCGCTTTTCATTGATCAGCGCCATGCCTGAGCCCGTACCATACCGGGAAAACATGCCCAGGAGGCTCCACGGGTTTTCGATTTCCTTCTCAAAGGTCTCCCGGGCCCGCCGGGCCGCTTTCCGAAAGCCAGCCACGTCGGCCACACGCACTCCCAGGTGACCACCTACGGCGATGGCTTTGAGCTTTTTGGAGCCAAACACCGCCCCGGGACCTCCCCGGCCGAAGGCTCGCGTGGCCATGATCACCGCGGAAAAACGTACCCGGTTCTCCCCGGCCAGCCCGATGGACATCACGTCCAGCCCGCCGCCTTCCTTCCTCTTAATGGCTTCCTCGGCCTCGGGCGCGCTCTGGCCGGCCAACTCGGGACACGGGACCAGTTCCACCCGGTCGGGTGTGACCACCAGGTATGACAGTTCACGTGCCCGGCCGGCGATGACCAGGGCATCGTAGCCCGCGTTCTTGATGGAACCGGCCAGGGTGCCGCCACAGTACGAGTTGATGATCCCCCCGGTGAGCGGGGACTTGGTTACCAGGTTGGTCTGGGCAAACAGGGGAGCGTAGGTGCCGCTGAGGGGCCCGGTGCTGATGACCAGCAGGTTGCCCGGATCCAGCGCATCGACGGTGGAGGCCACCTCATCGGTGACCAGTTTGACTCCAAAGCCCATTCCGCCCACAAACCCTCCGTCCACCAGCTGGCGAGTGGGCCACTCTTCGCGACTACCACTGGTCAAGTCGTACCGCAGGATCTTGCCGCTGTACGAGGTCACTGTCCATCACCTCCCCGTACCAGGGTCAAAGCGCGTGTTGGGCACACCCTCACGCATTCCGGGTCATCGCAGGCTTCGCACTTGACCGCTGCGTGGTGGCCAGCGACCAGGAAGACCGCACCATGGGGACATTGTTCCACACAAATCCCGCAGCCGGTGCACGCTTCGGCGTCCAAAACCACCCGGTGTCCCACCACCTGCATCGCCTCGCTGGGACAACAAGCTGCACAGGTGGGATCATCACAATGGGCGCATACCACCAGCCGGGCCTCGTCCGGCCAAGCCCTGACCACCCGCAGGCGGGCACGCTGGCGGTTAAAGACCCGGTCCCTCTCGAAAGAGCAGGCCAGCTCGCAGGTAAAACACTCGGTACACTTGGCGGGCTCAAACTTCAAAACAGCCGGCAATGCTTCCACCCCCCTTTTCCAGGGAGGGGAAGCCAGGGCTTCCCCTCCCCACGTTCCTTGTCTACATGCCCGCAGGCTTCTTGCTCTTTTCCGCAGGTTTGAGTGCGTAACGCAGCACGAAGTATGCCATGCCGATGAGGTACCACCAACCCGAGAGCACGAAGGCGTCCCGGCCCAGCCGGGTCAGGGTGAAAGCCAGCACCGCCAGGGTCAGGACCTGGAGGACGATGCCCCCGGGGGCGGTGAATACAGCTTTGACGTCGGTGCGGTAAATCCTTGATCCGATGACCGAAAGTACGATGATGATCACGAGCACCCCGAAGGTAAATGACCCGGTGCTGATGATCTTCATGGTCAGGTATGGAAAACAGGCGATAACGGCTGCCATCGCAGAAACAAAGGTGAGCGCAAAGACCGGGGTCTGGGTCTTGGGGTGGACCTTGGCAAACGCCCGGGGCAGAAGACCTGTCCTCCCCATGGCCATGAGGGTGCGCCCGGAGTCCATGATCATCACCAGCATGGTGGTGGTGATGGCAAACAGGGCCGCCACCGATACCAGGTTCATGAGCCAGCCGGCACCGGGGGCAAAGTGCACGATGGCAAAGTGCAGCGGGGCGTAAAACCCGAAGGACCCTTCGGTCACTGCCTGCCAGTTGATGATCCCGTACGTGGACACCAGCACCAGGGCGTACAGGGCAATGGTGGTTATCAACGACCACCCCATGGCCCGGGGGATGGTGCGCCGGGGATCCCGGACTTCCTCAGCCACGCTGGCAACGGCAATGACCGAGCCGTAGGCAAGCATGGCAATGGGGATGGCGGAGACAAACCCCTGCATACCCAGGAATCCGGCAAAGAACGGGGTGAAGGCGTCGGGTCTCATGTTGGGCAAGGCCTGCAAACTGAAAACCAGGCAAATGGCCATAAGGCACGCGGTGAGGATCAGGTTTGCCCGCCCCATAAGGGTGATCCCCAGTACGTTCAAAAGCCACACTAGGCCCACGGACAAAAGTCCCAGCGGGACCACATACTGGTCAGCCCCGGGCAGAAAGGCCGACACGTAGTTGGCGATGAAGATGGCTCCGAAGGCTGCACCCAGCACAGTAACGTTCACCCAGGACCAGGCCGCCAGCCAACCTCCCAGTTGCCGCACGGTTTCGTTGTTGCCCAGTGATTCCGACGGGTAGACATAGAGGCCCCCGGCGCGCGGGAACTTCGTGGCCATTTCGGCGACGTTAAGGGCATACAGACAGACGATGAGTCCACCTACCACCCACGCCAATAGTGACGCAGGACCGGCCAGAGAAAAGGTGACACCAGACAGAGTGAATATCGCCATCCCTACCATGCCGCCGACGGCGATCATGAAGCAATCCCAAAAACCCAACGCTCCCTGTTTCAGTTGCACCTCCGCGGGCTGCTTCTCCACTGGCTATCCCTCCCAAGATATGGTCTATTGCTCCCGAAAGACTAAAAGGGGCTGCTGGCTCACCTCCCTCAAAATGGATTTCCGTTATGCTATAAGGGTCTACCGTGATCTCCGGAACCACTACTGCCGAATGACTGGTCCACGCACGTATAGTGCACATAGTCACAAACTTCAGCGCGCATGAATGTTTCCGCACAGCAAAATCGATTTGTGTTTCTACATGACTGCGCCAGATTCCTGCTGCTTCTTCACACTTATCCGGCTTCCATGGATCATGTGGTCTGTGGGCTGGTAACGTGCCCGAGCATACCAAGCACAGCCGGCCCGCTACTCCGGGCCGTTGGCGGACCAATGGGGTTGCCTGGCTATGACCCAGGAAACAGGCTCTGGCAGGAGTAGCGGGTGTGGTGGCATGACCCCCGAAGACACGGTGCAACCGTCAGCCACTGGACCACCTCAGCTCTAGGACGGGCGCGGCCGTTCCATCACTGTCCCGGTGGCGCCGGCTTCTGCTTCAAAAACAGAAGCCGGCCCGTCTTGCCCGGACCGGCTGTCTACTGTGACGGGTCGGCTGTCTAGAACTCCAGTACCATGCACTGGGCACTTTCTGGGCAGATGACGGCGAACTCCGGGGAGTTCCGGATGGCGGTGGGTGCCTCGTGACGCTGGGCAGACGTAAACCCGAACCTGGTAAAGAAGCTGGCGGCCCCCATAGTCAGGAGGTACACGGCCCGCGTGCCGGTAGCCTGCAGCTTCTTCAGCATGGTCCCAACCAGCCGGGTACCCAGCCCCCACTGCTTGAGCCCGGGGGATACTGCCACTGATCGCAAGAGGGCAAAATCGCCGTGGTGTTCGACTCCCGCCACTCCCAGGATGGCGCCCCCGTCTGCCACCAGGAAATTCGCAATGTGGCTGGACACTCCGTCAGTAGGCAGGCCCAACAGGGCCAGGAGCTCCTCAATGTCCCGAAGATCCCCAGGACAGGCCGGGCGGATCACATAGGGCGGGGGCGGACCCGGTTTGCGAGCACGCACAAAGGCGCTAAGGATGACCCCGGGTTCATGGATCTGGGCACCGCAGTCGTAAAGTTCCTCCACGCTGACGGCTTCCATGCCCGCGTCCTCCAGGTACTGACGGTACTCGTCCACCCGGAGTGCTCCGGCCACGCACTGGGACCAAAGCTGGGGATCATCGCGCATGGCCGAAGACAGCGGCTTGGTGAGCACCACGTCCGTCACGGCGAACCTGCCGCCGGGCTTGAGCACCCGCCCTACTTCCCTGAAGACCTGCCGTTTGTCGGGACTCAGGTTGATGACACAGTTAGAAATGACCACATCGAAGGTATCCTGGGCAAAGGGCAGGCTCTCGATCTCGCCCTTGAGAAACGTCACGTTGGTGATCCCCGCTTCTTTCTGTTGGGCTCGAGCCGTCTCCAGCATGGCGTCGGTCATGTCCAGGCCGTAGACGTGCCCGGTCGGGCCCACGCGTCTGGCTGCCAAGAAGACGTCGATGCCGGCGCCACTCCCCAAGTCCAGCACCACTTCCCCAGGTCTTAGCGCGGCCAGTGCCGTGGGGTTCCCACAGCCGAAAGAAGCCTGGACCGCCCCGGCAGGCAGGCCCCTGGTTTCCTGGGTGCTGTATAGCTGGCCGGTAGGCGCCGACGAACAACAACCCCCCTGCACCATCTCTAGAGCCTTGGTGTACTGCTGGCGCACCTGGGCCTTGATAGCGTCGTCGCCCGTGGCCGGGCAGCACACTTGAGTCGAACCTCCCCCACAGCAGTTCTTCATCTGATCTCCTCCCTCTGGCCGTACCTGCTTACCAGTTCCCGGGCCAGCTCGTGGAAGACCCCCGGACTGAGGGCGTAATACTTCCACCAGCCGCGGGTGGTCTCGGTGACCAGGCCGGCCTCCTTCAGCTCTTTTAGGTGGTAGGAGATGCGGGACTGGGAAAGCCCAAGCCCTGCCACGATATCGCACACGCAGACTCCCCCGTCCCGGTCCGGACTCACGCAGCGTGCCTGGCGGCCCCGGGCGAGGATGTCCAGGATGTGGGTGCGGGTCGGGTCAGCCAGGCACCGCGCCAGCCGGTTCAGGTCCATCTTTGCCACCTCCCGGCCGCAATCATATCAAAATCCTTTGATATGATCAAGTGCAACCTGCTCCGGTCCCGGCAGAAAGCAAGGTGGTCACAGGGGAAGCCAGGGAGCAGGTGCGATGGCGGTGGGCTTGCGGGTCAGTCCGCTCTCTGGGCCTGGACGGACCAAGCGGGCGCCGCCCGGCGCCCGGTCAACCACGCGAATCCCAACATGCCCAAAAAGCTCAATAGGCCCGCAGCTGCAAACGACGTGCCGATGCCCCATACTTCCATCACCAAGCCGCCCAGGAACGACCCGGAGGCCATGCCCAGGCTCATGGCCGTACCCGTCACGCCCATGATGCTTCCCATGCCCACTTCCCGCCCCTTGTCGACCGAAAGGGCGGTAATGGCCGGCACCGATACCCCGCCGCTCAGGGCCAGTATGATGCAGACGGCAGCCAGCTGCCAGGGCGTCACGGCCCGGGGGGTCAGGAAAAAGGCCAAGGGTGCAAAAGCATAGCCAAACAGGGCCAGCCGGCGGCGGTCAAAACGGTCCGACGCTGCCCCGAACACCGGCTGCATCAGCGATTCCACCACCGAGCGGGCGGAGATGAGCGTGCCGGCAGTGAAAGGAGAAAGACCCACCATACCCACCCACAGCGGAAAAAGGCCGGTGAAGATCCCTCGTCGCTGGGCCAGGAAGGACCGCCCCCAGATGAGTCCCTGTATGGTGCGATCGCCCCACAGCACTCTCAGGGGGACCAGGGAATGCCCTTTACTGGTGTACGCCCCTTTTCTTTCGGGGACATAGGCCAAAACCATGACCAGGGCCAGCGTCGACAGGACGGTCATGCCGTAGAAGGGCGCGGCCGGGCTTACCCACTGGGCCAGAAGCCCTCCCATAGGTGGGCCTATGGCAAAACCAGCAAAGAACGATAGGTTATAGAAGGACATGACTGTGCCCTCTTTGCCAGGGGGCGTGAGGGAGCCAGCATAGGCCCGGGCCACCGGCTCAACCATGGAACCAAAAAACCCCTGTAGAAGCCTCCAGACGAAGAGCTGCCATGGGGCCTGGGCGCTCAAAAACCCCAGTGCCACCAGGGCATAGGCGGCTAAGCCCGTGACCAGGAATCTCTTCGTCCCGTGAGCATCCGCCAGCCGTCCAAAGATTATCTCGAAGATGCCGCGCATCAAGGGGTTGGCCCCCAAGATCAGACCTACCCAGATGCCGGTGGCACCGAGAGCCTGGGAGTACGCCGGAAGCAGGGGAATTATGAAGCTCACGCCGGTGGAAATAGAGAGCATGGAGGTGACCAGTGCGGCGAAAGTGCGTCTGTCCAAGAGAACACCCTCCCACTCGAGGGACGGTTCTCTTCTGGGCGGCCGGATTCCTCTTTTTTCGCCTCTTGAGTATTCCTGGAACCTTAATTTTAGGGAACATGCCTGGGGGGAAAAACCGCCCGGAATACCGTGGAGCCAGGGTGGCTCTGGACACCCACCTGGCCGCCGTGGGCCGCAGCGATCTCCCGCACAATCGCCAAGCCCAGCCCCACGCCGCCCGTGTTGCGAGCACGGGCTTTGTCCACCCGGTAAAAGCGCTCAAAGACATGGGGCAGGTGCTCGGGAGGGATGCCCTCACCGTTGTCTTCGACTTCCACCACCAGCCGCCCGCCCTCCACCCGGGCCCGCACCTGCACCTGCCCGCCCGGAGAGGGGGCGTGTTTCACGGCATTGTGCAGCAGGTTGTACACCAGGGTCGCAAACCAGCTGGGCTCCAATTCCCAGGCAAGTCCCGGGGGAACATCCACTTCCAGCGCCAGTCCCCGGGCCTGGGCCATGGTATGCACGCGGTCCAGTGCGGTATGCACAGCTTCCCGTACCAGCACCGGGTGGGTCTTCAGGCGGTCACGTTGCTGGTACCGGATGAGATCCAAAAGCGCATCGCTCAGAGCCGATAGGCGGTCTACTTCCCGGTCAATATCGCGCAGGAATTCCCGGTGTAACGAAATATCGGCGCCGGGATCCTCCAGCACCGCCTGGGCCAGCACCTTCATGGAAGCCAGGGGAGAACGCAGTTCGTGGGCAGCATTGCCAATGAACAGGCTGCGCAGGCGGTCTTCGTGCTCCAACCGCCGGGCCATGTGGTTGAAGGCCTGCGCCACTTCCACAAGTTCGCTGGTACCCTGCTCCTGGGCCCGGGTACCCAGGTTACCATCGGCCAATAGCCGAGCTGACCTGGCCAGGCCGCTGAGGGGCCGGGTGAAGTGCACGGCCAGGGCATACCCGCCCATCGCCGCCAGGAGCCCGCCAGCGAAGGATGCCAGCACCAGCCGGCGGGCCATGGTACGCAGGGAGGTTTCCAAGGGGACCAGGTCGAACGCCAGAAGGACCGCCCCGGTGAGCTCAAGTCCAGAGAATACGGGCACGGCCGCGTACAGCACACCGCCGTCATCAAGCTGCCGCACGGAGGTCCCCGAACGCCCGGCCAGGGCCTCCTGGACATCTGGATGACCGGGTACTTGCCCGTCCAGCTGGCCGTATTGGTCGGCTACCACTTCCCCCCGCCAGTTGAACACCAGCACCCGGGCACCTAGCTGCTCACCCTGGCGCCGGGCAAGGGCCTGCAGCTCCTCTCCAGAGGCCCGGCCCAGAAGGGGTCGCACGGCGTTGGCCGCAATGTTGGCTGACATCAGCAAGGATGTGCTCTTTTCCTCGAGAAAGGCGCGGCGGAGCCCCACCAGGGTCAAACCCCCGGTGACCAGTGCGCTGGTAAGTATGGCCGCAAAGAAAGCCGCCAGCAACCGCCAGCGTAGAGTCCTGAGGATCTTCATGCGCCCAGCTCCGTCCTTGACCTGCTTACGCTGTCTATTTTAACATAAACCGTGTCCATGCTACTGGTGTTACACATTTGAAAAAACCCAGCACCAGTTCTGCAACAACTGGCCGGTAGACTGGTACCAGAAGAACCGGAGGAGGATGCCCACCATGAAGCAGCGCGCGCTGGCCACCGGTATGCTTGTGATCCTGGTCCTGGTCCTGCTGGCCGGGTGCACCGACCCGCAGCAGGCGCCCGGGCGCAACGACGCCGACATCAACCCGCGGCCAGCCGGGCAGGAAATCACCCTGACCCTGTACTTTCCCATCGTAGGTGGAGCATGGATGGAGATGGAACAGCGGGCGGTGGTGCAAAAGGGCGAGCCGCTGGAAAGCCTCATTCTTAAAGAGCTCTTACGTGGGCCCAAGTTGTCCGGGCACCAGAGCTACCTGCCTGCCAGCATCATGGCGGGCGTGGAAGTGCGGGAGCACACAGCTTATGTGTCCCTCTCCCGGGACGCCGAGAACATGCCCTACGAGCAGACGCGCATCCAGCTGCAGGCCATGGTCAACAGCCTCACCGAGGTGGAGGGCATTGACAACGTGCAATTCCTGGTAGACGGCAAGCAGCAGATGTCGCTGAACATCATCTACATCGGCGAACCCTGGGACCGCACCCTCAACCGGGTAGCGCGCCCCGGCTTCCGTCCCATAGCCGACTGCGACCCGCGCCGGGGCGAGATGTTCATCGAAGGAGAAGTGAAGGCAGTCAAAGTGGAGGAAAACGCCATTGTCATCGACCAGCACCTCCAGGACGCCCGCTCGGTGAAGGTCAACCCCACGGTGCAACTGCGGTCGGACGTCATCATCCACCTGCAGGGTCCCGGCCACGAAGCAACGGAGATCACCCTGCCCGAGGTGAAGAAGGGCGATGTAGTTGGTATCATCCTCACCAGCGAAGGGACGGCGCGCGCCGTCATCGTAGCCAGGCGGGAGCGGTTCTAAGAGTCTTGACCGGGCCGCCGTCACCAAAGTGCGGGGCGTTTTTCGTAGTCATCTCTGCAAGAGCCTGACGGTGGAGTATCCCATGCCCAGGCCGGCCGGGTAAAAGGGCGGCACAAACGCCACTACCAGGGCGGCGGTGCAGAGGTTGCGGATAAGAGGCCACTGGAGACCGAAGTACGGGATAATGCCCGCAAGGTAAAGGGCCGCCCCGGCCAGGCCGTACAGGAGCAGCGTCACGGCTACGGAGATGGTGGCCACCAGCGCGGATTCGCCAAAGAACAGGACAAAAATGCCGGGTGACCTGACCCCGAAGGTCTTGAGCACGGCCATCTCCGACCTGCGTTCCTGGACGGACAGGGCCATAACGTTCATCATGCCCAGTGAACAGACCACTAAGAGCATGGTGCTTAGGGTGTAACTCCAGGCCATAGCGTCGCCGTACACGTCCTGCCAGCGCTGGACGCTCCTGCCCCTGGCCACCAGCGCCGGGGTCTCGGCGGTAGCCGTCTCCTGCCGGGCCAGCGCCGCCGCCAGGCGGTCCACGTTGGCACCTTCCCGGACCTCGATGAAGACCCGCCGCTGCGCGAAGCCTTCGGTGCGCTCGTAACCCTCGGTGAGCATAACCGGGACATCATAGGTGAGAAAGGGGCTCTCGAACACCCCGGATATGACAAACTGGCTCACCACGGAAAAGCCGCCAAACCGAATAGTAACGTTGGTGGTCTCGCCCACGCCAACGTCCGAGCGCAGAACCCACGACCGGGGCACCGCCAGCTCCCAGGAATCCCGTGGCCAGTAGCCCTCCACCATGACGTAGCCCGTGGTAAAGCGAGAATGGCGCGGGTACGCCAGGATCTCGTGGATGCCCGCGGCCGTATGAGCCGTGAGGACGAACACCTCCTCGAAATGGCTTACATCCGGGTGATGAGCATACTCCGCGGTGACCGGGTTGAGGATAATGTCCGCCGGCAGGGGGAGGAAGCCCTCGCCCTCGTCCAGCCCGGTCATGTAGGTGAAGTAATAGGTGGTGACCAGGTTGGTCAGCAGGCCAAGCACTACCCCGGACACCACCAGGGCCACCCGGGCCCGGTTTCTGCGCAAGTTGGCCACGATAATATCTACCATCAACCCGTCTCACCCCGGCCGTGCACGAACTCGCCAGCCTGCATGGTCAGCACCCGGTCGGTGAACTCGCTGTGCTCCCGGATATGGGTGACCATGAGCACGGCAGTCCGGTGACGCGTGGAGAGCTCGCGCAAAAGGCGCACCACCCGCAGGCCGTTTTCGTAGTCCAAGCTGCCCGTGGGCTCGTCTGCCAAGAGCACCCGGGGACGGTTGGCCATGGCCCGGGCCACGGCTACGCGTTGCTGCTCACCGCCGGACAGCTGGTGCGGGAAATGGTCGTGGCGGTGGATGAGGTCCACTTCATCCAGGAGTTCCCGGGCCCTTTGCCGGGCTTCCTTCCGGGATGAACCCGTGAGCCGTAGCGGTACCATTACGTTTTCCAGCGCAGTCAGGCTGCTTAGCAGGTGGTAGCTTTGGAAAACAAAGCCGACACTGGCCATGCGAGCCTCGGCCAAGTGGTCCTCGCCGAACCGGGACCGCTGGGCAGCGTCGTAAAAGAGCCTGCCGTCGATCATGATCACCCCGGTGTTGGGGAGATCCAGACCACTCAGGCAGTATAGTAGGGTAGTCTTGCCGCTCCCAGACGGCCCCACCAGGCACACGAATTCGCCCGCCCGCAAGCTCAGGGAGACCCGGTTCACGGCCGCGACCGGGCCCTCGGAAGTGCGGAAAAACCTCGAGATGCCCAGGGCCTGCAGGGCAGGGACATCTGCCTTGTTATGCACCTCTGATCACCTCCGCCGGCCCGGTGCGCGCGGCCTGAAATATGGGGTAGATTACACTCAAGACAGATACGACCCCGGATGCCAGTGTGACGGTGAACCCGTATTGCGGCCCCAGACCCGGCAGGTCCAGGATGGACCCCCCGTACCTGGCTACAACTCGTTGTATGACCACGCAGGCCAGGAAGTACCCGGCAAAGCCGCCCAGGCAGCCCAGGACAAAGCACTCAAGGGACAGAAGGCAAACCAGCTGCCGGGGCTTCCAGCCCAAAGAACGCAGGATGCCCAGCTCCAGCCGGCGTTGCCTGAGCACCACCAGGTTGGTATTGGCCATAGCCAGGCAGCTTACAAGGATAATAGCCCAGGCATAGGTGCCCGACACGGCCATAAACCCGCCACCAGACTCTCTAAACCGCGCCCCGGCAAACACCGACACGGTCATGTCCTGGGCCCCCATGACCCGGTAACCCGGCAGCAGTTCCCGGGCCCGGGCCGTAGCCTCCGGGTCTTGACCCGGGACCATGATCCCCATGAAAAGGCCCGTTGCCAGGCCGGTTGCCTGCTGGAAGGTGGACAGGGGCATGATGAACATGGGTCCTGGCAGCTGCATGGGGGACTGGTATTGCCCGACCACCGTAAAGACCAAGGGGTCGGCCCGCCCGTGGTCGAAAACCATCCGGCCGTCGGGAGCGACCCGAAGGGTGGGCAGGTGAAGCCGGACTTCCGACCCCACCGGGTACCGGTTCTGCCCGGCGTTGACCAGGACCACAGGCTGCCCCTCATCCTGTGGGCCAAAGGGCCTCCCCCGGCGCACGCTGAGGCCATGGGGGCCCGAAAACGCCGGGTCACGGGCCAGCAAGGGCACCCGGTGTCCCTCGTCAGTGTAGACAAGGTCCAGGTAGAAGAAGCCCGAAGCCGGGGTGTCCAGGTGTGGCTGCACTCGGTCCATGGTGACGGTGTAACCATAGCCCGAATCGTCCAGCCGCAGGCCGATGTAGCCCGACGGCAGCCGGCCAAAGCTGGTAGACTGGGGGAGAACCAGCAGGTTTCCCCCGTATAGACGGGACAGAGGCCGGGCCAGAAGACGGCTCATATCACCGCCCAGGGCAGATACTGTAGTCAGCAGCATGGCTCCCAGGGCGATCCCGGCTACTACCAGGAGACTGCGGGTGCGGTTTTGGGTGAGACTGCGGAAACAGTAATCCCGGATCATGGTGCCTCCGGCCAGGGAATATTTCCATTATGGTACGAATTCGTTGTGGTACGATGTATTCCTGCCTGGCTGGCAGACGGGATCAGACCGGTATATAATCAACGAAAAGCATGTTCGAATGGAGGCTTTGCAGTGCTCTTAGAGGAGCTCTCTCTTACATACAGGTGGCAGGATTGCTCGGCCACGAGCCAGTGGCAATCCTGCCCGTGGGGTCGACAGAGCAGCATGGGCCCCACCTCCCCCTGGGGACCGATACGTTTGTCACCATGGCGGTGATGCAGGCCGCCCTCGCGCGCCTGCCCAAGGCCACATGCCTGGTGCTACCGGCGCTGGCCGTGGGCAAGTCCAACGAGCACTTGTCCTTTTTGGGCACTCTCACTTTGTCCGGCACCACGCTGGCGACAGTTGTGGGGGAGCTGGCCCGCTCCCTGTCCCGTCACGGCTTGGCCAGGCTGGTGCTGGTCTCGGGTCACGGAGGAAACCTCCCGGTCCTGGAAGCCCTATCCCGCGATCTCCGCATCGACCAGCGTCTTTTGGTCTTTGTGACCAGTGCCATGGCGGGCGTGAGCCTGAGTGCACACGGCATAGCCCGGGGCGACTTCCACGGAGGCGACTCCGAGACCTCCATGATCATGGCACTCCGCCCCGAGCTGGTACGGCTTCATGAGCTTCCCTCCCACAATCCCCCGGTCCTCTCCTGGACTGGCTGGGAAAGGGCCGGTTCGGCTGGGCTATGACCGACCTTTCCCAGCACGGTTTCGTGGGCGACCCGGCCCAAACTACGGCCGAAAAACGTGCCCTACTGGAGGCCGCCGCTGAGCACCTGGCTACTTTTCTCAAGACCGTAAAAGCAACCCCGGTCGGGCCGTAAGATCCGGCACCGGCCGGAAGGACAGGCGGGTGGACCACAGCGAGGTTGCCGGACCGGGTTCCAGGGCGAGGCTTCCGTCCACTTGCCCTCTCCAGCACCCGGTGGGCCCCGTCCACCACCCGCCAGGGGACCCCCGCCTGGTCGGGCGGGCCCGGTTCTCGCTTGTGACCGGCTTCATCAAGGTCGTCATCATCCTCACCAACGCGCTGCTGCGGGTGGTCCGCCAAAGCGGGCTCTGTCTATCGCGCGGGAGGAAATACATGTGTCCGCCAGGGGAAAGCGGGGATCTCTATCACCGTCCCCCGGACCTAAGTGGTCGCCCGGCCTTGGCCGGGCACCGGCCAGCGTGACTTCTTCATGAGCTTGGCCTCTATGGCCGGCGGGACGCGCAAATGGTAGAGGGCAGGCACGTACCGCCGGGCCCAGTACAGCGTGAGGAACCACCCTTCCAGGAACCATCCCAGGGTGAGGGCGGCCAACAAGGTGCCGACACCCACCGGGCCGCCCAGCACGTAGCCTACGGCCAGCGCCGAGAACTCCATGAGGGCACGGATCACAGCCACCCGTCCTGGGAAGCGCCTGCTCAGCGCCAGCATCAAGCCATCACGGGGACCAGCGCCCAGGCCCGCGCACATGTACAGGCACATGCCCAGGGCCAGCACGGCCAGACCGCCCAGGAGGAGCGCAGCGCGAGCAGGCAGGTGAGTGGGGACGGGGACCAGCCCAGAAGACAGCAGCAGGTCAAGGCATGCTCCCACCAGCACCATGTTGAGCCACGTGCCCAGCCTGGGCTTGATACCCATCAGGGCCGAGCAGGCCATGATGAACAGTCCTACTCCTTGGGTGGCCTGGCCCACGGTTATGGGGAGATGCTGGGAAAGTCCAAGATGCAGGACATTCCAGGCCGAGACCCCCAGCCGGGCACGAATGGTCATGGCCATGCCCAGGCCCATGGTGAGGAACCCGGCCGGGAGAAGAAAGAATCGCAATGCCAAGTATTCTCCATCGTCCATGGGTGTAAAGAGTCCTCCGGTTCCGCTCTAGCCAAGAGAGCTTATGATCTCAACAGCCTCGGCGGCATAGGCGCTGGCGGCCCCCCAGTCCAGGTTGAAGAACAGGCCCTGGCTGGAACCAGTGGTGATCACCCGCACCGATGTGGACCCGGCGAAATCGTCGGCGATGACCATCAGGGCAATCCGGTTTTTGACCCGGGTGAAATATTGCTCATAGACGGCAATCCCGGCCTCAGCGTCCCCAGCCGACAGGTACTCCTCATGGACCTTCTCGGTCCGTCCCAGCCGGGCCTCAATGGCCGCCAGGACCTCCCTGGGAGTAGCCGGCGTGGATAGCTCCCGTACCACGCTCAAGGTACCACCCGCCTTCGTATGGGCGTGGAAAACACCGCCCGGCTCTTCAACATCTTGGTCTTTCGACCTTAATCTTACCTAATCCTCTCCGTTCCCAGTTAGACTCTCATGCCATGGGTGGCACTCTGGTCTAACGCTTGAGACGAAACTCCCTGAGGCAATACACGGCGCTCCCGCCGGGAGCCGTGCTGAATTCCACCAGGGTGAGCTTCCGGACCCGAAACTCCACCTTTAGCCCGTCCCGTTCCACCCGGGCCTTGAGCAGGCGCGCTTCGGGTTCGGGCAGTCCCAGGGTCAGGCTGAGGTGAGGGACGAAGGGGTGCCGGGATACCGCCGGTGTTATATCTACCTTCATGCCCTCCAGGGCCGCCGCCACGCTGGCCTGCAAACTCGTCATCTCCCAGTTGACACTCGGATTCGCGCCCGCAAGGTATACCAGGTACAGGCCGGGCTTGGTGAGGTGGCGCTCGCACCCAACGGTATCCAGCGTTAGGCCAAATTCACGGCGCGCCTGGACCGACCGCTCCAAGGCCGACACCAGCCGTACTACCGGGACCGCCAGGCCAAACGAGGGGATCAAGGTGATATGGCCGCCCCACTGGGGCCAGTCGCAGCCCGCCGACCCGGCGCACCACTGGCGCATCCGCTGGTCGATGGCCGGGGGCAGGAGCACATGGACGGAATACGAAGACACGGGTTTACCCACGAACCTTTCCTGCGGATTCTCGCATTCATCATCCCTGATCCATCTCGGCACGCCAAGCTGTAGGTTTTCCGTCCACCACGCTGATTTAAACTGGGGGCTCCGGACCAGTTAAACGACTGGAGCATAGGCCAAAGCTAGCCCGGGGTGAAAGGGCAGGAAGCGTTGTCATCTGATGCCGGTTCGCGGGTGGGACCGGCTTGCGTGGACTCTCGTAAGTGATGTGGGCCTGGTGCTTGCCCTCGGTTGGGCCCGGCAATGGTTCCCGGTCTTCGCTCTCGTTACGATATCCTGGGCCAGGAACTGGACGACCGCGGGCTGCTCCGGACTTGCACCGGCATGGCGACTCATCAGTCGGCCTGCCCGGTGCCAGACTATCACCGGAAACTCACGCACAGGGGGTATGACCGTGGATAGGCAAACCGGTATCAGGATTCGGCAGCTCAAGGCAACGCTGGACAGCGCCCTGCAGAAGGCAGAGACCATGTGGGATAGTTCCGCGGTGCAGCGCGACTTCTTCTTACAGTGCCGGCAGGTAGGGGCAGAGCTCATGACCCTGGCGGACCAGCACCTGGCACCGCACCCCGGGCCATAGGGGTGCGCGGCGGCCGGGCCCGGGCCCGGCCGCCCTCTCCACATGACCTAGTAATGGCCCAGGAGACCCCGGTCGCGGGCCTTCCGCTCGTGGTAGGCCATGATCACCAGTCCCAACCAAAGATAAGCAACGCCTACCACCAGCGAGATCATCACGTCCCAGGGCGGGAGTTCCCAAAGTCGGACCCCGTGGACCATCACCGAAGTCAACAGCCGGCTCCCCAGGTTCAGGGGCAGCAGCCGGCTCCAGGGGCTGGCCGGGGCAGCGATGAAGGCTACCAGGACAAACTGTACAATCTGGAAGGCCGACTGGATGCGCTTGTGAATGAGGGCTAGTCCACCCATGGCAAACCCCAGGCCGTACGCGGCGGAGACGGTCACCAAAAGCAGCGGCACAACACTGACGATGTCAACCCTCAGGCTCACCCCGGTGGTAAGCATGATCAGTGCTAGCAGCACTCCGACAATGGCGAAGTTCACCAGGAGCCCGGAGATCTGGGAAAACCCGTTCACCCACCTAAAGCCGATGGGGGTGAGGTAGAGCTTCTCCAAAGTGCCCATCTGGGCCTCGTTGGTAATCCCCCAGGCCAGGTCCTGGTAGCCGACCATGGCAAAGGTCCACACCAGGTAGCCCACGACTAGGCCCTCGAGGGTGGTAGCGCCGATGGCGAACGCCCCGCCGGTCATCGCCTGGACCCCCAAAAATAGCAGCATGAACACGATGTAGATGGTGATGATGCCGGACAGGGTGTTGGCCATGTACCGCCGCATCATGATCAGGTTGCGGACGAACACCGCCCTGAAGACTGTAATTTTCTCCCTCATGCTTCACGCCCCCTTCCGCACCAGCTGCAGGAAAGCTTCCTCCAGATCGGGCTCCTTTTGATTGATGCCGGCGATGAACAGCCCGGACTCCCGGACCAGGTCCACGAACCGGTACAAGTCTCCTGCCCGGGGCAGTATGACCTCCAGCACGGTACGATCGGCGGCCCGGCTGACGGTGGTCCCCGGGAAATGCGCCACTACCGCTTGCTCCAAGTCCACGGCATGGCCGTTGGAGAGGGTGAAGCGGTAAGCGCGAGTTCGGAACAGCTGGAGGAGGTTTTCCAGCTGGTCATCCACGATGATGCTACCTTGCTTGATGATGATGACACGGCTGCACACGTCCTGGATCACGTCCATATCGTGGCTGCTCACTACGATGGCCCTGCCTTCGTCCTTCGCTAGTTGTTTGAGAGTCTCCCGCAGTTCGTAGGAAGTCTCCACGTCCAGGCCCAAGGTGGGCTCGTCCAAGAAGACCAGGGGACTGCGGGACGCCAGGGCACAGGCCACCGCCACCTTCTGCTTCATGCCGGAAGACAGCTCCTGCACCAAGGCATGCCGCTTTTCTTCCAGCCTGAACACCCGGAGGAGGTGCTCACTATACGGGCGACTCTTTTCCAGGGGTATCCCATAAAGCCCGGTGAAAAAGTCGAGGTTCTCCCGGGGGGTCATCCTCCAGTAGATGTTCCGGCTCCCTTCCAGCACGGCGCAGGTAGAACGCACCAGCTTCCGGTACTCCGTCTTTAGGTCATATCCCATCACCCGCACCTCTCCTGCGGTGGGGTTCATAAGGCCGAGGATGCACTTGATGGTGGTCGTCTTGCCCGCCCCGTTGGGACCAAGCAGCCCCACGACTTCACGCTGGGACACAGTGAAACTGATGCCCCGCACAGCGTGGACCGGTGCCTTCTTGCGGCTGAAAAATGTCTTCTCAAGCCCAGCAACCTCAAGAGCCGGGACGTTGGAGTCCAAAGTCGTCCTCCCCTTCCAGGACACGGTGTTTCGCCCATAGTATATACGCCCTGTAGCTAAATGTCAATGCCGATATTCACTTTTTCAATGTTATACTTAATACTGTTGAGCAAGGACGGGTCCTGGCCGGAGAACGGTCAGTGGCGGGGTCCCTTCCGCCTAAACTCGTACTCGGACCGGGTCCTCCCGGTGGTGTTCACCGCCACACTTACGCCACCGGTGAACGACGTTACCAGCAGAAACAACCTGACCATCTGCCAGTAAGTGATCCTGGCCACTCCGAACACTTCCGGCATGGTAGTGTTCCAGAGGTAAGCTAGGATTACCGGCACCAGGAAGACCACCACTACGGCGGCTACGATGATCGCCGTCAGCCTCGCTTTGTCCCTCACACGGCACCCTCCTTTTATTCTCTGGTCAGCGGGTAGACTGCCGACACCCAGTACCACGGGCTGCCCTGCTTTCGGCCACTGTACTCTTCCAACAAGGCGGTAAGTCGCCGGGCCAGTTCAGCCGCATCCTCGGGACTCAACCTCAATTCTTCCAGCCGGGTATGGGTGAGGCTGGCACGGCCGGCATCCAGCCGGGCAATACCCTTACGAAGCGCGCTGGCGGCCGCGTCCAAGGCGATGGCTTCCGGGTCCCGGAAATGCCCCACCTCGTGGTCGGCCACCATACGATCGGCAATGGCTTCGTAGTACTTCTCGAGGATCCCGGACTTCTCCCGGGTCTCCACCAGCTGGATGAGGCCGGACCGCTCCAAGGTCTTGACATGGTGATGGATGGTTGCTGGCAGGTCCTGGAGCCGGTCGGCGAGCTGCTTGACGGTAAGGCGGCTTTCTGCCAGCAACGACAGGATCTGGATGCGCTTGGGATCGGCCAAGGCCTTAAACTCCTCTACCCGGGAGATGATATGCACACGCCTTTTCGGCCTCTTGCCAAACATCAGCCTTCGCCTCTCATTAGAGTATTGTCTACTATTAGACCTAATGTTATCATACAACTTCTTGCTCATGTCGTCAAGCCAAATGACACAGCGACCACCCCACCGGCCCCGGTTACCCGGGTGGCAACCGCGGCCTTTACCTTGGCTTAACTGCAGGACCTTCCATACCGTCTGACGAAATGGCTGTTCTGGGAACTTGCACACCAGCACAGGAGGTGCCGCAGTTGAATGGCAGCGGACAGTGGAAGGAGTTTGAGTCTTTCGTTGAAGAAGTCATGGCCGAGTTCAAAGTCCCCGGCTTGGCCGTGGCCTTTGCCCAGGAGGGCAAACTGGTCTATGCCCGCGGCTTCGGGGTCCGGGACCGCGCCACCGGTGAGCCCGTCACTCCCCACACGGTTTTCGGCATCGGGTCAGTCACCAAGTCCTTCACCGGACTGGCCATCATGCAGCTACAGGAAGAAGGGAAACTGTCGGTCCACGACCCGGTGGTAAGGCACCTGCCCGAGTTCAGGCTGCCGGCCGGACAGCCCCACGACAGCATCACCATCCACCATTTCCTCACTCACACCAGCGGCCTGCCTCCCCAGGCAGCGCTGGGCTATGCGGTGCGCAAGAGCATGGAAGGCTACCCCAAGTATGATGAGGAGGCCGATAAGAAGGTCGCAGGTCAGACCGAGGCCCCTCCCCGCGAAACACCCCCCATGGAAACCTATGACGACCTGTTGAAATACCTGGGCACCACCGACTACCGCCTGCTGGGTGCCCCGGGAGAATGCTTCAGCTACTCCAATGACGCCTATGCCCTGCTGGGAGCGGTTATCGAGAAAGCCAGCGGGTTGAGCTACGCCGAGTTTCTCCGGGAGCACATCACCGGGCCCGCCGGCATGACCCGCACCACCCTGTCGTTGGCTGAGATGGCAGCATGGAGCGATGTAACCCGGCTTTACTTCAAGAACAAGGCCGGCGACATCCTGGATGTTCCCCAGTGGCAGGATACGCCGGCGCTTCCCGCCGCCGGCTTTCTGCGTTCATCGGCCTGTGACATGTTGCGCTACGGAGAGATATACGTGAACCTGGGAACGGCCTTTGGCCACCGGTTCCTCTCGCCCATAAGCGTAGCGGACATGATCGCCCCCGGTTACCTGGTGGACCGGGCCATGCATTACGGGTACGGCCTGTTTGTCGAACCCTACCACGGGGTCACCCTGGTGGAACACGGCGGGGCTCTCACCGGCGTGGCCGCCCAGTTTGGTTGCGTGCCTGAGGAGAAAATCGTGGGCATGGTGCTGACCAACCTGGCGGGCGCTCCGTCCAACGAGATCTGGCTGGCGGGGATAAACCAGCTCCTGGGGCTCCCCCTGGAGACCAAGAGGAGCGTGGAGCCGGAGTATGCTCCCTCACCCGGCCACCTAGAAAGGTTCGTGGGCACCTATCGCTCCGGCGAAGGCACCAAGGTCGACATCGTCTTGGAGGACGGCGCTCTTTTCGCAGTGATGCAGGGAGAGCGATTCTCCATGCGCCCCAGCGGCGAAGATCGCCTGGCGGTGAACCTGTTCGGCCGGGAGCGTCCCGCCCGATTCCTGGCCGACGCAGCGAAAGACATTTACGCCGTGTTCTTCGGCCTGCGCATCGTGCATAAGGTCAAGGATGAAACCGCTGCCTCCTAGCGCTAGCAGGCCCTTAGGACGCCTGGTTCCTGGAACCGGATTCCATTGGCTGAGCGGGCGGCCCGCCGGGGCAGACTCGCGTCCAGGGGTGTCATTCACTGAACTACTGGCTTCTCAAGACCGAACCTGCCGTCTACTCCTACGGTGACTTGGAGCAGGAGAGGCAAACCGTCTGAGAAGGGGTCCGGGGCTGGCAGGCCCGGACCAACCTGCGGGGCATGGCCGCCGGGGATATGGCCTTCATCTACCACACCGGTGGTCAACCCGCCATCGTGGGCGTGGCCACCGTCACCACCGGGGCCTATTCCGACCCCACCGATGACATCGGCCGGTGGCTGGCGGTGAACATAGCCGCCAGCTACGCTTTGCCCGTGCCGGTGAGCCTGGCCGCCTTCAAGGCCGATCCTGCCTTTGCCGGGTGGGAGCTGGTGCGTGCTCCCAGGCTGTCGGCGGTCCCGGTCTCCCCAGGTACCTGGGACCGTATACTGGCTATAACCGGAAACAAACCCAGATGGGGATCATTGGAGGATCTGGAGACTGGTCCTTGAACATCCTCTCAGGAGGTGTAAAGCACAATGCTCGTGTTCATCTATCACCCGCAAGCTGAGAGCGTGGCTGCCAAGGTCCGGTCCGCCCACCCGCACCTGGAAGTGGTAGGCTCCGGCAACCTGGCAGATGTCCACCAGTACCTGCCGCACACCACGGTGCTGTTTACTGCCGGGTTCGGCAGGTTGGACCTAGGCCGCGCTGCCAGCCTCCGCTGGGTCCAGACCGTGTCGGCCGGAGTGGACCGGCTGGTGAGCAATCTCCCGCCCGGGGTGGTGCTGACCCGAGGCCACGGGCTGCACAACGTGGCCATGTCCGAACACTGCCTGGGGCGGATACTGGCCCACGCGCTCAACCTGCGCCAGGCCTTGAAAAACCAGGCCGAGCGCCGCTGGGAGCGCTACCCGGTGGAACGCATAAGCGGCAAGGTCCTGGGCATTGCGGGACTGGGGGTCATCGGGTCGGCCATCGCCCGGCGGGCACGGGCTTTTGACATGCGTGTTACCGGCCTGCGCCGGGTAGCGGTCCCGGCAGAGGGCGTAGAGCGGGTCTACGGACGGGAGGAACTCCACGAGTTCCTGTCCACCGCTGACTACGTGGTGATCCTGCTCCCGCTGACCTCCGAAACCCACGGCATGTTCGGGTCTGCTGAGTTCGAGGTCATGAAACCCGGTGCGGTGCTCATGAACATGGGACGGGGGCAAGTGGTAAAGGAGCCAGAACTCATCGAAGGCCTCAAGAGGGGACGCCCGTCCCATGCTCTTTTGGACGTTTTCGAGGAGGAACCGCTGCCCTCCGGGTCGGAGCTTTGGAGCCTGCCCAACGTGACCATTACCCCCCATAACGCCGGCGGTTCCACGCTCGAGGATGCCATGGCACTGTTTTTGGAAAATCTCGACCGCTTCCAGAGCGGACAGCCTCTCAAGGGCGCGGTTGATCCCCGGTTGGGCTACTAGCCAGGCACAGATAGGAGGGTGCATCCATGGCCAGAGCAGTAGTGGAAGCCCTGATCTGGGAGGGAGAAAGGGCGCGCAAGGAGTTTGCGGACTTCGCCCGGTCCCTTCCCCTGACCGTATTGGAAAGGCAGGTAGAAGGAGAGCAGGGTTCGGTCAAGGGCATCGTGGCCCACGTATGCCGCGCCGCCTATTTCTTCCTCCGGGCGGTGCTGGAGGCCAACCAGTTGCCGGTGCCTACGCCGGGCTACCCGGCCATAGGCAACTCCCGGGACTTAGGGGAGCTTTTTGCCGCATTGGATGATGTGAGGGACTTTACGTTCCGTGGGGCACGCGTCCTGGAAGACCGGCACCTTGCCACCCAGTTCACCGCCCCTTGGGGCCAAGTCTATAGCTGCGAGCAGTTCCTGGAACACGCCCTGGTGCACATACTGCGCCACCGCCGGCAGCTGGAGCGGGTCGTGCTGGGCGCCATCAAGTCATGGGAGGGTGAGGAATCATGAAGGACCGGGAAACCTGGAAGGAAACCCTGCGGCGTGGCCTGCAGGGGGAAGAAGCGCACGTCCCGCCCGTCAAGATCCTGGCCATAGAACCGGGCGACCAGGCCGACCACCGGTTGCCCGGGATGCCCTACACCGCCCGGCAATGCCTGTACCACACCCTGGTCTGGGCGGAGCTGATCACCCGCACCCTGGCCAAAGACGTGGTACAGTGGCCGGCGCAACTGGAAGTCACCTGGCAGGTTCCCCGGGACCTGGAGGGGCCGGCGGGTTGGCGGGACATGGCCGACCGCCTGCTTGCCGCCATAGGCAAATCCTTGGGGCTCCTGGACCACCTGGAGCCTGACGATGCGGTGCCGGGCTGGCCCAAGGCCACGGTGGGCTGGGCCTACCAGGTGATGATCATGCACAACTCGTATCACCTGGGCCAGTTGGTGACGTTGTTGCGCCTGGCCGGAGCCTGGCCGCCCGCGGGGTAAGTCATCCAGGGCCGGGAGGCCACCGGGACTGGTGCCCGGAACAGTCCCTTCAAGTCTAGCTGCAGGAGGCTGCCATGATCCTGGAAAGGGCGTTTTCGTTGCTGGCGGCGCCGGGAGTGCTCCTCAAGGCTTTGCCGTTTCTCATGGCCGGGGGCATGGACCGGGGTTCGGGACCTGTGGAGGTAGTGCTGACCGTTGACCCCGACCGGGCACCCCGTGTGCACGTGTCCGTGGCGAGCGGAGCCTGGATAACGGCCCGGCCATGGGGAGCTCGGCGTCGATGAAGCTCAGGATGGAGCAACCCTCCAGCTCGGCCACAATGTCCGGGGCATGGTCCGGAGAGCCCCCGTATACACAGGCCCGCCCCTCCGCATCCAGTGTAACCACCCCCGCCAGCTTGCCGCCCGGCCCGGGCAGTCCGAACACCACCATTCCCCCGGCGCCAAGCGTGCCCCGGCGCAGCATCCCGTAAGGGATGTTATACCGTAGCGGGTCGGTGGCGAAAAGGGCTTCCAACTGCAAAAACTGGCAGGTCCAAGGCGCGACAGAGACATGGCTCTCCCTCCGGTCCTGCAGCTTCCGAACTCCGACCAAACCCGTCCTCGTCCGCACCCCGGCCTACTAGCGGGAAGGCCGCACCGTAGTACCACCCGGCGTGTCGGTTACCGTGTATCCCAGTGCTTCGACCTGGGTCCGCAGGCTGTCCGCCAGCGACCAGTCCCGGGCGGCCCGGGCCCGGGCCCGCTCTTCCACCAGTCTCTGCACCTCGGGAGGTACCGGAGGCGCCTGTACCTCTGTCGCGCGGTCAGCCGCCTGTTCCAGGTCAAGGCCCAGGACAGCGTCGAATTCCAAGAGCAACTGGGCGGCCGTTCCCGGCGGGAGATCCCCCCCACGGGCCACTTCCCACACCACAGCCATGGCCTGGGGGAGCCCCAGGTCATCATTGACGGCCTCCTTGAAGCGCTGGCGAAGCGCACGGGCCTGTGGGTCGGGCCGCGCGTCGTCTTCCCTGGCCAGCTGCGCCACGCGCCCCCAGAGTCGTTCCAAGGCGGTCTGGGCACCGCCGAGAGCTTCCCAGGTAAAGTTCAGCTTGGAGCGGTAATGCGCGTTCAGGCAGAAGTACCGGTAGGCGAGGGGGTGATATCCCCGCTCCACCAGCTCGGATATGGTGTAGAAGTTGCCCAGGCTCTTCCCCATGCGCCCGGCATCCACCAGGAGGAACTCGTTATGCATCCAACGCTGGACCACCCGGTGACCGGCGAAAGCGTCGGACTGGGCGATCTCGTTTTCGTGGTGAACTGGCACGTGGTCGATGCCGCCGGTATGGATGTCAAACCGGTCGCCCAGGTATTTCATGCTCATGGCCGAGCACTCGATGTGCCAACCCGGGTAGCCTTTTCCCCACGGGCTGTCCCACTGCATGATGTGGGAAGGATCGGCCTTGCGCCACAGGGCAAAGTCGGCCGGGTGGCGCTTTTCCGTGTTGACCTCGACCCGGGCCCCAGCCTGCTGGCCCTCTAGGTCCAGGCCGGACAGGCACCCGTACCCGGGGAAGGTGCTGATGTCAAAGTAAATGCCGTCGCTGATCTCGTAAGCGTGCCCCATCTCCAGCAGTCTCTGGGTTATCTCTATCATCTCGGGCACGTGGTCAGTGGCCCGGCACACCACGTGGGGCGTCTTGATGTTGAGGCGCGCCAAGTCGGCAAAGAAAGCTCTGGTATACATGGCCGCCAGTTCCCCGGGGGTCCTCTGTTCCCGGCGCGCACCGGCCACCATCTTGTCCTCACCTTCGTCGGCGTCGGATGTCATGTGACCCACGTCGGTGATGTTCATGACGTGCTTTACCTGGTACCCGTTGTACTCCAGCACCCGGCGAAGCGTGTCGGCAAACACGTAAGCCCGCAGGTTACCAATGTGCGCGTAATCGTATACCGTGGGCCCGCAGCTGTACACCCCCACGCGCCCCGGAACCAGGGGCGAGAACGGCTGGACGCGCCGGGTCAGGGTGCTAAAGAGCCTGAGCTGTTCCAATGTGGTCACTCCCAAAATGGACGATGACGAACACGGCGCCTTGGGTTGGTGTCCCCTGGCTTAGGTGTATTATACCAGAAAGCCCTATGCTAAGACAGGGCTGCCCCGGACATGGCCTACCAGGTTGCGGGCGGACTGGCCGCAATGCTGCAATAGGGAAGATCTGGCCGGCCTCTCCCCGTGGCCCGGAGCCGGTGTGGGGGGTGACCTGGTTGTTAACCAGGCTTTGGCACGTGAGAGCAAATGTCTCCAACCTCCCGCGCGCCCTGGAATGGTACGAGAACGTGCCTGGGTTCTGCGTAACCGGCACCTGGCCGCCGGAAAACCCCAACTATGCCCACTTCGAGGCAGAGGATGGTGCCACGTTCTCCATCATGCAGCAGAAACACGCGCCGTCCACCGGGAGGTACAACTTCACCGTAAAAGGTGTGGATGGTCTTGGGGAGGCCCTCAAACACCGGATGACGGTGGTGGAAGAGCTTTTCGACACCCCGTATGGAAGTCGCAAGTTCACCATCGCCGACCCAGACGGGAACGAGCCCGGTTTCATCCAGGAAGCCTGAAGCAGTGAGGGAGCAAGAACCGGCGTGAACCCGGAGCAGGCGAGGGCCTTCGTGGAGCGCAACGGCGACCTGGCCCAAAATGCCCGGCTGCGTTTCATTCTGGCTGGCGAGGCCCCGGCCGGGCCACACCTTGTCGCCCTGCTGGAAGCACAGAATTCCGACGGGGGATGGCCGTTGTCGCCCATCGCCGCCTGCAGCTTGCTGGACACTACCTGTTACCGGTTGGCAGCCGCGGAGTCCGCGGGCGTTCCCCTCGACCACCCCGGGCTTGCCCGGGCCGGCCGTTACCTAGAGGCGACCCAGCACCCCGGCGGGAGCTGGGAAGAAGACCGCGGCCAGGAGGGAAACCTGCCGCCGTGGGCACAGCCGGGCGAGCTTGCGCCACCCTGTACCTCACAGCCAACTGCGGGCTGGGGCTGCTTCTGCCCCGGGCACGATCCAGGCCGCCCATTACCTCCGCCGTCACCTGGCCGGGAGTGGAAAACTGCCCACCTACCTGCACGGGCACTGGCTGGCTGCCGGCCTCTGGCAGCGGGTGGGCTGGTTCGATGTTTCGGAGACGACCTTGTTGTACCTGCAGGAGCGGCTGCCCCAGCTGCCCGCCAG
Organism: Bacillota bacterium; assembly: GCA_040756655.1. GTDB lineage: Bacteria > Bacillota > Sulfobacillia > UBA8153 > UBA8153 > JBFLYN01. The sequence continues at coordinate 93,166 of JBFLYN010000006.1, forward strand.
CAGCCTGGCCTGGCTCCTCAACAGCCTTCGCCTGGGGGGCGTGCCCGCCGGGCACGCTCTGGTGCAGTCGGCAGCAACCCACCTTGTCCGCCTCCAGGAGAGCGACGGGCGCTGGACCAGCGAAGACGGACCCGGGCATTATGTATCCACTACCCTTGCGGCCCTGCATGCCCTGGGCTGGGCGCGACCCCGGTAAGGCCGGGGCGTACCGGGTCCGGTAGCCAGCTAACGGGAGGCGCCCTAAGGGCCGGACGACCCCCTGTAGCCGGTCTCACCGCGCCAGGTAGCCCGCATCCACGGGCACCAGGGTACCCGTTATCCCCGCTGCGGCGCTAGAAGCGAGAAACGCCACGGTCTTGGCGACCTCTTCCAGGCGGGTGACCCGCCCGAGAGCAAACCTCTCCAACCAGGCGGCACCGGCCGGGTCGCGGGGATCAAAGGCATTTTCGGCCCAGGTCAGCACCACCCCACAGCACCGTATTCCCTGGCGGCCGAACTCGCTGGCCACCGCCCGGGTCAAGGCCATGGCCGCCCCGTTGGTGGCGGCATAGGCTGCCTCCCCCTCCCCGCCACGCAACCCCACCGTAGACAGGATGTTGATGATAACGCCTTCGCCCTTGTCGAGCATGGCCGGCAGGGCACGCCGCAAGTTCAGGTAGTAACCGACGGCCTTGTACTCCACCTGGGCGCGCCATTCGTCCACGGTGAACTCCAAAAGCGGCTTCAAGAGAGCATAGACTGCGTTGTTAACCAGTATGTCCACGCTTCCCAGCTCCCGCTCTACCTGGGTGAAGACTTGTTCGACCTCGGATTCGGACCGGACATCCCCCAGGGTCAGAAGCGACCGGCGCCCCATGTCCCTGAGCGCCCCCACCACTTCCATGCCCTGGCTGGCGGAATGCCGGCAATGTACCGCTACATCCGCCCCACACCGCCCAAGTTCCAGGGCCACCGCCCGTCCGATGCCCCGGCTGGACCCGGTGACCAGGGCCACCTTCCCCGCCAGCATGGAAGACCCCTCCCCCTCCTTGGCGGCCCCATTATACCATGGGCCTATTCCACTGTCATCCTGCCCGCCAGAGCAGGCCCACCAGGGCCAGGCCCACGGCCCCCAGGGTCAGCCGGGTTGCCAGTAGCTCCGCGCGACCGTGGGCCAGGGGCGTGAGGGCCAGATACCCGCTGTACCGACGACGCGAGCAACTCAAATCTCCAATAGGACGTCACCAGCAACAGGGCGGCCGATTGCTGGCAGGTGATGACGCCCGCGGCAAACCCCAGCCCACCCAGGGCCGCCAGCGCGGGACCGGCCATGGCCAGGATCTGGCCGAGAAAAGAAACCAGCGAGCCTGCGGGCCTGGCACCTCCACCCTCCGGCCATAATGCTGCATATCGCCCTTGCCTTCGTGTACTTCAGTCGGCAGCAAGTCGACGTCGTGTTAAACACCGGGCCCAGCGCCGGCAGGGGCCGGTCGGGACGGTTACCGTGCAACGTCAGCGTCGCCCACACCACCACAGCTACCACGACCCGCACACCAGGTACACCGGACGCGGTTGCAGGCCGCGTTGGCCAGCTGGTGATCCCCGAGGAGGCCGATCCACAGATCCGAGGAGCTAGGCGCTACTTTGCCTGCCATTGCGGCGGAGAAGGCCGGAATCATCAAGGTCGGGTCGCCAGTAGTCACGGGCTGCCGAGACGCAGAGGCGCTGGCGGTTATTACCGGGGCTGCGCGTCAGCGCGGGGCAGAGGTGTGGACCGTCGCCGATGCGGAGGCGGGCTTCCACCCGGGCCGCTACACATCGCCGCACCTACAGTGCCTGGATACTGCCTCCGGCGTGTGGTAGATCCGCCGGGCGATCTCCTGGGTGCCCAGTCCCTGAAGTGCCATCTCAACCACGATGGTCTTGTTGGCATGATGGACGTGCAAGCCGGAAGCGACCACAGGGAGGCGGATTGGTTCCCGGATGAGTCTGCCTCTGTCACTCGTGGGCGGAGGCGGCAGGCGGAGCGTGGGGGAGGGTGCGCCGGTGACTCACATGGGCTCAGATCTCGCCGTCTTGTTTGGTCGACCCCCTCCCGCGGACCGCTCACATGGGCCCGGGCCTGGCCCGGGAAACCCGAAGAAGTGTGTGCAGCTTCGTGAGATCTGGGGCCGCCGCGCTCTGCAATCCCTGTGAAATATGCTACCCGCAAGGATGGAACTATCATGCGGAGATGTCTGTCGCTCGATCTGCACCGGGATTACGTACACCGCTGCAGGCTAGAGCCGTACCCAGACGGTGCAAAAAAAAGCGGTAGCCCCGGTTCCCCAGCACCCGAGGGGCCTGGTCGCGGTTTATCCAAACCAAGACAGACCCGGACACCTGGGTGGCATTCGAGGTGACCGGGAACGCCTTCGAAGTGTATGATTTGCTTTCGCCGTGTGCGGGCGAGGTCCTGCTGACGGAGGCGTCGGCCGCGCACGAACGCGGCACTGGTCGCAAGACCGATCGGGCCGATACCGGGCGGTTGGCCGTGGGTTTGGCCAACGGGACGCTGCCGGCCATCTGGGTACCCCCTGAGCCCATCCGCGAGCTTAGGTGACTACTTCGGTTCCGCAGTCGAATTAACAGCCGCCGCAGGGCGACGGGCAACCGGGTTCGGCCGGTGCTGTGCCAGAACCGGGTCGGAGTGCCGCCCGCAAGAGACGTGCTCGACTGGCTCCAGGATCACCCGGGGGCAGTAGACGATTTGCAGGGTGCCGACAGCATTGCGGTGCTCAGTGGTCTGCGCCAGTACCGGTTGTCAGCAGAGGAGCTGACCGCGGTCACGGCCGAGATCGCGACGAGGGCGAAAGACGTACCGGTGGTCCGAAACCTCATGACGATCCCAGCCGTCAGTTTGCTAACGGCCAGGCACCTCTACGCCTATATCGGAGCCCGTCGGCGACTTACCGGGCCCAAGCAGGTGGCTCGCTGTGCCGGCCTGGACCCGTCAGTGCAGAAGTCGGGTCAAACGGATCGCCGGGGCCGCACCAGTAAACACGGCTGCGGGCCCTTGCGAACCGCACTCATGGAGGCCGCCCATGTGACCGCCTCCTGGGATAACGGTCCCCTCGGCCAATTCTTCCGTCGTGCGCGGCAAAAGGTCGGCTACAACAAAAGTATCACCGCTCTGGCGACGAAGCTTCTGAACACCGCCTGGAAGATGATGCTTACCGGAGAACCCTATGCCGGCGCCCGACCGGAGACCACGCGACGTAGGCTGCGCCACGTGGAGCACAAGGCCGACCAAGGCCGCAACTGGTCCCAACCCTTTCAGGAGCTGCTGGGCTGCACCCCGGCGATGCGCATGCCGCCGGCTCATACCCAAAATGGCAGAAGCCCGCGGAAGGAGGTGAGGCCGAAATGACTACCACAGACCCAGGGCTGCTTCCCTGCCCGATCCACAGCCAACGCGCCTCGACGAACCACTCACCTGTCAAGGTACTGTCCTACGCAGGGTTAGCTCAAATAGCGGTTGTCGGAGGTAGTGGATCGTCGGCCGCTAGCCTCAGCGGCCATAGGTAGCGACAACCTTCGTTCCAGCTGTTGCAAGCAGATCAGCCCGGCGACAACCGTCAACGCACATAGCAACAGCACCAGTGCAAGGTGGCCATGCCGGATTCCCATGAAGCCTGCTATCCCGCCACCTGAGAAGGCCGTCAGCTTGGCAAGCAGGAAGGCGGCGCGGCCACGATCCCCGGCGGCCATGGCGATGGCCAGGTCGGTCAGGTCACCGGTGACGTGAGTCGTTCTACCTACCGCCACCTGAGAGGTGGCGCCGTTTTGCAGCCCTGCTGCCAGCGCCAGCAGGGAGGCCACGATGTACCGACTGCCATCAAGGGCTACCTCCCCGGTCCAGGTTGCGGCTCCGGCGGCTGCCAGCAGCACCGCAGTGCCCAGCAAGGCGGGAGTCACCCCCCGGCGCGGAACCAGCATCCCGGCGAAGAAGGCACCCAGCACGAAGCTGCCAACGAGGCAGGCGACCAGCAAGCCCTCCGGGGGGTCGAAGACGAGGTCCCGCAGCAGATCGTTTACCCGGCCGGACATGTGGGTGGTGCGCTCGAAGACGAGCGCAACCGTGGCTGCACCGTTCACCGTCCCGGCGGAAAAGCTTAACACCGCGCCGGTCACGAACGGAACCCAGCGTTTGGCCACCGCCTGCTCCCGGGCTACGTTGGCCTCGGGCAGCTTCAATGCGTCACCTCCGTGCTGGCTATACGACCTTCTCCACCCGCACCGGGCACACCTTGGTGTTGGGAGTTGTGCCAACAGGGTCTATGAACTCCGCCGACGTAAGCAGGTTTGTAGGCTTGTCGCTGAAGTGAATGGGCTTGAACACTACACCCGGCATGACCCGGTCACTGACCCTCGCAGTGGTAATCACGCTGCCACGCCTCGACGTTACCCTAATGGTGTCGCCGTCCCTTATGCCGAGGGGTCCGGCGTCAGCCGGGTTGAGCTCGACGAAGTCGCCCGGGCACAGCTGGTTGAGCCCGTGCACGCGCCGGGTCAACACGTGGTGGAAATGGGGAAGCACGCGCCCGCTGGTCATGATCAAGGGATAGTCGTCGTCGGGTAGCTCCGGGGAGGGAGTATAACGCAACGGCCAGAACTCCGCCTTTCCTAGCCGTACGAACTCCCCGACGTGCAACACAGGCGTGCCGGGGTGGTCCGGCGAAGGAACCGGCCAGCGCAGCTCCTCCCTGGACAGACGGTCGTGACTGATCCCCGCGTATATCGGCACCAGCGATGCGATCTCGTTCATTATCTCGGCGGGATGGGTGAAGTCAAAACCGCGATAGCCCAATCTGCGAGCAAGCTCGCAGATGATCTCCCAGTCGGCGCGAGCCTGACCGGGCGGGTTCACCACCTTGCGCACCAGCTGGACGCGACGGTCGGTGGAAGTGAAGGTTCCATCCTTCTCGGCAAAGGACGCGGCGGGCAACACCACGTGCGCCAGCCGAGCCGTGTCGGTCAGGAAGATGTCCTGCACCACGACGAAGTCTGCTTGGTCCAGCCGCCGGCGGACTTCCGATGACTGGGCCACGCTGTTGACCAGGTCGGCCCCGATGATGTACCAGAGGCGGATCTGGGGGTCGAGATCCCACTTCTCCGGCGGACCCCACCCCTTGGCACGGGAGTGGAACTGCTTCACGGTAGACAACCCCGGGAAATCCGGCAGCGGGTAGCCCCACCCTTTCTCGAACTTCTCCCTGCTGGAGGAGAACTTACCGTAACGCGGGTACAGTTCGTAGCCGGGGCAGAACTGGTAGCCGGGATACCACGGGGGAGTACAGCCCATGTCCGTCGCGCCCTGGACATTGTTGTGACCCCGCAAGGGAGCGATGCCGGAGGCGGGCTGGCCGAAATTCCCGGTCATCATCGCCAGGTGAGCCAGCGCCCCGACGTTGGCGTGACCGTGGGAGTGCTGGGTAATGCCCATCGACCAGAAGATGATGGCCGGCTTGCTCCTCGCGTATACGTGCGCGGCTTCCCTGATGCGCTCCTCAGGAACGCCGGTAGCTTGGACCGCCTCCTCAAGGCGGAACTCTCGCAACGACTCGGCGAAGGCCTCGAAGTTGGTGGTCCGCTGGGCGATGAACTCCCGGTCCAGCAGGTCATCTTCCAGGATAACCTTGGCCATGGCCATCAGCAAGGCCACATCGCTGCCTGGACGGAGCGGCAGCCGGAGGTGTGGCAGCTGGCAGAGGGGTATCCAGCGAGGATTGGCAATGATCAGCTGCGCGCCATTGGCCACCGCCCGTCGGATCTCCGCCGCTACGATGGGATGCGCCTCGCTAGGGTTGCACCCGATTACCAGCAAGCACGCGGCGTCCTTGATCTGCCAGACCGGCACGGTCATGGCGCCGCTGCCCAGAACGGGGATCAGGCCTCGCACCGTGTTGGCATGGCAGAGGTGCGCCACCTGAGCCACGTTGTTGGTCCCAAGGACAACCCGGGCGAACTTGGACGTCAGGTAGATCTCCTCGTTGGTTGTCTTGGGGCTACCGAAAACGCCGGCCTGCGGGCCACGGTAGCGGGCAAACGCCTCCGTGATAAGCTCAAGCGCTTCGTCCCAGCTGCTCTCCTCCAGTCGACCGTTCTTTCGGAGCAGGGGCACCCTGAGCCGCTCGGGGTGGTTCACAAAGTGCCAGCCAAACCTACCCTTGACGCAAAGCCGGCCCTGGCTCGTGCTGTGGTCAAGATCGGCGCGCGCTGTGACTACTCTTTCGCCACGGGCCCCTAGCACGAGCCCGCACCCGGTGCCGCAGTATGGGCAAACTGTCTGCACCTCGCGGGACGGGGGAATCTCGTCGCGGGCGGCGATGGCGCCGGTAGGACATACCGTCAGACACTGGCCGCACGACTCGCACCGCGTACCCAGTAGCCCCGGTATCGCGCCAACGGTGGCAACGCGGTAGCGGAGGGCTAGCGCTCCGACCTCCTGGATCTCCTGGCAGACACGAACGCACTGCCCACAGGCGATGCACCGGTTGGGATCGAATTCGATGAAGGGATGGCTACGGTCCACGGGGCGGTAGTAGCGGACAGTGGGGAAGGTATCGACCGATAGGCCGAGCTCACCCGCCACCTCGCGGAGCCGACAATCGTGCGCGGCCTTGCAGCCGCACTCCAGGCAACGCCGCGCCTCGGCAATGGCCGCGTCGGCCTCCATGCCGCGGTCAACCTCCCGGAAGTCGGCGATGCGCTCGACCACCCGCTCGCGCTCCGACTGGTGACGCAGCAACCGGTCCACGGCTGCGAACTCGTCCTCCAGGAGCTCCTCGTGGCACTTCACTTTCTGCAGGGTGAAGGGACGCGCCGGCACTAGCTCGCTCTCCCCCTGCAGGTAGCGGTGAATGGCAACCGCGGCCCGACGGCCGGCGCCCACCGCCTCCACTGCGGTGGCGGCACCGGTGGTAAGGTCGCCTCCGGCGAACACCCCTGATCGAGCGGTGGCCTGGCTTTCGGGATCCGCCTTGAGGGTGCCGCCGCGACCCACCTGCAGGCCCTCGACTCCGGCGAACGGTAGCTCGTCGGGCACCTGGCCGATGGCGACAATGACGCTGTCCACTTCCAGCACGAAGTCCGAGCCGGGCACCGGCTCCGGGCGCGGGCGGCCGCTTGCGTCCGGCTCGCCCAGCCGCATCTGGATCAGCCGTAACCGCAAACCTTCGTGGCCGCCGGGTTCGATGGCGGTGGGTGCCGCCAGGAAGCAGAGCCTCACCCCCTCTTCCTCGGCGTCCCGCACCTCCTCAGGGTGGGAGGGCATCTCGGCCCGGGTCCGGCGGTAGATGAGTATGACCTCCTCTGCTCTCAGCCGCAGGGCCGCGCGGGCGGCGTCGACCGCCGTGTTGCCCCCGCCGATCACGGCCACCCGGCGACCGGGCCGGATCGGCTCGCCTTCTTCCATCCGCGCCAGGAACCCGATGCCGGACATCACCTGGGGAAGGTCTTCTCCCGGCACGTTCAGACGCTGGCTACGGTGGGCCCCGGTAGCCAGGAAGACGGCTTCAAAGCCCTGCTCCCGAAGGTCGTCAAGGGAAAAGTCCCTGCCGAGCGCCCTGCCAGTGACCAGCTCGACGCCGTGCCGCAGGATGTAGTCGACCTCCCGGTCCAGCACCTCACGCGGGAGACGGTAGCTGGGAATGCCGTACCTTAGCATACCGCCGGGCTTGGGGCGTGCTTCGTAGACGGTAACCGCGTGGCCCATGCGGGCAAGGAAGTAAGCGCAGGTCAGCCCGGCCGGTCCGGCTCCCACCACCGCCACCCGTCGGCCGGTGGGGGTGATCCTGGGGATGGGAGCCATGGCTGTCGCCGCTTCGCGGTCGGCGCTAAACCGCTTTGCGGCACAGATGGCCACCGCCTCGTCCACCCGTTGACGCCGGCAGGCATCCTCGCACGGTCTGGTACACACCCGCCCGTGGACTCCGGGGAAAGGGTTGGCCTCCCGCACCAGGGCCGCCGCCTCCTCAGGCAGGCCCAGCGCGATTAGTTTAAGGTAGTTCTGCACGTCCACGCCCGCCGGGCAGGCCAGCGTGCAGGGAGCCACGCAGTCCGCATAGTGCTCGGCCAGGATCGCCTGTACGGCACGCCTGCGCGCCTGGAGCACAGCCTCGCTGCTGACGCTCACCTGCATCCCGTCAGCTGCCGGACTGGAGCAGGAAGGGACGAGCCCTACCCCCTTTACCTCCACCACGCAGACCATGCAGGTCCCAGTAGCCCCGAGCAGCGGGGAGTGGCACAGCACGGGAACGTGGACGCCTGCGGCGCGGGCGGCCTCCAGCAGCGTGCCACCCGCTCGCACGGTAACGGGATGGCCATCAATCTCCAGGTATACGGTTCGCTCCAGGGTCACGGGGGTCATTTCATCCATCGGCGCGCCCGGGTCGGTCCGGGCCCTCAGCTCCTTTCGTTCGCTGGCACATCCGGCACAGCGTACAGGTATCGCGTAGTTCCACGGGACTCTTCGACCCGGGGGTGTTGATCTCCTGCCGGGCCGGGGGAGCAGTTGAAGCCGGTCCGGCTGGTCACCCTAGAGCTGGGCCATAGCCAAGCGGTCCATGATGGCATCGGCCGCGGTAGGATCGCCCAGGGCGGCATACCAGTTTTCGATGGGTAGTTGGCTGGCGACCACGGTGGACCGGCCCAGGTGACGGTCCTCAATAACCTCGAGCAGTTCCCGCGTATCCGTGGGGGTGAACGGCGCCAAACCCCAGTCGTCCAGCACCAGCACGTCCAGCCTGGCCAGTTGGCGGGTGAGTTCTGGATAGGAGCCATCACCCTTGGCCATGGCCAGTTCGGTAAGGAGTCGCGGTACCCGGCAGTAGCAAGTAGTGAACCCTGCATTTCGCACCGTTAGACACATATTCGAGCGGGTTTTCTTGACAGGCCCTACGACCATTCAGGGAGCTTCCAGTGTAGATAGATGTCTGGACTGAGCCCCAGCAGCCGCAGCGCACGTTCGGG
>JBFLYN010000007.1:0-100468 GCA_040756655.1 Bacillota bacterium
GCTGATAGGGTTCGCCGAAGGCGATACTGTGGGCTATACCACCCAAGGTTGCGGATACTGACATCCACGAAAACCTATGAAAGAAGTCGTAACAACTAGATAGTCTTCACAAACCGGAGATAGGAGAGGTCTAGATGACCACTGGTAACCTTGTGGCCAAGGGAGTGCAACGTATTGCCTGGGCGGGCCGCCGCATGCCGGTTGTCCAGTCCATCGCCCGCCGGTGGATAACGGAGAAACCCCTGCAAGGGTTGACCATCGGCGCTTGTCTTCACGTGACCACCGAGACTGCCAACCTGGCCTTGGCCCTGAAGGCGGGGGGTGCCGAGCTGGCCCTGTGCGCCTCTAACCCCTTGAGCACGCAGGATGATGTGGCGACGGCTCTCCGGGTCGAGTATGGCATCCCTACCTTCGCCCGGCGGGGCGACTCGGCCGAGAACTATTACGCCAACATCGAGGCAGTGCTGGCCACCGGGCCGGAACTGGTAATGGATGACGGTGCCGACGTCATCGGAGTACTGCACACACAATCCCCGGCGCGGCGGGCCAGGGTTTTCGCTGCCACCGAGGAGACCACCACGGGCGTCAACCGGCTGCGGGCCATGCAGGACGATGGGAGACTGGCGTTTCCGGTCATCGCCGTTAACGACGCTTATACCAAGCACCTGTTCGACAACAGGTACGGGACTGGCCAGTCCACCATGGACGGCATACTGCGGGCCACCAACATGCTGGTGGCAGGCACCACAGTGGTAGTGGCCGGGTACGGCTGGTGCGGGCGGGGAGTAGCGGCCCGGGCCAGCGGCATGGGGGCCCGGGTGTGCGTGGTGGAGGTAGATCCGCTGCGGGCGTTGGAGGCAGCCATGGACGGATTCCGGGTCGTGGACATGACCACCGCCGCCGCAGAAGGTGACATCTTCATTACCGTAACCGGCAACACCAGTGTCATTCGCCAGGAGCATTTCGAGCTCATGAAAGACGGCGCGGTGCTCTGTAATTCCGGGCATTTCAACGTAGAGATCGACCTGCCAGCCCTAGAGCGACTGGCCGTATCCATACAACCAGTGCGGGAAAACGTACTGGAATACCGCCTCTCCGCGGGCAAAAACGTGTACGTGCTGGGCGAAGGCAGACTGGTGAACCTGGCGGCAGCCGAAGGTCACCCGGCCGAGGTCATGGACATGTCCTTTGCCAACCAGGCGCTGGTGGTGGAATGGTTAGTGCGGGAGCGCCCGCCACTGGAGAACAAGGTGATCCGGGTTCCAGAGCCCATCGACCGGGCCGTGGCTCGCCTGAAGCTGGAGGCCATGGGCATTGCCATTGAGCAGTTAACGGAAGAACAGAGCGCCTACATGCATTCTTGGCAACACGGGACCAGGGCATGACGATCTCACACGGCCGAAAGGAAGATTCCTCTTGAATATCGGCATGTTCACCGATAGCTACCGCCCGTACACCAGCGGGGTGGTGCGCTCCCTAGAGACCTTCACCCGTGAGTTGGAGGCCATGGGGCACCGGGTGTTCATCTTCGCCCCCGACTACGGCAACCCCGTGCGTGAGCCCAATGTGTTCCGCTATTTTTCCGTCCCGGCCCCCACCAACCGGCACTTCTACCTCGCCGTCCCCCTCTCGTGGCGGACCGGTCTGACCTTGCGCCGCCTAAATCTGGACGTAGTCCACGTCCATGCCCCGTTTCTCCTCGGGCGCCTGGGCTTGCGCGCCGCTCGGCGGCAAGGGCTGCCGGTGGTCTTCACCTATCACACCATGTACGACCAGTATACCCACTACGTGCCACTACTGGGGTCGTCCCTGCGTTCCTGGGTGGGACGGGTGGCCCGGGATTTCGCCAACCGCTGTGATACGGTGATCGCACCCACCGGGTCTATAAAAGAGCTCTTAGAGCAGGGTGGGATTCGTTCCAGCATCCGGGTGGTACCCACTGGAGTTGATCCCGAGGAGTTCATCCGCTGCGATCCGGGCTGGGCCCGGCAGGCATTCAACCTGGAACCGGACCGGCCGGTGCTCACCACCGTAGGCCGTCTTGGGGTGGAAAAGAACCTGGAATTCTTAGTCCGGGCCATCAGTCACCTGGATGCACCAGTGGTGCTGCTGATGGTGGGAGACGGGCCCATGCGCGGCCGGTTGGAAAGCCTGGCCCGGGAACTAGGCGTGGCCGGGCGGGTCATATTTACGGGCCAGTTGCAGCGGCCCCAGCTGGGTTCGGTCCTGAAGGCCTCGCATCTTTTCGTCTTCAGCTCTCACACCGACACCCAGGGCGTAGTGCTCCTGGAAGCCCACGCGGCTGGTGTACCCATAGTGGCGGTGGACGCCCCGGGAGCTCGTGACATGGTCACGCCCGGGGTCAACGGGCTACTTACCGGACCTAATGAAGCCCACTTTGCCACCGCCATTCGTAGTCTCTTGGAAGACCCCAGGCTGCACAGCGAGTACTCCCGGGCGGCCCGGGAACATGCCCAACGCCTGTCCGCGCGGGAGTGTGCCCGTATGCTCGTCACGGTCTACCAGGATGTAATGGCCAGGACCCGTTCATCGGATACATCGTGAGCCGGCTTTCTGCCTAGCCCGGGATGTCGCGGGCAGCTGCTGCCTCCAGCAGTTCCCTGCGGCGGGCGGTCATCATCTCCAGAAGATGGGCGGCCAGCTGGGCGCCCAGTTCCGACTCCAAAGCATAATCCAGGGTAGCTTTGAGAAACCCCATCCTGTCCCCCACATCATACCGGAAACCACTAAACTCATAGCCGGTAAGGGGCCGGTCTTGGGCCATTAAGCGTAAAGCGTCGGTAAGCTGGATCTCCCCCCCCACTCCAGGGGAAGTTTCCTCCAGTGCCTGGAAAACACCGGGTTCCAGTATGTACCTTCCCACCACCGCCAGGTCCGATGGGGCCTGGTCCGGATGGGGCTTCTCCACCAGGTCGTGGACCTCCCACATCCCTTCGCCCAGGGGGCGACCGGCTATTACGCCAAAAGCGCCCAGCTGTCCCCTGGGCACGCGCTGCAATGCCAGCACGGACCTGCCGGTCCGGTGGTAGACTTCCAGCAGTTGCCGCAGGCAGGGTGTTTTGGCTCTCACCAGGTCATCTGGTAGCATTACGCCGAAGGGCTCCCCAGAGACATGCCCCCGGGCACAGAGTACAGCATGACCCAGACCCAGGGCTTCGCCCTGGCGAACATAGTGCATCCGCGCAAGGCTGCTGATCCCTCTAAGAAGTTCCACTTGCTGGTGCCGGCCCCTGGCCGCAAGCATGCCCTCGAGTTCCAAGGAGCGATCAAAGTGATCTTCGATGGCCTGCTTGTTCCGGCTGGTGATCACGAGGACGTCGCTGATGCCCGAGGCCACCGCCTCTTCCACAACCAGCTGGATGGCCGGGATGTCCACGATGGGAATCATCTCTTTGGGTTGAGCCTTGGTGGCGGGTAGAAAACGGGTACCCAGACCAGCCGCGGGAATCACAGCTTTGTGAACCAACATTATCCCCCCTACAGGGGGATATTCAACGGTGCCTTGACCAATCCTTCCACCTACTGCCAGATGAGGCGGCCGTAAGCCAAGCCGGCCTCCTCGATGGGGTTCAGGCAGTCCACGGCACTTCCACGTGCTTGCCGAGGGCCTTATCATAGAGGTCCATGTACTCGGCCGCCGAGCGATTCCATGAGAAGTCCGCTTCCATGGCACGTAGCACCAACCTGCGCCAGGTCGCAGGAACCCGGTAAGCCTTAAGCGCTTCGTGGATGGCCTCCATGAGCGCGTCGGCAGTATAGGGCCGGAAGGAAAACCCGTTACCGGCCCCGGTGCCGGGCTCGTAGTTGGCGATGGTGTCGGCCAGTCCCCCGGTCTCGCGTACGATGGGGATAGTGCCGTAGCGCAGACTGATGAGCTGGCCCAGTCCACAGGGCTCAAACCGGGAAGGCATGAGGAACATATCGGCACCTGCGTAGATCTTCTGGGCCAGCACGCCGTTGAACCCGATGTGGGCTCTTACGTGCTCGGGGAATTCTCTCCCGAACCTGGAGAACAGTTCTTCGTAATGGGGCTCTCCCGACCCCAGGAGCACCAGCTGGGCGCCTTGGGCCACCAGTCCGGGCACCACCTGGGCCACCAAGTCGAGACCCTTTTGGTCCACAAGCCTGGATATGATCCCGAACAGGGGTACATCCTTGACCGGCAGTCCCAGTTCGCGCTGGAGCCCGTACTTGTTGTCCTTCTTCTCGTGGACCCGGTCCGGGCCGTAGTTGGCGTAGATTCTCGGGTCGTTGCGGGGGTCAAACTCGTGATAGTTGATGCCGTTGATGATGCCATAGAGGTCGTCGCGCCGCTTCCTGAGGATTCCTTCCATGCGCTCGCCGTACTCGGGTGTCTGAATCTCCTCCGCGTACCGGCGACTGACGGTGTTCAAGGCGTCAGCGTACAGGAGCCCGGCTTTCATGAAGGACACCTCCCCGTAAAACTCCAGTTCCTCCGGCCGGAAAAACTCATCCCCGGCTCCCAGAAGCTGTAGGACCGGGCGAGGGAAGTTTCCCTGGTACCTGAGGTTGTGAATGGTGAATACCGTGGAGATCCGCCGGTAGAAGGGCTGGGTTTGGTACAGGGTTTTCAGCATGAAAGGCACCGGCCCGGTCTGCCAGTCGTTACAGTGAATCACGTCTGGGCGGAAGTCCATGACCGGCAGCATCTCCAGGACCGCCCTGCAGAAGAATGCATACCGTTCAGCGTCATCCCAGTGAGCGTAGATACCCTCCCGGTCGAACAGCTGGTAGTTGTCCACAAAATACACGGGTACCCGGCGGGTGTCGCTGTTGAGACGGGCCTCAATGTGCGCCCGCCGCAGTATAGCCGTTTCTCGCCTGGGGCCCACGCTTACCGGGAAGTCGGCCACCGTGTCCATATCCTGGACAATGTCACGGTACCTGGGCATGACGATGCGGACATCATTGCCCAACATGGCCAGGGCCTTGGGCAGCGACCCGGCTACATCCGCCAGCCCTCCCGTCTTGGCAAAGGGGGCCACCTCCGCAGCAACCATGAGGATACGTAGATTCCTGTCAACCATCATGATGAGTGGTTCCTCCTGCCTTCAGGTATGGCCCGGGTAGATCCCGGAGTGTCTGGCCCGGGTACGGCCGCCCACGGGCCGGTGACGGCCCTTAGTTCCTCGGAAGCAGTTTCCGGGGCCGTGGGGTTTATGAAAAGCCCGGTCCCCCATTCAAAGCCGGCCGTCACCGTGAGTCTCGGCAAGATCTCAAGGTGCCAATGGTAGTAAGGGTGAGCCTCGCCAAAGGGCGCAGTGTGCAGCACCATGTTGTAGTCGGGTTCTGGGAAGGCTCCCTCCAACCTACCGACGGCCCGGATCAAGGCCCCCGCCAATTCCTCCAGTTCGTCCCGGTCCGTGTCCAGGAAATCGGGGCTGTGCCGCTGGGGGTGAATGCTCATTTCGTAGGGAAACCTGGAGGCAAACGGGCAGTGGCAGACAAAACCGGGGCTTTCTTCCACGACCCGGGCTCGCCGGAGGCGTTCGTGTTCCAGCACGGCACAGTGCAGGCACCCGCCAGTAGACTGGTGGTAGGCCCGGGCCACTTCCAGCTCTTCGGCTATGGCCGCCGGCACCAGCGGTAATCCCACGATCTGAAAATGGGGGTGCTCCAAGGACGCTCCCGCCACGGCTCCTTCGTTCTTGAACACTTGCACGTACGCGATGCTCCCCGTCTGCTTTAGCGCCTGCAACCTCTCTCCCATGGCCTGGAGCGCCAAACTCAACTGTTCAGTGGAATATGTCGGGATGGAGGCATGGTGTTCAGGGGTTTCCACCAGCACTTCGTGGTAGCCGCTGCCGGCCATGCTCACCAGTGGCCCGTCGGTTTTCTCCGCCCGGGGCAGGCCGGGGTCCAGGGCCGGAAACTTGTTGGGGAACACCCGTACTGACCAGCCTGGGGTGTTGCGACCTGCCCGGCTCTCCCGGTAAGCCAGTACTTCCGGAGGGGTCAGGTGCTCGTTCCCCCAGCAGAACGGGCAATTTCCCCCGCTCCGGGTGTGAGGCGCGCGCCGGAAATCGTGGGGACGCTTCTGCCGCTCAGTGGCGATTATGGACCAACGCGTGGTAAACGGGTCTTTGCGTAACTCGGACAAATCACGTTACCTCCTTTATGTTGGTATTGTGCCACGCAATGACCCGTGGCAATGCTAGTAGTCCTCCGGACAAAGGAAGAGACCGCCCGCAGGCGGCTCTTCCTTGTTAGTGGTCCTCTCGGCTCCGGCCGCATTCACCGCCAGCCGAAGTTGCCCAAAAGATCCACTTGCGCTGGGCGCTGGAGCGCTCAGCTGGAGAGGTTTCCGGTCTGGCCCTGGTAGATGGAGGTTCCACCGCCGTACTGGGTGCCCAAGCCCTGGTAGACGCTTTGGCCCACTCCCGTCCCCGCCTGTCCACCGATGCCACGGTAGACGCTCTGTACCGGGGTGCCGACGGCGCCACCCTGGTACACGCCCGGACCGCCAGGATAGGCGCCCTGGGCGATCGGGCCGCCAGTGGCCGGGAACTCCGTGCCGCGTACCTCCTGCCGGGTCCAGGCGGGGAGATTGCCTGTATACCCGGTGGTGCCGTACCCGGTGGTCCCATACCCGCTAGTACCGTATCCGCCGACCATGCCGCCGTACCCGCCCCGGAACCCGGCTTGCTGCCCGGCGAAGCCTCCGGTGTAGCCCTGGTAAATGCTGGGCTGGAGCTGGCCAAACCGGTGCTGCTCACCGGGCACTTCCTGGCGAGTCCATGCGGGTAGGCCCACCCCCGTGCCTCCGTAGTAGCCTCCGCCGTAGCCTCCAACGTAGCCTCCGGTGAACGGGGCGCCGAACCCGGCGGGAGTCCCGATCTGCCCACCCTGGTACACGCTGGGACCGCCGGGGTAGGCGGTATGGGCTACTGGCCCCCCGCTGGCCGGGTATTCCGTGCCACGCACTTCTTGCCGGGTCCAGGCAGGGAGGTTAGCTCCATATCCGCCCTGGAAGCCAGTGTAGCCCGGCGCCATCTGTCCGTAACCGGCCTGGTAACCACCGAATCCCTGCTGTCCTCCGATGGCCTGGTAGCTTTGCCCAAGCTGCGGGTCGTGACGTGCCCACTGGGGCAGGTTGCTTCCGGTCATCATTCCAGTCATCCCTCCGTATTGCTGCCCTATCACGTCTCCCTGGTAACCGCCTTCAGAGCGCACCTCGTGACGTGTCCATTCGGGCAGGTTGATACCGCCGGACATACCGGCGGTATATCCCGTCGTTCCCATGCCGCCATAGACCCCGGCTGTCCCGTACCCGCCCGGAACGTAGGTGGAAGCAGCCGTACCGGTCAGCTGGCCGTAGGGAACGTTGATACCAGTTATCTCTTGTCGAAGCTGTTGAGCCGTATTCATGAGGTCCTGTACTGCACTGATGCTGGCCGGCCTTACTTCGTACCAACCCCGGCTATGCAGATAATCGAATACCTGCCTGGCATCGGCGGCAGCCTCACTGTGCAACTGGCCCAGCACATTGCGCAACCGAGGATCCGCAGCCTCCACGCTGGCCTGGGCAATGAAGTTAGTGAGGAACTTCTGGCTGGTCAGGACGTCTTGTCCGATTTCCTTGTCGCCAAAGTTGAACATGGCCAACTACTCCCTACCTCCTAGACGGATGCAATCTGATTGACGAGGATGTCCAGATGCCGTTGGTGGTTTTGACGCAGCGTATGGCAGATATTCCGAAGCTGCGGGTCGTTGCTGATCTGCGCCAGGGCGCCAAGTTTCTTCACCATCAGGGCAGTGCCCTTGATGCACTCGTCGCACCACCATAGTTCGGTCATCGTCAGCTGGGGCATGCACTTCAACTCCTTTCCACAGGATTCCCGTGCCTAGGTTTCCCCTGTAGCCTCCCGGGGTATACAACGTGGCCATTCATCACAATGACTACACGCCCGGACCTGGTGTTCGGTTTCTGAACACGCATAGGTTGCCCTCCTGGTGTCAACAGTAGAACAAGACTACCATGAAGGAGTGCTGCCAGTGGTAGAACACCAGTTTTCGCTGGTGGACTGGAGGGCCGACCAGCAACTGATGAGGCTTCTCAAAGAGGCCGAGGAGGACATCAGGCGACGGTGCGGAAAGAGAGTGGCCTTGGTCGCCTACACCGACGTGACCACGGGCGAGGGACGCCGGGCCGCAGGTAAGGTGACCCCAGATCAGTGCCCCAGCCCGACCAGGGATAACACGTGAGAAAGCAGGTAAAATGCGCCGGCGCCGCTGGCAACCAGCAACGGGGCCAGCGGCAGGGCCGCTTCGTTGACCAGGGGGAGGAGATCCGTGGCGGCGACGTATATGAACGCGCCCGCGGAAAGAGCCAGAGCCACTGCGGCCGGGCTCCATGCAGCCGGACCAGCTGTCACGACCTGGGGCATGAAAGCTGTGACCACGGGCAGGCTCAAACCGCCTGCCACCGTGGCCAGGACCAGGGTGGCGCAGGCAGCCAAGGCCACCCGGGGACTGCGATGACAGGCCAGTGCCACCGACGCCATGGTAACTCCATCGGCCAGCTTGTGCAGGATTACCCCCATGAAGACCAAGAACCCGATGCGCCAGTCGATGACAAATGCAGCCACGATGGCAAGTCCATCAAAGAACGTGTGGATGACCAGCCCGGCCCAGGCTCCAGCAGCAGTACCCACCCCCCGCACATTGTGGGTCTCCTCCCCAAAATGGAAGTGTGATGTGAACATGCGCTCAAATAGGTAGACTAGCCCAAACCCCAGCAACACCCACAACGCTGCGTGCCTGCCAGCTTCAAGGGCTTCGGGTAAAAGATCGAGCAACGCCACGGCCAGGAGAAAGCCGGCACTCAGCGCCGTCAGCTTTAACAGGCCCGACCTGGACCACCCCCTCCTACCCGTGATCAGCGCCCCCCCGGCCAGGTTGGCCAGGGCGGCCAGCGCCACCAGTAGCCACACAATTACCCCGCTTGACATCTGCAACACCCCCGTATGCCAGATACTCCTAGGTTGCCCTGTTTCTCCCATGAGCATTCGCCCCGGCGTCTCCTTCCTCTAGAGTCTCCCTGTGCCTGGCACCTTGTGGCGCAACCGGCAGGAAATGGCGCGACCCCTGTCGAACAACGCGGCCATGGAGGTAGCCACGATGCCGGGTGGACGGGTTGAGTACGTGGATCTGAGCGGACGTATCGAGGCTTTACGCCGGCAGATGGAAAACATGGCCATCGGGCGGTGCCGCCTGCTGACGGACAAAATCCTGCTGACCGTGAGCCGGGAGTTCGACAACCTGGTATGCGAGTTCATGACCAGGTTCCCGCCGGGGGCGGGTTGCAACTCCCCTCCCCACCCGGCTGGCCCAGCACGTCAGGACTAGTTTACGTCGCCGCCCGGACCAGAACAGGTGGAACAACCTCCTTGTCACCTGTGTGAAGCCATGCTATAATAACTGAAACTCCGGCGCTCTTAGCTAAGCAGGATCGATGGTAGTACGGCAGTGCCCGGGGTTTAAAAAATCAGT
Organism: Bacillota bacterium; assembly: GCA_040756655.1. GTDB lineage: Bacteria > Bacillota > Sulfobacillia > UBA8153 > UBA8153 > JBFLYN01. The sequence goes on from JBFLYN010000007.1 coordinate 9,535, forward strand.
AGCACGGTAGGACGGTAAGGACCACGGTTGCCCATGGGCAGCCCGAGGGCTGTCTTTTTCGTTTTCCTTGCCTCCGCCGGGCTTAGGAAAGGGGTACTTGGCCATCATGTTACGAGGCGTACGCGGGGCCACCACCGCCGCGGCCAACACCACTGCCGCCATCGCTGATGCCACCGCCGAGCTCATCCTGACCATGGTCCGTGCCAACTCCATTGACCCGGCAGACCTGGCCGCCGCCACGTTTGCGGTCACGCCTGACCTGGACGCTGCCTTCCCGGCCGCCACCGCCCGGGCCCTGGGCTGGTCCACAGTCCCACTTTTGGACTACGTGTCCCCCGCTGTGGATGGGGCACTCCCCCGTTGCATCCGAGTGCTCCTTTTCTGGAACACTCCCCTACTGCAAAACCAGGTAAAGCACATCTATCTTCGCGAGGCCGTAGGCCTCCGTCCCGACCTGGAGGTGGTGGTCGGGTGATCGTCATCATGCAGGCAGGTGCGCCTCCCAGCGCCATCCAGCAAGTAACGGCCCGGGCCGAGGCCCTGGGACTACGAGTTCACCTTTCTACCGGTGAGGAGCGCACGGTCATCGGGCTCATCGGCGATGAGCGCGTGGTAGACCCCGATTCCCTCCAGTCCATACCGGGCGTGGACCGGGTAGTCAGGGTGGTTGAACCCTACAAGCTGGCCAGCCGGGTGGCCCGCCCAGATGGCAGTTCGGTCTCCGTGGGCCAGGTGCGCTTTGGTGGCACCGGTTTTCCCGTTATTGCCGGCCCGTGTGCCGTAGAGGATGAGAAACGCATGGACACCATAGCCAGTGCAGTGGCCAAGGCCGGTGCCTCCATGCTGCGCGGCGGCGCGTTCAAACCCCGTACCAACCCCTACTCGTTCCAGGGCCTGGGCGAACCGGGGCTGCGCATCCTGGCCCAGGCCGGCCAGGCCTACGGGCTCCCGGTGGTGACCGAGATCATGAGCCCGTGGGACCTCGACCTAGTCTGCCGTTACGCCTCCATGCTCCAGGTGGGCTCCCGCAACATGCACAATTTCTCCCTCCTCCAGGAGGTAGGGCGGGCCGGGCTGCCCGTGATGCTCAAGCGCGGTCTGTCCGCTTCCATAGAAGAATGGCTTCAGGCTGCGGAATACGTGCTCTCCTCCGGCAACAGCCAGGTAGTGCTTTGCGAGCGTGGCATCAGGACCTTCGAAGCCTACACGCGCAACACTCTTGACCTTTCGGCCGTGGCTGCTGTCAAGAGACTCTCCCACCTGCCGGTGATCGTCGATCCCAGTCATGCCGCCGGGCGGTGGGACCTGGTGATCCCATTGGCCCAAGCGGCCCTGGCCGTGGGAGCCGACGGGGTCATGGTGGAAGTACACCCTTGTCCGGAAGAGGCGCTGTCCGACGGGCCCCAGTCGCTGCTGCCCGCCCGCTTCGCCGAGCTCATGCACGGGTTGCGCGCCTTCGCCCCGGTCTTGGGCCGGACGGTTGAACCCGGCCGCCCCCTGGAGGTGGCTGGATGACATTCACAAGTGTGGCCATTATCGGGCTTGGGCTCATCGGCGGTTCTCTGGGTGCTGCCCTGCGGAAGGCACACCCGGGCCTGCCGGTACGCGGCTACGACCGCGACCCTCGGGCCAGGGAGATAGCCGCAGCACGGGGGTTGGCCACGGTGTTGAACACCCCCTCTGAGACCCTGCGCGGAGCCAACCTGGTGATCCTGGCCATACCGGTGGATGAGTTGGCCGGCGTGGCCGGGGAAATGACAACCATGACCCCGGAAGACGCGGTGGTTACCGACACCGGGTCGGTCAAGGCACAGGTCGTGCCCGTAATGGAAGCAGTTTTCGGCTCCCGCTACGTGGGCGGCCACCCCCTGGCTGGCACGGAGCGTTCAGGGCCTGCGGCCGCCCATCCGGATCTGTTCAGGGGCACCAACTACGCGATCACGCCCACCGCCCGCACCACCCCTCAGGCAACCGGCTGCCTGTGTGCCCTGGTGGAGGCCGTGGGAGCCCAGCCGGTATTTGTGTCCCCCGGTGAGCACGACCACCTGGTGGCCTACACCAGCCATGTTCCTTACCTGGTGTCGGTGGCCCTCGCGGCTGCCACAGCCGGTATACCCGGTGCCGGCGAGCTGGTCGCAGGCGGCTGGCGGGACGCCACCCGGGTGGCCGCCGGATCGCCCGGGCTTTACGCTTCCATCCTGGCCGCCAACGGCCAGGCGGTGCTGGAGGCTCTAGATGTTTTTTGCCAGGAACTGGCGAGCCTGCGCCAGGCCCTGAAACTTGGTAGAGGAACTCTTGCGGCCCGTATCGAACCTGCGCAGGCCTTCCGAGAAAGGCTGGCGGCCAAACGGGGGTGGCTGTAATGCTGGTGAACATAGAGGGTCCTTCGTGCCCGCTGCGAGGCGTGGCCGAGGTGCCCGGCGACAAATCCATATCCCACCGGGCAGCGCTCATCGCCGCGCTGGCCCCGGGGAAATCCTGCATTGACAATTTCTCCCCCGGGCGCGACAACCGCAGCACCCTGTCGTGCCTCCGCCGCTTGGGTGTCCGGTGGCGACTGGACACTTCCGCCGGTCAGCTGGTGGTCCACGGCCAAGGCCGGCTGGTGGAGCCAGCCTCGGTCTTGGACTGCGGGAACTCGGGTACCACTATGCGTCTTCTGGCGGGTGTGCTTGCCTCACGGCCTCTCTTTGCAGTGCTCACCGGCGACGGTTCTCTGAGGGGGCGGCCCATGGACCGGGTGGTCCGGCCCCTGGAGGCCATGGGAGCCCGCATTTGGGGGAGGGCCCAGCACGCCCTGGCTCCCCTGGCCATTGCCGGAACTGAACTTGCCGGGCATAGCCACGATCTTCCAGTCTCCAGTGCCCAGGTCAAATCCTGCCTGCTGCTGGCCGGGCTCTCGGCCCGGGGTCTCACCCGGGTACGGGAACCCGCACCCTCTCGTGACCACACAGAACTCATGCTGGCCGGGTCCGGGGTGGTGCTGGGGTTTTCCAACGGGTGGATCCAGCTGGAGGGGGGCCAGACTCCTTCCCCGGTGGAACTTAGGGTCCCAGGCGACCCTTCGGCAGCCGCTTTTCTGCTGGCCGCTGCGGCAGTTGTGCCGGGTTCGGATGTCACCGTACTCCGGCTGGGCCTCAACCCCACCCGCACGGGCTTCCTCGAGGTCCTACGCCACATGGGTGCTGGCATTTCCATCACCAACCGCACCAGCTACGGGCGGGAGCCCGTGGGCGATGTGCGGCTGGTCCACCGGCCATTGCAGGCTGTGGATATCCCACCAGAGACCATACCCTCCCTCATCGACGAGTTGCCGGTCTGGGCCGTAGTGGCTACCCAGGCCCGCGGGGTCTCCAGGGTGGTTGGCGCCCGGGAGCTACGCTTCAAGGAGACCGATCGCCTAAAGGCCATCCACCAGCTGCTGGCCGGTCTGGGGGCTGAAGTTGAAGTGACGGCAGATGGCTTCGCCATTGAGGGTGGACATGCACTGGCTGCCGCCGAAGTAGCCAGCCACGGCGACCACCGCATGGCCATGGCAGCAGCGGTGGCGGCGCTGTGCGCCCGGGGAGAAACCACCATCCGCGACGCCGGGTGCGTAGCCGTCTCGTTCCCGTCCTTCTTCCCAACCCTCGACGCCCTGCGGACGGGAGCCGGGTCATGATGCCCACCGCGGCCACCCGGCTACTGGGCGTGCTGGGCCACCCGGTGGGCCACAGCCTCTCTCCGGCCATGCATAACGCGGCGTTAACATGCCTGGGCATCGACGCGGTGTACCTTGCCTTCGATGTGCCCACCGACGGTCTGGCCCGGGCCTTCGCCGGGCTTTCGGAGCTGCAAAGCCCCGGCTGGAACGTAACGGCACCACTAAAAGCCGCCGCCGCATCCCAGTGCAACGTGCTCACGCCGCTGGCCGCCGCGCTGGGAGCCGTAAACACCGTGGTACGGGCCGGGTCACAGCTCGTGGGGCACAACACGGACGTCGAGGGCATCCAGCGGGCCCTGGAGTTTGCGGGTTTTGCTCCAGACGGTCGCCCGGGCCTGGTGCTGGGCGCCGGCGGGGCTGCCCGGGCCGCAGCGTGGGCCCTGGCCCGGCTGGGTACCCCGGTGATCATCGCCGCCCGGTCGGAGCCGGTCGAACTGGCAGCGGGCCTGCGACGGGCTTACCCCGGGCTGGATGTTGGTGCCATTTCCTGGGAAATGCGTGACGGCATCGTGCCCCAGTCCGGGGTGGTCATCAACGCCACCCCGCTGGGGCGAGAGGACTCTTTGCCCGTGCATCCCGGGCTTCTTGCACCCGGCCAGGTAGCCTGCGACCTGGTGTACGGGCCCGCGCCCACCCCTTGGCTGATCGCCGCCAGACAGGCGGGAGCCCGGGTGGCCGACGGCCGGGAGGTGTTGCTGTACCAGGGAGCAGCGGCCTTTTTGCTCTTCACCGGACGCCCGGCCCCCCTGGAGGTCATGCGGCAAGCCCTGTATGGAGGTGAAGACCAGTGCTAAGATGGTTTACGGCTGGTGAATCCCACGGTCCAGCAGTGCTGGCGATCATGGAAGGCATGCCCGCCGGCCTAGCAGTGGACCCCGCGGTTATCCAAGACGACCTTGGCCGCCGCCAGCGCGGCCACGGGCGGGGCGGCCGCATGAACATAGAACGCGACCGGGTGCAGGTCGTAGGTGGTATTCGCCACGGCCGCACCACCGGGGCTCCCATCGCACTGGTGGTGGAAAACCGCGACTATGCCAACTGGTCGAAGGTGATGAACCCGTGGCCCGCCAGCGGCACGCCGCCGGTTACCCGCCCCCGACCCGGCCATGCCGACCTGGCCGGGGCGCAGAAGTACCGGCACGGCGACCTCAGGGATGTGATCGAACGGGCCAGCGCCCGGGAAACGGCGGCCCGCTGCGCCGCCGGGAGCATTGCCCGCCAGTTTCTGACCTGCCTGGACATGGCAGTATGGTCCTACGTGACCGCCATCGGCACGGTGGAAGCCGCCATAGTATCCCGCAGCCGGGAGGCGGTGGAAAGCTCGCCCGTGCGCTGCCCGGACCCCAGGGCCAGCGAGAGCATGTGCCGGGCCATCGATGCTGCCGCCGCAGCCGGTGACACCCTGGGTGGCTGCTTTGAGGTGATGGCCACCGGCGTGCCCCCGGGACTGGGCAGTCACGTCCAGTGGGACCGCCGTCTCGACGCCCGGTTGGCCGGATCGCTCATGGGCATCAACGGTATAAAAGGCGTGGAAGTGGGCCTTGGATTCGCCACCGCCCGCCTGCCGGGTTCCGAAGTCCACGACGGCATCTACTGGGATGGGCGCTACCACCGCCGGACCAACCGGGCCGGAGGCATCGAAGGCGGCATGAGCAACGGCGAGGACCTGGTGCTACGGGCGGCCATGAAGCCCATCCCCACCCTCAAGAAACCCTTGCCTTCAGTGGACATGAAAGACCGCTCAGCGGTGGCGGCCCACGCCGAGCGTTCTGACGTGTGCGCGGTCCCGGCCGCCGCCGTAGTAGCCGAGGCCGTGGTAGCCTTGGAGTTGGCCCGGGCCGTCCTGGAGAAGTTCGGTGGGGACTCGGTAGAAGACACCCTGGCAGCCTACCGCCGCTACCTGGAGGAGGTGGCCCGGCTGTGAGCAATGTCTACCTGGTAGGCATGATGGGCGCGGGCAAGACCACCACCGGCAAGAGCCTCGCCTCCCGCTTGGGCCTGGGTTTTTTGGACCTGGACACTTTCATCGCCCTCAACACCGGGCTGGAGCCAGCCGACTGGATCCAGTCGCGGGGCGAAGAAGCCTTCCGGGATGCTGAGTTCCAGGCCCTCAAGATCGTGGCCAACCTGCGCTGTACGGTGGTGGCCACCGGCGGCGGCACCCCCCTGTACCCCGGGGCCCGGGAGTTGATGCAGGACACCGGCACCGTTCTGTGGTTGGATGCTCCTGCCGCCCGGCTCTGGAAGCGGGTGCACAGCAGCAACAACCGCCCGCTGGCCGCGTGCGAAAACGCGTTCCTGGGCCTGTACCAAGAGCGGCGCCCGGTCTACGCCGCCGCCGGCCAGAGGGTGGACGCTTCTTCGGACCCGGATAGGGTGGTACAGGCCATCATGGAGATCCTCAAGCGAACCACCCGCCGGTTCCACCTTTCCCCGCCCCTGCAGGTTGTGGGCCGCGCCGGTTCTTACCCGGTGTTACAGCTCTCTTCGGTGGCCGGGGCAGGAGAACGCCTCTCCTCCATGTGCCCGGGTCCTTTCCTGGTAGTGGCCCCCCCGTTGGTTTTCTCCCTGTACGGTGAAGAACTCCGCCGGGGGCTGGAAAGTGCCGGCGCCCAGACCAGCTATTACCTGATCCCCGACGGAGAGGAAAACAAGAACCTGGACACCGTGGGGCTGCTCTACCAGGCTTTTGCCGACCGGCGATTCCCGCGGACTGGCACGGTGGTGGCCCTGGGCGGCGGGGTCACCGGCGATGTGGCCGGGTTTGCCGCCGCCACTTACCAGCGGGGCACCGGCCTGGCCCATGTCCCCACCACCCTGCTGGCCCAGGTTGACTCATCTGTGGGAGGAAAGACCGGCGTCAACTTGCCCCAGGGCAAAAACCTGGTGGGAGCCTTTTACGCACCGGTGGCCTCCCTGCTGGTACCCCGGGTGGTTACCACCCTTCCCCCGGCCGTCTACCGTCAGGGCCTGGCTGAAGTAGCCAAGTGCGCGCTGTTGGCTGGCGAAGAGTTCCTGTGCTGGTTGGAGCAGCACGCTGCCGCTCTGGCCACGGCTGAACCTGGGGCGGTCAGCGAGGCCGTCTACCGTTCGTGCCGGCTCAAGGCAGATCTGGTCTCCCAGGACGAGCTGGACCGGGGTGTGCGCCGCTGGCTGAACCTCGGTCATACCCTGGCCCATGCCTTGGAAGCGGCCAGCGGCTACTCTCTGGCCCATGGCGATGCCGTGGCCGCCGGGCTGGTGTGGGCCGCCGATCTTTCGGAGCTTACCGGCCGGGCCGCGCCGGGTCTATCTGACCGGGTACGGGTGCTCCTTGACCGCCTGGGACTGCCGCTGCCCAGACCACCGGTGAGCGCAGGAGATCTCCTGTCATACATGGAACTGGATAAAAAGCGGGACCAGGGTGGCCTGCAGCTGGTGCTCCTGGATGCTCCCGGCCAGCCGGTGGTAACCAACGCGGTAACTACTTACTGGATCAGGGCCGCCCTGGACCGGCTGCAGGAGGTGGTATCATGAGATTTCTAGTGCTGAACGGTCCCAACCTGAACCTTCTGGGTCGGCGGGAGCCCGGCGTCTACCCGCCGGTGTCCCTGGCTCAGCTGGAAAAGCGACTGGCAGACCTGGCAGCGGAGCTCGGAGTAGAGGTCAGCTGCCAGCAGCACCAGTGTGAGGGACGACTCATCACCGCCCTGCACGAAGCGGCCGATTGGGCAGACGGGGTCATCTTTAACCCGGCCGCCTACACTCACTACAGCATCGCCCTGCGCGATGCCGTGGCAGCCATGGACATCCCGGTCTTGGAGGTCCACCTTACCAACACTGCTGCCCGGGAGCCCTTCCGGCATATCTCAGTCATCTCCCCGGTGGCCTCTGGTACCATCGTGGGACTGGGAGTCATGGGGTACGAGCTGGCCCTCCGGGCTTTGAAGGACCTAGCCCGAGAGCGGGGTTAGTTGAGTCGGTTTATTCCATATTGATCTCTAGATATAGACCAATTTAGCATTATGTATTACAATTAGAAAGGATAGGTCTACTCTATATTGTGATAATGCTCACTAGTGCTATATACACAGATGTAAGGCAATTTCCCAACCGGTGCCTCTGTTACTATTCCACAGGGAGGTCCACCTATGAAGCACCTGCTGACCATCGAGGAGGCTGCTGAGTACCTGAGGGTGACCCCAGCCACCATTTACCGCTGGTGCCGCAGTGGCAAGCTACCGGCCATTAAGGTCGGCAAGCAGTGGCGATTAAGCGTAAATGACCTCAAGGATTGGCTGGAGCAGCAGAAGGACGATGAGCCCGGCGTGGTGGACTTCGGCAGTGTCCCCGAGCACATCCTGGGATTGGTGTCGTCGCCCGAGCAGGCTCCCCTGTTCTTGCTCTTCCTCTTGAAAAAGGCCCAGTTGGCCGGAGCCCGCCTGGTGTACGCGTCGCTCCAGCCCCCCAAGGAATTCCGGGCCCGGGCCAAAGCGGCGGGCATCAACACCGCGGGATTAGAAAATTCTGGCCGGCTGGTGGTCACCAGCATGACCGACCGGTCGGGTAGGTACCACTTGGCCGAGATCCAGGATTACTGGCGGTCGATAGCCCTGCAAAGCAGCGCCGCCTCCACCTGGCTTGTCACCTCATGTTTTGGCCCACCCGACCGCTTCGAAGACCTGCTGTCTGCGGAACAGGCCATGGCCAACTTGGTGAAGCAAACTTCCCTCCTTTCCATCTGTGTATTTTTGCCGACCGCCTTACACCCGGACCAGATGTTGGAACTAGTCCGGCTGCATACCGCAGCAGTGCTCTTTGATCCAGCTCACCCGTTGTTTCTCAGGCAAGCACCCATCGCCTGACCCCGACAGGCGCTGGCGGAGGGCCACTTGGGGAACGACCCAAGGACCCGCAGGAAAACCGTGCACTGGGCCAGCTCTTCCAGGGCGGCACTCACCGCCATATCTTCTGCATGCCCTTGGATGTCCAGGTAAAATAAGTATTCCCACGGCTTGCACGGCACCGGCCGGGACTCCAGCTTCAGCAGGTTGATGCCTCTGGCCGCCAGGACGCCAAGGCTGCGATGAAGCGCGCCCGGCCGGTGTTCGGTGGTGAACACCAGCACGGTCTTGCAGGACTCTCCCCCGGCCGGGGCCGGGTGCGGGTGAACGGCATAAAAACGCGTCTGGTTGGCCGGGTGCGTCTGGATGCTGCTTTTTAGGATTTCCAGCTGGTAGAGCTCGGCGGCCCGCCGGCTGGCGATGGCCGCGTACCCTTCAAGCCTGCCCTCCCGGATCATCCTGGCCCCCCCCGCCGTATCGTGCACGGCCATGGCCTCCACCCCCAGCTCATGCAAAAACTCATGACACTGGGCCAGTGCCTGGGGATGCGAGATCACCCTGGCAATGTCGGGTAGGACCTGTCCGGGCAGCGCCATGAGGCAATGGTCTACATCCACTACTGCTTCTGCAGTGATGGTGAGCGGGCTGGCCAACAGCAGGTCATATGTCTCGTTGATGCTTCCGGCCAGGGAGTTCTCGATGGGCACCACTGCCCCGGCTGCCCGCTGGGCGATAACTGCATCAAACACATCGCGCAAGGTCCTGCACGGCAGGACGGCCATCTCGGGCCCAAAAAGCAGCCGCACTGCTTCTTCACTGTACGCCCCGGGCTCACCCTGGTAGGCCACACGGTCTTCCATGGTTGTTTTCTCCTTCCGCTCCTAGTTGGGAGATGCGGCGGTGCTGGCGGCCAGCGGGTCTACGGCCGCCTGCCCGGGCCCAAGCGCCAAGAGCGAGCGCCCCACGGCCCGAGCCACCGCCTTGAGTTCCTCCATGAGCCGCTCCAGTTCTTCAAAATCCAATGACTGCTGGCCATCGCACATGGCCCGGGCAGGCTCGGGGTGGACCTCTACCATCACCCCGTCCGCCCCGGCGGCGATGGCCGCCCGCGCCATTGGCCGGACCATGGAGTTAACCCCAGTTCCATGGCTGGGATCCACGATCACCGGCAGGTGGGAGTTGGCCCGGACCTGCAGTACCGAGCTGAGGTCCAGGGTGTTCCTGGTCCCGGTTTCGTGGGTCCGGATGCCTCTTTCGCACATGATGACGTGAGCGTTGCCCTCACGCACCACGTATTCTGCGGCCATGAGCCATTCCTCCACGGTGGCCGCAGGTCCTCGCTTGAGGAGCACTGGCTTGCTGGTCATGCCCACCTCTTTGAGCAAGTTGTAGTTTTGCATGTTACGGGCCCCCACTTGTAGTACCGCTACATGCTGGGCCACCAGTTCAACGTCGCGCGTGTCCATGACCTCGCTGACTACCGGCAGTCCCACAGCATCACCCGCCGCCGCCAGCAGTTTCAGCCCGGTAACTCCCAACCCCTGGAAGGAATATGGCGATGTCCGGGGTTTGAAAGCCCCACCCCGCAGGCAATGGCACCCGGCCTCCTTGACGGCCCGGGCAGTAGAGAATATCTGTTCTTCGCTCTCCACCACGCAGGGGCCGGCCATAACCATCACGCCCCGGCCTCCCACGGGAATACCTCCCACTTCTACTTTGGTCGGCCCGGCGTACAACTCCCGGCTTACCAGCTTGTAGGGCTTGAGTATGGGAACGATCTTCTCCACCCCGGCCAGGGTGAGGATGGACTCGCGGCCCCCGGCCTTGGTGTCGCCGATGGCACCTATTACCGTTCTTTCCTCACCGTGTATGGGGTGGGTGGTGTAACCCATGGCGACCAGCCGCTTTTCCACTGCCTCGATCTGTGCTGGAGTTGCCCCCTGCTTCATTACGACTATCACTGCTGTGACCCCCTAAGAAAAAGAATAAACCCCGTCTCCAGGGACGGGGTTTACTGCCCCGCGGTACCACCCTAATTGACATGTGGGTCCGCTCAAAGCCTGGGTACGGGAAGCAAATCTTCCGATACCCGCTCCCTTGTAACGGTGGGAACCCGGCCGCACCTACTCGGAACGCGTCCTTTCAGCTGGCTCCTCCAGGGAGAACTCCGGCATCGTGGCCAGCCGCCGGCTCTCACCGCCCCGGCTCGCTTTCGGCCGCCTGCGACCCTACTTTTCCCTTTCACGGGACTGGCGTAATGATTTATCCCTTACTCTACCATAGCTTTTGAGCAGCGTCAATGGACTGGGCATGATGGCGGGAAAAAATCCACCACATCCTGCCCTCGGGAGCTTCCCCCGGCCGGGCCGGCTTGGTCCAGGCTCCATCAAGGGCAAGGGTTCACATCTCGGTGAGAACCCGGGTCAAGAGAGCCGTCCGGGGCGCGAAGGCGGCGATCACCGCATACTCATCGCCAGAATGGGCTGCTCCCCCGGCCCCGCCGAGTCCGTCCAGGGTGGGTACGCCCAGTGCCGCAGTGAAATTCCCATCACTGGCACCTCCGGTCATCCCGGTCTCCAGGCAAAACCCCAGTTCCTGGGCGAACCCCTGCGCCCGGCGGGCCAGTTCAGCCATGGCCGGGCTGCACTCCATGGGGGGACGATTCAGGCCCCCCCGGACTTCCACCGTGGTCCCAGGCGTGACCGGGGCCAGGCCCTGCAGGGCCCGCAGGATCTTCTCGGCCCCGTCCCAGGTGGTAACCCGAACATCGATGCTGGCTCCTGCCTGTTCGGGCACAACATTGCTCCTGGTCCCCCCGTAGATGGGAGCCACGTTCACGGTAGTGCCGGTGGAAGCATCGTTGAGCCGGTGCAGAGCCAGGATCTGGTGGGCCAGTTCCACTACAGCGCTGGCTCCGGCCCCGGGGTCGGCTCCGGCATGGGCCGCCCGGCCCTGGACACTGATGCTGAACATCCCTACACCCTTGCGTGCCACCTTGAGCTTGCCGTCGGGTCCGATGCCCGGCTCAAGGACCAGCACGTGCCGGCTCTGGCGGGCATGTTCCTCGATGGCGGCCCGAGAAGTAGGGCTGCCGATCTCCTCGTCAGAGTTGATGATGACCCGCAACGGGCCGGTGTCTAGCCCCAGGTCACGTGCGGCCTCCAGGGCGTAAAGCAACTGTACTATTCCGCATTTCATATCCAGGACTCCCGGTCCGCGGGCATGGGGACCCTCAATGCGAAAAGGGCCCACGCCGCCGGGGGCAAAGACCGTGTCCATGTGGCAGAGTACCAGCACGGGTTTGCCCTCTCCCCTGCCCAGGTGCGCCAGGAGGTGGTCCCCCTGGGGATGGCCCGGGATCTTCTGCACCGACCCGCCCAGGGCCTCCAACCGCCCGGCCAGGTAATCACCGAGCCGGTTTACCAGTTCCCGCTCTTGACTGGGGGACTCCAACCCTACCACCTGCTCTAGCGTGTTGAGAAAATCCCCCAGACGGCTCTGACAATACTCCAGTACCTGCATTGCTCTACCCTCCATGTAGCTGAGTCTGTCCGGTACCCAGGGCGCGTTGGCACCCAACCAAGATGACCGACCCGGTCATGGTCAAGAACCCGGCCACCGGTCCGGCCGCCTTGACGCCGTTAAGACCACCCGGGCTCATAACCGAAGCTATGGAAAAGGACCGACAGCAAGGCTGCGGCCAGCGCCAGCGAACCTTTCAGTACCACACCGTTGAACCCAAAGTACGTCGCTTCCTTGCGCTCACCGGTCACCCGGGCATCCAGCTCCACTACCTCAGACAGCAAGACGGGAGGCGTAATGTACACGCAGGCCAGAAACGCCAGCACCATCACAGTCATGGCACCCACGAAGGCCGGCGACTCGCCGCCACCGGAGATCACACCCAGGAGAGGAAGAAGCGCTCCCAAGGAGGCGCTGGCCCCAGTGAACACCCGGCCCGGGCTGGCCCGCACGCAGAGTTTCTTGACCAAGGGGACCGAGACCGCGCAGGCAGCCAGGTTCATGCCCATTAGGATGCCCACGTGCTCGCGGGGCCTGCCCAGAACCCCGGTAACGTAGTAAGGCAGTGAGTTGGCCGCGAGGTAGCCGAAGCTGGTATCGTCAGGGGGATGCCAGACGCCAAGAACACCAGGGTCAGGGGCACCCACCCGCCTACCAGGTAGGGAAGCCTCCTGCCCCAAGGTGACCTGGTGTGGTCGCTGGCATAGCCTACCACCGGGTCTGCCAGGGCATCCACCACCCGGCCGGCGGTCAAGGCCAGAGCGGACAGGCAGACCGGCAATAACTGGCGGCCCACTCCGGGCGGAGGGCTGTAGAAGTACAAAGGCCAAGTAGCGATCATCAAGTTCAGCACTGCCGCGCCGAAGCCTCCCAGCGCGTAGCCAGCTTTCTGGCCCGGGCTCAGCACACGGTCTGCCAAACCACCACCTCCCAGGGAACACCTTGATGGAATTCTACAAGCTTCCAGGCGTTCCTTCACGGAGTTTTCGCCAAAAAAGGCCAAGACCCAGTCTCAACACGGCCACCCAAGCACGACGCCGCTGGCGAGCATCTGCCGTCAAGGACATGCCTGAAGACCTCCAGGCCTAGCGCACGTGCAGAGGATCAGCTGAGCAGGTAGGCTGGATAGCCCTGTCTCTTTGGGGAACGACGCCAGCCGAAAGGAATTCACCCTTCAAGGTAATAATGTTGAAAGCGAGGTGAACGCCTTGGCGAACAAGTTCCGGGATTTCGTAGTACCACCGGCAGACCCATGCTACCTGGAGCTGGACACCGGCGAACTCCGGTCCAGGGCACAAGCGGCCATGGATCTCATGGAAGCATGCCAAGTCTGTGCGCGCAGGTGCGGTATTGACCGCAGGGACGTGAAGACCGGCGTCTGCCGCACCGGGATGCGGGCCGTGGTAGCCTCCTACGGCCCTCACCGCGGGGAGGAACGACCACTTTCCGGCACCAACGGTTCAGGCACCATCTTCTTTGCCCGCTGCAACCTCCGGTGCAAGTTCTGCCAAAACTTCGACCTGGTCTGCGAAGACGCCGGCCGGGAAGTCACCGCCCCTGAGCTGGCCGCCATCATGCTACGCCTCCAGGGTCTGCAGTGTCACAACGTCAACCTGGTCTCCCCTTCTCATGTCGTGCCCCAGTGCCTGGAAGCCCTGGCGGCTGCCGTGGACAAAGGTCTCCGCCTGCCCGTGGTGTACAACACCGGGGGCTACGACAGCCTAGAAAGCCTCAAACTCCTGGAATCCGTAGTAGACATCTACATGCCCGACATGAAATATGGTGATAATGAGGCCGCCCAACGGTACTCTGGGGTTTCCGACTACCTGGAAGTCAACCAGGCTGCGGTCAAGGAGATGCACCGGCAAGTTGGCGACCTGGTGGTGGACCGGGAGGGCATCGCGGTGCGGGGGTTGCTCGTCAGGCACCTGGTGCTCCCGGGCGATGTGTCCGGCACCAGGCAGGTGCTGGAGTTCATCCGGCAGGAACTGGGGACGGATACCTACGTCAATATCATGGACCAGTACTTCCCTTACCACGAAGCCATCGGCCATCCAGTCCTGGGCCGCCCCCTGAGAGCCAGCGAGTACCGGGAGGCTGTCACCCAGGCCCGGGAGCTGGGGCTTTGGAGGCTTGACCACCGGCAGCCTTAACCCTTGCAACATCCTGCCCTCCCGCCAGCAGCGAAAGCTGCGCCCGCCGCGACGCCTCCACTGGTACCTCCTGGTAGTCTTGCTGGCAGCTGGCTTCCCGGTTGGGGTCATCTGGCAGTTCTTGGCCCCTTGCGCAGAAAGACGCAGAACTGCCCGCCCACTTCCTCCCCCTGGTATTCCAGGGCCGGGTGCTGGCGGAGCCAGCCTGGCTCCGCCCCAGGGGTCACTCTGGATCGACCTGGATGTGCTCAAGGCCTACGTTGACCCCCAGCTCCGCTACGAGCCCGGCGCCCAGGCGGCCTACCCATCTTTCCGGCGCAGCCTGTCCGCGGGCAGCGTGACAGCAGATGGGCTTTGGAAGCAGCCAGGTCTCCGGATCAGCTTCCCGGTGGCGGAACATGAAGGCCGCTGGTGCGCACCTGCCGGCGTCCTGGCACAGGCGTACCCGGTCACCTTCAGCGCGACCGCAGCCGGGCGGGTAATCATGGACCTTGTGGAGCTGGAACTGGAAATGGCCATGATGCCGGAACGGGTCCGCCTGGTGTCGCCACCAACCCACTTGTGGTGGAGTGGGGTATCTGGAAGCTGGCACGGAGGTCTACGTGTTTGAGCGGGAGGGAGCGTGGTGCCGGGCGCAGGCCGGCGACGGCCGCACCGGGATCGTTCACCTGTCGGGCCTAGTCTCCCACGGCCTGGCGGCCCGCACCCCGCGGCCCGGGCAGGCCTCCCCCGGGCAAGATCATCCTGCTGTTCGAACACGTATTGTCCCGCCCGCCCGACCCAGGCTCCATCCCCCACCTACCGGGAGTCAACGTGATCGGCCCTACCTGGTATTCACTGGCAGACGGTTCGGGAGCAGTTACCAGCAAAGTTTGCCGGGTATTGCCGCCTGGCGGCGGGGGTTCGAGCGCCCCGGGATCTGGTCGGTAATCCAGGAGCGACTGCGCTGACCACCCTACTGGCTACCGGCCCAGGTACCAGGCGATGACGGGGTTTCCCACCAGCATGGCCACGAGCGCTCCGGCTGCCAGGAACGGCCCAAAGGGGATCAGGTCGCGGCCCTTGCGTGTCCCAGTGACCAAAAGCCCGGCTGCGATGAGGGCAGCTAGGACGAAGGCAGTCATCATGGCCAACAGCGTCAGGGGGAGCCCCAGGTACAGCCCGATGGCTCCCATGAACTTCACATCTCCCCCGCCCATGGCCCCTCGACCCACCAGCGCTATGACAGTGAAAGTCAAAAGCCCAACCGCACCTCCCGCCAGGGCGAGGCCAAACCCGGTCCTGGCAGCGGCTGCCACTCCAAGCAAGGCCCCGGCCACCACCAGCTGGTCGGGGATAACCTGCAAGTCCAGGTCCACCAGGCTCATCAGGACCAACAGCAGGACCACCGCCCCGGCCAGCGCCCCGCCGGCTCCTCCCCCCTGGGTGGAGTATGCGGCCAGTACCAGGAATCCGGAAAGAGGTTCCACGCCCCACCACCCGGGCCCTCCCCGGCGGCCCGGTTCCCAGGGCAGGTGCCTAAGATAGCGGTTGACCAGGTAACCCCCGCATGTACCCAGGGACCACACCAACACCGGTGTCACTTTGACTCCCCCTGTTGCAGCTGTCGCCATTCCTCCAGGGCCGCCCGGTACTGCGCGTCCAGTTCCGCCCACGGCCCGCTGCCGGGCTCTAGCCCGCCCAGTTGCGCCGCCAGGCGGGCCATGCGCACCTGCAGACCCAACGCCCGGTACTTTAGTTCTTCGCGAGACGGGGCTTGTTCCTGTCCCCGGACGAGCCTCGCCTGGAGTTCACGGGTGTAGGCGGTATAGTTACCGTCGTAACACCCCAACTCCCCGCCGTCAAAGGCGTAGATGCGCCGGCAGGTAGCATCCAGGAGTGCCCGGTCGTGCGTGGCCAGGAGGCATGCCCCGGGGTACCCGGCCAGGGCCCGGTCCAGCGCTTCGCGGGCCACGATGTCCAGGTGATTGGTGGGCTCATCCAGGAGCAAAAGGTCGTGGCTCCTTGTCAAGAGCAGCGCCAGCGCCACCCTGGTCCTCTGCCCCTGGCTCAAGTGCCCCAGTGGCTGGGTGGCCGCTCCCGGGCCCACCCCCAGCCTCCCCAGTACCGAACGGGCCTCGCCTGGTAAGACCCCGGTGTTCTCCACCAGCCAGGATATGGCGTCGATGTCCGTGGGCAGCGAGTGCAGCTCCTGCTCGAGTACGCCTACGCTGGTAAAGGCCGTCCTTACCCTCCCGTGCCGGGGAGTGATCTGTTGGGCGCAGATCCTCAGCAGGGTGGTCTTACCACAGCCATTGGGGCCCACCAGGCCAGCGTGGACGCCCACTTGGATACGCAGGTTCACTTGCTGAAACAGCGGGCACCCAAAACCATGCCCGACCCCGTCCAGCCAGAGCAGGGTATGAGCCCCGGTGTCTAGGCTAGAGAAGGGGAACTTGAGCCTGGGCGACGACTGCGGTCGGGGGGTTGCCCGGTCCTCGAGACGCTGGAGCCTGCGTAGCTGGGACTTGGCCTGGCGGGCGTGCTTGGACGTCCGGCGCGCCCGGTAGGGGCGACTGGCCGGGTCTCCCGATTCGGCGTCTGCAGAAGCGCTGGCAAACCACTGGGTGCGCTGGCGGATGGACCGGGCCAGCTTCTCGGCCTGGGCGCGCTCCCGGTCGTACCTGCGCTGGGCCTCCCAGAGGAGGTGGTCCTTTTGCCGCCGGTAAGCCGTGTAGTTGCCGCGATAGCGCTTGAGGGTCTGGTCTGCGAGTTCCCAGATGTCGCCGGCGACCGCATCAAGAAATCTCCGGTCGTGAGATGCCACTACCACCATACCAGGGTATTCGCGGACGAACTGCTCGAGCCAGGCGAGCCCGCCCAGATCCAGGTGGTTGGTGGGCTCATCCAGAAGGAGCAGCGCCGGCGCCAGGACCCAGGCCCTGGCCAATGTCAACCGGGTCTTCTCCCCGCCGCTCAGAGTGGCCACTGCCCGGTCGTGCAGGGCCCGGGCGAGCCCGGCCCGGCTCAAGGCATGGTCCAATGTCCCGTCACCCGCGCCGGGGCAGTGTTCCCTCATCCACTGCCGCACGGATAGCCCCGTCCTGGTCACCTCGCCCGCGTAGAGGCGGGATGCAGGTGCCTGGCACCGACCCCGGTCCGGTTCCATCTCACCCGCCAGCAGGCGGAGTAGAGTGGTCTTGCCGCTGGCGTTAGAGCCGATCACCCCGGCGCACCGGCCGGGCTCCAACCGGCCACTGGCCTTTCCAAACACCAGGCGGTGCCCGTATTGCTTCTCAAGGTCGCGAAATAGCAAAGACAAAAGGAGGACCTCCTCACCATGTACAGGATTCACCAGACGTCAAACCGTGCCGGCTCTTCGCTACCTGGTGAAGGTGCCCATGAGTGAAGCGTTCCTCCTTCTTGTGGAATGCTGCCTGTATCCACACTATCATATCGCCTCGCCACTGGCAACGGCGGACGCGACCACTCCTCCAACGCGCGCCACAGGCGGTTCACGGCCAGTTGGCCGGTGCTCCGGCCCAGTTGCCGATACCGACCCGGCACCTACGCCCGCCCGCGACCGGTCGACCCGGCCGGACCAGGCTCCTCCCAGCGGCTGGCTTACGGCGAAAGTCGAGGTATAAGCCGTCACCAGTATTCCCGCCGCCATCAGGTATCCCCGCCCGCTGCCTATGATGAGCAGGGGCAAGAGCAAGACCACCACGTCGTGGTCGGGCATCTTGGTCACGGTACCCACGTAACCCGGCATCAAGCACCTGCCGCTGCGCCGTCCCCGGCTCAGGGCGGGACCTGGGCACGTCTGAGGGCAGCCGCCCCTGTCCCCGGTGGGGTACTGCCCAGCATGATGGTGGCAAACCCCACCTCGTGGACAGGAGCGTCGCCACCGGTGCCGCCTGCTTGATGCCGGTCCAGATGCCCTCTGGAGGCCGAGAACCGTGCCGCGCGCCACGCCCATCCATCTCCATCCCGATCCGGCTCACGGAAACCGCCAGGCCGCCAGCGGAAAAGGCCGGCGCAGCGAGGGCCACCACACCCTGGGTGGTTATGCCTGCTACGTTCATGAGGGCCGGAAGATCCCTTACAGAAAAAGCGACCACCGCACCTGACCCACGTTCACGCCCATCTGGTGAGGTGAGCCGGCAGGAGGAGAGGCTGGGACGAAGCGGCCACGACCACCCAGATTATCCCGGCGAGCTGACCGGCCGGCGCTGGTGTCCTCCCGGGTTACCAGTGCATCACCTGGCGGGGGAGGGGAATGCTACCAGCGACATCTCCAAAGGAGGGTTATTCTCGTGCGAGACAACCTAGTAGGCGGGGCAGTCGCGGGCGTCATCGGGGGCTTGGCGGAAATGGCCACCGGTTTTCTGCTCATCATTACCGGGCTGGCCCGCGTCACCACTCTACACGCAGCCATCCGGTTCATGACCCCAACCGGGGCCGAACCTGGGCCGCTCACGATAGTTTCCGGGATCATCCACCACCTGACCATGTCGGCAGTGCTGGGTGTGGTCCTCCTGTACATCCTGAAGCTCACCGGCACCGACTACTACCTCCTCAAAGGGTTCGGCTTCGCCCTGGTGGTCTACGTCTTTCTCACCCGTGGCCTGGGCGTCTTCTTTGTGCCCAGGGATCTCTTGGTACCTGATGCCCTCACGCAGTTTGCGGGCATCATCAGCCACGTGGTGGGCGGACTGGTTACGGCCTTCGTAGTGGCCAGCTTCAGTCCGGAACAGCTGCGTTCCTGAGAGGAAAGCACCGCCCTGCTGGAGAATTCTCAGGTCAAACACCGCTCCAGTGGGGGTAAGATGGGCAGAGGCAGGCTGATCGTACTCGAAGGCATCGATGGCTCGGGCATCACCACCCAGGCGCAGGCCCTGGGTAGCTGGCTGTCCAGCCAGGGCCACCCGGTCCTGGTCACCAAGGAACCTACCTGCGGACCCGTGGGCAAGCTTTTGCGACAGGC
The DNA here is from genome assembly GCA_040756655.1 of Bacillota bacterium. GTDB lineage: Bacteria > Bacillota > Sulfobacillia > UBA8153 > UBA8153 > JBFLYN01. The sequence continues at coordinate 28,702 of JBFLYN010000007.1, forward strand.
ATTGTCTGGCGACCTCCACCTGGACGAGGCGACGGTAGCCTTGTTGTTCGCCGCCGACCGGCACGAGCACGTGTCCAGGGAGGTACTGCCTGCGCTGGAGCAAGGTATCCATGTGATATCCGATCGCTACTACCTTTCTTCCCTGGCCTACCAGTCCTCGGGTCTCAAGGCCCGGTGGCTGGCAGAGCTCAACACCCATTGTCCCCGGCCGGACCTTACCGTCTTCCTCGATGTGCCTTCCAGGGTCGCCCTGGCCCGGGTGCACCGGCGTGGGGCGGCCCTGGAAATCTATGAGCAACAAGACACACTGGAACGGGTGCGTTCCCGTTACCATGGGCTCATCCAGGCCTTCTCCCGGGCCGGTGACCACGTCCGCGTGGTAGACGGTGCTGACGCACCATCCGAGGTCACCGGGCGCCTGGCCCGGCTGGCCGGCGACCTCTTGTCTACCCCGGCCACATTACCCGCCACTCTGCGGGACCTGGATGTCGACTGGGAGGGATGGCAGTGAACCCGGTCACCACCCGCCTCCGCGTGCGTTACGGTGAGACCGACGCCATGGGCGTGGTCTACTACGCCAACTACCTTACGTATTTCGAAGTGGGCCGCACCGACTTCTTCAAGGCCATGGGGCTGGATTACGCCCACCTAGAAGACCAGGGCATCCTGGCCCCATGCGTGGAGGCCAGTTGCCGGTACCGGAGCCCGGCCCGTTACGCACAGGAGCTCCTGCTCACCACCACCCTCACCGCCATGCCCGGAGTCCGGCTGGTGTTCGACTACCGGCTAGACCATGCCGCCAGCGGGGCCGTCCTGGCCACCGGCCGGACGGTGCATGCCTGTGTGGATCGCGCCGGCCGACCACTGGCACTGAAAAAGAAGCACCCCCAGGCTTGGACGCTTCTACAGCAAGCTCTACACGAGGTGAAACATGGAGACTGCCCGCCCGGCGGTGGTCGTTGACTTCGATGGCACCATCACCACCACCGACTCGTCTGAAGCGCTGGCCCGCCGCTTTGCGGGTCCTGGGTGGGAGGAAATCCAGCGCCAGTATGCGTCTGGTGCTTTCGGCATGCGCACTTGGCACCAGCGCATACCGGCACTGATGAATCATAATACCTGCGACATGCTCGACTACCTGCTCCCCCGCCTGCAACTGCGCCAGGGGTTCGTCGCGTTTTGCCAGTACGCTGCCGACCACCGGCTCCGCCTGGTGGTGGCTTCCGATGGCCTGGGCTTTTACATTGCGCCCTTCCTCCGGTCCCACGGGCTGGAGTGGCTGGAGGTGCGCACCAACACCTTTTCCCAAGGTGTGGTCTCCCACCCCCATGGTCATCCCGGCTGCCCGGTGTGCGGTAACTGCAAGGCCAGGACCGTGAGGGAACTACGCCGGCAGTCCGGCCGGGTGGTGTTCGTGGGAGACGGCTTCAACGACCGTTTTGGTTCCTCCCACGCCGACGCTGTCCTGGCTCTATCCGGGGGGCGGCTGGAGGAACACTGTGTGTCCCGCAGCCTGCCTCACTGGAGCTGGCGGGACTTTTGCGATGTGAAGACCTGGTTTGAGCAGGGGCCCATCTACCCTGGCCCCCACCCCGTCTGCCCTTCCACCCCAGAGCTTGAGTGGGCCGACCACCCGGCTGACCGGTGATCCCTGGTCCCCGGGGACGGGCACCCTCCCGAACCTACCCTCGCTACTCCTTGTACGCAGCCACCAGGCCGAAGACGCCCCGGCGCCGGACTCCCCGGCGCATGAGCTCCACGGCCATGACCTGGCTGGATTCCACGTCCATGCTGATTTCGTGCCCGAAGTTGGCGATGAACCAGTGATGGGCGCGGGTATCCTTGGCCTGGAAGATCAGCCGCTCGGTTCCAAAATGGGTCGCCATCTCGTACAGCTGCTTTTCCTTGATCTCGGGGACGTTCTCTACCAGGCCTTCTCCCTGGACGAGCACCCGGAAGTTCCTGGAAAAACCCTCCCCTACCAGGGTCATCGGTTACCTGGCCGCCATCGGGATCATCGGAAGCTATCTCAAGATATTCTGGTGGCAGCCGGCCACAACTACTAAGGAGGCACAACCAATGGCGAAGATGAGGGCTGCCGTCCAGGTGGCCACCTGCAAGATAGAGATTTGGGAGATCGACCGCCCGGTCCCCTGGGCACAAAAGCTATTAGTAAAGGTCAAGGCCTGCAGCCTCTGTACCTGGGAACAGCGCTCTTACCTTGGTGAAGGCCCGGGTGGTGGCAGTGGGGTTCGACCCGGAAACCCACTCTCTGGTCATCGCACTTGAACGGTCCCACCTCGATGACCCATATACCCTTTAACCCAGCCACTTGACTTGCTCCTCACATGGTGTATATGGTATATGGTATACTAGTTTGCTGGAAGACCCGCGCCGCAGGCGCCGGACACCAGTGGCAGGAAGGTGTTGGTTGCGGTGCATGACGGAGGTGGACAGGTGTCAAACCACGACCCACTGAAGATCAGAGGCATCGAGACTCTTCACAGCAACGTGTACCATGCTCTGAAGGAGGCCATCATCCAGGGTCACCTCCGGCCGGGCGAACGGCTGATGGAAAGGGATCTTTCCGCTCGCCTCAATGTGAGCCGGACGCCCATACGGGAAGCCATCAAGAAACTGGAGCTGGAAAAGCTGGTAGTAAGCCACCCGTACCGGGGGGTAAGGGTGGCCGTGTACTCGCCCGATGCCATTGAGAAGATGTACACGGTCCGGGGTGTGCTGGACGGACTAGCGGCGAGGTTGGCCACTCTTCACGCCACTCCTGAAGACTTCGAACGGCTGGAGCAGTGTATCGATGGATTCGTAGCCGCATACCGGGACAGTAATTTGCAGGAGATGGTGCGCTGGAACATGCAGTTTCACTGGACCATCGCCGAAACCTCGGGCAACGAAATGCTACAAGACCTCCTCGACATGCTGCGAGCTCACACCAGCCTCATCCGGTTCAACAGCCTGTCCACGCCGGACCGGCCTCTCAGCACCAGTCACGAGCACCGGTGCATACTGGACGCCATGAAAAGACGGGATGCACAGGCGGCAGAGGCCTGGAGCATCAAGCACGTAGAGGCAGCCTACCGGGCCGCCATCACCGGGCTCCAGCAGGCAGAAGACCAAGAGCAGAAGTAGCCGGACTGCTGGTGTTGAGTCCGCGCCCGCCGTGTTCGGCCAGCCATGCCGGACGCCTTCTTAGGACTCTAGATGGCTCCTTTTTCCCTGAGCCGGGCCACGTCCTGCTCGGAATAGCCCAGGCCCAACAGTACTCGCTGGTTGTCCTCTCCCAGCCGCGGAGGGACCTTCCGCAAAATTGGCTGGCCCACGGTCATGCGCAGAGGAGTCATGACCTGATGGATGGTGCCGACCTCAGGATGCTCCATCTTCCGTACCAGTTGCCTGTGGATGACCTGGGGATCGGCAAAAAGCTGCGCCAAGTTGTAGATGGGGCCGCAGGGCACACCCGCAGCGTTCAGTGCCTCTATCCAGTAGGCCGAATCCTCTTTTCTTAACTCGGACTCGAGGATGGACGCAAGCTCGTCCATGTTCTGCACCCGCTCTAGGTTGGTCAAGAACCTGGGATCGGCGGCCAGCTCTTCCCGGCCGATGACCTTGCACAATGACTGGAAGAGGCGGTCGTTGCCAGCGGCGATGTTGATGTAACCGTCCCGCACCTGGAAGGCCTGGTAAGGGGCAATCATCGAATGGCGGGTGCCCATGGCCTTGGGCGGGATGCCGGTAAGCAGGTAGTTCTGGGCCTGGAAGGTCAAGAGCGAAACGGCGCAGTCCAGCATGGATATGTCTATGTAGGTACCTTCCCCCGCCTGGGCCCGGTGAAAAAGCCCCAGCAAGACGGAGCTGAAGCTGTAGAGACCTGCTATCAGGTCGGTAATGGGGATGCCCACTTTGCCCGGTGGACCGCCCGGCTCACCAGTAACGCTCATGATGCCGCTGAGCGCTTGGACCACCTGGTCATAACCGCCCCGGTCCACATAGGGACCATCACGGCCAAAGCCCGATATGGAGCAGTAGATGATGCCCGGGTTGACGGCCTTGACCTCTTCGTAGCCCACGCCCAGCCGCTTCATGACCCCGGGCCGGTTGTTCTCCACGATGATATCGCTCTCTTGGGCCAGCTTCAGGAACACCTCCCGGCCTTCGGGGGCCCGGAGATTTAGGCTCAGGCTCAGCTTGTTGCGGTTGACTGAGAGGTAGTAGGCGCTAAACGGGCCCAGGAACGGGGGCCCCTGCCGGCGGGTCTCGTCGCCGCCGTCGGGGCGCTCGACTTTGACCACATCCGCACCCATGTCTGCCAGGAGCATGCCGCAAAAGGGAGCCGACATGAACTGCCCAACCTCGATGACCCGTGTACCCTCTAACGCACCCACTTGACGTACCCCTTTCCGCGGCAGCTATGGTATATGAGCTATGGTATATGGTATGCCATTCATCTTTCAGCAATGGATCCTGGATCTCCTGCTCTGGGAGCGAGTCCACGGCAACCAGCCTGTTATACTACTGGCTCACCCCGGGACTGGCCGGCCCCCCCGTCCAGCTTGGCCCTGGGTTACCCGAGAGGTAATCCCGGAGCAACTGGTGGAATGCGTCGGGTGCCTCCAGCATGGGCAGGTGCCCGCAACCGGGAATGACCTCAAGCCGCCCCCCGGTGCGGCGGAGCAGGTCCATGCCTTGGGCAAGGGGGACCACCCGGTCGTGTTCTCCCCAGATCAAGAGCGGGGACCGGGATAAAGACAGGACCGGGGGTGACCCCGGGACCAGGGCGCCCCCATGCCTCATGGCCCGGGCGTGCCGGGCCGACCACAGGAGTTCATGTACGACACCGTCCGGGAGCGCGTCCCGGCGGTACACGGCATGTTCTAACACTCGCTGCCACGCCAGGGTCCTGACCACCCACAGTACCACAGGGGATACCCAGGGCATACGGGAGATCCTCCTCCCCAACCCCATCCGCTCCCTGTGCGCGCCGCCCAGGGAAGCCACCAGTACCAGCCCGGTGACGGCCTCCCGGTAGCGAGCAGCCAGGTCCTGGGCCACGAGCCCCCCAAAGGAGTGGCCCACCACTGCAAACTGGTGATGTCCGTGGGCCCTGGCTCCTTCCACCACCGCGTCGGCCAGTTCTGGGAAGGCCGGGGCGAGCTGCTTGGACAGGCCGAACCCGGGCAGGTCCACGGCCATGGCCGTGTAATCCGTCGCCAGGGCCGCAAGTGTTCCCCGCCATTGCAGCCCCGAACAGGCCATACCGTGGATGAATACCACCGGGGGCCCCTTCCCTTCTATCCTCCAGTGCAGCGGACCAGCCCCGGTCATGGCGTCGGCTGGGCCAGAAGGGCCTTGACCAGCATGGTGCCGTAGCTGCCCGCCGGCAGGGAGAAGGTCAGCCCGGCCCGCAGCCGCCCGCAGTAGAGCTCATCGGGCCCGGGTCCTTCCAAAGCCAGCCCGGCCGGCCACACCAGCGCCGGGCGCGGGAGCGGCTTGAAATAGGCCTGGCGCAGGCGTCGGAGGTTGAAACTACCCGGGGTAAGGCCCCGTTCGGAGAGGAGATCCCGGTAGAGGCCTCCGGCCAGGGCATCAGCAAAGGAAGCCCGGCTGGCCGGTAGGGGCAGCACCAGGTCCGGAAGCCCTGGGAGTGGGTGAGCGTTGAAAAGGTAAGGCCCGGCCGCCCCGGGGTAAACCCAGAGCTCTTTCGCCTGCCTGGAGAGGTAGCGACGGAGAACTTCGTTCCACAAAAAGGCCTGGTAAGCGGAAAAGTGCAGTGACAGTTCCCGGGCCGGGATGGCCTGTAGGGCCCGCAGGTAGCCTCCGGGATCCCCGGCCAATGCCTCCAGGACCGCTCGCTCTCCGGCCCGCTGGGCTCCCAGGAGGCAGGTTTTCCAGTCACCCCAGTGTTTTTCCAAGTAAGCGGCAAGCTCCCGGCGCCGACCGGCCGGGTTCAAGAGGTAGACCTGGAGGGCGCCCTTCCACTGGCGCTTGAGCAGTCGCTCGGCCAGCCAGCCACGGCCCGGGTCCTGTGAGCCGAAGCGCTGGTCATCGAAGTAGTTGGCAAAGCCGGTGTTGGCCAGCTGGCGCCAGCGGACCTCCAAAAGCCGGGCTTCCTCCACAGATAAGGACCGCAAGACCATTTGAAAATCGTTGGCCCGGATCAGGTCGGGCCCCATGGGGCGGTCCATCCACCCGGCCGGGACCAGGTTGAGACCGGACTCCTGGTACGGGGCAGCAGCGCCGCGCCTCACCGTCACGTGCTGGTAAGTGTGGGCGTGGCGGTCTTTCTTTCCCCCGTAGGAGAAGAGGCGGTACGGAATCCCCTGTTCCCGGGCAATGCGCTGCAGGGCGTCCTCAGTGGTCCACCCGCGCTTCTCCAGAAGGTAGACCCGGTACTCACCCCGCTCCTGGCTGGGCAGATCAGCACGCTCACGCACCACGAACTCGTCCGGGTGCACCTTCAGCTTCAAGGCCATCTCTCCCGCTAGACCACGCGGATGGCGAACTCCGGGCAAAAGGGGGCGCAATAGGCACAGAGTATGCACCGGTCCGGGTCTACCCGGCACCGGCCTTCCGCCAGCGACAGTGCGCCGGCCGGGCACTGATGGAGGCAGTTGCCGCAGCCCACGCAAAACTGGGCGATGAGGAGTCGCTTCCCCCGGATCGTATCAGCGGGGGCGGACGGAATGGCTCGGCCCGAAAACAGCGCGGCCATGACCTCCACCTCTTGCACGCTGATCATGCCCACTGCCACCGAGGCTATGCCCGCTATGCCCCGCACGTACCCCAGCGCCGGCAATAGCTCGCCCACCAGGTTCCCGCCACCCAGGGCCTTCATGGCATAGACCCCCTTGCCGGCCCGGGCCGCATCACCTATGGCCTCCACCATCTCGTCCCGGGTACCGTGAAGGATCCCGAGCCCCCGCACATTGATGATGGGAAAAACCACGTCGATATCGGTGCGCGCAGCGGACGCCCGCACTACCGTCACCGAGTGGGTGGCGATCCCCACGGCCCGCACCGTGCCTTTGGCCCGCGCGTCCAGCAAGCACTCCAGGGCACCGGCCCGCGCCTGGAACACCTCTTCCCCTTCCCTGGCCGCGTGCAAGTGGAAGATGTCGATGACATCGCGGCCCAGCTCCCGCCGGGCTTCGTCCAGGGCCGCCTGCATGCCCTGGTAGTCGGCTGCCGGTGACTTGGTGGCCACCACTACCTCCCGGCCCAGGATGGCCGGGGCCAAGTGGGGGTAGGTGCGGTAGCCCTGGGCGGTGTCCACGAAGTTCACTCCCATATCCAGCGCCCGGCTCACCACCCGAGCCCCCTCCTGGGGGGACAAGTTGCGTTGGAGCGGACCCATGGGCAGCGCACCCAGGCACAATACGGACACCTCCAGGCCGGTCCGGCCCAGTGGCCTAGTCTGCAACTCACATCCCTCCCCCGGTGCACTTCGCTCTGGTCAAGGGGTAATCCTGCCCCCACCGGGCTTGGTGCAAACCGGGGCGGGGTATACTCAGCTCCGATACAGGATTTCGCGGTGCTGGTGTCTAATCTCCCGGCAGCATGGGGCGAAGGAGGATACGCCACTACATATGGAAACTGTGCTCTGCATACCCAACTTCAGCGAGGGACGCCGGCCCGAGGTAGTGACCGGGATCGTTGAAGTCATCGCCGCTCACCGCGAGGTGGTCATCCTGGACTACTCGGCCGACCCGGACCATAACCGTTGCGTGGTGACGTTTGCCGGTCCTGGACCTGCAGTAGTAGAAGCAGCATTCAGCGCCGCGGAACACGCTGCCCGGGTCATCGATCTTACGGTGCACACCGGAAATCACCCCCGCATGGGCGCCACCGACGTCATCCCGCTGGTCCCCTTGGAGGGCACTACCATGGCCCGGTGCGTGGAGCTGGCCCGGCAGCTGGCCGGCGCCGTAGGCGATAGGCTGGGCATCCCGGTCTACCTGTACGAGGAAGCCGCCACCCGGCCGGAGCGCAAAAACCTGGCAGACGTGAGGAGGGGTGAGTTCGAGGGCCTGCGGCAGGATATCTCTCACCCGGACCGGGTCCCGGATTTCGGGCCGGCCCGGGTCCACCCCACGGCCGGGGCCGTGGCCATAGGGGCGCGCATGCCCCTCATCGCCTTCAACGTCAACCTGAACACCTCGGATGTCAAGGTGGCCAAGGCCGTGGCCAAGGCCGTGCGCGGTTCTTCGGGCGGGCTGGTCCATGTCAAGGCCCTGGGCATGTCCCTGGCCGGGCGTGGACAGGTGCAGGTATCCATGAACCTGGTCAACTACTTGCAGACGCCCATTCACCGGGCGCTGGAGCTGGTAAGGCAGGAAGCAGCTCGCTTCGGCGCCTTGGTCACTGGAAGTGAACTGGTGGGCCTGGTGCCCTCGGCTGCCCTCCTCTCCAGCGCCGCCTACTACCTCCAGCTGGAGGGTTTCTCGTCAGATCAGGTCCTGGAACACAGGCTAGAATCCAGGAGGAAAGAGCAGCAGTGAAACCCCAGGTCGACCTACTGGTGTACAACTGTGGGGAACTGGTGACCATGGCCGGGCCCCAGGGCCCGCGCACCGGGCATTATCAAGGGCGGGCCGGCATAGTCCGGGATGGGGCGGTGGCCGCCCGCGACGGGGTGATCGTGGCGGCGGGCCCCCAGGCTGAGGTAGAAGCCTCCGTGCAGTTAGGCCCCCATGCCTTCGCCTACGATGCCCAAGGACAGCTGGTCACCCCCGGGCTGGTGGACCCCCATACCCACGCGGTTTACGCCGGTTCCCGGCAGCACGAGCTGGAGCTAAAGCTACAGGGTCGCTCCTACCTGGAAATCCTGGAGGCCGGAGGCGGCATCCACCACACGGTGCGCGCCACCCGGGCGGCCGGTCGCAACCGGCTGCAGGTCGCCACCGCCGCCCGGCTCAGGGTCATGCTGGAGCACGGCACCACGGCCGTGGAAATCAAAAGCGGGTACGGTCTCGACCTTCACCACGAACTGGAGCAACTGGAGGTGGTGGCTGCGCTCCAAGAGCATGTCCCCCAGAAGCTAGTTGCCACGTTCTTGGGCGCCCACGCCGTCCCATTGGAGTATGGCGACCAGCCCGGTGCCTACGTAGACCTGGTGGTCGGGGACATGCTCCCCAGGGTCGTGGGCCTGGCGCGATACTGTGACGTCTTCTGCGAGCGCGGCGCCTTCACGCCACAGCACACCCGGAGGATCCTCAGCCGGGCCCGGGAGCTGGGGATGGGGCTGAAGCTCCATGCCGACGAGCTGTCCGACCTGGGAGGGGCTGAGCTCGCCGCCGAGCTGGGGGCGGTTTCAGCCGACCACCTGCTTTGCGTCAGCCCGCCCGGCATCCGCGCCCTGGCCCGGGCCGGGGTCATTGCCGTGTTGCTTCCGGGGACGTCCTTCTACCTCGGGAAGCCCTACGCGCCCGCCCGTGACCTGGTAGAGGCGGGCGTCCCGGTGGCCCTGGCCACCGACGCCAACCCGGGTAGTTCGCCTACGGAGAACCTGCAGCTGGTGCTGAACCTGGCCTGCCTGTACCTGAGATTGACGCCGGCGGAGGCCCTTTGCGCCGCCACCATCAACGCGGCCCATGCCTGCGGCCTGGGCCAGGAGCTCGGGAGCTTGGAGCCGGGCAAGCGGGCGGACCTGGTGGTTTTCCGTGCGCCGGACCACCACTACTTGGGTTACCATTACGGGGTCAACCTGGTCCAGGCAGTGTTTGCCGGCGGCCGCCTGGTTGTAGAAAGTAACCAGAAAGGAGAACAGTTTTGAGACTAGTAGAAAGGACGCTGGAGAGTTTCGTCAAGGAGGTCGCCTCACCATCTCCTGCCCCGGGTGGAGGTAGTGTAGCTGCATTGGCCGGATCGCTGGGAGCCGCTCTGGGTAGCATGGTATGTCACCACGCTCTCAAGGGTAAGCAGGTAGACAGCCAGGCCGTGCAGGACCTACTGCGGGAGCTGGATGATTGTCGCGGTACTTTCCTCAACGCCGTTGACGCCGACACCGAGGCCTTCAACCGTATCATGGCTGCCCTGGCCATTCCCAAGACCGACGCTGAAGCGCGCAAGACAGCACTGGCCGCCGCCACCCGCGAGGCTACGGCCGTGCCCCTCCAAGTAGCGGTTACGGCTGCCCGCACCATGGAGCTTATGGCCCGCCTGACCGCCCACGCCCGGAAGGCCGTGGCCTCGGATCTGGGAGCCGGGCTGGAGGCGCTGGCCTGCTGCCTGACTGCGGCGGCCTATAACGTAGAGACCAATTTGCCCGGCGTAGCTGACGAGGCTTTTCTTTCGGCCACCCGTCGTAGCCTGCACCAATCGCGGCAGGCAGCCGATGGCAACTACCAGGTGGTTAGACAGTGGGTAGAAAGGCAGCTGGCGTGACTGCCGTCCCTTACGACCTTTTGGCACTGGTGTACGATGCCATCCCGCCCGGCCAGGCCTACCAGAGCGTCCTGCACCAGGCCCAGACCCTGTTCCAGCGGCACGGTGCCAGGATAGAGCGTATCCTGGACCTGGCCTGCGGGACTGGCAGCGCTACCGTGAGTCTGGCTGCTTCGGGGTATAGCGTGATCGGCATGGACCTGTCGCCGGAAATGGTGCGGGCGGCCCGCCGGAAGGCCGAGGTCGCCGGGGTGGACGTTCAGTTTGCCGTGGGCGACATGCGTGACTTCGACCTGCCCGCACCGGTGGACGCCATCCTGTGCCTGGGAGATGCCGTGAACCATCTGCTGGAGATGACCGATTTGACCCGGGCCTTCCGGTGCATGGCCCGGGCGTTGGCCCCCGGTGGATACCTGGTGTTCGACGTCAACACCAGGCGCGGGTTGGAGGAATGGGACGGGGAGATTTCCGCGGCTGATGCCGGGGATTTCGCCTACATCTGGGAGTGCAGCCTCAATGAGCTTACCGGGGTGACCACGGTGCGGGCCAGCTTTTTCTTGCCCGACCCCTCCCCTCCTCACTTCCGCCGGTACCAGGAGGTCTTTTACGAACGGGCATGGCCCTTGGCCGTGCTTGATGCGCTCATGCGCCAGTGCGGTCTGGAGCCCTTGGGCGTCTTCGGGTGGCAGACCATGGCCGCCGGCACTGAGGCAGACCGCCACGTGACCATTGCGGCACGGCGGCCCCTCTAGGCGGGTCCAACAGAAGCGAGACGGTAACCGCAGCCGACAAGTGCGTACCGCATCGACAGAACGCTGACAGCTGGCTACGGGCCTAACCGATCTCCGGGGTCAACTTGGAGCTATTTGCAGGGTGGGTTTCTGTCTCCGAACCCCGCCACTGGCTGTTTTTCTGCGGTTTCTGGCCCAGCCGTGGGAGGGTCTCAGCGGCCCCTTGCGCACCCACTCCTCCCGGTCTCTGAGCGCGGTCCCGAGCACACCGGCTGCGCGCAGGTCACCGGTCCAGCTGAGCGCCGCGGCGACATCCCCTCGCACATCCGCACACATCATTGAGCGAGGCGCCCAGGAGCGGTACTACCCTGGGGTCTTTGGTCTTTCCCGGCGCCACGGCGGCAGGTTTGCATACATGGGGGTCCGGGCGCTTGAGCGCCCGGCTGAGCGGACCCACCGCCAACGGGTCGTTGATTCCGCCCAGTGCCACGGCGACGGCCCGAGAAACCGCGTGGCTTGCGCCTCCTTGTAACCACCACGTCTGGTCCAAATGATTCGCGGTTCAGTGGGCGCTCCATGCTGGACGATTAGGCCTTGCCGTGAACACCGCCAAAATGCACCTAAACCTGACCTGGCGGAAGTGGTCAGAACCGTGAGCGGAGGGGCGGTCCCGGTGCCCTCCAGGGTACCGACACCCAGAAATCCCCAGGGGACCCCGTCCGTGCCGGGGTCCCCTGGGTCTGGTCCGTCCTAGCGTACCGGGATGAGTGATGCCGGTTGCTTATTGCTTTGTACGGTGATCATCCTGGTTAGCGTGGTGGTATTGCCAGCCGGGTCGGTGGCTTCGATGACCAGCACGTTGGTGCCCTTGTCCAGCTCCACCAGGTGCGCAAAGGCCAACTCCTCTGGGCACACCACAACCTCCACGCCGTTGATGGTTACCACGGCGCCCGCCTCGGTAATGCCGGCCACTACCAGTTCTGTGCGGTTGTACCGGTAATGGAACGCGGTAAGCTCGGTCAGGGTGAGCTGGGCCACAGTGTCCAAGAAGACCTCGTAGGTAAAGGTATCAAGGCTCCGGTTCCCCGCAGCGTCCTCAGCATAGATGATGATGGTGTTCTCACCCTCAGCCAGGGTCACCCGCTGGCGAAAAGCCAGCTCGGTGTTCTGGGGAAACAGCAGGGCCGGGTAGCGGTAGGAGAGCTCGGCCTTGACGCCGTTTACCATGACCCAACCCGCCACACCGCCAAAGTTATGCATGGCGGCGTCGGATACGGCTCCTGTCACCACCAGTTCCGGCTGGTTGGTCAGGCCGGGAAAAGCGGCGTCCATCCGGATGATGGGGCGAGTCCGGTCCACCCAGATGCGGGCGTAGGTCGCACCGAAGACGAAGGTCGCAGAGCCCGGCAGCTGGTACCAGACACCGATGTTCCAACCTCCCTCCGCCAGGTTGGCACCGGTAGAGGTACGCCCATTCCAGTTTACTGTGTAGGTGCCGGGAGCCAGGGTACCCTGGTTGGCGGTGAATCGCGTTCCCGCCATGGTGCCCAGGTACCAGTTGTTCAGGGGCTGCCCGGTGGTGAAGGTAACATCGATGAACTGGTGGGCACCGGCGCCCACAAACCGGTTAGAAACCTGCAGGTTGCTGACTGGTGCCCGGTACACCAGGAAGTAGGGCACCCGGTAGGAATCGGCCGGGTCGGAGGTGTTGACCAGGTACACGTAACCTTCGTACTCACCCGCCTGGGCCAGCCCGGGATCGATGGTCGCCGTGAGAGCGATGGTGTGCTGCCGGTTTCGCCCGGTCAGGTGGATTATGGGAGAGCTTTCCGCAGTAACGGCAACGCCCGCGTGAGCACCGCGCGGTACCACTTCTACCCGGTAGCGGCCGCCGGTGACATAGGTGCTGACCGTGAGCTGGCGGGTCCGAGTGTACCCGTGTTCAGCCGTGAGGTGGCCAAAGCTGACGCTTCCGGGGCTTAGGGCAAGACTCGGCGCCACGGCCCGGCTTACGTCCAAGAATCCGGCCCCCTGGTCCACCACCCGGTACTGGACGCCCCAGATGTTGGTCCCCAGGTCCGCTGCGGTGTTCATGGCCGCCAGCTTGACCTGCTCCGGGGTCCAGGAAGGGTTGGCCTGGAGCATGAGGGCGGCCGCTCCGGCCATGTGGGGTGCGGCCATGGAGGTACCTGATGCCGCCCTGACACCGGCAGGATCAACGCCGAAGGGGACCGCCGCCACGATGCTCACGCCCGGGGCACTTATATCGGGCTTGATCTGCGCCAGGTCAACAGTGGGACCCCGCGAACTGAAGCCGGCCATCTGGTACCCGGCCTCGAAGTTGTCCACGATGATCCGGGGGTTGGCAATGACGGCAAGGCCGTTGGGATGGGACATGGTGAACCCGGGAAGGGCCGGGAAGGCGGCGCTGAAGTCCGTCCACCGGGCAGCATCGTTGTAGATGATGAGGCCGGCGGCTCCGGCGGCCAGCGCCTGGTTCCCCTTGTTGACAAAGGTTGCATCTTCCCCGGTAAGTCCTCCCCTCAGGGCTATGGCGATCTTCCCGGCCACGTTCTTGCCTTCGTAGTAGGCCGGGGTGTTGCCGAAGCCCACGTCCACCACATCCAGCTCTACGCCCAGGAGCTCTGCCGGGAACGGTACACTGTACGCACCTCCCACCAGGACCGCACCGGTCTCTACCACGGTGACCCTGGGATAGGGGATGGGCCGGACATCAACTGCGCCCACCCCGATGGCGTGGGGCGAAGACGCGTACATGCCCACCGTATAATAGGCTGGACCGTTGTTTCCGTTGGAGTTGGTGAACACCACGCCGGCCCGGACCGCGTTGGATACCATTTCGGCCCAGGGGTTGTCGGTGGGCCCGTAGGCATCCAGAAGGCCCAGGCTCATGTTGGCTACGTGGGCGCCCATGCGCACCGCATAGTCAATGCCGGCCATTACCGGGCTGAGGTTGTTAAAGAGCGAACCACCCAACACCCGCACAGCCAGGATGCTGGCCCCGGGGGCCACCCCGTACAACCCGGCGGCGGTGGCGGCCACGTGAGTGCCGTGCGAGTCTCCCGGAACCGGCATGGGATCGTCCCTGAGCGCGCGGAAATCATACCCGCCCACCACCTTGAAACCCGGCCCTATGCCGCCACCCAAGTGGGGATGAGTGTAGTCGACGCCATCATCAAGGATGGCAACCAGGATCCCTTCGCCGGTATAGCCGGCCGCCCATGCCGCAGGTGCCCCCACCGCGTCCACGCTGTAGTGCAGATCAATGGAGTGATCATCGCCCTCTGGAAAGACACGGTGATGTACCACCTCGACATCGGCAAAGATGCCGGTGATCCCGGGAATTCCCGCCAAAAGCGGGATCTCGTTGGCAGGAAGCGTGAGCGTGAAACCATTGTAGGCCTCCTCGAACCGAAAACCTGGGGTGACCTGCACCCCCTGGGCCCCGATGGCTCCCATGACCCGGGCCTGTTCTGCCCGCACCTTCCCCAGTTGTTTGGCACGGGCAGCTGCCGCGGTCTGCTGTCCAAGGTTCTTGAAAGCTGCTGCATGCACGGCTGCAGGTTCCTCTGACAGCCGCACGATGACGGTAACGAGTCCGTCGTGACCCGTATCCAGGTAATACAGGTACTCAAGGAGCCGGGAGGTTTCGGCCGCCCGGACCGGGCCCGGTAACCCGCTTCCACCTCCTAGGCTCGCCACGAGCATGGTCAAAGCCACCAACAAAACTACCCACCGTCGCACCACCGGCACGCTCCTTTCAGAAAAGACTGCCATATCATTCCATAGTCTCCCACCACATTCCTTCCGCCTTGCGTGATCTTTTGCTGCTCCATCAATCGCGTCTCTCCGGGCCCGGTGCTGGCCGGAACCCGCTGGCTGCGGGGTCCTGCTGCGCCTCCGGGCAGTGTCCCGGGGTGCCACCCGGCCAGGCAACGCTGCACTCCCGCCATGGCTCCCAGGGACCCCGCGGCAAACGTCCACTTCCCGTTGTTGATGAACCGGGATGACCACGAGGAGCTGGTGCCGCCTTAGCGAGGATGTCATCAGCGGCCTGGTGCCTGCCACCGGAAACTAGTGCCGCGCGCACCAGGGGATAGTGACAGCGGGCGGCGCCTGGCGGGGTGGGTTCCAAGAGCCATGGTGCCAGGAGGCTCCTACCTGATGTAGCCCTTGAGCTGCTTCCCCTGGCCGGGGTAGAATGGGCGTAGCACGGTGTTGCCTGGAGGTGTCCAGATGAAAATGGCGGCCCTTGGGGTTGCATGGTGGCTTTGTCTGATGGGGCTGGCTGGGTGCACCGGACACGGGGTAACGCCTGCCTTCAGGGAGAGACAGCATCCAGACCACCCCGGAAAGACCATCGTCGTCCAGGCTGAGGGCCTGGTAAGACCTTCCCTGTCCACTGCCCTGAGGCCCCTGCTTACAGCCGGGCTCGAGATGAGGCTGGGCATCTGTGCTGATGCCCTTGAGGGCAAGTCCACCGGTGAGGTCGAAGAGCTGGTCGGCAGGCTGAAAGACACCGTTTACGCCGTGTCACAGGTGATCGCTTCTGCCCATGACCAGCTCAACCGGTACCTTTGGCCGGATCGCCAAAGCCGAGGGGTCTCCCTGGGTAAGCTCAAGCAGGGCATGGCCGAACTGGAGAGAACCTGGGAAAACGTGCGGTTCCAGCTAGACGAGCTCCACGACCTGCCGGCGGTGGCTGCCTTGGTCCGCGACGTCGACCGGGCATTCAAGGAGGTAAGTAACTCGTCCCTGTTTAACCGCAAGTCACTGGCCATCGCTCACAACATTTTCCACGACCTAGAAAGCATTTGGCTGGGAACTGAACCTCCGCCCCATGGAGCAACAGAGACCGGGAGTATCCTCTCGGGCCAGTAATACGCCGTCATCGCGTTCCCGCTGGACGTGGCCCGGACGCCATGGGGCAACCCCCAGCCGTGCGGCGAAGCCCTGGGGGAGACGTCGTCCCCCCGGAGTTGCCCTGACCCGGCTGGATGTTGTCACCTCCGGTATGCTAGAACCGGTCGCCACCGTAGGCTGCCAGCAACGAGCCGGGGATGGCCATCCTTGCCGTCTTGAGTGGATCCACCACCTGGCTGACCTGTAGCTGTCCCACCAGGCTCAGGAGCATGGCAGCATGGTTTAGAGTCAGTCCCGTCCGCGCCATCACAAAGGAGACCGCGTGCTCGATGGCCAGCTGGGAGGCTTCGTCCAAGGTTAGCGCCGACGCCAGGATGTACCAGGTGCCTTGGTACTTTACCACCGGGCCGGGCTCCTGTCGCCCTTTCACCAGGTCCACGGTGACGGTGACTTCTCCCGGCACTTCCAACCCGCACACCACGATCTCCCCGTCGCCCATGAGGGCGTGCAAGTCGCCCATGGCCAGTCCTGCTCCCGGCGTGAACACCGGGAGATACACCATGGCTCCTTCCCGGATCAGCCTGGTGTCCACATTGCCTCCATGGGGACCGGGAGTTCCACATGGCACCGTCTCCTCTTCCGGCTGCGTCCCTATGACCCCGATCATGGGCTCCATCACCAGTTCTACCTTCCCGAACTTGGCCCGCCCCTGGGTGATGGCTATGATCCGGGTTTCTTCGCGGGTGACCAGGTCTCCCAGTGCCCCAAAACCCGGTACGGCGATCATGGTGCCTTTGGGGCCTACCTCTATCTTCTCCACAGAAACGGCCAGGGTATCTCCCGGCTCGGCTCCCACTACGGCCAACGGACCGGTGGCCGGGTTGATGTTCTCCCACCCTACCTCGAAGAATGAGTGGCTTTCCTCCTGAAGCCGGTTGGAAAAGCAATCCCGGGTCTCGAAAACCACCTGCGTTCCCGGCGGCACGGTGGCGGCCGGACTATGGCCCGGAGAAAAGGCGTAGATGGCACTGGATGCTGCTATGCGCATCTGTATCCTCCTTCACAACTCGAGTGAACCTGCATATTATGTCCACCAAACGGTGTCTTTCGAGGGAGGCCGTCCATTGTCCTTGTCACCTAGGCATCGCTACCTCTTTCACACCACCCAAGGCGCGAGCCCAACCGACATCCGGCGGCTGGTAGGCGGCACGGCCAAGTACCTGCCCCGGGTTGACATGTGGGTCGGCTACCTTCCACCCGCCAGGCTCGCCAGCCTCAGCCGGACCGGGTGGCTGGAGTGGTCCGAACCCGACCGGGGTATACAGGTACCCCCGCCCGTGGCACGCCACCGCCCGCCCGCCTCCCGTCCCTGGGGCGTGGACTTCGTTGACGCCCCCGCCGCCTGGCCCCTCACCGAGGGTGAAGGTACCCGGGTCGCAGTCATCGATACGGGCATCGACTACCGGCACCAGAACCTGACCACCGGCATTGGGATAGGCGTCAACCTGGTGTCTCCCGGTTCCCGCCCCCAAGATGACTCCGGGCACGGCACCCATGTGGCAGGTACCATCGCCGCCCGGACCGGTGCCCGGACCATCCCCGGGCTGGTTGGCGTGGCCCCGGCCGCCACCATCTACCCGGTCAAAGCGTTTGATCGTAACGGCATGGGCAGCCTCAGTTGGGTAGTGGAGGCCATCGACTGGTGCATAGCCATGCAGGCTTCCGTGGTCAACATGAGTTTCGGTCTGGCCAAAGAAAGCCAGGCCCTGTCCCACGCTCTGGCCCACGCCGCCCGGGCCGGGCTGGTGCTGGTGGCGGCAGCAGGCAACCGGGGGCAGGCCGGTCCGGTAGACTGGCCCGCGCGCTATCCGGAAGTGCTGGCCATCACTGCGCTGGCCAGGGGCGGCGCCTGGGCGGATTTCTCTAGCCGGGGACAGGAGGTGGCGCTGGCGGCCCCCGGCCACGAGGTAGTCTCGTCTTGGCCCGGGCGTGGTCACCCGGTGGCTCTTTCCGGGACGTCCATGGCCTGCCCGCACGTGACCGGCGTGGCCGCCCTCATCCTGGGGTACCGGCCGCGACTGCCGCGCGAGCTTGTCCACCAGGCGCTCATCATGGGCGCCCGCCGTTTGCCCCACCTCGCCTCCGACCAGCAGGGCGCGGGCGTGGTCAGTGCTACTGGCTCCCTAGGCCATGTAAACGGTAAAACGGAAAGCCCCGCGCCGACCGCCACTCCCCGGGGCTAACCGGCCCGCGGAGGGCGCTGGTGAGTGTAGTAATGGATAACACCGGGAGCCTCCAGGCAGAAAGCTTCCAGGTCCAGGGCCTCTAGGTCGTGAAGGACGTGTAGCGCAGCCGTTATGCGGGCGGCCAGTTCCTTGGTGCGGTGGTAGTTGGCGAGGTAGGCCCGGCGTTCCCTGGGAGAAGGAAGCAGGCGCACCGGGTCGCAAAGGTAGGTGCGGCAAAGCAGCGGGCGCTGGGACACCCGCAGGGTGCAACCAGCGCCCTGGCGGTGGAAAGCACACTTATCGCTGTCCCCCATGACCTTTAGCTCCGTGCCCCCGGCCCGCATCTCCGTGTCGCGGCGGCCCACCAAGGCGCTTAGGAACTCCCGCTCTCCGGCTACCACCAGCTGGGCCAGGTCAGCCAGCGTCCAGGCCGGCCTCCAGTTACAGCAACCGTTTTTGAAGTTACGGGTGTAACAGAGGCGACAGCGCGCCGCCCTCACGTAGCTTTCCATTCCTCGCCAGACCACAAGACCCACCCAGCCCACCCCCGCCACTAGATTTAGCCACCGGGCCTAGTATTCCTGCCGGGCCCTCTGAGAACTCTGGGTGCCGCAGGGCACCGGCTTGCCCCCTGCTCTACCGTGTCCCCTGCCCCCGGCTGCCCGGTGAGACCGGGGCAGGTAATGCCCAACCACCCGTGGAATTCCCGCCCACATGGGGACATGGAGGAGGTACGGTAATGGGCGACCAGGTAACACTCGCTGGAGAGCTATCCCGCGAAGTATATGCCCGGGCCGAACGCTTGCTGCCCTGGAACGTCAGGCAACTCATCTTCCGGGCGGAGGTCAGGCCCCGGTGGAAAGACGGCGGTGACGCATTCCACTATCTTAACTGGACACGGGAGGGCAAGGAGTTCGTGCTGGTCGACCCGGCCGCCGGCCACCGGCAGCCTGCGTTTGACCACGCCCGAATGGCGAAGGCCCTGTCGCTGGCCACCGGCGCCCGCTACGTGCATAACCAGCTTCCCTTCGACGAGTTCCAGTTCACAAGGGACGACGGTGCCGTTGAGTTCCGGGTGGACGAGACCGCCTGGCGCTGTGACCTCTCCACTTACCAGTGTGTGCAGGTAGACCCAGACCGGTTAGCCCGGCCGGGCGAGTTGCCATCACCCGATGGACGGTGGGCGGCCCGGGTGGAGGAGCACGACCTCTATATACGCTGCCTTCACTCCGGAGAGGAACACCGCCTGACCTTTGACGGTGAACCCTACTACGATTATGCAACGGCCCCGGAAGCGCGCACCACCGGGGTAACCGACCGGCTGGCAAAGAAGCCCCTCCCCCCGGTGGCAGTGTGGTCGCCGGATTCCAGGCGCCTGGTAACCCACCGGCTCGACCAGCGGCAGGTGGCGGACCTGCACTTGGTCCAGTCGGTGCTCCCGGACGGCGGGTGGCGCCCCCGGTTGCACTCCTACCGCTACGCCATGCCCGGTGACGAGCACGTACCGCTGGCGAGCCTGGTGGTCTTCGACATCACCCGGCGCACACGCGTCGACATAGCCGCCCACCCGCTACTGGCGCCGGCGCGCACTCCCGTGGAAATGGGCATGGTCTGGTGGAGCACAGACGGTGAGAGGATCTACTACATCGAGGAAGCACGCGACCACCGGACGGCCAGGCTGTGCGAGGCCCGCTCCAGCTCCGGGGAGGTCCGTACCATCCTCGAGGAACGGTGTTGTACGTATGTGGACCTCAGTCCCGACCGGTTTCCGCCGTGCGTGCGGGTGGTAAGTGGCGGCCAGGAGGTGATCTGGTTTTCCGAGCGCGACGGGTGGGGTCACCTTTACCTGTACGGCACCGACGGGCAGCTCAGGGGCCAGGTCACTCGTGGGCCCTGGTTGGTGCGGGAACTTCTCCACGCCGATGACAACGAGCGCTGGGTCTATTTTACCGCCGGTGGGCGCGAAGGAGGCGATCCGTACCTACGACGGCTCTACCGTGCCCGTTATGACGGTAGCGCCATCGAACTACTCACTCCCGAAGATGGCGATCACCAGGTGACCATGGCTCCCAGCGGCCGTTACTTCGTGGACACCTGGTCGCTGGTGGACACGCCGCCCGTGACCGTCCTGCGCCGTGCCGATGGGACTTGGATCTGCCAGCTGGAACGTGCCGACATCGGACTCCTGGAGGCCACCGGGTGGAAAGCGCCGGAGCGGTTCCAAGTGAAGGCCCGGGACGGGATCACCGACATCTACGGAGTCCTTTACCTGCCTTCTGATTTCGACCCGGGATGCCGGTACCCGGTGCTGGACGATATCTACCCCGGGCCGCAACGGGTCCGGTCTTCCGCCTGCTTTGCCGTGGGCGCCACCCGGGGAGATGAGTCTTACTGGCACGCGCAGGCCACCGCCGAACTCGGTTTCGCCGTGGTCACCATCGACGGCATGGGCACGCCTTACCGCTCCAAGGCGTTCCACGACCGGGCCTACGGCCAAAACTTCGGCGAAGCCGGCGGGCTGGCCGACCATGTCTGTGGACTACAGCAACTGGCCCGGGAACGACCATACCTGGACCTGGCGCGGGTGGGCATCTACGGGCACTCGGGGGGAGGTTACGCAGCCGCTCGGGCCATGCTGGTCTACCCGGACTTTTACCGCGTGGCGGTTTCCTCCGCCGGCAATCACGACCAGCGGAGCTACCTGGCGGCCTGGGGCGAACGGTACCTGGGACTGCTGGAAGGCGACGGTTACTCGGCACAGGCCAACTCGGACCTGGCCGACCGTCTTGCCGGGAAACTGCTGTTGGTCTACGGCGACATGGATGACAATGTTCACCCGGCGATGGTGCTCCAGCTAGTCGATGCCCTGATCCGGGCCAACCGGGATTTCGACCTCCTGGTTTTGCCCAACTGCAACCATAACTTTAACTCCTCGTACTTCCTGCGCAGGCGGTGGGATTACTTTGTCCATCACCTGCTGGGCCTGGCGCCTCCCGCCGGTTACCGGCTCCAGGACCGGCCGGCAGGAGATACGCCACGTGCGGGTGGGGGGGGTAAAGGATAGGTATTCGGGGGATGCAGCTTTTTAGCCTTCTTCCGCCAGCCAGCATCCCAACCCTAGAAGACCCGCCGGTTGCACACCCGTGGCGCTGGGGGCCGTGAAGAGGAGTGCCGCCACACTAGGCCGGGATCCACACCAGGGGCCAGATGTCCGCCCCGGCCGGGAGGCGCTGGTGGGGCCGTACGGGGGCCTTTTGGGCGCCACACCGGGCGGCCAAGGCCGGAAACCCTTTGGACCGGTTCCGGGCCGGCAGGCTGGCTTCTCCCTCAGCGCGTGCCCAGGAACATCAGGACCACTCCGGCGACGACCAGGGCCAGTTTGGCCGGGGACAATGCGGCTGCCAGCCCCAACAGCCGACACCAGAAGAAACACCAATGGACCAATGCTGCCGATGAGGGCGTTGATCCTCACCGCCGGGTCCACCCGGCCCAGCCGGAGCATGAAAGCAGCGGCCGCCAGGTTGAAGAGGCCAAATGCAAACCGGATCATAAACATGATCAGCACGGTACGGTTCAAGGATTGCGCACCACCGCCCCGGGGGCGGCAGGTCCCTCCTCTCTTCCTCCCAACCGCCGCCAGCCGGGCAGGGACATTCGGCTGGTATAGTGTACACCGGAAGGACCGTGCTGCCACCCACCCCGGCCAACTACTTTCCCAGGCGCACCCGGACGGCCTGAAGCTCCGGCAGCTCGAGGATCATGGCGGACACGCGGCCGAACGACTCCACCTCTCCGGTGGCGGTAAACTGGCGGTACCCCTGCCGCCCGGGGGGCCGGAGCATGCCCCGGGCACTGAGTTCATCCTCAAGTATTCCCACCGTGGTCAGGGCCGGATCCACCAGGCTTACGTCATCGCCAAGGTACTCCTGGATCCAGCGGGCCAGGAGAGGGTAGTGGGTGCACCCCAGGATGACCGTATCCACTTTGGCCCGGGCCAGGGGCCCCACGTACTCCGCCACCGCAGCCTGGATGGCCGGTTCGTCGTCGAGGCCGCTTTCTACCAGCGGGGCAAATTTCGGGCAGCCCTGGGCGATCACCTCCACCCCGGGGACCAGCTCCTTCATACGTCGCTGGTAAGCACCGCTCTTTACCGTGCCTTCGGTGGCCAGCAAGCCGACCCGGCCCCGGGTGGTGCGCGCGGCCAAGCGGGCGCCGGGTTCGATGACCCCGACTACCGGGAAAGGCGCCCGGGCACGGGCCGCTTCCAGCCCGGCGGCGGTGGCAGTGTTGCACGCAATGACCAGCGCCTTGGCGCCCCGGGCGTCCATGAAATCCACTACTTCCAGCACATACTGGCGGACCTGCTCCTGCAGTTGGGGCCCGTAGGGCATGCGCGCCGTGTCTCCCAGGTAGAGCAAATCCTCCTGGGGCATGCGCAGTAGCATCTGGCGCACCACCGTCAGACCGCCCACTCCCGAATCAAACACTCCTATAGGGCCATCCATGTCCTTCACCCCTTTTTGCCAGTCATCCCCGGCCAACCCGGCCCGTGGTTGCGCAGGTTCAAAACGTCCTTTAAAGCGGCGGCAGCAGCCCCCCGCGGGTCCGATGCCCCTCCCACCAGCGCCAGTTCTCCCATGGTGTCGGTCTGGTACACGATGGCCTTGGCGCTCCCCCCCACTCCGGCCAGAAGCGACCCAGCAGGCAGCGCCTTGAGCTCCACTCGCGCCCGCACCCCGTCCGGTCCAGAACGGGCCTCGCCCACTAGCTTGAGCACCCGGCCCCGGGCTCGGGCCGCTGCGATCTCAGCCTGGGGCAGGTCCCTGATGCCGGTGACATGCACATCCTCCAGGCCCAGGTTTGCCCTTAGGACGGCGTTGGCCAGGATGCATATCTTGGCCGCGGTATCGTGCCCATCCACGTCCAGAGCTGGGTCAGCCTCGGCAATGCCTCGCCGTCGCGCCTCCTGCAGCGCCTCGTCGTAACCGGCACCGCTTTCGGTCATGAAGGAAAGAATGAAGTTGGTGGTGCCATTGAGGATGCCGGTGAACCCGAGCACGGTAGCACCGGCCAGTGCATAGTGGACCGTGTCCGCCGTGGGCAGGGCAGCCGCCACCGCACCGCTGAACTTGAGGGCGACCCCGGCTTCCCGGGCCCGCCGGTCCAGTTCCGGGTAGGCGCGCACCAGGGCCCCCTTGGACAGCACCACCGCGTGCATCCGGTGGTCAAACGCCGTTCTTAACAGGGAAAGGGCGGGCTCCCCGGTGTACAGGTTGGTGGGCGTGGCGTCTATCAACACCCCGGCCCCCGCCCGGAACAGCCCGCCCTGGTCGGCATCGCCACCCAGCGCCCGGCCTTCCCGGGCCAGCTGGGCCATGGAGTCCAGCGGTAGGCCCCGGGGCTCCATCAGCACCCGTTCCCGGGTGGCCACCGCCACCAGCTCCAGCCGTACACCGTAGTGGCTTTCCCAGGCCGGAGCCTTCTCCGCCAGGAGCATCACCAGTTGCCGCCCAACACCCCCGAACCCGGCCAGTGCCAGTTTCATGCCGGTAACGCATCAAAAGCCCGGAGCATGCCTGCGATCTGGTCACGTTCGGAGGGAGTCACCGGTTCCAACGGCGGCCGTACCTCTCCACCATAGTATCCCAGAAGATCCAGGGCTGCCTTGAGCCCACCCACTCCCCAGCGGGCGGTGACGGCATGGTTCAGGGGCAGAAGGTCCAGTTGTAGCCTGCGCGCACCTGAGAGGTCTCCCCGCTCAAACCTGTCCTGGATCTCGGCGCAGGCGTCTGGCACCACGTTGGCCACCGCCAGTGTCCCTCCTTGCCCGCCCATGACCAGGGTGGGCAGAAGGAAGCTGCCCGAACCGGCAAACACCGAAAAGCCGGCTGGGGCACCGGCGATGATCTCCGCGATCTGGACGATGTTGCCGCCTGAGTCTTTGATGCCAATGATGTTGGGGTGGGCGGCCAGCTCCACCACCACCGGGGCAGGCAGGTTGAGCCCGGTATTCCTGGGCATGTTATAAAGCATCACGGGAACCGGGCAGTTATCAGCCACTTCCGTGTAATACCTCTTGAGGGCGGCCGGGGTCATGGAACCTTTGTAAAAGCTGGGGGTGATGACCAGCACGGCAGCGGCTCCCAGCCCGGCGGCCCGGCGGGATAGCTCGATGGTCTCCCGGGTGGACTCACACCCGGTACCGGCGATGACCGGGCGGTCGGCGGGAAAGTGATCGCGGACGTAGCCGATGAGCGCCTCCTTCTCCACCGGGTCCAAGAGCACGGCCTCGCCATTGGAACCGAGCACCACCAGGCCCGCCAGCCGGGTGGCGGCCCACCGTTCCAGGTTGCCGCGGAGGTGGTTAAAGCTCACCTTACCCTGCTCAAAGGGCGTGGGAATGGGCGCGTAAATACCTTTGATCACGTGGTAACCCCCTGACTTGGAAGGCCTACGAAGCCCCCCAGATGTGGTCTTGGTTCTGAAACATTCCCGGCTACCGTCGGTGCCGCGCTCCCGGCTGGCCCGCAAGTGACAGTGCTAGCCGTGGTGTCAAAACTGACCTGGTAACGGCAAATGGGTTGGTGGTCCACTGCACACCCTGCACGTTGCAGCCCTTCCCCACCACCGAGTGCTGGATGGGAGATTCCACGCGCCCGGTCGCCGCTCCTGCCGCGGCCGGACCACGAGTCCTGGTGCCTTCACCGGGGGCCACACCAGGACCCGGAGCTGGCACCCGGGCTACCGGGGCCAACTATGCTTCGCGGTGCGGGCCAGCAAGTTCGTGCCCAGGCATGCCACCTTGCCCCCAGTCTCCGACAGGCCATACAGGTTCCGTCCCTTCTGTGTGACCAGGCAGGCATAGATGAACTCCCTTAGGTAATGGTACGGCTGTCCCCCGCAATGCAGTTATTTGGGCCCGGCGTCAACCCCTTCCCGGGTTGTCTTGGGGCTGACCACGGATGGACTGGGGGCGCTCCATATGATGGCACCGGTGACACAACCTGGTGGTGGAAGTGGCGGTGGACGGCCTTAGCCGGTTACCAGGGCAGCGGCCACTGCCAGCGACACCAGCTTGGAGGCAGGCTGGTCGGCCCGGGAAGTCAGGACCAGGGGCACCCGTGCTCCCATCACCACTCCCGCCATGAGGCTTTTGCCGAACAAGAGCAGGGCCTTAACTGATATGTTGGCGCACTCTATGCTGGGTACGACCCACAAGTCGGCCCGGCCGTCCAGCCGGGAAACAATGCCCTTGCTCTGCAGGGCGTCTCGGCTCATGGCCAGATCGAGAGCCAGGGGACCATCCACCAGGGCGTCCGGACACGCCGTCTCTGCCCAGCGAGCCAGAGCCTGCGCGTCGGTGGTCACCGGCATGGCCGGGTTCACTTCCTCGGTGGCCGCCAGCAAGGCCACCCGGGGTACCTTGGTCCCCAGCGACTTCATGCACTTGATCCCGTTTTTGATGATGGCCTGCTTTTGCCTGGTGTCTGGAGCAACGTTCAGGCCACCGTCGGTCACCCCCACCAGGTAGTCCAGGGCCGGTATTTCCAGGATGGCCACGTGGCTCAGGATGGAGTCACCCCGCAGTCCCGCTTCCCGGTCCAGCACGGCACGCAGGAACTCGGAACTAGTGATCTTTCCTTTGACCAGCACGTCCGCTTCGCCGGCCCCGGTCAGGCGGGCCGCCACGATGCCCACCTCGTGGGGAGCGGCCGGCACCAGCTTGCCTTCCAGCTTGCGCCCGGTGCCGTGCAAAGCCGCCCGGATCTCAACCGGGTCGCCCACCAGCAGGCACTCGCTGACCAGCCCGGCAGCAGCCGCCATGGCCACCGACGTCAGCACGTCCGGGCTCCCCGCCCCGGCCACGCACACTCGCCTGGGCCGGCTGCAGGCCTCGGCCACCACCGGAGCAAACTTTCCCAGTTCCATGCCTGATCTCTCCTATCTTGCCACCAATTGCACCTCGTCTTCGTCGGCCAGCACATGGCCGCCCCCGACCCGCTGCCCGGGGAACCGCGCCGATGGTCCCCAGACACGGGCATACCGCAGGCTGCCGGCCAGTTCGTTGTGAACTCGCCCGGCCAGCTCGGCAACAGTAGTACCCCTGGGAAGCACAAAAGGGTCGCCGGCCCGGCCATGGTGCCAGACCCGGATCAACCCGGACCTTTCCCAGAGAGCTTGCCCCAGCCGGTCCATACCCGCGCCGGTGTGGGCCGATACGGGTACCGCCGTGCGGGTGGCAAACTCCGGCACCGTGTCCACCAGGTCGCAGCGAGTAAGGATGACCAGGTCGGGATCAAGCCCCAGCGCGTCCAGTTCCGGGCACAGTCCCTCCCATAGTTGCGCTGGGCCGGCGTCCGCTGGCAGAAGGCAACAAAGGATATCGGCGTTGCGGGCGGCTGCGGCCAGCGCGCGGCCCTGCCCTCTCCCTTCCCCGGCCCCGGCCACCAGTCCCGGGATCTCCACCAGTTGCGCCCGGGCCCCGTTGAAGTTCACCGTGGCGGCCACCGGCCTGGTGGTGGTGAAGGCGTAATCACCTATGGCTACCTGGCGTCCGGTCAGCGCTCGGAGCAGGGACGACTTGCCGGCATTGGGCGGCCCGATGAGCGCCACCTGGAAGTCGCCGTCCTTGGCGATGGCGAACTCTTCCTTCTGCACTACCCGCGACCTCACGCGGGTGCGTTCGATCTCTTCTTTGATCCACTTGCGGAGCTGCCCGTAGGGTCCCTGGTAGTAGCCGGGCAGTTCCTCCAGGGCAGCCCTGAGTAGCTTGATGCGGTCTGTATCGCTGGCTCCGCGGAGTCGCCGCTTGATGAGACGGCGCATCTCGGGCTCGGGCATGGGCATGGCGCATTCCTCCTCAAAATGCAACAGCCGGGCCGTTTCCGGCCCGACTGGGAATGCCCTCCCGGTTAGACGCGCCGGAAACTGGAAAAGTACAGATGGCTGCCGCCATGGACTGCTTTTCCATGGACGATATGTCTAAGGTGCAGCCACCCGTTGATCCAGTTTCCCGCCATGATCGGCCTCCTAACGTCTATTTCCAAACCGTATTATACACCGGGACCACCGCCGCCCGCAAGCCGGGCCGCCCTGCCCCGGCGCCTCAGGATGGTCACCGACACTACCAGCCCGATCACGCCCCCAAGTCCCAGGAGGGGCCACACCAGCAAGGGGATGGTTGCCGCTACCTCCAGCCTTCCTTCGGGACCAGCGTAAGCCTGGGCAATGCGGGAGTAACCCCCGGGGCCCTTTGGCTGGGCAGTCACATAGTCTAGCACTGCCTTCCACACCTTCAATTCCTGGCCGTCGGCCCGCACAATGTGGTTCCTCAAGTCGGCAATGGGATTCCCCTGGGCATCTTTGGGAGTGATGGCCAGCTTGGGCAGCATCTCTCCGACCTTGGGTATAAACGAGGTGGTGTAGTAGTCCGCTACCACGTGATACAGGCGTTGGTCCCCGCGGTCCAGCCGGGCGCCCGTCGCCCAGTGCGCCGACAGCACCGCTCGCGTTGTGGGCAGAGGCTTGTTCAATACCGGCACCCAAAAGAGCACAGCCCGGGACGGGTCGTAGCGGGCCGAAAGACCAGAGACCTGGAGGTAGTAGGAGTCACCCAAAAGCTCCGACAGCAACACCGAAATCTCCAAGGCTCGCCTGATCTCCTCTCCCGTCAGGAAGAAGGCGACTACGGAGTACCCGGGCTGGCCGTCCAGCCCGCGTCCCAGCGACAAGGGAGAAACCAGGTCGTATAAAGTTACCCGTCCCTGGAACGGGTAAACGGTCCCCCGTAGCACGCCGTTGGGTTGCACGGCCAGGTCTACCGGGCGACCGGTGCATCGCTCCACCGCCCACCTGAGCGCGTCGGCGACCAGGTTGCCCAGGCCGCTCTCGGCCCGGGTGGCATCGCGGACTGGGAAGTCCACTTCGGCCACGATGGCGCGCATGTCCTGGTAGGCTCCCTTGGTCAACCGCTGCAAGAAGGCGTTGGCCTCGACCGCATACTGGGCAACCTTGGTCGCTATGACCGGGTCCTCCTTTACCCTGGCGTCCAGTGGCACCAGGATGCCGGTGTTGCGGAGCCGGAGGGCCCGGGTGCCGGGGTGAAAGGCCAGTTCCAGGACTCCCACCTGCTCGAGGTGGGGGCCGCTCTGCACGATGAGGGTCTTCCCCTCCCGCACCGGTGCGTTCAAGGTAGTATGGCAATGTCCTCCCACGATCAGGTGAATACCGGGTACGGCCCGGGCCAGGGCGCGCTCTTCTTCCAGCCCCATGTGACTCAGTAGCACCACCACGTCGGCGCCTTCCGCCTGCAGGCGCTGCACTGCCCGGCGGGCTGCCTGCTGCTGATCGGTGAAAGTGACCCCGTCAGTATGGTGGGTTACCCGGACGGCGTCTTGGCCCAAGAGGCCCAAAAAGCCGACTTTCAGCCCGTTTTCCAAGGACACCAGTACCGTCTCTGCCAGGCCCACGTCGGCCAGGGGATGGCCCGGGTCGGGCACCAGGTTGCTGGCGACGATAGCGGTGCGCCGGGCGGCCTGGGGGTACCCGGCTTTCTTCAGGTAGGTAGCCAGTTCCTCGGTTCCGTAGTCAAACTCGTGGTTGCCCAGGTTGACCACGTCGTAGCCCATGTCCAGCATCAGTGACAATTCCGGTGCGCGCCCGGTTAAGGCCAACCAGCTGAACAGGGTTCCCCCGATGAAGTCACCCGCTGACACCAAAAGCACCGGTTCGTTGCCCCTGGACTTCTCTTGTCGGATCTGGGCGACTGCTCCCCCCAGCCGGGCGAATCCGCCCCGCCCTCCGCTCCCATGGGCGGGAGAATGCGGTACCAGCTGGGAGTGCTCGTCGCTGGTATGGATGATGGTAAACAGGAGTTCCTCGCCACTGGCCCGCGTGGTTCCGGAGAGAACCAAGCCCACCAGCATGAATAGAAAAAGGGACGCCGCCATAGTGCGTCTCATCAGGCCACCGCCTCCGAATCACTGGGAGATTGCTGGTAAGATTCGACGCTTGCCCTCATTATCCTGGCGGCCCTGTCAAAAGGAAACCAGCGGGCGGCCGGAGAAATCCGGCGAGAGTGTGCCAGCCACTACCAGTCGCGGGCGGGCAGCAGTAACCTCCCGGCCCAGGAGGGTGGACAGAGGCAGGTCCACGGTCCAGGTGAGGGCTCATGGGAGAAAGGAGAAAAGAAGTGGAACCATTTGCTTCTGTGCTTTTCGATCTGGATGGGACCCTGATCAACACGACTCCACTGATCATGGAGTGTTTCCGACACACGTTTCTTTGCCACTTCCGCCGCCAGCCAACCCATGATGAACTTATGGCCCTTCTGGGAGTTCCCCTGCACAAGGCCTTTGGTGGGTACCCCGGGATGGAGAAAACCTGATCCAGACCTACCTGGAATGCAACCGCCAAAGGCATGACGCCAGTGTAAGTATCTTCCCGGGCATTGAGGAGCTTCTGCTGCAACTGAGCAACCGAGGCATCCCGGCTGGTGTTGTTACCTCCAAGCGCCGGGAACTAGCTTTGAGGGGCATGCGGCTTTTTGGCATAGAACGATTCATGTCGGTGTGCGTGTACATGGAAGATACGGTCAGGCACAAACCGGATGGGGAGCCCATACTCAAAGCCATGGAGCAGTTGCCTACGATAAACAAAGGATCGGTTGTGTACGTAGGAGATACTTCCCACGACATCCTCTGTGCCAACAACGCCGGTGTAAGAAGCGCCGCCGTGGCGTGGAGCCATGCATGTAGAGCTACCCTGGAGGAATACCGGCCGGACCTTTTCTTGGAATCGCCATTGGATCTTCTGCAGTATGTCCGCAAGCCGGAGTGAGTTTGTGGTAGGCGCCGTCAGAAAGTGCCAGAAAGAAGATGGGCCCCGCCGTGGTCTTTGCCGGCAGCACCCGGAAAACCACTGCGTAGTAGCAAGTGCAACTGGGCCGAGTTACCGCAGGCCGGCCAGCCGAGGCACTAACTCAAGCTGGTCCTGACCCTGCGGTCCCCGGGCGAGTGGAAGCCGTGGACCACTGGCATGGCGCCTGCTTGCTGTGGACTATACGGTAGACGCTCCTGGGCAAGCTGCGTGCTCGGCTCCTAAATGAGATACCTGCTTGGTGCGCAGCGCCCATCGCCCCGTTCTGCCACCTGGCAGGCCCGGGCCAGTGCGCGTATTCTGCCCGTAGAGATAATGGCCGCCCCAGTTCCCCGGCGTGCTCCTGCACGGTGCCGGGGACCCCTCGATAACTCCGGGCCGGGCGGAGGATATTGGCATGTGATGAAGAATTTCACCTAATGTATGCCATCCTTTCCGGAGGTGGATCGGTTTGGAACGACGAGAGCGCTTTCAGACCATATCCGGGCTCCCCGTCCGCCCCTGTTACCGGCCGGAGGACGCTGCCCAGCTGGAGTACCCGCGCGACCTTGGTGACCCGGGCCAATACCCGTTCACCCGCGGCATCCATCACACCATGTACCGGGGACGCCTGTGGACCATGCGGCAGTTTTCGGGCTTCGGTACTGCTCTTGAGACCAATGCCCGCTTCCGTTACCTACTGGAGCAAGGGCAAACGGGTCTTAGCGTGGCCTTTGACATGCCCACCATCATGGGGTATGATTCCGACCACCCGCGGGCTTACGGCGAGGTGGGTGTAGTCGGGGTAGCCATCGACTCGCTGGCCGATATGGAAATCCTCTTCAGCGGCATCCCGCTGGGCCAGGTGAGCACGTCCATGACCATCAATGCCCCGGCCTCTGTGCTGCTGGCCATGTACGTGGCCGCCGGGGCCAAGCAAGGTGTCCCTGGGGACCGGCTAAGTGGTACAGTGCAAAACGACATCCTAAAGGAGTACATCGCCCAGAAGTCCTACGTCTTCCCGCCTGCGCCTTCCATGCGCCTTATTACCGACATCATGGCCTACTGCTCGCGGCACGTGCCCCGCTGGAACACCATTAGCATCAGTGGCTATCACATCCGCGAGGCCGGCAGTACGGCCGCCCAGGAGCTGGCGTTCACCCTCGCCGACGGCATGGCCTACGTCGAGGCGGGCATGGCAGCAGGCCTGGACGTGGACGTGTTCGCGCCACGGCTTTCGTTCTTCTTCAACGCCCACAACGACCTCTTCGAAGAAGTTGCCAAGTACCGGGCCGCCCGCCGCATCTGGGCCCGGGCCATGAAGGAGAAGTATGGTGCCCGCGATCCTCGCTCCTGGCTCCTCAGGTTCCACACCCAGACCGCCGGCTGCTCGCTCACGGCCCAGCAGCCTGAAAACAACATCGTTCGTACCACCGTGCAGGCCCTGGCCGCCGTGCTCGGCGGCACCCAGTCCCTGCACACCAACTCCATGGACGAGGCCTGGGCCTTACCCTCGGAGAAGGCGGCCACCATCGCTCTTAGGACCCAGCAAATCCTGGCCGAGGAAAGCGGTGTGGTCAACACCGTGGACCCCCTGGGCGGCTCCTACTTCATCGAGGCGCTTACCAACGAGATGGAACAAGCCGCTCATGCCTACTTCCAGGCCATCGAGCGCATGGGTGGCGTCATACCCGCCATTGAGAAGGGTTTTTTCCAGCGGGAGATCGCCGATGCGGCCTATGCCTACCAACGACGCGTGGACAGCAAGGCGTACGGGGTGGTGGGCGTAAACTGCTACGAGGTTCCAGAGAAGGTGGAGATACCCCTCCTGCGCATCCATCCTGAAACCGAGCGGCGGCAGGTCGAAAGGCTCCAGCAAGTACGCCGGGAACGCGACAACGCCCAGGTGGAGGCGGCCCTGGGCCGGCTGGAAAGCTGTGCCCGCGGGCAGGAAAACGTCATGCCCGCCATGGTGGAGGCGGTCTGTGCCTATGCAACTGTCGGGGAAATCATGGATCGGTTGCGCCAGGTCTTCGGCGTCTACCGTGAGCCGGCCTTGTTCTGATGGGAGGGGTCACCGGGATGGACAGAAAGATCAGGGTACTGGTGGGTAAGCCCGGCCTGGACGGGCATGACCGGGGCGCCAAAGTGGTGGCCCGGGCCTACCGGGATGCAGGCATGGAAGTTATCTATTCGGGCCTGCACCGAACCCCGGCTGAGCTGGTACAGGCGGCCATCGACGAGGACGTGGACGTAGTGGCGCTGAGCATCCTATCAGGAGCTCATAACGCGCTGGTGCCGGCGGTGTTGGAAGGCCTGCGCGCCCAGGGCATCGACGATGTGCTGGTGCTGGTGGGCGGCATCGTCCCGGAGCACGATGTGCCCGGGCTCAAGGCCGCCGGTGTAAGCGCTGTCTTTGGACCCGGCACACCGTTGGACACCATCGTTGAGTACACCAAAAACCACGTTCGACGGGCGATCTAACCCTACCAGCCGGCACGAAGGTACCCGGGCATCCTTGGCTCAAAGTACCCGCAAGGTACAGGTGCCCGGAGCACCCGTGCACTGTGGTGCCCAGCCCGGACAGGAAGATTGCCCGTCCCGGCCAAGCACGGAGGTACGCAAACGGGGAGGTGTTACCGGAGCAAAGCCGCGGAAAACCCGTTGGCCACTGGCTGTACTTGTGCTCACCAGACATATGGTCCCATCAACAGGCCGTGAGTATAGGGGGTATAGTCTTGCGTTTCGAGCTCACAGAAGAGCAACTGGCGATCCAGAAAGCCATCCGGGAACTGGTCGAGAAGGAAATCGCCCCAGGGGCCCGGGAACGCGATGAGTCCGGCGAGTTTCCGGCCCATATCTTCAGGCGGCTGGGGGAACAAGGTTACATGGGCATGATGCTGCCTGAAGAGTATGGCGGCATCGGTGCTGACCACCTCAGCCATACCATCTGCGTGGAAGAGATCTCCAAGGGCTGTGCATCCACCGGTGTGATTTTCGAGGTCCACAACAGCCTGGTGTCAGAGACCATCCTGCACCGTGGCAATGCTTATCAAAAGGACTTGTACCTCCCCCGCATGACCGGCGAGTGGCTGGGGGCATTTGCCCTCACCGAGCCGGGGGCGGGGTCGGACGCAGGTTCGGTCGCTGCCACGGCCGTTCGCGACGGTGACTACTACGTGCTCAACGGGACCAAGTGCTTCATCAGCAACGCCGGTCAGGCCCAGCTCTACCTGATCATCGCCTCCACCGACCGGAGCAAGGGCTCCCGGGGGCTCAGTGCGTTTCTGGTGGAGTCCTCATACCCCGGCCTTTCCACCGGGAAGCCCGAAGCCAAAATGGGGATCCGGGCGTCGTCCACTGCCGATGTGATCCTGGAAGACTGCCGGGTTCCCGCCTCCAACCTGCTGGGCCAGGAAGGTGAGGGCCTCAAGATCGCTCTGGGTGCCCTGGACTCGGGACGCATCGGCATTGCCGCCCAGGCCTTGGGCATTGCCCAGGCCGCCATGGAAAAGGCGGGTCGCTACGCCAAGCAGCGCATCCAGTTCGGCAAGCCCATCGCAGAGTTCCAGGCCATCCAATGGATGCTCGCGGACATGGCCACGGATATTGACGCTGCTCGCCTGCTCACCTACCGGGCCGCCTACCTGAGGAGCAAGGGCGTAAGGTGCAGCGCCGAAGTGGCCAAGGCCAAGCTCTTTGCTTCCACCATGGCCATGCGTCACACGGTGAAGGCAGTGCAGATCATGGGCGGGTATGGTTACATGCGTGAGTATGATGTCGAGCGACACCTGCGCGATGCGAAGATCACCGAGATCTACGAGGGCACTTCCGAAGTCATGCGCATGGTCATTGCCGGGCAGCTACTCAAGGACCTGGATTAACCGGAAAAGGGGCCAGTGGACGGGCGGTGCACCGGGCCCTGCGAAGCACACCTGAACAGTGGTGAACACATCAGTCCCGGGCCCGCCATCAGGCTGGGCCCGGGACTTGGCTTGGCCAGCCCCGATCAGCCACCAGCCCTCCCGCGCCTCCCCAGGCCCGGCGAGCAGCGGCACACCCATCCTTCCCGTTCCCCCGGCCAGCCACTCGGGTCCAGGCGCGCCGGGCCCGCCCCGCCTTGGGCTCCGGTGTCCCTGCCCCTTGGCCTGGTGCGGAAAGGTCCGTAACCCCGTCATCTAAGCTCGGTACTAACACCATGGTGGTCCCTGGTCGCCTCCATCCCCCTACGGGGCAGAGGCATTCCCTTGTTGAGCTGGTCCGTTCCTAAGGCTCATTGGGCGCCCTACCTGAGCCAGAATCAGTTCGAAGTAGCTTTCCTGAACCAGTTACTACAACTGCTACCAGCTGCTGACCACCAGCGGTGGTCATTCATCTGCGACCGCGGCTTCGCAGGGCTGACCTCCTGCCAGGGGACGAGTCAGGGGCGCCGGCCCTGCTGGCTGGGACGGTAGCGGCTTCAAACGTGAAACTCCACCACATCCCCGTCCTCCACCACGTAGTCGCGCTGGACCATCTGGCCCTCGAAGGTCTGGCGGCCCCATACGCGCGCGTACTTCAGGTCCCGGGCGATGTCCTTGTGCACGGCAGCTGCTGCCTCAATAATGGTGGTGCCCGCCCGGACCACAAAAGGAGCGCTGAGGTCCGGCTTTTTCCCGGGGACCTTGGTGTACATGCGGATCTTACCCAGCAACCCGAAGATCTCCCGCCTCAGGTCGTCGAGGTTTTCGCCGGTACGGGCGGACACGCGCAACATGGAAAGACCGGGGTCTAAGACCTCCCTTAGAAGCTCCAGGTGCTCAGCAGCGTGAGGCGCATCACACTTGTTGGCAACCACCAGCGCCCGCTTCTGGTTGGCGGCTGCAGGCGGGCCTGCTACGGGTTCCAGCTTGCCGCCTTTGAGCAACTCCATGGTCTCTTCGGTCTGGGTCAACAGGTCATCGTCGGCCAGGTCCAGGACGATGAGAATGGCGTCGGCGGCCCGGACCACGCCCAGCAACCAGGGGGGCATGAACTCCTTGGATACCGGCGGGAAGTCCACCACCTGCACCTGGACGTTCTCGTACCGCACCATGCCGGGCTGGGGCGTGCGGGTGGTGAACGGGTAGTCGGCCACTTCCGGCTCGGCGCCGCTCAAGGCAGCCAGCAGCGCCGACTTGCCGCTGTTGGGGGGCCCAACCAGGGCAACCTGGCCGGAGCCTTCACGCTCCACATAGTACACCGGGCGACGCTTGGGTCCTTTGGCCTGGCGCTGGGTTTCGGCCTTGAGCTTGGCGATGCGCTTTTTGATGTCGGCCTGCATCTTCTCGGTGCCCTTGTGCTTGGGAATGGTGGAGAGCATCTCCTGGAGAGCCTCTAGCTTGTCCTCGAGGGTCTCCGCCTCCCTGAACTTGAGTTCGGCGGCCCGGTAGTCGGGCGTGAGGTTGGCCGGCAACGTGGTTCCTCCCTGGCGTGGCGACTCAGGTAATATAGTACCACACCGGGGCCCCGTAAACCTGCCTCCACCCAGGGGGCAGGTTTTTCGGCGCCGGCGTGGAATTAACCTAGGCATAAGAGCACCAACAGTTGGGAGGCGGGGCAGTGATCGGCTTTGCGCTGGAAGAAGAGCACCTAATGGTTGAGAAGCTGGCGCGCGACTGGGCCGGACAGAAGATCGCGCCCAGGATCCAAGAACTAGACCGGGCGGCGCATTTCGACCGGAGCGTGCTGGCAGACATGGCCGAACTCGGGCTTTTGGGCCTGTGCATACCGGAAAAGTATGGCGGGGCCGGGATGGACTACATCTCCCTGGGACTGGCATGCGAGGAACTGGAATACGTGGACACCTTCCTCAGGGTGATCCTGTCGGTGCACGTGGGACTCAACTGCATGACCCTGACGGCCTGGGCCAACGAGGACCAGAAACGGCGCTACCTACTCCCGCAGGCCAGGGGCGAGAAGATCGCCACCTACGCCTTGACCGAACCCAACGCCGGTTCCGACGCCGTGGGGATCCAGACCACCGCCCGCCTAGACGGCAGCACTTACGTTCTCAACGGCGAGAAGATGTGGATCTCCCTGGCAGACGTGGCAGATAACTTCATAACTTTCGCCTGGACCGACCAGGAAAAGCGCAGGCGGCGCGACCATTCGGGGATCACCGGTTTCATCCTGGAAAGAGGCATGCCCGGTCTTGAGACCGGCACCATCCACGGCAAGCTGGGCATCCGGGCAGGCAACACCGGCTTTCTATCTTTCACCGACGTGCGCGTCCCGCTCAGCAACGTCCTGGGCGAACCCGGTGAGGGGTTCAAGATCGCCATGTTCGCCCTGGAGCAGGGCCGCTACACGGTGGCGGCTGGCGCTACCGGCTTGGTCCGGGCCTGCCTGGACGCCTCGGTCAAGTATGCCCGGGAGCGGCAAACCTTCGGCGTGCCCATCGGCCAGCACCAGCTGGTCAAGGAGATGATCGCCGACATGGCCAAAAACTACGAAGTAGCCAGGCTGCTCTACCTGAGGGCGGGCTGGATGAAGAACCAGGGCCTGCGCAACACCAGGGAAACCGCCCTGGCCAAGTGGTACGCCTGCGATGCTTCGGAGAAGGCGGCGGCCGACGCTGTGGAGGTCCACGGTGCCTACGGCTACTCAGACGAGTACCCGGTGGAGCGGTTCTACCGTAACTGCAAGGCCGCGGTGATCTACGAGGGCAGTCGGGAGATCCAGAAGCTGATCGCCGCCGACTATGCCCTGGGGTACCGGACCGATCGCCCGGTGCGCGCCGCCCTCCCCACCTACCCTTTCGAAGAATGACCGGCCAGGGGAGGGGCCACCCGGCCCCTCCCCGGTTGTTTGCGTTCCACGCAAAACCGCCTTTAGGAAGGAACCACTCGTAGCTCCCCCCAGGCCCCCAGGTGGTCGCCCTGGATGACCAGGGCACCCGTAAGCCCGGGCACGGTGCGGGCCCAGGCCAGCGCCCCGGGGATATCCCCGGGGTCTTGTACCCGGTTGCCCAACGCCGTGGCGGCAGCATCCGCCAACGCCCCATCGGGGGCCACGGCCACGGCGGCGTCGGCGCGCCCAAAGCTCAGAGACGGGCCCACCGTGCCCGAGGAAGTGCAGACAGAAAGAGGCCGGGTGCTGGCGTCGACTTCAACGGCCACGGCCAGGGACAAGGGCGACTGGCCGGCGAACAGGGCCACCTTCACCGGGCGCCGGCCGGACAAGAAGATGTCGCCGCCGTTTTCCACCAGCACGTCCTCTACCTCTTCCAGCAACCTGCGGCCTACCATCTCAGCCATGGCCCCGGCCACCGCGGCCATGGGACCCACCTGCACCACCGCCCCGGCCTCAGCCATGGTCCTGGCCATGGCCGGTGCCCCCATCTCCAAGGGGTAGGGTTCCAGGGCCGTGAGAAAGGCCCGGTCCCGGCGACACCAGGCCACCAGCTCCCGGTGCTGTTGCTGCACTACTTCGAGGGCCAGCCCCACCAGGGCCGGCCGCCAGCTGGCCCGGTCCACCAGCACCAGTAGGTCCGTCTGCCGGTATTCCACCCGGAACCTGTGCATACCCTCCGGGCACGCCAGGTCGCGGTAGAAGCGGTCGTGGTACGGGACGATCACTAGAAGGTCACCTCGATGGCGCGCAGCGGGCAGGCCCCCACGCATAGTTCACAGGCCACGCAGCGGCCCGGGTCGAACGCCAGCCGGTACCCGGTATCCAGCTGCAAGGCTCCCGTCACGCACACGGCCGTGCAGGCCCCGCAGTCTATGCAGGAGTCCGCGTCGATGAGTACCTGCTTGGCCAAGGGAGTGACCTCCACACCTTCGGATGCGGCAAATTCCAGCGCGGCGGCCAGCTCGGTGTCCGGAGCTTCGATTTCCAAAAGCAACGTGCCCTCTTCCCCGGGGTTTACCCGGGCCCGCAGGATGTTCACACGGACACCGTAGTCGCGGATCAGGTGGTAGGTGATGGGCTGCTCTACCCGGTCGGCGGGAAACCGCAAGACCACCCTGGTTCTCATGCCTGCACCTCCCTGAGGGGCTTGACCCCGGGGTTGACGGGCAGAGATTGGACCGGGGCCTGCAAGGTGAACCTCCGCTCCAGGATCCATGCTTTCAGTACTGAGGCAATCTCCCGGGCCCGGGCATAGCTGGAAAGCGGGGCGGTCCTCACCTGCTTCCCACCTACCTGCACCAGGCCGGAACGCAGCTGCGCATAGCTTAGCCGACCCAGCACCGGACGGCTCCGCCCGGGGCAGGCGTAGTCGATGACATTGGAATAAATATCGTCATCCGTTACTGAACAGGACCACGCCAAATCCTCGTCCAAGATGGGAATGGGGATGCCCACGCCCACGTACAGAGAAGGACCGTAGTTCTGGAAGGTGCAGGCCCGCAAGAAGCGAGTATTCATGGCCTTGAGATCGCCGATGAGGGCCAGCGTCCCCGCCGGTCCCAGGGGCACCAGGTTCTCGCCCCGGGCCTGGCCCGGGTTGTGCTGGGTACCTTCCCAGGCCACGTAACCGGGCGCCCCTCCCAGGAAAACCCGGGTACCTATGCCGATGGTCCTGAGCTGGGGATCGTTAAGGAGCGGGCTGAGCTGCCCGGCGCTGCAGTAGGTGATGTTGCCCAGCCGGGGCAGGAGGGTGCCCATGTAGGTATGGAGGGTCCGCCCGGAGGTGTTGGCGGCTACGGCGTAGTTTTGGTAGGCATTGCGGGGGTTGAACAGGTACGCCTGGTTGAGGGTATCCAGGCTGACCCGGGTGGTGATCTCCCGGCGCGGGTAGCAGTCAGTGCCGTAGGCCTGAGCCTTGAGCTCAACTTCCTTGCCGGCCACCAGGTCCTCGATGACGTGAGCCCCACCGTATTCCAGCCCCTTATCCTCTGAGGGCTCTGTGGCCCCGATGTACGCATCCACGGCGGCCACCCCGGCGTAGGCCGGCACCCGGTTGAGCCAGACCCGGCTCATCTTGATGGGCGGGTCGCTGTGCCCGAAGTTCAGGAAGGCCCCGGACGAACACATAGGTCCAAAGGTGCCCGTGGTAACCACATCCACATCTCGGGCCACCCGGGCGGGCCCCTGCTCCTTCACCATGGGGATGATCTCTTCTGCCGTCACCACCACGGCCTGGCCGCTCTTGATCTTTTCATTGATCTCATCCAGCGTTTTGGGCATGTTCTCTCTCCTCTCCCCGGATCCACGTGCCGGGGCCTTCTCCCTCCAGGGGGCGGACCCATAAGGGAAGTCCGGCCCGGCCCGCCCGTTCCACGGCGTCCGGGTGAATCACTCTCGCCCCGTTGCTGGCCAGCCGGAAGGCGCTCTGGTAGCTCAGGCGCGATAACACCCGGCCTTCCGGGTTCAACACTCCCGGGACGTCCTTGAAAAGCTCAACGTGACGGGCGCCCAGGGCCACGCCCAGGGCTACGGCGGTGATATCGCTGCCGCCCCGGCCCAGGGTGGTGACATGGCCTTCTGGTGAACGACCCTGGAACCCCGCCACCACCGGTACTACGCCCCGGTCGAGTAAGCGCTCCAGCCCACGAGTGTCCACCGCCAGGATGCGGGCTTCACCATGGCGCTCGTCAGTGCATATCCCCGCCTCCCAGCCGGCCAGGGGCTGGGAGCGGATCCCGGCTGCCTCCAACCATGAGCTGAACACCACCGCGGCGATGATCTCGCCACATGCCAGCAACATGTCCGAGTTCCGGCCCGGGTCGGGCCGGTCCAACAGGCCCAGCAGGGTATCGGTGGCGTAAGGATCGCCTTTCCGGCCCATGGCCGACACCACCACCACCGGGCTGTCCTGGCCCAGGTTATCCACTACCCTCTCCACGCAGCGCTCCCGGTTGCCCCGGGGTCCCAGGCACGTGCCTCCCAGTTTCCGGATGACCACCGCCATTCCGCCCACCTCCCCGAAAACCAAAACGCCTCTCCGAGAGAAGAGGCGCACCAGTTCTCATCTCTCAGAACCTAAGTTCTGCAGGAATTGGCACCGCTGCGGTCGCACCGCCGGTTGCCGGGTTTCATCGGGCCAGTCCCTCCACCACTCTGGATAAGAATCCTGCGTATTTAATTATGGTCGATTCTAGCAGGTTGGCCTGGGTTTGTCAACACCCAGCGGCCGGTCGCCGGGCAAAAAGGCCAATCTTGCCTCGCATCAACGTCAGACCATCATCGCCAGGGGTATGGCTACCGATGCAAACCCGATGAATACTACCACCGCGATAAAAATGTTGTACCGGATGTTGTAGTTGGCAAGCAAGGACATATCGTAGTATCCGTCCACGCCCTTGTCCTTGTACATCTTTATGAGGCCCTGGAGCAGTTTGGTCCTGGTCTGCTTACCCCTGCTGAGGCCCAGGATGACGGCACCGTTGACTATGACGGCAAGGGCGAACAGCACGCTGATGATGAACAAGTCGGACCCGCTCTTGTACTCTTTCTGGGCAAATCCCGAGTTTATGGCCAAGGTAAGGAAGTTGAGGAAAATGGCGGTGATGATGAAGACAATATCGGTTTTGGTATTCTGCTGTAATTCCTCGATAATGTGTTCGTGAACGCGCTGGATCATGCGGCTCACCTCCTCCTCGGTCTTCATAAGTACTTCTCCTCCTGCATGACTATTCCTTCTCACCCCCAATTCTTGAAACACAACGGGGCCGCCACCCGGCCGGCCCGGCACCGTCCCTGATGAACTCTTTGGGCATACCATGTCGTGGTTTAAATGACATGGAAAGGGTGTGAGCACTTGAGCATCCCGGAAGCCACCGGAGCAGCGCTCCCGCCTCCCGTGGGAGTGCAGCCGCCTCCGCCGCCGCTTACGTGCTCCGGATTCTACTACACAGTGCGGGCCGGCGACAGCCTGTTTCTCATCGGGCGCAGGTACGGGTGTAGTGTCAGCCAGATGATGGCCGCCAACCCCCAGATCCACGACCCCAACGTGATCTACGTGGGGCAGGTCATCTGTGTCCCCCGGTGCGTGGCCCTTCCACCGGCCGAACCGGCCCCGCAGCCCGGCATGGTTGAGATCATCATCCGCGTACCTTGCCCCTGCATGCCTCAACGGGATACTACGTGATGGTCACCAGTCCCGTCGGGAAGAAACCACCTCCACCCAGGTCACCATGGCCGGTGATGGTGACCTCTCCTTTGCCCATTGGCTTCCCACCGGGCACACCAGCATGCTTTACGTTCGCGTGCAGGGTTTCCAGTGAGGCACAAGGCTGGTGTCCGGCCCGGTATACCCCGGGGCCCGGTTGAAGCCGGCGGCTCTTGTGGACCTGGCCTGGTCCCTCCCGGTGGGCACGTCCCAGGGTCACCTCTCTTCCCGTCCTACCAGGCTACTACTGTCGTCGGGCCCGCCCAGGCATGTGGCCGGGCACCTGCCCCCTCCACGCCAGCACCCGGGCGCACAACGCTCGCCCGGACGGGTGCGCCGGAGAACTAATGCCGGCACCGTTCGGGGTAGACTAGGTCTGGTCAGAACCATGCGCAGCCGGGGGGCCTGGACGTGAACGCCACTTCGCTTCTTGATCATGTCAGAAGCTACTTTGACGACGCCGCCGACCTGATCGGACTGGATCCCGGGTACCGGCAGGTCCTCTTTTACCCGGAACGGGTGCTGGCCGTGAACATCCCGGCCAAGGTAGGGGGCACGCTCCAGGTCCTCCGGGGCTACCGGGTACAGCACTCCAGCGTGCGCGGCCCTTACAAGGGTGGGATCCGCTACCACCCGGCAGTTGAGGTAGACGAGATCACTGCTCTGGCGGCCCTGATGACCTGGAAGTGTTCGCTCCTAAACCTACCCTACGGCGGCGCCAAGGGTGGTGTGGCCTGCGACCCGGCCCTGATGTCCCTGGCAGAACTGGAGCTGCTTACCCGGAGGTATGTCCGCATGCTCATGCCCAACCTGGGTCCCCTGGTGGACATCCCGGCGCCGGACGTCAACACCAACGAGCGCATCATGGCTTGGATCGTGGACGAAGCCAGCGTGCTGGCGGGCTACAATGTGCCGTCCATCGTCACCGGCAAACCTCTCACCCTCGGGGGTTCCCTGGGACGGCGGGAGGCCACTGGATACGGCGCCGCTTCCTTGGCCTTGGCCGCCCTGCAGCTACTTGGACGCGACGCCCGGGATACCACTGTGGCTATCCAGGGATTTGGGAAAGTGGGCAGCTGGGCGGCCCGGCGGCTGGCGGAGGCCGGGTGCAAGGTGGTGGCAGTTTCCGATGTGTCCGGGGGTAAGTACCGGGCCTTGGGTCTTCCCGTGGCCCAGCTGGCGGAATTCACGGCCGGACCCCCGGAGCAATTCCTGCACGGCTGCCGGGTCCCCGGTGCAGAAGATCTCAGCAACCGTGACCTTTTGGAGCTGGACGTGGACGTGTTGGTCCCGGCGGCCATGGAAAACCAGATCACGGCGGAAGTTGCCCAAAACGTCAAGGCCGCACTGGTGGTGGAGGGGGCCAACGGCCCCACCGTACCGGCGGCCGACACCATACTGGCCAACAAAGGCTGCGTGGTTCTGCCCGACATCCTGGTCAACGCCGGCGGCGTGGTGGTCTCCTATTTCGAGTGGGTACAAAACCTCCAGGCCATTTCCTGGAGCCTGGCAGAGATCCAGCAGAGACTGGAAAACGTCTTGGTCAACGGGCTCCATGCCGTCTGGGAAGCAACCCAGGACCTAGGAATCACTCCCCGTCAGGCCGCCTACGTACTGGCCATTCGCCGGGTGGACGAGGTGTTGAAACTCAGACATGATCCGCACTAGGGTGGGCCCATCCTTGGGTGAGAGTCAGATCGCCAGTTCCAGCTGCCAGGCCAGGAAGGCCCAGATGTCCGCCTGCTCCTGGATGATGCGGGTCACAGGCTTGCCTGCCCCATGTCCGGCCTGGGACTCGGTCCTTAGGAGCACCGGTAACCCTGATGACGAAGCACGCTGGAGGAGCGCCGCCATCTTGCGGGCGTGCATGGGGTCTACACGGCTATCCGAACCGGCAGTATGCAATAGCGTGGCCGGGTAGCTCTCTCCCTCCACCACCCGGTGGTAGGGTGAGTAGGCCAGCAGCCATCGAAAATGCTCCGGGTCGTCGGGCGATCCGTATTCGGATACCCACAGGGCACCGATCAGGAACCGGTGGTAGCGGAGCATGTCCAGGAGGGGCACCCCGCAGGCTACGGCCCGGAACATGGCAGGTCTCTGGGTCATGGCCGCACCCACCAGGAGTCCCCCGTTGCTTCCGCCGGCTATGCCCAGGTGCCGGCATGACGTATACCCGGCGTCCACCAGGTACTGGGCGGCAGCCAGGAAATCATCGAACACGTTTTGCTTGTTCTCCAGCATGCCGGCGCGATGCCAGTCTTCCCCATACTCGCTGCCGCCCCGAAGGTTGGCCTGGGCATAGACTCCCCCGGCCTGCAACCAGG
This sequence comes from Bacillota bacterium, assembly GCA_040756655.1. GTDB lineage: Bacteria > Bacillota > Sulfobacillia > UBA8153 > UBA8153 > JBFLYN01. The sequence goes on from JBFLYN010000007.1 coordinate 72,197, forward strand.
GCAGCACGGCGGCCCTGAACTCCGGCGTGCGGGCGATGTTAAAACCCCCGTAGCCCGTCAACACGGTCGGCCGCCGGCCGTCCAGCTCGAGGTCTTCGCGGTGCAGGATGAACATGGGCACCCGGGTGCCGTCCAACGAGCGGTAGAACACCTGCCGCACCCGCAAGCCCGCAGGCTTCTCCCAGTCCTCGCCGGCCAGGCCGGGCACTGCCTGGACCCGGGCCACCTCCAGGCGGTAGATGGACGGCGGCGTGGTAAACGAGGTAAAGGTGAAAAAGCCCACTTCTCCGCCGGTCTTTCCCTGTACCTTGGAGATGGTGCCCGGCTCGGGCAGGGGCACCTCCGAGGCCAGGCTGCCGTCGAGCTCGTATACCAACAGGCGGGAACATGCATCCTTCATGGCGGTCACCACCAGCTTGTTGCCCACCACGGAAAAGGCTTCAAGGATCACGTCCGATGCCGGGATGATTACCTTCCAGTGCTCTTCCCCGGGATGCCGGGGGTCGACCGCCACTACCCGGTAGGTGGATGCAAGGTAGTTGGTGAGCAAGTACAGGGAATCCCCGACCATTTCCCCGTAGAACAGGGCATCGCGATCCGTCACCACCGCCGCGAAGCCGCTGCCCGGGGTCTCCTCGGAGCGCAGGAAGATCTCGGACCTGCGCCAGCCTTCGTAGCAGGTGACCAGGAGGTAGCGCCCGTCATCGGATACTTGCACCTGCCGCATTTCGCGCATGGGCCGGCCGTCGCCGAACACCACCGGGTCCTGGGCCGGATCCGTGCCCAGCACGTGGTAGCGCACCCGGCTATGGTAGTTCTCCTCGCCACCGGGCACCTCTCCCGGGTCGGGATAGCGGGTGTAGTAGAAGCCTGATTCGTCCTTTTTCCAGGCCACACTGGAATGGCGGGTGCGGGGGATCGCTTCGGAAAGGTGGCCTTCGCTTTCCAGGTCGAGCACGTACAGAGTGCTCCACTCATCGCCGTCCCGTGAGTACCCGTAGGCCAGGTAACGGCCGCTGGGCGAAGGGTACCACCAGTCCAGGGACACCAGTCCTCCGGCATCAGCGATGTTGGGGTCCAGCACCGGGCGTTCGTTCCCGTCCCTGAGGTCCCGTACCATCAAGACGGGCTGGTTTTGCCCGGGGCTGCGCCTGGTAAAGAAGAGGGAGTTGTCCCGCACTACCGGGTTGCCCACAGCGGTGTGGGCAAAGGCCCTTTCCAGTCGCCGGGCGAAGTAGTCGCGCTGGGGCAAAGTATCCAGTACAGAGCGAGTGTACGCGTTCTGTTGTTCGGTCCAAGCCCGCACTTCATCGCTGGAACCATCCTCGAGCCAGCGGTACGGGTCCACGATGGTGGTACCATGGAGCACCTCGGTCACCGGCCTAACGGCAGTCTGGGGCGGTTTCAAGGGGCTCACCTCGCAAAGCCACATGGATTGCCGCCGCACCTGCCGGGAGAGCTGGCGGCCCGGTAGCTTTCGACGGTACCGTCCCTGGCACCTCCTGGTCGCGATCATGCCCCGGGGAGCCCTCGCCTTAGTATGACAAAAGACGTTCCATGTCGCCATTTTCGTCCAGTTAAGAAGGAATGGCGCTTCTTTGGTAGAAGTATGCGAGAAACACGAACCTTCCCGCTAGTGCAACTCCGGTCCCGTCTCAGCCCGCCAGCGGTGAACCGGTTCACCGTCCACTCGACCTTCTGACAATTCTGGTTCCAGCCTTGCCAGCGCCGTCGTGGCCGTTCGGTCATCTGCCGCTGCGCGCCCGTCAACCGTGGGTGCACGCGGGAGAGGGGGTGAGAGCACACCCAGAAGACCCATTGGATGAGTAACCGAGCAATCCTGAGAGGGGGATCACCTTGAACCACCGCAACAGAGGGCTGGTCCGATTGGCCCTGATCGTCCTGGTCGCCCTATTGGTGTCAACGGCCGCCGCCTGCCAACGGGCGGAGCCCCCAAAACCGGCTCCCGCCGCTCCTGCTCCCACCGTGCCCACGCCCCCGCAGCCCAAACCGGGCGGGACTCTCGTCCTGGCGGTGGGTGGCAACCCGGTATCTTTGGACCCGGCCTTGATGCGCGACTGGATCAGCCGCCAAGCCATTATCAACATGTATGACTCCCTGGTTGACCTCAACGAGAAAGAGGAAGTCGTCCCGTCCCTGGCCAAATCCTGGCGGGTAGAGGAAGGCGGTTTGAGGTATGTCTTCGAGCTGCGGGACGACGTGCTGTTCCACGACGGAACCCGCTTTAACGCTGAGGCAGTGAAGTTTAACTACGACCGCATGCTGGACCCGGCGTTCAACTCGCGCAACCTGGCCACCCTTAGTCCCGTCATCGCTAGGGTGGAGGTCCTAGGTGAGTTCACCGTGGCCTTCAACCTCAAGCGCATCGACGTAGACTTCTTGACGGAGATGAGCTGGAGCGGCCTGATGGTCAGCCCCACCGCCGCCCGCCTCCATGGAGTGGACTTTGCGCGCAACCCGGTGGGCACCGGGCCCTTCGCATTCAAGGCCTTTGAGCCCGACAGCCACCTGGACCTGGTTCGCAACGATAAGTACTGGCGGGGTGCCCCCCTGGTGGATGGGATCCGGGTGCGGATCATCCCCGAGGCCAGCACCCGCAATGTGGAGCTGGAAGCAGGGAACCTTCACATCTCGTATCACGCCAGTGCCAAGGACCGGGAACGGCTAAAGCGGGCTGGCTTAGTCGTGGAGGAGAGAACCACCGCCAGCTTCCAGATGCTCTCGTTCAACCTGGCCGATGGACCCACTGCTGAGCTGGCCGTTAGGAATGCCATTGCCCGGGCCATAGACCGCGACATTATCATCCAACAGGTCCTGCACGGGGCCGCCCAAAAGAGCCGGGCCGGGGTGCCTTCCACGTCACCCTACTACCACGCAGATGTTCCCATGATCGAGTACAACACCAAAGAAGCTGAAAGGATCCTGGACCAAGCCGGCTGGGTCAAGGGTGCCGACGGCATCCGGCGAAAGGGCGGGGAGCTCCTTAAGATCAAACTGGTAACCAGCGACGCAGAGGAACGCGTCCTCATCAGCCAGATCATCCAAGAGCAGCTCAACCTGGTCGGGTTCAGTGTGGAGATCGTAACCCTGGAGTGGGGGGCCTACCTGGATGCCATGCGGGCAGGTAACTACCACATCTCCTACTGGAGCCTGGGCGGTACGGCTTTGAGAAGCTCCAACGGTACCGCCAACATGAAGTCCGACGCTCACTGGAACGTTTCCCAGATTCGCCGCCAGCCGGCCCTGGCCGACGTTTCCGCCAGGATCGACGTGATCGTGGACACGGCGTCCCAGACCGTCGACGACCAGACCCGGTTCAACATGCTCAAGGAGTTCCAGATGCTCTCATACGAACACCAGCTCATCTTCTGGCTGTGGCATGTACAGAGCCACCACGTATTCCAACCCTACGTGAAAGATTACATCCTGTACAACTACAACATCATCTGGACCTACGACGTGTGGCTGGACCGGTAGCTCTGCCCAAGCGCGGGAAGGGCAGTTTCCTGCCCTTCCCGCTACCCAGAGACCGCGGCCGCCCCAAAGGAGGGCACCCTTGCACAAGTACCTGCTCAAGCGCCTCATCCTGGCCGTGCCCACCATCATCGGTGTGCTGACCCTGGTGTTTTTGGCCATGCACCTTGCACCCGGGGACCCCATCGACATGATGATTCCTCCTGACCTTGAGGGTTCAGCCAGGGAAGACATGGTCAACCGGATCCGGGCGCAGTACGGCTTCGATCAGCCCCTCCATATCCAGTACGTTAATTACCTGACGCGAGCTGCCCGTCTTGACCTGGGCCGTTCCCTGCGTAACCAGACCCCCATCATAGATGACTTGAGGCGCCGCATTCCCAACACCTTGCAGCTGGGGTTTCTATCCCTGGTCATCTCCGTAACTGCCGGCGTAAGCTTGGGCATCGTTTCGGCCACCCGGCGTGACTCCCTGTTTGACAACGTGGCGATGTTTGGGGCACTGTTTGGTGTTTCCATCCCCAGTTTCTGGTTGGGGTACATGCTGATGCTGCTTTTTGGCCTGCACCTTAGGCTGCTGCCGCCGTCGGGATTTGGCGGTTCCGTCTTCACTGTCACCGGGCTGCGGCATGCCATATTGCCGGCCCTGACCCTGGGTACAACTTCGGCCGGGGTCTTTGCCCGGTTTACGCGCTCCAGCATGCTGGAAGTGATCAACCAAGACTATATCCGGACTGCCCGGGCCAAGGGGCTGGCCGAACGCGTGGTAGTCTTCCGGCATGCGCTGAAAAACGCTCTCATCCCCGTGATCACCCTGCTGGGGATCCAGTTTGGTGCCATGCTGGGCGGTTCGGTTATCGTGGAGACGGTGTTCGCGTGGCCGGGGGTGGGCCGGTACATGATTGCCGGGATCAACGCCCGGGACTTCCCGGTGGTCCAAGGTGCGGTAATGGTGGTGTCCACCGGGTTTGTCCTGGCCAACCTCCTGGCCGACTTGGCCTACGCCTACGTAAACCCGCGGATCCGTTACGAATAGAACTGGAGGATCGAACCTTGTCCGATGGACTGAAGACCAAACCCGCCCCCACCGTCGTGGCACTAGAGCGGGATGTCCGCCCGGCTGCCTCAGTTGGACGCCAGTTGCTCTTGCGGCTAAGGCGCAATCGCATGGCCGGCATAGGCCTGGTGTTCCTCACCCTCATGATGCTCATGGCCATCCTGGCCCCCCACCTTACGCCCTACCAACCACAGCAGCAGCGGCTGCTCTGGCGGCTCCAGCCCCCGTCGCGCGATCACTGGATGGGCACCGACGAGCTGGGACGGGACATATTCACCCGGGTAGCGTACGGTGGGAGAGTTTCCCTGGTCATCGGCGTCTTGGGTTCCAGCATCGGGATGCTGACCGGCGTTACCCTTGGCGCAACCGCGGGGTACCTGGGCGGGCGGTTCGACAACCTGGTGATGCGGGTCATCGACATCATGATGTCTTTCCCGGGTGTGCTTTTGGCCATCCTGATCGTGGCGGTCCTGGGCCCCGGCACCCACAACCTGGTGGTGGCCCTCTCCATCTGGTTTACGCCCACCTTCGCCCGCATCACGCGCGGCTGCATTCTCGCCTTGCGGGACGTGGAGTTTGCCGAGGCTGCCCGGGCAGTGGGTGCGGGCTCGGCGCGTATCCTGTTTTTCCACCTGCTGATGAACTCGCTTTCACCCATCATCGTGTACATGACCCTGTCGGTGGCCACGTCCATACTGGTAGCTGCTGGCCTGGGATTCCTGGGGTTGGGAGTCCAACCTCCCACCGCTGAATGGGGCATCATGGTCAGCACCGGCCGACAATACCTGCGGGATGCACCCCACGTGATACTGTTTCCGGGACTGGCCATCTTCCTGACGGTGCTGTCCATAAACTTCATCGGTGATGCCCTGCGTGATGCGTTGGACCCGCGGCTGAGGGTCTGAGCACGGGTCGGCTGTAACGGCCCGGGGATTGGGGGGTGGAGGGCCTTGGCCAGGCGGGCCTTGGGATGGACCGTATATGCTCTGGCCGCCCTGGCGCTGGGCCTGTCCTGGGCACTAGTAGGCTGGCATGCCCAAGGTGTGCAGGCCCTCGAGGGTCTGCGCGTGGACTGGGCCGGGATGCAATGGGAGCCAGGCCCAAAGGCCCAGCTGACGATCCGGCTGGACATCACCAGCACCAGCGGTCACCCTCTGGTGGTTACCAGCGTGCGACTGGTGACCTACCTGGGAGACGCCATCGTGGGCACCCGCCCGGCGTATCCCTTGGCTGTACCCGCAGGCCGTGACCCGGTCCGGATTGCCCTTCCGCTGGAGCTGCACCCGGAAGGCCCGGCTACCTTGGCTGGAGCTGCCGACCGGGCATGGCTGGTCAAGGGCTACCTGGACGTGCGGCTTCCCCGCAGCCGTCGCCTCTGGCACCGGGAGTTCGTGGTCCGGGAGAGCCTGCCATGACCCCTCCGCCGGCCGCCCGCTGGGGCCAGGTGGTGGCCGCCGCCTTGGTGCTCGGGTTTTTTACGTTGAACGACTGGCCTCCCTACAGCTACTATGCCGTGGACATCCCGGGCTGGCTCCAACTGGCCGCCCCCGGCCTGGGGGGCTGGTACGCGGCCCAGCAGTCTCACGGCGCCGAGGAATATGCCATGGCGCTGGGGATCCTGGTGGCCGGGGCGCTGGCCGTGCCGCTTTTGGCCATGGCAGCCACTTCCCACCTCCTGGGCACCATGGCCCTGGGGGACGTCATTCTCCTCTCCTACCTGCAACGGGCCGTGGCCCATGGTCTCCGGTTGCTGGTGCTGGTCGTATGCGGGCTGGCAGCCGGTGCTTTCCTCCGCCTGGCGCCGTAAATGCCCCGGGGGACGGGCCGTGCGCTTCTGCCATCCCGTCCCGGCGTGACCGCGCCGCCCTACACGCCCTGGAGGTAATGGGCAAACCAGCTCAACGTGCGCTGGTACCGGTCCACCCGGTACGCAGGTCGCTTGAGGGCATGAGACTCCCCGGGGTAGCGGACCATTACCGCAGTCTTCCCCAGGCGCCGGAGAGCGGTGAACAGCTGCTCGGCCTGTTCCACCGGGCACCTGAGGTCGGATTCACCGTGGAGGATGAGTACGGGCGTGGTGACCCGGTCTACACCCGCCACCGGGGAGCGGCCGAGCAGTCGCCCGGGCTCCTCCCAGGGAGTGCCGTGCCACTGGAACTCGCCGAAGGTGAACCCGATGTCGCTGGTGCCATAGAAGTTGTGGAGGTTGAACACGCTGGCCCCGGTCACGGCCGCGGCAAACCGCTGGGTCTGAGTGATGGCCCAGTTGGTCATGTAGCCACCGTAGCTCCACCCGGTGATTCCCAGTCGCGCCGGGTCCACCAGGCCCTGCTCCAGCACGGCATCGACCCCGGCCATCAGGTCCTGGTAGTCCTTGCCCCCCCAGTCGTCCACAACGGCGCTGGCAAACGCCTGCCCGTAGCTTTGACTGCCCCGCGGGTTGGTGTACAGGACCACAAAACCCGAACTGACCAGGAGCTGGACGGCGAACATGAAGCTGTGCCCGTAGATGCCATGGGGGCCACCGTGGATCATGAGGACCATGGGATACAGCCGGCCCGGTTCCAGGTTGGCCGGCTTGGCCAGCCACCCGTCCACGTTCCAGCCGTCGGCTCCTGTGAACACGAAGTGCCGGGCTGGGCTGACCAGCACCTCCTCCATCAGCGCCCGGTTGGCCCAGGTGACCTGGCGGGATGTACCGTTCTCGAAGAGGTAGATCTGATCGGGGCGGGTGTCATTGCCGCCCTGGTAGGCAATGGTGCCACCTGCGGCGTCAAAGGCGGCCACCGAGCACTCGGTGGAGCCCAGGAGCACCTGGCGGCCGCCGCCATCCACCGCCGCCCGGTAGAGTTTGCCCACTCCACGGTCGGACGCCAAGAACAGGACTCCCTCAGAGTCAGGTTCCCACACCGGCGGGACCGACGGCCCGGCATACCTTACATCCGAGGGCACCGCTGTGCCCACCGGCCGATCCAGCCCGGCAGTGAGGCACACCGTGTCCCCTGGGGCCAGGGGCAACCCGGCGGGGTCATCCACCCGGGCCAGCCATAGGCCCGGCGTGGTAGAACGACCGTGGGACTGGTGGTGGCCTATGTAGGCAATCCAGCGGCCGTCCGGCGACCAGGCCGGGCATGAGATGGGGCCTGCGCCCTTCACCAGCTGCACCAGTTCGCCTGTGGCCACCTCGACCCGCCATAGGTCCATGCGCAGGTGGTCTTCATACTGCAGTTTCTGCCTCAACCCGGTGACCGCCAAGAACCGCCCATCAGGTGACCAGGTGGGTTCCTGGTGATCATGGCACCCGGAGGTAACCTGTTGTACTGGGGGGGTGGCCCACCCATCCTCGCCCGGCACCGTCACCACCAGCACCTGCCGCCTGAGGTCGCCGAAGTACCCGGCGCCGTCCAGCTTGTGTCCCAGTTCTGTGATGACCTTGAGGGGAGGCGTATCCCTCTTCTGGCCGCCGGTCTCGCCACCCAGGGTGTCACCGGCAGCCCGGCGGGCGCGGTCGAAGTCTTCCCCGGGAGCGCCCGGGTAGGGTTCCCACTGGTCGGCGGGAAACTGCCGGCTTACAAAGGCGATCCTGGTCCCGTCCGGGGACCAAACGGGAGCCGATTCCACCCGTTGCTCGGTGCAAAGCTGCCGGGCTTCACCGCCTGATGCGTCGATGACCCACACTTGGGGTTTCCCGCTCCGGTCCGATACGAAAGCCAGGCGGCGCCCGTCGGGCGCCCAGCGCGGTGACCTGTCGCTGGTCCCGGCCGTCAGGGGCCGGGTAGCTCCCGAGACCGGGTCCCCCACCCATATCCTGGTGATAATCTTGTCGTTCTCGGCGTCCTGCTCCTGCACTACGTAGGCCAACCGTCCGCCCGCCGACAGCTGGGGTTCTCCCACCGCCTCCAGGCGCAGGAGGTCCGCTGCGTGCCAGGGTCTCTTTGCCGTTGACATCCCATCACCTCACCTCAAAAGTGCAAACCATGCGGCGACCGGGCGGCCCGGACCGGTGCCGCCGGGTGCCCTCTTTAAGCATTCTGGGTGGAGCACAATGTTACCTGCCGATTGCTTCGCTTCCGGAAACAACCCTGGACCCACTGAAACGGCGCAGCTCCTTGGGCCGACGATGCGTCACGCCTAGTGAAGGCTTTTTGACTGTCGAAAACACAGTGAGTGTAACCTAGCCTATAGGGAGGCACGCCCGGTGGATCAGTGGGCGAAGCTCAGAAAGCAGGTTGAGGACATCTCATCGATGGTGCCCGGGAGCATAGGCGTGGCGGTAAAGGACTTGTCCACGGCAAGGGAGTTTCACCACAACGCCAGCGAGGTGTATCCCCTGGCCAGCGTGTTCAAGATCCCGGTCCTGGTGGAACTCTACCGCCAGTCCGGCCTGGGCCGGGTGAACCTGGATGAGAGGTATCCCCTCACCGATGAGGGCAAAAGCTTCGGCTCAGGCGTGCTCCGGGAATTTCGCCCCGGTGCCGCGCTGACCCTGTGGGACTATGCCCTGCTCATGATCATCAGCGATAACACCGCTACCGACCTGGTGATGAAGGTGATCGGTGCACAGCACATTGACCCTACTCTCCGGAAACTCGGATTGGAACGGACTTCAGTGACCCTGGACTGCCATCACCTGCTCTGCGACATGCTCCAGATCGACCCGGCCCTGCCCCGCGATCAGGCCCTGGACCTGGCCAGAGCCAAGTTCCTGCAGCAACCTGAAACCACCGTCTACCCAGAACCCACCAGCAACTTCTCCACTCCCCTGGATATGAACCTGCTTTTGGAGAAGATCCTGGAGCCAGGCGGGGCCCGCTCTGCCAGCGGGGAGCTCATCCTCGACCCCCAGCAACAGGCCGGGGTGCTGGACATCCTGCTGCGCCAGCAGCTAAAACAGCGGCTACCTCACCTTTTGCCTTGCGGCGTGGTGGTGGCCCATAAGACGGGCACTCTGCCCGGGGTGTTCAACGACTGCGGCATCGTTTTTAAGGACCATGAGGGCAAAGAACCCGCCTATGTCATCTCCCTCATGAGCAAGGGTGTAACCGGCATGCTGGAAGGACCCATGGTGCTTTCCCGCATCAGCCGGGCAGTGTACGATTGCCTCCTGGCCTGATGGACTTGTTGGCCGGAGAACACCCCCGGCATCCACCTGGGTAGCCGGGCCGTAGTTTGGGCCTGGCGGTATTCCAACCCACCCCGGGGTCATGTCCGCTGCCCGCAATTCCTCCTGAAACCCCGGAGAGGAAACCGGAATACCAGCATGGAACAATGGAGCATGGACATGAAGGAGGGGTTGGGCAATGAGCTACCTGAAAACCGTGGTCATCCAGCACATTGATGACCTCCGCCCCCAGCTTACCGAGGTCTCGCGCCGCATGTACCACGAGCCCGAACTGGGTTTTCAGGAATACCTGGCCTCCGGGTGGCTGGCCGGGATGCTCAAGGAGGCCGGCTTTGCGGTGGAAAGGGGCATTGCCGGGATGCCCACTGCCTTCGCCGCCCGCTTCCCAGGGCGAGGGCCGGGACCCCGGCTGGCCGTCTTGGCGGAATACGACGCCCTGCCCGGCGTAGGGCACGGGTGCGGCCACAATATCATCGGCACCGCCGCGGTGGGAGCGGCCCTCGGCCTGTCCCTGGTCATGGCCGGGCTGGACGGCGAACTCCTGGTCCTCGGTACCCCGGCAGAAGAAGGCGCGGTCGATAACGCCGGCGGCAAGGTTATCATGGTGGAAGCCGGCATCTTTGATGGGGTGGACGCCGCCATCATGGTTCACCCCTCCACCCGCACCACGGCGGGCGGCACCTCCAACGCCCGGGTGGCCCTGGAGATGAGGTACTACGGTAAGACGGCCCACGCCGCCGGGGCCCCCCACGAAGGTATCAACGCTCTGGACGCTGCCATCCAGACCTTCAATGCCTGGAACGCCCTGCGCCAGCATGTTAAGAGCGATGTGCGCATTCACGGGATCATCACCAAGGGCGGGGTGTCACCCAACATCGTCCCGGACTACGCGGAGATCCGCATGTACGTGCGGGCCCAAGACGCCCTCTACCTCAAGGAGATCGAGGAGAAGGTGAAAAGGTGCGCGGAAGGAGCCGCGCTGGCCACCGGCGCCCGGGTGGAATTTCGCTACACTGCCTACACCTACCAGAACATGCGCAACAACCGGGCGTTGTCCAGGGCGTTCATGGCCAACCTGTCCAGCCTGAACGTGCCGGTGGTTTTGGGAGAGAGCACATCGGGCGGTTCTACCGACATGGGCAACGTGAGCCAGGTGGTTCCCTCCATCCACCCGTACATCGCCATTTGCCGCCCGGGCGTTGCCTCCCACAGCCGGGAGTTTGCCGACGCCACCGTAGCGGCTGAAGGGGAAAACGCCTTGATAAACGCCGCCAAGGCCCTGGCCATGACGGCCATCGACGTTTTTACCCAGCCCCGGCTGTTGGACGATGCCAGGCAAGAATTTACCTCATCCAGGTAGCGTCAAATCCCCGGGTAAGATTATGAACCGGGCTGCATCCCATCGGGAGCCTGGACAAGCACCAGCAGGTCTGCCGGGCGTGCTCTCTGGCACGTCTGGTGGGACCGCTTCCGTTCTTTCCCCCTCTCCCCTCCTGCCCCGTGACCCGACGGAGCAAACAGTTTTAGGTTGGTAGCAGGAACTTGCTCTAGTAGTAGCGAATTTATCCTTAGGTTTTTTCCCCAGGCTGAATATGTTGGGCAAGAGAAGGGTCCCACGGCATCCAGGCCCCCTCATTACCAGCTATGCGGAGGTATGGTACAGTGAGCACCATCACGCTAGATGATGTCCTCGACCTCAAGCACCTGCAGGCGTGGGAATGGTCGCCCGACAGCTCGCGCTTGGCTTACCTGTGGGAAGACGGGGGCAAAGCCGATCTATGGGTGGTAAACGTCTCCGGCGGTGAACCTCAGCGCCTCACCCAGGCTAAACGCGGTGTTTCGGGCTTCAGCTGGCACCCCAAGGATGGCCGCCTGGCCCTGGTCCTTGACGGCAACATGTGGGAGGCTCGGCCCACCCCGGAAGGCTACCAGCTGCGCCAGATCACCCAGACGGCCGAGAACGAGGGCAACCCCGGCTGGTCGCCGGCGGGCTCCATCCTCTCCTTCACCCGGGGAGGCAGTCTTTGGCTCCACCACGAGGGCACCGGCCTGATCCAGCACCTGGCGTTACCGGGCCAGATGACATCGACTTTCGGCGGCGGGTGGGGCAGTCTGGGCTGGTCGCCCGGCGGGCACTGGATCGCCTTCTCCTTCATGGATGCTGAAAAGAGGTTCCACGCCGGGGTAGTTGACCTGTCGGGCAAGCTTGCCTGGCAGTCTCGCCATCCCGACCCTCCTGGTGGATGCGTCTGGGTGGACGCGGATACCCTGGCGTTTGCCGTCAGCCACGACAACGGCCACCGCCGGTCGCTTTACCTGGTAGACCTGGCAGGCGCCAAGCCCAAGGAGCGCCTGATCTTGGAGGTGACCGGAGACGGCCGGGGTCCCCTGTTCCTGTCCGGGCTCTACCCGTCCCCGGACGGCAAGCTGCTCTTGCACCTGCTGGAGAACCATGGCTGGGCTCACCTGTATCTCCAGGATGCAGCCGGGGGCAAGCTCCGCCAGTTGACCTTTGGCGAGTGCGAGGACTTCGGTCAGGCCGGAGACGCTCCCAGCTGGGCACCCGACGGTCAGACCGTCGTCTACTCCTCCAACCGCGGCAACCCGACCCAGCGCCAGCTGTGGGTACTCGACATTAGAAACGGCCAGGGCCACCAGCTGACTGACCTGCCAGGGACCAATCTCGCCCCCAAGTTCTCCCCCGACGGAAGCCGGCTGGCGTTTTTGCATAGCGATCCCTGGAAAAGCTGCGATCTTTGGGTGATGGATACCGGCCGGCCCCAGACCGCCCGGCAGCTGACCCGGTCGATGCCACCGGCCTGGACACCACAGAGCATCTCCGTGCCCGAGGAAGTCACCTATCGTTCGGCCGCGGACTGGGAGATCAGTGGCATGCTGGTCAAACCCGTTGACATGGATCCTACCCGGCGCTACCCGGCCCTGGTCTGGGTTCACGGCGGGCCCATCCGGCAGATGCGCTGGGGATGGCATCCCAGCCGGGCCTACGCTATTTTCGATGCCTTCCACCAGTACCTGGCCCACCGGGGATACGTGTCCATCTCCATCAACTTCCGGGGTGGGATCGGTTACGGCCGCGATTTCCGCCAGGGGATCTACCACAAGATGGGGGTTGACGATGTCGCCGACGTGGTTAACGCCGGCCGGTTCCTCAAGAGCCTTCCCTATGTCGACCCGGAGCGGGTGGGGGTGTGGGGGATCAGCTACGGCGGGTACATGACGCTGCACGCGCTCACCCAGTACCCAGGTGAGTTCGCCCTGGGCATAAACCTGGCGGGGATATACGACTTCAGCCAGTGGCAGCGCTGGGTGAGGAGCCGCTGGGGCCGGGTAGGCGGCCTGTTCACCACCTATCTCGGGGGCGAACCCGAGGACAGCCCGGAACTCTACGCCCAGGCGTCACCCGTAACCTTTGTAGACAATCTCAGAGATCCCCTGGTCAACCTGCACGGCACCGCCGATGCCAACGTGGATTTTGCCCAGTTGGACCGCATCGTCGAAGACTGCGTGCGCCTGGGCAAGACCTATGAGGCTCACTACTACCCGGGTGAGGCGCACAGCTTCATCCACCGGCACACCTGGCGGGATGCCTTCAACAAGATAGAAGCGGCCATGAACAAGTACTTGAGGGGATGAGGGACGGTCACTCCGACCGGGACTGGCCGCCGGGGGCAGCCTACTCAAAGAGCCCCGGAAGCTGCAGCATGGGTTTGGCCCCGGTCGTGGCGGCCCCGGGGTCGGCCCGGGTGAACCGGGGGAGGTCAGGCTAAGGCAGCCCTATGCCTGCACCTGGCGTCGCCTGCGCCGGACCGATGCCCTACCCCAGGCGCCGGGTTCCCTTCCAGGGGATGGCGACCCCGGCTTCTCTCAGCATACGGTTACAGTAGCCTACGTGGTGCTGGATGTGCCTGACCTGGGGAAGCAGCATGTCCAGGTTGGTGACCCTGGGCCCATGCACATATGGTCCGGTGACATCAGCCTCGACCGAAGCATAGAAAAGCGTCTGCCCGGGTTTTGGCTTCCCGGGCGAACACCTCTTCTGGGGACAGGCCCTGGGCCGGGACCACCTCCGGTTCCGTCACCGCCGGCCCAGGTGCGGCTCCATACGTTCAGAACCCGCCGGGCAGAACCACACGTACATCCCGGCCAAAGCCTGGTAGATCACCTGCCAGACCGGGGGTACGCCTTCACGGCCCTGGCTCCGCGGGACAAGCGGTGGTCACGTCCAGGAGCATCTCGAAGCAAGGTTCGAAGTGTCCCTGGTAGGTGATGGTGGTTGGGCTATGGCTAATGCAGTCCTCCTCATACCACCGCCAGCAGGCGCCGGCCGGGATCATTGCCTTTCACCTACCTGGGCCTGGGAATGGCGCTGCCCGGCCGCCTCCTCAGACTGTCCAGCGCTTCCCAACCGGGTAGATGTCCCCGGGTATTTTCTGGTATTGCAGGCTTCTAAGGTCAGCCGGCCCGATGCCGGGGGCATCAATGGGGAAGTCCACCCGGGCCACGCCATCCCAAAAAGCCCGGTGGTGTACCCGGTCTTTGAGAACGATGATGTCCAGGCTACGGTAGTCGATGCCCACGGCCTCGAACCCCGAGCTATCGTTGGACCCGCGCATGCGTTCGGAAACCACCACGTGGTTGTTGTTGCCCAGGTCCAGGCACACCACCAGCCCGTCCTGGACCCGGCGACCTCGCCCCATGGGGCCCACCAGCACATAGCTGGGTCTTCCCATGAAGGTGATCCTCCCGGTTACTTCCACCGGTGTACCCGAGTGCTCGCTGGCCCAGCCGCCGATATTCACCGTCACCACCTGGCCCACGACGGCGGTCTGTTCCAGCTGGCGTACTACCCGGGGGTCGGAGATACCGGGGATGGCGAAGTTCACGGCCCCTTGTGCCAGGAGTTCCCACAGGATGTGGGTACCGTCGCCGGTGCGGTCGGCACCGTCGGCGATGACCACCGGCCGTTGCCCGTCCCGCACCAGCCTGAGCACCTCGGCCACCCCTTCCCGGGGTTTGGGCAACGGCCGGGCAAAGGCAGCACGTAGCGACCAGGCCAGGCCCGCCACGTCTTCGGCGGCTCTTTGTGCCAAGGCCGGCTGGTGGTTGGTAACGGCGATCACCGACATCCCCACGTCGGGGACATCGGCGTAAGCGTAGCCGGGGGCCACCGACACGCAGTAGACCCCGGGGTGACGCTCCCAGGCCCGGCAGCGGTCGTAGATGTCCTTCATGGGGTGATAGTCAGAGGCCTGGAATATGCTGGCTGAGATGATCCCGGGTTTTTGCAGGGCCTGGGCCGGGACGAACTCCCCCCGGATGGTCTGGACCATGCACCGGGCGGCCAGACACCCAGTTTCCTCCGTATCCACGTGAGGATAGGTCTTGATGACGAACACGGCGTCGGCAGCATCCGTAAGCTCGTGGTCCTCGTTGGCGTGCAGGTCCAGCGTGACCATGATGGGAATAGGCCCCACCACGTCCCGCACCCGCCGGACCAGTTCGGCCTCGGGCTTGGGAATGCCGCGCACCGCCATGGCACCGTGGAGCGCCAAGAGCACGCCGTCCAGGTGGCCCGCGCCCTGAATGCCGCCGGCAATCTCCCCGGCATACTTTTCAAAACACTCCCGGTCCATCCAACTGGTGTAAGGGCCGGGCGCCATGCCCGCCCTCAGGATGCCCACTAGCTGGGCACCCTCGGCATCTGCCACCTGGAGGAAGCCATTGATGTAACCGGGTATGCCCCGAGCTGAGTCCAGCACGGCAGGCCCCCGGCGCACATAGGGTTCGAGTCCGGCAATGGTGGTCGGTTCCGGGCAGAAAGTGCAGGTCTCATGGGAAAACTCGGCTACGGCGATTCTCAAAGCTGGTCCTCCTTCCCCGGTTGCCTCTGGCGCCCCGGCACCCGGCGGCAAACGCCCACCCAAGCGGCCCGGGCCGGGCTCCTGGTACCGTCGATCAAGAGCCCACCCACCATGGCCACGTCATACTTCACCAGTGAAACCATCCCGCGTGGCCATTTACACGGGATCTCGCTTGAGAAAGGTGGTCAGGCAGTGCACCGAGCCCCAGCCCTTCATGAGCTCGCTCACGTCCACCTGGATGACCTCGATGCCTGCTTGCCGGTACATGCCAGTGGTCTCGGGCGCACCTTCGGCCACCACGATGACGTCCGGGGCCAGGGCCACGAAGTTTATAACCATGCTGGTCCTGAGCTCCCGGATATTGGCGACCTCCAGGATGTGAAACCCCCGCCTTTTCAGGGCTTCCGCCACCACGTAGGGAGTCTGCCAGGGAAAGCACACGGCAGTGCGAGGACCGGCGATGTTGATGAAGCCATCGAGGTGGGCCGACCCGTAGGGTACCTGTACATAGATGATGTCCTCCACTCCCATGTTACGAAGCTCGCGCTCTACCTGCTGGCAACCCTCCAGGTTGCTGCGGTTGCCCAGCCCCAGGAGCACGGTGCGGCTGTCTACCCACATCAGGTCGGCACCCTCAAAGGTGGCTCTCCCGTTGATGGTCTTGGCGATGGGCACTCCCAGCCGGCCCAGGGCCTGGGCCACGTAGCGTTCTTCCCCCCGGCGCAGGGTAAGGCCGGGCCGGGTGACAATGGCACCCTCTGGAGTCATGACACACAGGTCCCGGCAGAACATGCCATTGGGTTTGTCTGGGGCCATGTCCTCGACGTAGTGCACGGTCACGCCATGCTCGCCATAGAGCTCAGCCAGGCGATCGTGCTGGTCGCGGGCTTTTTCGGGATCTGGCAGTTCCTTGAACCTGATGGCCACAGCGTCGGTGAGTCCATCGATCTCCGGTCCCGGGCGGCGCATGAGCACCGACCTAAGCTGGCCACATTCCGAATCCACGCCCCAGTCACCCCAGTACCGGTTCATGTCCTCTCGAAAGGGCGTGGAGTCAGAAAACCACCTCTCCCCCACGCTCCTGAGGGGATCGGCAGCATAGCGGTTCTGGCTCAAGGCTCAGCTCCCCTCTCTACTCTACTCTGGATGTTTGATGCAGCGCACCACTGGCACAGAGGTGGACTTCTCTCCCGCCTGCTCGATTCCTTCACGGCCGGGGGTAAGGTACGGGCTGGGACGGCCTGGCAGCACCAGGGCCCAAGCCCAACCCGGCATCCGGCAAAAGGTGAGGGAAGGATGAGCCGGGGAAGCACGGCGGTAACCACCCGCCCGGGAAGGCAAAGGCGGCTACGAAAGTCTAGACCTGCCCAGCACGGCCGCCGTGCCTGCCTACGCCCTGGCGAACTGGTGGAAGGCCGGTTGGTGTTCGGTGGGCATGGCCGAGCGGTAGCGTCTGCCTCCCGTCCGCCGGGCGAAGTCCTCCTTGGCCCTCTCCAGCAGTTCGGCATTGGCCACCAGCGCGTAACCTGCTTCGGCCAGCACCTTGGCAGCGGTCAGCATGCCGGCATGCCCTGCCAAGAATGCCCCGGTGTACCCAGGGCCAGGCAAGCCGCGTGGATCTGGGCCGTGGGGCAGCACCAGCTTACATCGCCCACGTCCGTGGACCCGCGAGGCGCATCCTCGGTGAGCGGGACCGACAAGATCCTGTCCACCAGGACCCGGTCCCACACTTCCTCGGGCACCCGGGCTTCGCGCCGGGCCAACTCTCGCTGTTGCCCGGGAATAGTACTGGCGATCTCCCGGGCAAATCCTTGTTCAGCAGGACCAAACACGGGAGGCCCGACCCGGCGAAAACAGGCGTCCAAGAGTTCCGTCAACGGCCCGTTGGGCAGCACATTCCAGATGGCCTTGAGGAGTTCTACCTCGTAACGGGTTTCGGTCATCTGGGCAGCACCCGAAGGGCACTTGAGCACCCGTTCCCATAGCTGGTCCACCTCCTCCCGCAGGGGGGCCCGCACCAGATACCACACCTTGGCCACGGGCGGCACCACGTTGGGCTGGCCCCCGCCGCGTAATGAATGCGGGCCCGGGACGGCATGTGCTCCCGCAGGAACTCGACGCCGAGGTTCATGAGCTGGACAGCATCCAGGGCGCTGCGTCCGTTGTAGGGGTCGCCCGAGGCGTGAGCGGCCTGCCCGTAGAAGGTGAAGTTGGCGGCGTTATTGGCTAGCGATGATCCGGCCCAGGCCTTGTTGACGGACCCCGGGTACCAGGTAAGGCAGGCATCACAGTCAGCAAAGAGCCCATCGCGGGCCATGAATGCCTTGCCACTGAGGTTTTCTTCGGCCGGGCACCCGAAATACACGATGGTACCCGGCGCTTTTTCGCCCTCCAGCTGGTGCTTTAGGCCCAAGGCCGCGCCCAAGGTTGTGTCCGCAGCCGTGGCCCGGCGCTCCCGGCACGCGCTCCTCGCAAAAAGGGACGGCCTTCTGGGAGAGACCGCCCAGGGCGTCATACTCGCCCAGGAAACCGATGACCGGGCCACCGCTCCCCCAGGTGGCCACGAAAGCCAGGCAGGCTGCCGACTGGTATTCGTGCAGGGCGAGTTCGGCCAGTTCCCAGATGGTGTCCGCAACCCGGATAACGGTCTGTCGTTTCTCCTCTATGTACCGTAGCGCGGCCACTGCTCTGGCCGACATGGGCAGTCTTCCCCAATATAGTATCCCACTGGCAATCCTGGGGCTATCTGGACACTTCAGCGCCGAGCAGCTCATCTCCTGCCGTGGACGCCCACCAGGTGAACGGAACTGGCGGGTCGCGGGTCCGCGCAGAGACGTGACCGGGTACCGAGGTTCAGCTTAGGAGTGAGGCTATGCCACCCGAGGAATCCTGGTCCATAAAGCCAACACAACACCGATTCTGGTAGTAGACCCGGGGGATACGGAAAGAGATCTTGCCCAGGAGTTCGGCAAAACCCACTCCCGCAAAACCCGCCTGGTCGCGGGCGGTGAGAGCCTCACGACCCTGGGTGCCAATGTAAACCACTTCATCGCCCACCCGCACGCCGGACAAGTGCGACACGTCCACGATGGAAGTATCGGCACAAACTGCCAGCACCCGGCACCGGGTGCCGTGGATGAGCACCTGGCCCCGGCCGGCCTGGGAGCCGGTCATGCCGTCTCCGGTACCCAGCCCGATGAGGGCGGTGTTCAGCGGTGCTGTCGTGACCCGGCTGGTACCGTACCCCAGGTGCCAGCCTGCAGGCAGGACCTTGACCTGGCTTACCCTGGTCCTGTACGCCAGGGCCGGTCGCAGCTCGAAGGGCGGGTGGTCTTCACTGGTGAAGCCATAAGTCAGGTCGCCCACCCGCACGGCATCCCGGTTGAGCTTTGGAAAACACACCACGGCGGAACTGGAAGCCATGTGCACCAAGCACCCGCGGGGCAACGACATTCCCGCCAAGAACTCCTCGA
Source organism: Bacillota bacterium (assembly GCA_040756655.1). Classification (GTDB taxonomy): domain Bacteria; phylum Bacillota; class Sulfobacillia; order UBA8153; family UBA8153; genus JBFLYN01. The sequence continues at coordinate 91,226 of JBFLYN010000007.1, forward strand.
ACCTGGTCAGTTGCTCTTCGCAGGGCAGCTGTTGGGAGGGGGCCCGCAGGTGGGTGGCGACCCCTTCCAGCCGGTAGTTGGTCATGGACTTGAGCAACGAAGTCACCCGCCCGACCTGTGCCGGGTAAAACCCCATCCGGCCCATGCCCGTATCCACCTTGATATGGAACCGTACCGGCCGGGCACGACCTAAAGCCAGACGGCGCAGGCATGCCAGGGTCCAAAACGCCCCGGCGAACACTGAGGCTTCCAGGTTAACGGCCTCTTGGAGCTCGTCCGGCAGCAAAGGCCCCATGATGATGATATCGGCATCCTGAGGGCCGATGCCTGCCTTCCGGAGCTGCCGGGCCTCGCTGAGCCTGGCCACGGCCAGTTTCCTGCACCCGGTGCCCACGAGGACCCGGGCCGGGGCCACCGCACCGTGACCGTACCCGTTGCCCTTCAGAACCGGTATGACCAAAGCTGGGCTCACGTGCCTGGAGACGACCTGGTAGTTTGATACTATGTGGTCTAGGTTCACTTCCATGACTGAGACTGCGTCCACTCGCATAACGCCTTCCTCCTGCACTCGCCATCGGGCAGTGCGCGGGCGGGAGACCGGACGGGTCCTGGCTGTGGCCCCAACCACCCACCTGTTGATTACGGGGCCCGGGCGCGGAGTTCCTTCCCACTCTCTCCACCCCCGGGGTCAGGGGGCAACACCGTCCGGTGCACACACCACCTGTCCGGCCTGCCCGCGGCGCCGGGGAAGACCGCCGAAAACCCCGCCCTGCTTCCACCGCGGGGGCGTCAAGGCTTCTCTTGGGTGCAGTTTTGCCTTGCCAGTTCCACCGTCCACCGGGCCAGTTCACTGATGGCCATGGTCTCCATGCCCCGCACATAGGTCTGGAGCGTGTCTTCCAGCGGCCCGGACCACGCCGTGGAGATACCCTCAGGTCCCTGGATGACGCCGACCACCGTCCCTACCTGGGCGGCATTACAGTCCACGTCCTGCCCGCACCCGGCGACGATGCTCATGGTGCGGTCAAAGTCACCGTTGCCGTACCAGAGCGCCACCACCTCGGCGGCGGCGTTGGGGTAAGCGTGCACCCAGTTATACCGCTCCAACCCCTCTTCCAAAGTGTACCAGGCATCCTTCCAGCAAGCGGCGCGCCGGCAAGCCTGTAGCGCCTCCTGGATGACATGGTGATACTCGGTACCTGCGGGCAGGAGCGCGGTGGCAGCTGGTAGCAGGGCCCGCGTATCCTTCTCCACGAAGGCCAGCGAAGTCAGGACCGCGTTGAACACTTCCCCGAGCACGCCGTTGCCCGTATGAGAGACAACACCGTCCAGCCAGGCCAGCCGGGCTGCCTCGGCAGCATCACCCGGAGTCAAAAGGCCCAGCACGGCCCCGCGCATTTGCGCGCCGATCCACTCGGAAAACGGATTGCAGAAACTGCCGCTCTGGGGAGGATATATGCCGAACTTGAGGTTTTGGAGGGCGATGTGCTCTGCCGACCAGCCAAACGGGATCAGCGCCACCCATTGCTCGGCGATGTCCTCAGACCGCACCGCGCGCCCGCGCTCCTGGTAGGCCTTGAGAAAGGCCAGTTCGTAGGCAATGTCATCATTGAGAGTGTTAGGGGGGCGCACATAGCCGCGGACTTCCCCAAACCGGGCCTCCAGCTGGCGGGCCGTATACCCTTCCAACGCGGTGCCCAGGGCCCCGCCGGCGATCTGCCCGAGCCACCCTGCCTCCACCCGGGCGGCAAACCTCGGGGAGCCGACGTCAACGGCAACCGGTTCCGGCAGGCTCACCAGCTGGACGTATTCCTCCCAGTTGTTAACCTGGGCATACTTCCAGTAGGGTGACTGGTGGTTACAGGGGGCACACTGGAGCTCGTGGAAGATGCGGGCCGTGATACGGTGCAGACGGGGCAAGTCACCTGTGTCCAGGCAATGGATACCATCCAGGAGCAGCGCTTCGGCCCGGCTCACCTGGTAGCCCCGATTGGCCATGGCCTGGCAGGCGGCCACCATCAAGCGCTCAGGCGCCCCCGACCCTGGCACCTGGCTGTACCAGAACATCTGTACTCGCTCATCCTCAATCTGGCGCAAGCGCCCGATGGCATCCCAAGTCTGCTCCCCGGCGTCCAGCAAGCGGGGCACTGCGTTTTGCCGGATCTGTCTTTCCAGCTGGTGGGCCAGCATGTGGCATCCCCCTTAATACCGGACCCGGGCCGTTCCGGGACGGGCGGCCAGGAGCCGGTCTGTGATGGTCTGCACCCCGGCCGTCGCCTGGTCCCGGTCCAGGGTGGTCAGACGGCCATCCCGCTTGAGGAACCGGCCGTCCACCAGCACGTGGCGCACATTGCCGCGGTCGGCGCTGTAGATCAGGGCGGCAAGGGGGTCGGTCACCGGGGCGGTATTGCACTGGGCAAGATCCCATACTACCAAGTCGGCGGCCATGCCCGCCTCCACCCGGCCCGAGTCCAGGTTAAGGACCCGGTGCCCGTTCATCAAGATGCGCCATAGTTCTCCCAGGCCGAACCTCTGGGCGTCTCCACACAGGAGCTTCCCGGCCAACCCCAGCAGCCGGACCTGTTCCAGTGGGCTGAGAGTACCGGAGCTGGCGGCCCCGTCGGTGCCGATGCCCACTTGCAGCCGTTCCACCAGGTTCCAGAGCCGGCCCGGCCCCATGGACAGCTTCATGTAGGTTTTGGGGCAAAAGGCAAACCAGGTATCTTCGTTGATCAGGGCAAGATCCGCTTCCTCCACCCACAGGCCATGCCCGGCCAGCACCGGCAGGTCGAACCCGCCCGCGGCGGCCAGCACCTCAAACGGGGTCTTCCCGGTCCTGGCCACGCTCTCCCTTACCTGCTCAAGGGTTTCCGAAAGGTGGATGTGGATGCCCACCCCGAGTTCCTGGGCGCGGCGGACAATGGCCTTCAGTACCGGCGGAGGGCAGGTGTACGGAGCGTGAGGGCCCATGCGGAAGAAAACGCGCCCGGCCTGGCCCATCCTGGTCTCGATGAGCCGGGTCGCACTGTCGATCTGTGCATCCACTCCAGGACCTAACCCGAAAACCGTGGGAGCAATGTCGGCGCGCAGGCCCGCCTCCACCACCGCGTCGGCCACGCTGCCGGCGTGGAAGTAATGGTCGAAAAAAGCAGTGACCCCGTTTTCGATCATCTCAGCGCAGGCCAGCCGGGCACCGGTGCGCACATCGCCCGGGGTCAGCATGCTTTCGTATGGCCAGATACAGTCGTTGAACCACCGTTGGATGGGTACGTCCTCGGCAACGCCCCGGAAGATGACCATGGCCGCGTGGGTATGCAGGTTGACCAGGCCGGGGGTAACCACACAGCCGGAACAGTCGATGATTTCGCCCGCGGCCGTGCCGGGCCCCACTGAGGTGATGATACCACCGCTTATGGCTATGCACTGCTCCCGGCGCACGCTGGCGTCCCGATCCAGCACGGTGGCATTGGCCAGCAAGAGCTGACAGCTACTCATAGTGCCGCATAGCCGCAAAGAGCATTTCCATGAAACGTGCCCGGTCGATATCCAGCCCCACGTGAGCATTGGGCGGTCTTTGGGTCACCCCGTAGAAATCCACCACGGTGCGGCCCGTGGTAAACTCGCCGCGGGTTTCGATGTCCACGCGCAGGTGGCGGGTGGTGACCAGGCCGGGTTCCAGGACCGCCGCCACGGCACAGGGGTCATGCAAGGGACTGCCGGCAAAGCCGAACTTCACATGGTACTTCCCATAAAACTCCAAAAGCTCCGCCACCATGGTGGCCACGCGCCTGCCCATCCCCCTCAGTCGCAACACGTCCTCGGGGTAGACCTGCGCCCGGTGGGTCACATCCAACCCGACCATGGTGATGGGTACGCCACAGTCAAACACGATACGGGCCGCTTCCGGATCCACCAGGATGTTGAACTCCGCCGCCGGTGTCCAGTTCCCCTCATAGGCGGCCCCGCCCATGAGGGTAATGCCCTCCAAGTTCGCCCGGATGTCCGGGGCCAACAACAGGGCCAGGGCGACGTTGGTCAATGGCCCGGTAGGGATCAGGGTGACCGGCCGGGGGCTGGTACGGACGGTGTGGGCAATAACCTCCCAGGCCGGACGGGGGCTGGGCCCGTATGCCGGCGGGGGCAGCACGGGGCCGTCGAGGCCGCTCTCGCCGTGCACCTGGGGGGCCACCACCAGCTCGCGTACCAGCGGCCGGTCGGCCCCGGCCGCCACTTCCGTCTGGATGCCGGCAAAGCTCAGTACCCGGAGGGTGTTGCTGAGCGTCTTGGGCAGGGTCTGGTTTCCCGCCACCACGGTCACCGCCCTCACATCCAGCGGCGAGGCAAAGGCCAGCAACAGGGCGATGGCATCGTCATGACCGGGATCGCAATCGATGATGACTGGTCTAGGCAACTCTACCATCTCTCCTTTTGGCACGCCCGCGGGCGTGGATGGCCAGGCCAACGACAGTAGCCAGGTAGGGTATCATCTGCACGAATTCGGACGGGATGCGCAGGGATTGTAGGTAATTGGAGAGCGCGTCGGCGAACCCGAAAAACAGCGAAGCGACCAGTGCCCCGAAGGGTGTCCGGCCTCCCAGCGCCGCTGCAGCCAGACCAATGAACCCGCGGCCGGCGGTCATGTCCCGTGAGAACCAGGAAACGTACCCCATGGACAGGTGCGCCCCGCCGAACCCGGCCAGAGCCCCGCTGATGGCCAATGCGATAAACTGGAGACGGTGCACGGAAACGCCCACGGACTCAGCGGCGTGGGGATTTTCGCCCACCGCACGTACCCGCAGGCCCAGGGGCGTCCGGTAAAGGAAGTAGTATACGGCCAAGGCTGATACCAGGGCGATGTAGGTGATGACGTTGTGGTTGGAGAGGATGCGCCCCAGGACCGGGAGTTCCTTGATGAGGGGCAGCTGCCACTGGGGCATCACCTTGCTGGCCAGTGATGAAGAGATGCCCTTGTCCTTGGCCACCACGTAGAGCAAAAACACCGTGCCGCCGCTGGCCAGTAGATTGAGGGCGATGCCCGCCAGGATGATGTCGGCTTTCAGCTTGAGCGAGAAGTAACCCATGATCAGTGCCAGCCCAGTGGCGGCCAGCACTCCGGCCATAAGCCCAAGCCAGGCGCTGCCGGTGAGCGCGCTCACTACCACACCGGTGAAGGCCGAGGTCAGCATCATACCTTCCAACCCGATGTTGATCACTCCGGCGCGGTCGGACACCACTGCCCCGAGGGCGGCAAACAGGATGGGAGTAGTAACACGCAAGACCGCGTATCCGAAACTGGCCGAGAGTATAACGCTAATTAAGTTTTGCATGTTCCTTCGCCTCCCTTACCACCATGCGGTGCTTGATGTGGCCCAGGAACGCCTGCGCGGTGATGAGCAGGATCATGATGGCCTGGATCACCATTACCATCTCGCTGGTGATGTCGGTCATGCGGGCCATGATGTCGGCGCCGGTGCGCAGGTAGCCCAAAAACAGCGCGGCCACCGGCACCAAGAGCGGGTTGTTGCGAGCCAGGATGGCTATGATGATGCCGTCAAAGCCGTAGCCCGGCATGGTCTGCCAAAGAAACCGCCGGTGGATGCCGAGTAGCTCGGATGCACCGCCCAGTCCGGCGAGGGCGCCTCCCACTACCTGGGCGTAGATGATGACGGACGCGGTGTTGATGCCCGAGTAGCCTGCAAAAGACCGGTTTAGACCGGTCATGCGCAGGGCATATCCCCAGCGAGTGCGGTACAGGAAGAGAAAGGAGAAGAGCACGGCCATGGCGGCCACCAGCACTCCCCAGTGCAGGCGCGTGGGCGGCAAAAACTGCTGAAGCCATGATGTCTGCCTGAGGGGATGGGAGACCATGGCGCCCGCCACCGGATCGCGGAAATGGTAGTTGATAACGTAGATCCCTAGACGGAAGAACACGTAATTCAGCATGAGCGAGGACACCAGCTCACTGGTCCCCCAGCGTGCCTTCAGAACACCCGGGATATACCCGCCCAGACCCCCGGCCACGGCGCCGCCGGCCAGCGCCACCAGGGCGTGTATCACCGGGGGCAGGTTCAGTGCCACTCCCACCATGGTGGCCGCCACCCCACCGAGAAAGAACTGCCCCTCGGCGCCGATGTTGAACTGGCTGGCCTGGAACACCATGGACACTGCCAGCCCGGTGAAGATGAGCGGGATTACCGTTTCGATGAAGCTGGAGAAACGTAGAACCGAGGTGAACGGGCCCAGGATGAAGGTCCTAAAGGCGTATACCGGCTCACTGCTGACCAGGCAGGTGATGATGAAGCCCAGGAGCAGGGCCAAGGTGATGGCCAAAAACGTCCTCGCTACTTCGAATAAAACCTGCCTCCTCATGACGTGGCCACCTCCCCGGCCTCTTGACGCTTGACGCCGAGCATGTAAAGGCCCAGTTCTTCCTCGCTGGCCACGTGGGCATCCGGGAAATGGGCCACCAGCTCGCCATCGTACATGACCACCAGCCGGTCGCTCAGCGACATGACTTCGTTGAGATCAGCTGAGACCAGCAAGATGGCCGCACCGTCCTGGCAGCTTTGAATCATCCGCCTGTGGATGAACTCGGTGGCGCCCACATCGATCCCGCGGGTAGGCTGGTTGGCAATGATGAGCTTGGGCTGGCTGGAAAACTCCCGCGCCACCACCACTTTCTGGATGTTGCCGCCCGACAGCATCATCACCGGGGCCTGCGGGGACTGGGTCCGGATCTGGAACTCCCTTACCAGGGATGCCCCGGTCTCTCGCACCTTCGCTATGTCCATGAGTGGACCGCGGTTGAACCGGGGTTGGCCGAAACGGTCCGAGATCAGGTTTTCCTCGACGCTGGCCCGGTCGGCTACCCCGTAGGTCATGCGATCCTCTGGAATGTGCGCGGTGCGGCAGTCGCGGACCCGGCGAGGAGTGGGGTGACTCATTTCCTCGTCCCCCACCCATATGGAACCATGGGTGGCGCCGCGGAGGCCGGTGAGGATCTCCACCAGTTCGCGCTGGCCATTGCCCTCGACCCCGGCTACGCCCAGGATCTCACCTTCACGCAGCTCCAGGTCAATCCCCTTGAGCACTTCCTTGCCGGTGTCCGATGTGTAGCAGAGCCCTTCCACCCGCAGCACTGGTCGCCCGGGCGCAATGGGCGGCTTGTTCACCTTGAGCAACACGTCCCGGCCCACCATCAGGCGAGAGATTTCAGTCTCGGTCACGCTATCGGTCTCCAGCGTCCCCACTACGCGACCGGCGCGCATGACCGTAACTCGATCGCTGATGGCCCTTACTTCACGCAGCTTGTGCGAGATGAAGATTATCGTGTGGTTCTGTTCTTTGAGTTTCTGCAAAGAAGCAAACAGCTCCGCAGTCTCCTGCGGCGTGAGCACGGCGGTGGGCTCGTCCAGCACCAGGATCTCGGCCCCTCGCAACAGCGCTTTCAGGATCTCGACCTTTTGCCGCATGCCCACGGGTATGTCCTGCACCCGGGCGGCCGGGTCCACGGGCAGGTTATACCTTTGGGCGATCTCGTTGGTGATGGATGCTGCCCGCTTCCAGTCGAAGAAGAGCCCTCGCCTGGGCTCAGCTCCCAGCACCACGTTTTCGGCCACGGTCAACGAAGGCACCAGCATGAAGTGCTGGTGCACCATGCCGATGCCGTGACTGATGGCCACGTGGGGCGAGGTGCACTCGATGGGCTGGCCCTTGAGGAAAATGGCACCGTCATCCGGGCGCTCCAGCCCAAACAGGATCTTCATCAAGGTGGTCTTGCCGGCACCGTTTTCCCCCACCAGGGCGTGGATCTCGCCTGCCCGTACCGAGAAGTCCACGCCGTAGTTGGCCAGCACCCCGTTGGGATACACCAGGGTGATGCCTTTCATCTCCAGGATAGTGTCCAAGGCAATCCCTCCAAAAAGGGGCGGGCCACGCCGCCGCGCGGTGGCGTGGCCCGCGGCAGCCCCAGCCGGAATCTCAGGGCCGGACGGCGTTCCTGATCTCGTCCAGCTGCCTGGCATCCATGCCAAAGGCAGTGCTGACCGTGATCTTCCCATCTATGAGCTCCTGCTTGATGACGGCCAGTCTTTGGCGGAACTCGGCCGGGACGATCTGGGTGTAAAATTCGTTTTCTGCCAGGCCTACGGCCTCTTCTTTCATGCCCAGGCTTTCAGCCTTGCCAAACTCCAATTTCCCTTCTTTGAACAGGGTCAGGGCACGAAGGAGCGAATTGTCCACGCGCTTGAGCATGGAGGTGGGGATCAGCTTGGCCTTGGCCGGGTCGGAATCCTTGAAAAGCATGGCCTGGTCAGAATCGACACCAAGGGCGTAACGGTTCATCTCCTTGGCAGCGTCCAGCTGGCCCAGGCCGGTCTGCCCGGCCACGTTGAAGCCGATGTCCACTCCCATGGCGTACTGGGCCAGGGCCATTTCCTTGCCTTTGGCCGGGTTGCCGAAGTCACCCACGTAGGAGATGGCCACCTTGACATTGGGGTCGACGTACCGGGCACCCTCGATGTACCCGACCAGGAAGTCGTTGATGACCGGGATATCCATGCCGCCCAAAAACCCGATGATGGACCGGGACTTGTCGGCCAGGGGAAGGTCGGACTTGGTGATCATGGCGGCCAGGGCGCCGGCCAAGAAGGAGCCTTCATTTTGCTTGTAGAGGATGGAGTATACGTTGCCGAGGTTGCCCTTGCTGTAGTCCACGGCAGTGTCAAAGATAATGTACCTGTTGTTGGGATGCCTGGGGGCGATCTTTTCTAGGTAGTCTGTCATCTGCCAGGTGCCAACGATGATGAGGTCCCAGTTTTGCTGGGAAACATCGGCCAGCGTGGGTTCCCACTTGCTGACATCCAGGCCCATTTCGATGGTGCGAAACTCGATGCCTAGCTCCTTTTTGGCCAGTTCCATGCCGCGCTGGGCTGAATCGAAGAACGATTTGTCACCCAGGGTACCGTTGATGAGCAGGACCACCCGCAATGCCTTGGGCTGCCCGGCCGCCGGCGGGGTGGTCGGTGCTGGTGGAGCCTGCCTGGCGCAACCTGATACCAGGGCAGCCACCAGTAAGGCCACTGTGACTACGCTGAGGCACTTTTTCATTTTCCCTCTCCTCCTATCTCCGGTTTGTGAAGACTATCTAGTTGTTACGACTTCTTTCATAGGTTTTCGTGGATGTCAGTATCCGCAACCTTGGGTGGTATAGCCCACAGTATCGCCTTCGGCGAACCCTATCAG
>JBFLYN010000008.1:0-86762 GCA_040756655.1 Bacillota bacterium
ACGCAACGGGGCCTACTGGCTTCCCGGGATACGGACCAGCCACCACCAACCCGGGGAGACGTCTGCCGGCAGAGCCAGCACCATGCTCAGTTACTCTTTGTTAGATGGCTATACGCCCAGTTCGCAACAGGGGTGACTGTGGAAGCAGTCTGCCACCGACTTACTGGGTAACTCTGGGAGCAAAAGTACAAAACTTTAGTCAGATAAGAGAGGAAGATGAAGCAATACAGGTAGACGACCAGGATCGGGAGTTGAGGTGAATTCCAGGGATAAACCGCAGGAAGCTTTGGACATTCGCCGGAGGGCAAACAAGAGGTGAGACAGTCAGAATAATCACAGGAGAGGAGAGTGGTCGGCAAGCATGGTGAAGACCGAAGAGACAACAAAAGACAGGGTTTACGACGAATTTGCAACCTATATAATTCCTCCCACCTGGCAGGATAAAGCATGGGATGTGGAAGATTTTAGGAAGTTTAACGAAAGCACTGCCGGTAACAAACAGGCCGCCGAACAATGGTGGGAAAAGTGGGCCAACGAAATCTTCTGGTTTAAAAAATGGGACAGAGTCTTAGACGACACCAACCCCCCCTTCTACCGTTGGTTCGTCGGCGGGGAAACAAACCTCGCCTACCTGGCCACAGACTGGCAGATCGCTCAGGGGCGCAAAAATAAAGTGGCTTACATCTGGGAAGGGGAACCCTGGGACCCGGAAAAAAACGAGCCCAAAGAAGTAAGAAAGCTTACCTACTACGACCTCTACCGGGAATCAAACGTCTTTGCCTTCGCCTTAAAAGAGAGGCTCAACGCCCAAAAGGGAGAAATTTTCACCTTTTACCTCCCCATGATCCCGGAGCTCCCCCTGTACATGCTGGCCGTGCAGAGGCTGGGCGTAAAACACAGTATCGTTTTCAGCGGCTTCAGCGCCGACGCCATCGCCCAAAGGGCCATTGACGCCGGCTCCCGGGTGATCTTCACCGCCGACGGGGTAAACCGCCGGGGCAAGGTTTTAAGCTTAAAGCCCATTGTGGACGAAGCGGTGAACATCTGCGCGCAAAACGGGCACGCGATCGAAAAAGTCGTCGTCGTCAAACGCACCGGCCACAACATCCCCTGGGACGAACAAAGGGACGTCTGGCACCACGAACTGATCAAAGGGATCTCCAAAAACGTCAAAGTAGAGGCGGAAAGGCTCGGCTCCGAGGACTTCTCCTACATCCTCTACACCTCCGGCACAACGGCCGCGCCGAAGGGAGTCCAGCATTCTGTGGGCGGGTACGCCGTGGGTCTTTACGCCACCACCAAACTCATCTTCGACCTAAAAGAAGATGATGTTTACTGGTGCACGGCGGACATCGGCTGGGTCACCGGCCACTCCTACATCGTCTACGGCCCCTTGATGGTGGGCGCCACCTCCGTAATGTACGAGGGAACGCCCGACACCCCCGGTCCCGACCGCTGGTGGAGCATCATTGAGCGGCACGGGGTGACCGTGTTCTACACCGCTCCCACGGCCATCCGGATGCTCATGAAGTTCCCCGTGGAGAACGTGGAGAAGTACGACCTGTCCACTTTAAGGATCGCCCACTCGGTGGGTGAGCCGATCAACCCCGAAGCCTTCCGCTGGTACTTTAAGCACCTGGGCAAGGAAAACATCGTCGCTTCGAGCACCTGGTGGATGACGGAAACGGGGCACATGCTCACCGGCCACTACCCCGGCCTGGGGAAGATCTACCCCTTAAAACCCGGCACCAACGGGTATTCTTTTCCGGGTGTGACCATGGAGGTCTTCGACGAAAACGGCCAGCCCTGCCCGCCCGGAGTGAGGGGGTACCTGGCCATCACCTCCCCCTTTCCGGGGATGCTCATGACCCTCTACAAAAACCCCCAGGGGTACATCGACACCTACTGGTCCCGGTTCAAGGGGAAGATGTACTTTTACCCCGGAGACTTTGCGGTCAAGGACCAGGACGGCTACATCTGGGTTTTGGGAAGGGCCGACGAGGTCTTGAAGGTGGCCGGCCACCGCATCGGCACGGCGGAGGTGGAGTCCGCCATGATTAGGCACCCGGCCGTGGCCGAGTCCGCCTGCATAGGCAAGCCCGACCCGGTGAAGGGGGAGATCCCCTTCATCTTCACCGTCTTAAAGCGGGGTTATACCCGCAGCGAAGAGCTGGAGAAGGAACTAAAGGCCCACCTGCGCAGCACCATCGGTGCCCTGGTCGCCTCCGACACCACAATCGCCTTCGTGGATGTGGTGCCCAAGACCAGAAGCGGCAAGATCATGCGCCGGGTGTTAAGAGCGGTGGTGCAGGGAGCGGCCCTGGGCGACGTCACCACGCTGGAAGACGGGGTGGCGATTGACGAGGCGACGAAGGCCTTCGAGACGGTGAAGGCGGCTTTCTCTCCTCCAGCTCTTCCCGGCGGCGCCGCTCGTTGAGGATGGTGGGCTCCGGTATGGGCCAGTACCACTATCGCAAAGGCTCTGGCGAGGTCGTGGTGATTGAGGTGCCCCCCATCGTTACGGAAGAGGTCTGGCGTCAGGCCGAACGGACGAGACATCAGAACCGGAAAGAGGCACTGCGGAACACCAAGCAGCCTTATTTGCTACGCGGCCTCCTGACGTGCACCCACTGCCGTTCCCCCTATACGGGTGACAGCCAAGTACGGAGCACCTACCGCTACTATCGCTGCCTGGGCAACAAGAACGTGGATAGGCGGCTTGCCAATCCCTGCCCATCCAAGGCGATCCGGGCCGACGTGCTCGAATCCATCGTGTGGCAGGACGTGTGTGAGTTCGTCCGCAACCCCGGCGCACTGCTCGGAGAAGTGGAGGCACGGTTGAGCCAGGAGCCGGCGGCCAGGGAGGAAAGGGCGCGCGAGTTGGAGAACCTCGCCCGCTGCGGTGAGGAACGGGCGCGGCTGATAAACATCTACCGCAAAGGGCTAATCGACGAGGCCGAACTGGAACGCGAACTCGGCGCCCTGGCGCGGGAGGCCTCTGCCCTGGAAGAGAGAAAAGCCGCCCTGCTCGCTGAGGAATATCGAGCCGAAGAGATCCGTACCCAAGCGCTCAATGCCAGGACTGTCCTTGAGCAACTGAGAGACAAGCTGGAGACGGCCGACCCGGCGGCCAAGCGCGAACTGGTGCAGACCCTGGTGGAGAAGATTGAGGTGACGACCATAACAAAAGAGAACGGGAAGCGGGTGCCCCATGTGACTATTCGCTACCGATTCACGCCACCCACTGATCCCAAGAATTCGGATTGCAAATCCGGCGCGTTGGGTCCCAGGAACCCGAACACGGCTCCCCGGGGCACCTTGAGGTCCAGGCCATCCACGGCTTTGGTCTCCCGGAAACGCTTGGTGAGCTTCCTGGTCTCGATGGCGTACACCGGGGCTATTCCTTTCTGCCAAACACGAAATACGCCAGGGGGCCGAGCAGGCCGAAGACCAGGATGACTATGCCCCAGATCAACTTGTTGCCTCCCGTGACGCGCGGGCGCTGAAAAAGGTCGCGCAAGGCCGCTGCCGCCAGGGCCAGTTGCAGCACGAACAGGGGGATTAGGAGCCTGACCAACTCCGGTGTGAGCTTCACTTTGACCACCTCATTGGTAGCGTTTTCATCTTCCCGCGCATGGGATACGCTGCTTTCCACGGGCGGGACGAATCTCCAACTCAACGGGTATTACTGTACCAGTACACACACTGAAACTAACACGGGGCCGGGCAACCCGTCAAGGAAGTGATCACGGGTCGGCCCGGTGCTGGTCTTCCCGCTACCGCCCGGCTCCAGAGGCCGGGGCAGGCAAGGGCAGGTCCAAGAGCGGGTACCGGGAAGCGCCCGGTATGGAGAAGTGCCACCACTCCGCGGGGTAATCCACGAAGCCCTCGGCCAGCATGGCCGCCCTGAGTAAGGAAAGGTGCCGGCGTGCAGCAACGGACGCGCCGTCGTAGTCGACATGGGCCCGGGGCGAAAACTCGTCAAAGGGCGTGGGCATCTCCAGTTCCTCGCCGTCACCATCTACCAGGGTCACATCCACCGCAGCACCGCGGTTGTGGCTGGAGCCCCGTTGTGGACTCCCGACCCACACCGGGTCTGGGTAGGCTTCCCACATGATCAACTGGACGGAATATGGCCGGTAGGCGTCTAAGACTTTCAAGCCGTACCCGCTGGCCTGGAGACGGGCCTGCACCCGGACAAGCTTGTCAACCAGCTCGGGCACGGCGAAGGCACGGCTGGACGCGTAGACCGCACGGCCCATGAAGTTCTCCTCGGTGGCGTACGGCAAGGCAACGATGATTCCGGTTTCCTCGCGGGTGATTTCGACTAGCCCCGCCTCCAAGAGTCGCTGGTAGGCTGGGTCGAGCGTTGCTGCAGCTGGAGACTCGGTGACCGGGTCGGACCAAGGTTGATGGGGCGTACCCGGGGCCAGCACCAAACCGGCGCAACACGCTAGTAACAACACGCCCAGGAAGGCGCCTGCCAGGAGCGGTCGGCCCCTCACGGTTCCCACCTTCCTTTCCCCTCCCTGTCCATATTCTATCACGCTTGACAGTTTGGAGAAATCGGGTATATATTATAGATAAAGTTAGTATTAAAGGGACAAGGAGGGAATCTCATGTTCACCCGCTGCCCCGGCCAGGACCGCCGGTTCTGGAAGCCCAGCGACGTCTACGACGCTCCCTGCCCCCACTGCGGCGAGAGTATGGAGTTTTTCCGGGACGACATAACCCTCAAGTGCCCTTCCTGCAAAAAGCCCGTGGTCAATCCCAGGTTCGACCCCGGGTGTGCGGCCTGGTGCAAGTATGCCGTGGAGTGTCTAGGGCAGGTAGCCCAGACCTACCGTCACCAGCCTTCGGCAGTGCGCGACCGCCTGGAGGTAGAGTTGAGGAGAACCCTGCCCAATGAACCGGAGCGAGTAGCGCAAGGCGTCAAGGCTTGTCGCCAGGCCCAGGAGATCCTCGACGAGGCCGGCGTGGACGCCATGGTAGTCATGGCAGCCTGCCTGCTCCTCCAGGCAGGTCCGGCCGCCGGCAGCATCATGGAGCGGGCGGAACTGCCGAAGGGAGTAGTAGAGGAGGTAAGGTTGGTACTGGAGGATCTGGAGTCAGGCACGCCCCGGCTTCCCGCTGCAGTGCTCGTGGCCCGGGCCTATGCCCTTTCGGCCTAGACTGGTTCCTACGTCTACTTCCGGCAGCCCGGGCACAGCCTGCCCTGGATCCTAGCGGTGCCGCACCGCGGGCACGCCCACTCTTGCACTTGCTGTTCCAGCCAAGCATTGACCCCAATGGCACGTAAACGCCCGAGGTTCTTGGATGCCTGTTCCCAACCTCTGTAAGCCTGCTCAGGCCGGCAAGCCTGCACATCCTCGAGGGATTCCGCCGAAAGCCAGTGCGGGCACTTCTCGTCCCATCACCTCTGGGAGATCTGGCCGTGACAACCATCGCAGGCGACCTGGTCCGGCCGGCAGCCGAAACGTGCGGCCAGTTCCCCAGCCAGCTCGGGATACTCCCGGGCCCGGTAGACGGCACAAGCACCGCAGTAAAGGCCACATGCTCTCACCAGTTTCCGATCCGATGCCTCTCCCCTCCCCGGGCTTTATCTTGGTACACATCATAGCACGTTTCCCCACGGCAACAACGGGCGACTCGAACGAGTGTACGGCGTTGGCCCAGGAGGTTTCCAAGCCACCACGTCGAAAACCCCCGGGAGAATGGTCAAGGAGGTAAGATATGCTGGCTTTTGGTCACAACTGCCACCCGGAGGAACTGGACGAGGCCATCCCCAGGGCGGCGTCTCTTGGCTACTGTCACCTTGAGGTCCGGGTGGGGGAGACTCCCCACGGCCCGCTGTGGAGCCCGCATTACTGCGACAAGATCACCGCCCTATGCAACCAGCACCGGGTCAGCTTGAGCTTTCACGCCTGCCATCGCATAAACCTGGCAGATACCTCGCTTTGGTTTGCCAAGCCCGGCCACGAGCTGGCCCGGGCCACGATGGAAGCAGCTAACCGCGCCGGGGCACGCTGGGTGAACTTCCACTTGGGTATGGGATATGACCGGGATACCCCCGGGCACCGGAAGCAAGCACTGGAGTGCGCGCGCTCGGCGTTGGCAGAGCTGGTGGAGCTGGGCGGCAACCTCGGGGTGGGGGTCACCGTGGAAAACCTGTTCAGGCTCCCCCGCGCCGACCTCTATTACCTGGGAGAGCGACGGGAGGACTTCGCCTATCTCCTCGGAACATGCCCGGGCCTGGGCTTTTGCTATGACTCCGGGCACGCCAACCTCGAACCATCGCCCTTGGGTTGGATCGAAAGCTTTGCCCCATCCCTGGTCAGCGCCCACCTGCACGACAACGATGGGCACACCGACCGTCACCTACCACCGGGCGACCGGCGGGGAACGGCAGACTGGCAGGCAGTCATGGCTGCACTGCGCGCCGCAGACTACCGCGGGCCCTTCATCCTTGAGGGCGTGGAACGCACCTGGACGGAAGGCCGCGCCTATCTTCTTGGGTTACTGGAGGAGTGAAGGTTCATGGACCACGAGATCTTGACGTCCCGGCTTTTGGAGATCGTGGATGACCTCAACCAGAAGCTTCCCTACGCCTACGCCCTGGTAACGAGCGATTGTGGACTGAATGTGACCTTTAGCCCCCGCCAGCAGGCAGTAAGCGAGGACCCGCCCAGTCGTGGCGCGGTGCTGGTGGCATACGACGGCCAAAGCTTTGGCGAAGTGGCCACTGCCGACCTATCCCCGGGAGGGCTTTGGACGGCGGCACGGCGCCTGGCGTCCCTGGGCCTGGGACCCGGCCCGGTCAAGGTTGCTCACCACCTACCATTACGGGGAAGCTACACTAATGAGGTGGAGATCGATCCTGCCACTGTGCCACTGGAAGACAAGATCGACCTGGCCCGGCAATTGTGCGAGCAAGGACGGGCACTGGACCAGCGGGTCGTGGACTGCCAGGCCCTCTACGCTGAATCACAGCGGGAAACTCTGTATGTGGGACCCGGACGGGTCCTGTACCAGCGGTTACACCATGCCCGGGCGGGCGTTACTCTCATTGTCTCCAACGGGCGGACTACGGCATATGACTACGAGTTCAGCCAGAAACGGGGGGGCTTTGAGGCGGCCCGGTTACAGGATGACCAGTGGCCACGCCTGGCGGCCAACGCCCTGGCGCTACTGGATGCCGAGAAAGTGCCCCCGGGCGAGTATGACGTGATCGCTTCGCCGCAGGTAGCCGGGCTCATTGCCCACGAAGCCTTCGGGCACGGGGTAGAGCTGGACATGTTTGTCAAAGGACGGGCCAAGGCCGCAGCCTACCTGGGGAAGCGCGTGGGATCCGAACTGGTGGACCTGTATGATGACCCCACTTATCCTGGTGGCCCGGGCAGCTATTTCTTCGACGATGAGGGTCAACCTGCCTCGCGTACGACCATCCTCAAAGCCGGCATGTTCCTCCAGGGCCTTTCAGACCTCTACTCCTGGGACAGGCTGGGGGGCCAGCGGACCGCCAACGGGCGCCGGGAGTCCTACGCCCGTAAGACTTACGCCCGCATGTCCAACACCTTCTTCGGGCCCGGGCCACACTCGCTCGAAGAGATGATCGCCTGTACCAAGCATGGAGTATACCTTGGCCGCTTCCAAAGCGGCATGGAAGACCCCAAGGGCTGGGGCGTGCAGTGTATCTGCCTGTGGGGCCGGGAGATCCTGGACGGCCAACTCACCGGCCGGTACTTCAGCCCAGTGGCACTCACCGGCTATGTACCTGACCTTCTGTCCAGTGTATCCATGGTCGCCGGTGACCTGGAGCTCTTCCCAGGTGGCTGCGGCAAGGGCCACAAAGAAACCGTTATGGTGGGCCTGGGCGGCCCGCATCTCAAGCTGAAGGCGAGGCTGGGGTGATGAAGGAGCTGGAGCACGCACTATCGCAACACTGTGGGGTTCACGACTGGCGATTCCGCCGGGTATTCCGGCGTGAACACCAGCTGTACCTTACTGGCGCCGTCAAGGAAAACACCCGGGAGGTGACCTCCGACACCACCCGGGTGACGGTGTACCATGATCATCCCGGGCGGGGAGCGGCCAGCTTCACCTTGCTCCCCGGCGACCGCAACCTGGAGAAACGGGTGAACTGGGCAGTGCTTGCCGCAGGCATGGTGTCAAACCCTCCCCACGGACTACCGGCGCCCGCCCCCTACCCCCAGGTCCAATTGGTGGATGCGGCCCTCGCCACCCGGGCGGCCGGGGTCATAGGAGATCTGGCGGATACCCTCGTAGAGACCGTGGCCGCTGAACAGGATGTGTATCTGGCCAGCGCCGAGTTGTTCGCCGGCTACGAGGAAGTGGAATTTGCCAACAGCCGGGGCGCCACGGGAAGTTATGCTGCCACCGATCTCTTCTTGGAGTTTGTCATCACCGCCCGGTCCGGGGCCAGCGAGGCTGAGACCTATCACAGCGCCAGGCGCCGCGCCACGTCCCTGCTGGACATCCGGGAGGAGGCCAGGGAACAGGCCCGGGCCGCCCGGGATACTCTGGCCGCCGGGTTGCCGGAAGGCGGGATATTCCCGGTGGTCGTAGCCGGACGCGAATTATCCTCCTTGTTTGCGCCGTTTCTCTTTCAGTTGGACGCCCAGAACCATTACCGGAAGATTAGCCGCATACAGCTGGGAGAAAGCGTATTCGGCGAGCGGGAAGTAACCGGAGACCCCCTCACCCTGTGCAGCGACAGCCTATTCGCTTGGGGCAATTCCAGCGCCCCCTTCGACCGAGAAGGCCTGCCCGGCAGAAGCCTGGTGCTGGTACAGGCTGGGCGGGCCCGCGCGCTCCTGGCCACCCAGCAGTATGCTGAGTACCTGGGAGTAACCCCCACCGGGACGTCAGGCTGCACCGTGGTGCAAGCGGGGCCATGGCCAGCCCGGGAACTGGAACAACAGGCTCGGTTTTTGCTGACTTCGTTTTCCAGCCTGCAGGTGGATCCGATCACCGGGAATTTCGCCGGCGAGATCCGGCTGGGATATGACCTGTCGGGAGCCGACCCTGTACCGGTGAAAGGGGGTTCTATAGCGGGTAACGTTTTCGAGGCCCTGGCCGGGGCCAGGTATTCCCGGGAACAGCACTTCACGGGAGGTTTTCAGGGGCCGAGGGCGGTTTTTCTTCCCGCCACCCGGGTATCGGGCAGGTAAGACCAGGACGGCTCTGACGATGCCGACGGTGTTCCTGCTGGAAACGGTGTGGAGAAGGTACGGGGGACTGGCCAGATGCCACAAGTGGCCTGCTACGCTCCTGCACCAGGCCGGCAACCATTGCCCTGGGGCACGGTACGCGACCCGGGCGCTGCCGCCTGCCGCGCCCTTAGCTCATTGACAACACCTGTCGTCCTCGGCCGGTCCACCATAGGGTCAGAGGCACTCCCGTCAGCCACACGAACTTGCGGAGGGGCGGCATGGCGTGCCAGAAGGCGTCCAGAAAGCTTTCCCAGATCTGGCGCCAGTCTTCCCGGGGTAACTGCAGCCGGGTCCTGCCCTCCTCCCGTACCAGCCAGGCGTTGGCACCAGACTCCAGCGCGGTCTCGGGTTTGCCCTCGTAGGTCACCCAGTAGTGGGACAAGGAAACGGTCTGGCGGTACGGGATCCCCAGAGCTTCGAACAAGGAAGCCAGGATCACGAACCTGGTCTTACAATCGCCGGTACCACGAGCCAGTGCTTCCTTCACGCTTGGGTAATACCACGGGACTCCGTAGGTCAGCCAATCGTGCTGGTAGGGGAAATGGGTGAGCACATAGCGTTCGATGTCGGCCGGGCTTTCCGGCATCCGGGCCGCCAGCTCGCTTACCGCCTCTGCGTCCAGTGGTGCCCTGGCGATGCGCACCAGGCTTACGCCCAGGCGCCAGGGGTTGGGGTAAAATACCAAAAGGGACCACAAGGCAAAGTAAAGGAACGCGTTGCGCCACCTCCGGACGGTCACCGGGCACCACTCCCATCTGGACCGAGCTTCTCCGGTCTTGACCAAAGTCCTGCTTGACTGGGTTAAGCGTGGCCGGGCCTGGCTGAGAGGCAAAAGGCTCCAGAACGGGCCCACCCGGCCGAAACCCAGTGCGCTAGTGGCTGTGCAATGAAACCTCCGTGGAGCGCCAATGCTCCCGGTCTATCTGTCGGGCCCGCGACCGGCAGGGGCGTGGCCCATGGCCAGGTGGAGCCGGTGACCGGGACCTGGACTGGTTCACATAGAACACCGGCTTGCATGCGGGCCTGCACCAGGAAAGAAGCTTACCAGGTCAACCCAAGTCAACCGCCTGATCCAGCAGGAACCCAGGCACCACGAACTCCTGCCCAGGCCTTAGGCGTGGATAGGCCCGGCTTTGGGGAAGAGGTGGGCCCCGTCCCCAACCGGGCCGATTCCGGAAACATAGCGGTCTAACCTGGGCGCCTTTCCAAGACCCGGGCCCTTGTGCGCTGGCCGCATCGAGGGCACTTTAAGTACTTCCAGGCACCTTTCTTGTCAAGGCCACTAGGAGAGATGAAATCTGTGCCAAGGCCGATCTCAAATTCCTGCCCGCACTGGGCGCACCGGTAGGCGAAACTGCGGGTGTGCCAACGCACCAAAAGCCCCAGGCCAAAGGCAACCATGCCCAGCCAGACCAACAGGCTCAAGTCACTGTGCCTGGGCATCAGGGCCAGGCCACCCACAGTGAGGACTACCAGGAAAATGGCCAGGTACAGGCTGTTACGGCGCCAGTCCCGGCGTTCCACCGGTCGATAAGGCAAGCTCTCAACTCCCGTCTACACTTGGACCTCACCTCGATTATACCAGTCGGCAGGCTTTGACACCATCTCGCCGTTCGCTGGCACCTTCCCCCCTTCCATCCGCTTTATGCTGTCCTTTCGGCGGCTCATGGTTAATTTGTCTTGGCCAGAAGGAAATCGGGACGGGACGTGGAATGGTTGATCGGTGCCGATATATATCGTTAGAAGTAGAGGTCTTCTACCGATATATGCAGTCTGGAAGAAGTTATGTGGAGTTGGCGACAAACAGGGAGGACGCTAGCTTGTTCCTGGCAGTAACCTTTACTTTCCATTTGGCAGTTTCGGCAGTAGCGTTTTTCAGGCACCGCCAGCTCTACCAACTGGCATTTACCATTGGGTTCGGCCTTATGTCCCTGGGCAAGTGGCTGCAAATGTCCGGTCATAGTGTAACGTGGTTTGGTATTGCAGCGTGGCCCTTTATGGCTTTGGCCACCATAGGTAGCCTGCGTAAAGTCTTGGCGTATTGCCGGGCCCGTAGCGGAGCGAGCTATTAGTAGTTAGGAGGTACTCCGTGAAAAAAACACCAGTTGACCAGCAGATCCTGATTAAGGGGTTTTTGAGGCTGTATCTTCTGCACTTTCTGGCCGGGCAGGAGGCCTACGGCGCTGAGATCGTCCAGTATATAACCCGCACCAACCGCGGGCACTGGAAGCCCAGCCCGGGCTCTCTCTACCCGCTGCTCAACAGGCTGGAGGCAGAAGGGCTCATCGCGGGAGAATGGGACGTGGGTTCGACTCCTCCACGCAAGCGTTATCGCCTGACCGCCGATGGGAAAGAGGAGCTAGTGCGCCAGAGAGAGTTTATGCTACCGAAAATGCAGTCGGCCATCAAGATGCTGCAAAACCACGTCAAGATCATCTGGGGCGATGATGCAAAGGGGGGAAAAGGGGGCCCCAAGGTTGGCTAACCGTGAGGAGGTTGGTTGAATGTCATTCCAATTGCCGGAGCGCTTCTACAACTGGGCTTACCAAGGGCGCGCCGAGATGGTACGAAAAATGGCCAGCGGCGAGAAGGTCGCGCCCGAGAAGATCTTCCTGAATTTCACCCGGCACTGCCCCACTTTCGTCTCCGGCGGTCCGGCGGGTCTCAACGGCGCCATCAAGGGCGCAGGGTTCATCCCCAAGGCCGAATACCTCCAAGAAACCACCGACGACTACCTGGCCCACATCAACCAGGGCTACCGGGAGGGCTACAGCGAGGCTGGCCTGCAACTTCTGCTCAAGCACATGTGGGGAGAAGACTGCGCCGGGCGCATAGACTTCTCCATGCTGGGCTCGCTGGAGCTGGCCAAAAAGCACAGCTGGGAGAATTACCTGGCCAACAAGGAGATAGTGCTGTGCTATTTCCAGCCCCCGGTGATCTCGTTCGAGGTCAGGGGCATCCTGGAGATCCACGAGAGCGGCCCTTACCACACATTCGTAAATGCCCAGCACGATACTTACCATCGCCCGGCGCCCGAAAAGTGGCCCAACCGCCCGGCCTACATCATCCACATCAAGGAGATCTGGGACAACTCTGCGTCCAAGGAAGGCTTCGGTACCAGGATCCTGTAACATATTTTGGGGGGTGCAAAAGGAATGAAACGGTTACCGCTTGCGCTAACGGCCGTCTTCCTGGTGGCTGCCCTGGTGCTGGGGTGTGCGCCCAAGCCGGCGACACCGCCTGCACCACAGACCCCTCCGCCGGCTCCAGTGGACCCGGACGCCAGGAATCTGAAAGTGGCCGTGCTCTCAGACGCCAGGAACCTCAACCCCTACATGGGCATGGGTTCCACGGAAACCTACATCACCGGCTTTGTTTATGATACCCTGCTCGGCTACGATGAGGAAAAGGGCGAACTCCGCCCGGGCCTGGCCGACACCTGGACGGTCCTGGAAGGCGGGAAGGTCCTGCGGTTTGAGCTGAACAAGCAGGCCAAGTTCTCCGATGGCAAGCCTGTGACTGCCGAGGACGCCGTGTTCAGCTTCAACTTCGTCAAGCAGGCCCGCTTCCCGGGCTTCATGGCCATTACCGCCAACGTCATCGAGGCAGTGCTGGTAGACCAGTACACCCTGGACCTGAAGCTGATGGCTCCCCAGTCGGGCAGCCTACGGCTTCTGGGTACCACCGTGTCCATCGTTCCCAAGCATATCTGGGAGGGCATTCAAAGCCCGCTTAACTTCCCCAACCTCCAGCCCGTGGGCAGCGGCCCGTTCAAGCTGGCTGAGAAGGTCGACGGCCAGTACATGGTGCTGGAAAACCGCAAAGAACACCACCGCCACCAGTATGACCTGGAAAAGATCACCTTGACGGTGGTGCGCGATGAGACCGTGGGTATCATGTCGCTCTTGGCGGGCAAGTTCGACCTGTTGGCCTGGCGGGTTGATCCGGCAGTGGCCGAGGACGTCATGAAGAACCCTGGCCAGTATCCCAATGTCAAGGTGGCAGCTGCCCCGTCGTCCTCCACCACGACCGTCATGTTCAACTTGCGCAACGAGCCGTACAACGACATCAACTTCCGCAAGGCCATAAGCCTCCTCATTGATCAGGACAAACTCATCAAAGACCTCTTGTTGGGCTTCGGCCGGACGCAGGGCCCGGGCCTGGTGGCACCGACCATGTTCTACTATAACGATAAGTTCCCGGCAGTGAAGGCCGACCCTAACGCCGCCAAAGCCCTACTGGACCAGGCTGGTTACAAAGATGCCACCGGCGACGGGTGGCGGGAGACTCCCAAGGGCGACCAGCTCGTTGTGGACATTCTCACGGTCAACGTCCCGCCGCAGATCAATGTAGCCGAGTACCTGGTAGCGGAGCTCAAGAAGATCGGGATCAACGCCAAGTTCACCCCCCTGACCGCTGAAGCGTTGCGCAACCGGCAGATGGCTCCCGACTTCGACGTTTCCCTGTTCAACCTCAGCTTCTCTAACCCGGACATGATGTTCTTCTACTACCACACATCGCGCGGCCTGATCACCGGCGGCCGGGTGGCTGGGTTTAACTACGGCGGGCACTCCGACCCTAACTACGACGTGATCTCCGAGGCCATGCGGGCGGAACTGAACCGCGACCGGTACGTCGAGCTGCTCAAGCAGATGCAGGAACACATCGCCGGCGTCTACTACCATGTCCCGGTATTCACGGCCGATGTAATCAACATGTACCGTGACGACCGGTTCACCGGCTGGTATAACCAGCCCGAGCGTTCTGTGTCCAACGCCACCACCTACCGCCAGCTGAGGCCCAAGTAAAACTCCCATGTATCAACTGGAGGGAGGCGGCTGGGCCGCCTCCCTCCCACCCCGGGGCACACTGGTAACCGGCCGCGTGCCGGCTAAGGAGAGAATCTTCATGAGTGGCGCCTATTTTATGCGCAGGTTGTTTCAAACCGCCGTCTTGATGTTTGTTGTCATAACCCTGAATTTTTTCCTGCCACGGGTCATGCCCGGGGATCCCGCTCGTCACTACTACGAGGACCCCCGGCTGTCTGAAGAGGCCAGGCAGGAGATCAAGGCTTTGTTCGGGCTGGATAAGCCCCTATCTTACCAGTATTTTGCCTACCTGAAGAACCTGTTCCGGGGAGAGCTGGGGGTATCCTACACCTACCGGCGCCCGGTGATGCAGGTGATCAGCTCCCGCATCCCCTGGACAGTCGCACTCACCGCTTCTGCCTCCCTGATTTCCATTGCCGGCGGCATCATCTACGGTGCCTATGCGGCCTGGAGAAGAGGCGGCACCGCCGAGTCTGCCCTGTTGGCTTCGGCTATCATCGTATCGGCCATGCCGACGTTCTGGTTTGCCCTGCTTTTGGTGATGCTGTTTGCCTTCACCCTCAAGTGGCTGCCTGCCTTCGGCATGGTGACGCCTGGCCTGGCCAGGGGGCTGAACTTGCCGTTTTTGGCCAGCGTGGCCCGCCACGCTTTCCTACCTGTGGTCAGCATGGCCCTAAGCGGCATCATCGGCTATGCGGTCTTGGTGAGAAACAGCATGATCGACGTGACCTCCGAGGATTTTGTGCGCACCGCCCGGGCCAAGGGGCTCAACTCCCGGGTGGTCCTGTACAAGCACGCCTTCAGGAATGCCATGCTGCCGCTGGTCACCCGCATCGGGCTCAGCCTTTCGGGCATCATCGGCGGGGCGGTGATCATCGAGACCATCTTTTCCTGGGAAGGAATGGGCCTTCTCATCATCGAAGCTTCCCGTTCCCTCGACTACCCGCTTATGCAGGGTACTATGCTCATCCTGGCCACCATCACCGTGCTGGCCAACTTTGCCACCGACCTGGTCTATGCCCAGCTGGACCCCCGGGTCCAGCTGAAATAGGGGTGGGAGTTATGATGACGCTGAGACGACTGCTACGCCACCCCACCGGCCGCGTGGGCCTTCTGCTCATCCTCTTGGTGACCCTGGTGGCCCTGGCCGCCCCGGCCCTGGCCCCCTTCGACCCCTACAACCTTGACCACCGGACCGTCAGGCGAGCCCGCCCGGGTGGCGTCCACTGGCTGGGGACGGACGCTTTCGGTAACGATATCCTCAGCAAGCTCATTTACGGGGCGCGCATCTCCCTGGTAGTGGGCCTCTCCACCGGCATCATCGTGACGCTGACCGGCGCGGCCATGGGCATCGCCGCCGGGTACCTGGGCGGCCTGGCCGACACCCTGGTCATGCGGACGGCGGATATCCTTTTTGTCATCCCGGGGCTACCCTTGATGATCATGCTCGCCACCTACTTCGGAACTCGCTTTTACATGATCATCATCATCTTCACCATCCTTGGCTGGGCCGGCGTGGCCCGCATGATCCGATCGCAAGTCTTGTCTTTGAAGAGCCAAAACTACGTGGTGGCGGCAGAGACTGCCGGGGCCACCAGCCTCTACGTCATGTCCCGGCACATCCTGCCGGCAGTATCGCCCCTCCTCATCGTCAATGGGGTCTTGGCGTCGGCCGGGGTGATGGTGGCCGAAGCCGGGCTCAGCTTCTTGGGGTTCGGTGACCCGGTGGCGGTAAGCTGGGGCAAGATGCTCCAGGAAGCCCAGGCCAACCACGGGCTTTTGTTTCGGGCCTGGTGGTGGATTATCCCGCCGGGACTGGCCATCTTCGTGACCGTGCTGGGATTTATGCTCACCGGGTATGCCCTGGAGGAGATCTTCAACCCCCAGGTTCGGAGGGCGCGCATGAGCCAGCGTCTTTTCAGGCGCCTGCGCAAGGATCCTTCCCTGCTAACGCTGGATGAGCCCGCGGGGGGAGGTGCGGTGAATGCCTGACGCGCTGTTGGACATTCAACGGTTACGCATAGCTTTTGCCACCGAGAGCGGACTTTTGCAGGCGGTGAACGGCATCGACCTTACGGTGGGACCCGGTGAAACCGTAGGACTGGTGGGAGAAAGCGGTTGCGGCAAGAGTGTGACCTCACTGGCAGTCATGCGGCTTATTCCCTCGCCCCCGGGCGTGGTCCGGGCCGACCGCCTCACATTCCAGGGTCAGGACATCTTGGCCCTCAGTGATGGCCAGATGCAGCGGGTGCGCGGTAACCGCATGGCCATGATCTTCCAAGAGCCAATGACCTCGCTCAACCCGGTGTTCACTGTAGGCGACCAGATTGGCGAGGTATTCCAGCTCCACGGCGGGCTTTCCCGTACGGCCGCGCGCGATGCTGCAGTGGACATGTTGCGGCTGGTGGGAGTACCAGACCCCGGGCGGAGAGTAAAGGAGTTTCCGCACCAGATGTCCGGGGGCATGCGACAACGGGTGATGATCGCCATGGCACTGGCCTGTCGCCCGGCCCTGCTCATCGCCGACGAGCCCACCACGGCCCTGGACGTCACCATCCAGGCCCAGATCCTCGAGCTGCTCAAGGGTCTCCAGCGCGACCTGGGCATGGCGCTTTTGCTCATCACCCACGACCTGGGCGTGGTGGCCGAGACCACTCAACGGGTGTACGTGATGTACGCCGGCAACATCGTGGAGGAGGCCCGGGTGGGAGACCTGTTCTCCGAACCCCTCCATCCCTACACCATGGGCCTGTTGGCTTCTCTCCCGCGGCTGCGGGAAGACCTGGACGAACTCAGACCCATTGGGGGCTCGGTGCCGCACCCATCGCGATTTCCGCCCGGGTGCCGTTTCCATCCCCGGTGCAACGAGGCCACGGACATCTGCCGGCACCAGCCGCCCGAACTGGTAGCTATGGGCGAACGCCGGGTCCGCTGCTGGCAGCGCCTGGCGAAAGGAGGGGCCGGGTCTTGACAGAACCTCTAGTGGCCGTAAGGAGTTTGCGCAAGTATTTCCCCATCACCGGTGGACTGCTCAAACGAGTCATTAACCACGTGCAGGCGGTGGAGAATGTCTCTTTTGAGGTGCACGAAGGTGAGACCCTGGGCCTGGTGGGAGAAAGTGGCTGCGGCAAGACCACCGTGGCCCGGCTGTTGCTCAGGATGATCGAGCCCACCAGCGGCGAGGTTCTCTTTAGGGGCCGGGACCTGAGCCAGTTGAGTGGCAGGGAACTTCGCTCCCTGCGCAGGGAGATGCAGCTGATTTTTCAGGATCCATACTCGTCGCTTAACCCACGATTTGCCGTCAAGGACATTATCGCCGAGCCGCTGGTGATCCACCGCGTAGGCTCCCACCGGGAAATCTCGCGCCGCGTAGAGGAACTCCTGGAACTGGTGGGCCTGGACGTGTCCGACGGAGAACGGCACCCGGGCGAGTTCAGCGGGGGCCAGCGCCAGCGCATCGGTATCGCCCGGGCCTTGGCGCTCCACCCCAAGCTGGTGGTGTGCGATGAGCCCGTGTCCGCCCTGGACGTTTCCATCCAGGCCCAGATCATAAACTTGCTGGTGGGCCTGCAGAGGGATCTGGACTTGACCTATCTCTTTATCGCCCACAACCTTGCCGTAGTCAAGCACGTAAGTGACCGGGTGGGAGTGATGTACTTGGGGCAGCTGGCCGAGCTTGCGCCCACCCCGGAGCTGTTTGCCAACCCCACCCACCCGTACACGTGTGCACTGCTTTCGGCCGTACCGGAACCGGATCCTTTTGCCAAGACCCAGCGCATCATCCTCAAGGGCGACATTCCCAGCCCCATCAACCCGCCGCCGGGTTGCCGCTTCCACACTCGCTGCCCGCAGGTGGCAGAGGTATGTGCAACGAAACGACCGGAGTTTAGGGAGATCGCGGCGGGGCACTGGGTGGCCTGTCACCATTATAGCTAGAAAAGTCGGGAGGTCGTAGCATGCTGCCTGCAGGGGAGTATTGGGATTTCCGGGCATGTGGCGCAGCTACCGGGTGCCGGCTGTCGCAGTTTGGCGGGCCGCAGGAAGTAAAGCGGGTGGAGGAACGGCTGCGGGCTTCCAGTCTACATGAGCAGCCCGCCTCTGGACACGTGCTCACCCACCAGAAGTTCCGGGTGGCAGTGGCCGGGTGTGCCAATTGCTGTTCGGAGCCGCAGATACGGGACTTTGCCCTGGTAGCAGTTACCCGGCCCGGAGTGACGGAAGAACCGTGTACCGATTGCAGGGCCTGCGTCAAGGCTTGCCCGGACCGGGCCATCACCTTGAAGGGTGGGCCGGTCATCGACCGGACGGCATGCCTGGATTGCGGGATGTGCATCCGGGTGTGCCCCACCGGGACGCTGGCGCCAGCAACCAGGGGGGTGAAGGTACTGGTGGGCGGCAGGTTGGGGAGGCGGCCGGTGCTGGCCCGCACCTTGGTAGACCTGGTGTCCCTGGACGAGGGTCTGAGGCTCTTGGACGCCTGCATCTCCTTCTACCTGGCCCACAAGCTGCCAAGGGAACGCTTCAGCGCGCTCATCGACCGGGTGGGCCTTGAGGCCCTCAGGCAGGCCTCAGACCAGGAAGCCGCAACTAGCTAAGGCAGCGGATACCAGGCCGCCGCCCTCCGGGCGGCGGCATTCTCCTGCTATGTGCAGCACCAACCGCCGGCAGCGGTTGGACGCCCTGAGGTTTTCCGTTGGGTTCTCCGATAACACCCGCCTGACCCCGCGTACCCGGGGGCCCGGCACGCCATGTCACTTCCTGGTAGACCCCCATGCCATGGTTGGCACCACAGGGCATGAAAAAAATGGGCTCCGATGTCGAACTCTCCTGCCAATACACGGCGGGTTGACGAGATCGGGCTTACTTGGTGCATCGAGCCCGAAGAGTAGACAGATCCCGGCGGTCTGAGCACCACAGTCTGTCGCCGCCCGGTTTTGGGCGAGCACGCAGGGTAGATTTCCCGCATGAGACCGCCGCTCCCGCTGGAATCAAGACAGGAGTGAGCGTGATGCAGGTAGTTTACGAGCGGTGTTGTGGTCTTGACGTGCATAAACGGTCGCTGACGGCTTGTGTCACCCCCACCGGGCCGATCCACCCGGTCCTTTGGTACTATGACGGCGGATCTGCTGGCGCTGGCTGACTGGTTAGAGGAGGAGCAGGTTACCCATGTGGCGATGGAGGCCACCGGGGTATATTGGAAACCGGTCTACAACCTCTTGGAGAGCCATGAGTTCAAGCTGCTGGTGGTTAATGCCCAGCACATCAAGGCGGTGCCGGGGCAGAAGACCGACGTGAAGGATGCAGAATGGATCGCAGACCTCTTGCGCCACGGTCTGCTCAGGGGCAGTTACATTCCCGACCGGGAGCAGCGGGAACTATGGGAGCTGGTGCGTTACCGCAAGGCCCTGGTGCGGGAGCGGTCGGCTGAGGTCAACCGCTTGCAGAAGACACTGGAGGGGGCCAATATCAAGTTGGCATCGGTGGCGTCCGATGTCCTGGGAAAGTCGGGCCGGACCATGCTGGAGACGTTAGTGGCGCGCACCACCGATCCCGAGGTGTTGGCGGCGCTGGCCAAGGGGCGTCTGCAAGGGAAGCAAGCCCAACTGGAGCAGGCACTCAGGGGTTTGATGGGTCCACATCAGCGCCTGTTGTTGGCCACCCAGTTGCAGCACGTGGACTTCCTGGACCAGCAGATCACCCAGCTCAGCCAGGAGATCGAGCAGCGCATGCGCGCTTTTGAGTCGGCCCCGGACCGACTGCAGACCATACCCGGAGTGTCGCCGCACCGCGGAAGTGATCGTGGCGGAGATCGGCGATGACATGGACCAGTTCCCCAGCGCCGGTCACCTGGCATCATGGGCGGAGATGTGTCCGGGGAATCATGAGAGTGCGGGCAAACGTTGGAGTGGGAAGCCCCGTAAGGGGAGCCCATGGCTCCGCGAAGCGCTGGTGGAGGCGGGTCAAGCCGGCGGACGGACCAAGCATACCTGTCTGTCGGCCCCATACCACCGCATTGCTGCTCGGCGGGGCGCCAAGCGGGCAGCGGTGGCGGTGGGGCATACCATTCTGGTGATCGCCTACCATCTACTGAAGAACGGGACCGTCTACAACGAGCTCGGAGCCAACTACTTTGATGAACGCGACCGGCAGGCCACCATCAGAAGAGATGTGAAGCGTATCGAGAAGCTCGGTTTCAATGGACCAACAGGACGGGCAGAGGGTGCTTTCGAACCAGGGAGTCACTTCAGACCGGACTTGAGTAATGCCTCTATAACCCCCAAGTCCAGCTCGGAGATAGGGAGTTTCAAAACCTGCAACCACCAAGCCATCCGGGCCGCTGATTCCAGAGTATGGCTGACTTCCACCGCCTTCTCCAAGCTGGACCCGGCCGTAACAGCGCCGTGGTTCACCAAGAGGACCGCAGCCGACCCGGCCAGGGCAGCCCCTACCGCGTCAGCCAGCTGCCTGGATCCGGGCAGATGGAACGGGACTCGGGGCAGGCTCACAAATGGCAGGCTCTCCAAGCTGACCGGGGGGATGGCCATTCCGGTTATGCCCAGGAGCAGGCTCATGGGAGCATGATTATGTACCACCGCCCCGGTGTCCGGCCGTTCCCGGTAGACGGCCAAGTGCATTCCGGTCTCTGCCGAAGGCCGTTCGCCCCCGGTTGCCCGCCCGGCGGCATCCAGGAAGATCATGTCCTCCGCCTCCAGGGTGCCCTTGGCCTTGCCGCTGGGGGTGATCAAGAAGCCGCCATCGACCCGGCAGCTTACGTTGCCGCCAGTAGATGTGATAAGGCCGGCCTGGTAGAGCTCGCGCACGGCCAGTGCCAGCTTCTTACGCAGTACTTTCATCTACACACCTTCCCTCTACACCAGAACCTGCCGGTCACTGGAGCGACAACGTCCCGCGGCCATAGGTTTCCATGGGTTCTGGCGTGACATCCTCCGGCCTCAAACGGAGGTGCCCAGTGCCGCCGGCACCGTACACATGAGATGAACCCGGTGGCAGCACAAGTAGAGCATCGCATCCTTCCTGAACAGGCGGCTTCCACCCAACACCGGTGCCTGTAGCTGGCCCGTTGCAGCTTCAACCAAAAACCCCAGAATCCCTGCCCCTCCCGGCACCAACCCACACCTTGCCCAGGGCACCAATATCCCGGCTCCTTGCCCATGCTGGCTGCATAGGATAACGGGCCGCTCTCGTCGACGAGAGCAGCCCGTTGTACGCCGTGCCTAGGCTGTGAAGTACCGGTCAACCGTTTCCTTAGAGGGCGCCTGGGTAAGGAGGTTAGTGATGATCACTAGGGGCACCACCAGCAGGGCTCCGATCATCTCGTGCAGACCGGTGCGGGCTACCAGGTAGTTTTTTCAGATGATGAATACCAGGGGGCCACCGAGGGTTGCCACGACGGCAGCAGTGGTAGTGGCCCACTTCCAGTACACCGCCATGAGCAATGGGATCCCGAGAAGCGAGAAGGTTCCCATGGCAAAGCCGTTGATCACCGTTATCAAGCTAGGTGGCTTGATGGCCAGGAGGAAGGCTATGGTGCAGATAAGGAATGCGCCCACCTTGGACAAGACCAGCTGCACCTTGTCCGAGAGGTTTTTTCTGATGTACCTCTTCACGATATCCAGGGAGAAGCTGGTGCCCACGGCAAGCAGCAGCGAGTCCACTGTGGACATGATGGCCGATATGAGTGCGTGCCAGACTATGATGCCGGCCACGGGGAGGAAGTTCATGATGGCCGTGGGCATAGCTAGATCTCCCACGCGCAGCCCGGGAAAGGGCACCCGGCTGATAAGGCCGATTAGGCAGCCCGACATCATCCAAAACGTGGTAAGCGCCATGGATACGGGGAAAGCGATGCGGGCAGCCTTGGTGTCCTTGAGGGAGCAAGGATGGAGTTGCCCCGGTTTGGTGTACACCATGAGGGCTTTGATCTCACGCTGTTTCGTTTAGTTGCTTAGTGTACCACTTCCTCTCATACTCCGCGGGGCTGTGATAGCCAAGCGCGGAGTGCCGGCGTTCTCGGTTGTAGAATACCTCCATGTACTCGAAGATGGCCGTCCTCAGTTGGACGCGCCTCGCCCAGGCGTGCCGGTCCAGCAGTTCGGTCTGCAGGGTGGCAAAGAAGCTCTCCGCCACGGCGTTGTCCAGTGCATCTCCCACCGAACCCAGGATGCCCGCCTTCTGCAGCCGGTCGCCGAAGCTGAGCGAGGTGTACTGACTCCCGTGTTCCGGATGGTGGATCAGACCTTCTCCTGGCCGCCGGTTGTGCACCGCCATGTTCACCGCCCCGACGACCAAGTCCGCGGTGGGACGGTCGCCCATGGACCAGCCCACCACGCGGCGGGAGAAGACGTGGATCACCACGGCCAAATACAGCCAGCCTTCATCCGTGGCATGCTGCGTCAGGTCCCCCACCCACAGTTGATCCGGTGCTGAGGCCACAAAGTCCCGCTGGATCCGGTCCGGGTAGGACGACCGGGCCGGATCCCGCCGGGTACAACCCCGCAACCGCCGCCGATGCACCCCAGCCAGACCCGCCTGGCGCATGAGCCGGGCCACCCGTTTGCGCGCGCAGCGTACGCCATGGGCCAGGCGGAGTTCTGCGTGGATGCGGGGCGCCCCGTAGGTTCCGCCACTGGCCTGATGGATCCTTGCCATCAGCTGGGTCAGAGCCGCATCCTGCAGTGCCCGCGCTGATGGTGCCCGTTGTCGCCACTGGTAGTACCCGCTGGTGGAGACACCCAGCACCCGGCACATGGTGACCACGCCATAGTTGGCCTTCCTCTCGCTCCACGAACCCGAACCGCGCTACCGGGTTCTGGTGGTCTCCTGGGCCAAGCAGGCGGCGGCTTTTTTTAGGATCTCGCGCTCCTCCCGCAGGATGCGGGCTTCCCGGCGCAAGCGTTGCAGTTCCTCGCGTTCAGAGGTAGTCAGCCCCTCCTGCTGGCCCGCATCGATCTTTTGCTGCCGAATCCAGCTGGGGAGTGACTCAGGTGATACGCCCAAGTTCTTGGCCGTCTGGCTGATGCTCTTCCTACTCTCACGTACCAAGCGGACAGCTTCCGTCCGGAACTCCAGCGGATATGGTCGCCTTGATCCCGGCATTGGCAACAACTCCCTTATTCCCAAGTATGCCCAATTGGGAGTGTCCACTAAGCCGGGTTAGGCTCAAGGACGGTGCCAGTGCCAACCTCCTGCAGGATGGAGCCGGCAAACACTATTGCCCCGGACCAGGTTGGTGGTCACCTGCTTCCGGACCGGGCAGGTTGGGGCTACCAGGCACCCGGTAAACGGACAGCCGGTAACCTTCGCCGTCCCGGGAAAGCCCGAACACGAACCCGTACTCTTTCAGGGTCTGGTTGAGAAACGTCACCAGCCGTACCAGGTCGGGCCCGGGCAGCGGGAGTTCGGCCAAAAGAGGCAGGCGGGGAATGCGAGGGCGCTCGTCTGGCAAGTGGTAAAACCCCCTATCATACCGGAACCTTCTCCAACAACACCTGGATTCCTGCCCCATCTCTCAGGGCTGAGCCCGGCTTAGATGCCACCGCACCGCCAGGAATCCCAGCGATAGCACGGCGGTGACCACCAAGCCTCCCTCGGGTCCGAAGGCTCCCCCGTTAGCAGGTTGTCCTTGAGCGCCGCCTCATACACTCCAGGCACTACCGGGCCGCCGCTCACCGGGAGTCCAAAGACGGGGCCCTGGAAGTAGTTCCAGGTGATGTGATAACCCACAGGCATCCAGATGCTCCCAGTCCCTAGGAACATATACGCAAACAAGAGGCCTGCCACGAAGATATTGGCAAGCGCGAGGCTGCTGATATTGGTGTTGAGCCCGTGGGAAAGGACAAATGCCAGTGCGGACAATGCTGCCGCCAACGTCCCCCGGCCACTATTGAGAGCAGTTACGCAATAGCCGCGGAAGAATAGCTCTTCAGCCCAGCCCACTAGGGCAAACTGTGCTAGTGCCAGGAGCGAGTAGGGGGTGAACACCGGCCGGTGCCATGGAGTAACTAGTACCACGCCACGGGTCACGATAAGGATTACGAACACGGCGGTCAATGGAGACCGACCCCAGGGCCAGACCGTAGCCGAGACCCTTCACCGTACCTTTCATTCCGATATCCGCCAACGTCTTTCTGTCCACGGCTTTGAGAACGACCAGGGTTGACGCCACCAGCACTCGCTGCCCGCTGGTAACGATAGTCATAAAAGCCAGGTGAAGGCTGTACCGGCTGAGGGGAAACAGGAGAGCACGTAGCACGGTGACCTGCAATACCACGACGGCCAGCAGCGACAGGGCCACCCGATGCGCCAGCCCGCTCTCAGTTGCCCGGTATGATTAACTGGCGTATCCACACCGGCGGGCGGTGCAGCCGGCAATCCCTTTCTTGCCGGTTAAGCATACTACCCAGATCCCCGCATCATCACCAAAACGCACTGCCGCATCAGTCGAAAAGCTACGGAAAACCCCCTTGGTTCTGCGCACCGGCTTTGGATCCATCCCGGCTAGAGATTCTCCGCCCAAGTCTCAATCCCCCTGCGCCTGGAGAACCTGACGGGCACAGCGCCACGCAAGGCCTAGTGAGCGGGCGACCTGTACCCATCTCCATGCTCCTGCCAAGGTGCGGGAGACAGTGATGCATGGACAAAAGAGGAGGGTGTGCAGTATCACACCCCGGTGCCTGTTCTACCAGAAAGCTCAGATCCTCACCGCAGTTCCGTACGCTATGATCTCAGCCGCACCAGTGGTAATGGTGCTGGTGGAAAACCGCACGGCGATGACGGCATTGGCGCCCGGCGCCTCTGCTTCTTTTACCATTCCCTTGATGGCTTCCTCCAGCAAGCGTGCGTACTCGGTGATCTCTCCACCTACAAGTTTCCGCAGCCCGGCCACGATGTCCTGTCCCAAGTGCTTGGCGCGCATGCAGCTTCCCTTGACCATGCCCAGCACCTGGTAGTCAACGCTGAGATCCGAAGTAGCCAACAGCATCCTGCTCACCCCCGGTTGGAAATCGGTCCGGTGGAACTGCACAAACGCCGCCCAGTACAGGACCAGGGCACCCAGGCTCAACAACAAGATCGAATCCCAGGCCCAGCCTGTGAAAACCCCGACCTAAGAAACGTGACTCCCGACGCCATGTGGTAGAAGAGCGTAAACCTGGCGCCCCCGGGGAAGTAGCCGGGGACGCTCAAAACCAGGCTGGTCACCATCGCGGCGATACCGGCCTTTACTACATCGGCCATGAGGGCAGAGAAGAAAAGGGCAAGGGCGTGCACAGTCAATGCACCAGTCAACAGGGCGCCAGGAACCATACCGGGTCCACGGGACGGCCGGCTGCCTGGGTGGTCACCAGGGTGACCACTGTGGACGGTATGATGACGATGGTAAACGCGGCGGCCCCCGCCGCTACCTTGGTCGCGAAGACAGCCTAGCGCGAGAGGGGACGGGTGAGGATGAGTTCGGCGCTTCCCTGGGCCCGCTCGCCCGCCAGTGACCCGGCTCCCAGGATGGCCGCGAGAACCAGGACGCACTGGGCGATGTCTTTTCCCGTACCAGTTAGCCCAGAGGTAGAAGGGGTAGTATGCCACCTGGAGTTCGGCAGCAAAACGGACCCAGCCGGGTAGGGGCGTGCTCTCCAACAACCCGGCCAGGTACCCAAACATAAGGGGCAAGGATATCCCCGTAGCTGCCGAGACAAAGAGGGCAACCGCTATTTTCCAGCGGGCGTCCCTCATCTCCTTCCAGAAAAGAGCGCTACTCACTGCGAGGTCCCCCCTCTCCAGCATAACGCAGAAAGGTATCCTCCAGGTCCTGGTCAACCACTTCAAGGGCGAAGTGAGGCACAGCCGATACCTCCTGCAACACCTCATCGAAATGCTCGGTCACGCTGATGAGCCACCGGCGTCCGTCGCCCTTTGCTTTCGCTGATGCCCGGCGTAGTCCACAGGGCTGCAGGCGGTCTACTTAGAACGCCACCCGGATCTTTTTGACGTTCAACTTCAGTTCTTCGCATGGTCTGCACACTACCAGCCTTCCTTGGCCGATGATGCCTACCCAGTCAGCTACTCGCTCAACCTGGTGGAGCAGGTGAGACGACATGAACACGGTCTGTCCATTGTCCACTGCCTCAATGCCGCACCGCCACCGGGTCCAGCCCGGCCGCGGGCTCGTCTAGGAACAGCACCTCACTGGTGGTATCGCGATGCACCTGGGGCCGGGAGCCCAGCTTCTGATGCCCGGAGACGTCCGCCTCACCGGATCCGTTTCGGTGGGGTGAAGGGTCTTAGGCGTCTCAAGGCGCCCCACCAGGGTTGCCTGAGCATGCTGTCGCGCCACAGGCCCCGGGTGTCCAGCGGAGCCAGGGGGGAAAGGTACGGTATACCGAACGAGTGCGCGGAGTTTAGGTAGCTAAGGAGGATCAGGGCCGCGGTTGCCAGTCCAAATAGCCCGAAGGTGGCGCCAAACACCAGCATGCCATACTTGGCCAGCCGCCAGCCATAAGCGATGGAGTAGCTGACAGAAATGAAAGTGCCTGTGGCCGTAAGTGCGATGACGATGATCATGCTCTGGCCTAGGTGCGGACGGCAGCGTCACCGATGATTAGCCCGCCCACAATGGTTACGGTGGTATTTGTGGGCCGGGGCAAACGTAGGGCTGCCTCGATTAGTAGTTCAAGCAGGAGTGACATTAGAAGAGCTTCGGTAAACGCCGGGTAAGGAATGCCCTCCCGGGTGCCGGCGATGGCCAACGCCAGGGATTTGGGAATGACCTCCACGTTGACCGAGATCACAGCGCCATACAGGCCCGGTCCAAACACGGCTACGAAAACCCCGGCCAGTCGTACCATCCTTAAAAAGACCGTTACCACTGGACTGTGAAAGTAGTCCTATGCACCCTGCTCAAGGGCCAACAGCGTGGTGGGCAACAGCAATGCAAATGGGTGTTGTCCAAGAGGATAGCCACTCTTCCCTCGAGCAGGGCTGCGGTCACCTTGTCGGGGTGGTCCGTTCGCTGGATGAGTGGGAACGGTGATATGCGGCGTCTTTCCATCCACTCGATCAAGTATTGGCCATCGAGCACGCTATCCAGTGCAACCCTCTGGAGTTCGTTTCGAATCCCGTCTACTAGTTCCGGCCAAGCCAACCCCGTACGTGCACCAGGGCCTTGGAGGTACGGGTGAGCCTGCCGGCCTTCATGAGCTCCACTGCCAGTCTCCGGTGGGCAATACGCCGGCGTACCAGGGCTATGTTCACCATCAGGGTTTCGGTGAAACTATCGCGGACCCCGAGGATAGACATCTCGGCTGCGGGGGCTTCGACGGCCCGATCCTTCGGTCCGCGGGTATCGACGACATACATACCGGGGACAGCCGGAAACCAGCAAAGCGGGCGGTCTTGCCCACGAGCACCTCGTCCACCGCTTATTCCAGGTCGACCTCGGACTAGCTGTGCAGAGGTATGCCCGGGATGTCGCGTCCAGGGCATCAGAGGTTTGTGGTGGAACAGATGGCAGCCCGGCATGGCCGGGCAGGATGTTAGCCCTGCTGCCAGAGGGAAAACTCGGCGCGATGAGAAAACAGGAGGACTTGCCTTTGGTAGCTGAGGTTTAGCACCGCCTGACGGGTATGCTCAAGGCGTCCGGCGTCGAAATTGAGGAAGGGGTCGTCAAAAATAAAGGGCAACACGTAGTCACCGGACAGAAGGTCGGAAATAGCCAGCCTCAGGGCCAAGAACAGCTGATCCTGGGCTCCCTGGCTCAGCTGGTCTACCAGGACGTCACGCCCACCGTCCAGGACCACCCAGAGGTGAAAACCCTCGTCAATCTCCACTCTCCGGCCGTCCACTCCCGACAGGCTGGCAAAATACGTACTAGTGGCCTGGGCCAGGCGCTGCCGGTGGCTGGCCTGGAAGTCTTGGGCCGCCTGCTGCAACGCGTGGTAGGCAAGAGACAGGGCGGATACTTCGAGCCTGACTTGCTCCCGTTGCTGTCTCAACTCCGCCAGGCGATCCTCGGCGGCAGCCAGGTTGAACGGCGCTGCGCCCACTAGCTCTGCCTGCTTTCTGCGGAGAAAGTCCACGCGCTCGCTGGCCGCCTCGGCCTTCCGGGCCAGCTCGGCCACTTCCTCCTGTAAGGAACGGTACCGGTCCTCTACGTCCTCCCGGAGGTCGGCCTCGGGAAGCCCGGGGTTTTGTAGCACCAGGTCCTGCCAGCGCCGAAGCATGATCCCGGCCTGGTTGGCGGCATCCACCACCTTGAGGCGGAGTTCCTCGGGCGTTGCAGCGTCGTGGCTCCTAAGGAAGGCATTGAGTTCGTCCAGCGCCCGTTCCCACTGCTCCCGGTCGCCGGCAAACCTGCGCCACCTGTCCATGGACTGGTCCAGGTTACCTCCCGTCGCCGCCAGGACAGGTTCAAGACCGACGGCGCCGGCAACCAGCTGGGACTGCAGCTTAGTAAGCTCGGCCTCCAAGAGCTCCTTCCGCCGGCGAGCCTGGCTGCAAAGACCATGTTCGGCCTGGAGGTCCGCCTGCAGGCGCTGGCACTGGCTCACCAGCGCCTGTAGATACTCAGTAGTGTGAGACTCGTCAAATGGAGCGACTCTGGCCCTAAGTAACGATATGGTGCTTTCCAGCCGGGCCAGGGGGCTTACCCCGTCCTCGCCAGCCCCGGTCACTTCTTGTTCCACACGGAGGGCCCGCTGGAGATCGGCAGTGGCCTCCTCCCACTCCTGGGCCTGCCTCATGGCCTGTTTCCACCAGTCATCTCCCAGTCCTGCCATCCAGGTGGCCGCTTCGGCTACCGTCTGCACCGTGGTGCCGGCCACGCCCGCCAGTACTGCCATCTCCCGCCAGTGCTCCTGGGCCTCTTCCACCGGAACCACATGGGCATCCCGGGTGGGACCTCCAAGCTGGCGCTGGTTCCAGTCGCCAATGATGCGCTCCAGCTCAGCCCGGCGGTGGGTGAGGTGGGCCCACCGGGCGTAGGCTCCAGCTACGTCCCCAAAGGCCTGGCGGGCGTCGGCGGTGAGACTCAGCAGCTGTCTTTCAGCGGCTTCAGCTGCCGCCAACTGCTCTTGGAGTGCTGCCAAATCTCCCGGTGACGGGAGCCCCCGGGACTGGGCAGCCAGCACTTCCTCCTGGGCCCGGCAGAGGCGGTAGCGTTCTTGGGCCCGAATCAGATCACCTTGGTTCCAGGAGATAAGGAATGCGTGCTCCATGACCAGTTCATGGAGGGCCCGGTCTACAGCGGCCAGCTCTTCCGCCGGGCCGGCCCCACGGCTCCCGCGAGCATGCGCCAACCATACCGCCGCCGCCAGGGCGACGGCAGCCGCCACTCCGTAGGGACGGGCAGATACCACCAGGAACAGGACCGCCAAGACCGCTGCCCAGACCCACGCCTGGCGCCAGACCGGCCGGGCGGAAGCCCGGGCGGCTTGTTGTTCTAGTTTTTGCCTTTGGTCGAGAAACGCCAGTTTCTTATCCATGGCCCGGGCGGCCTCCTCGCCCAGGCTCACCAGCTCGCCGAATTCGCGTTCCCAGGTCCGCCGGGCATCCTGGTAGGCATCAATTCTCGCCCGGGCCTGCTCCAACGCGCCCCGGGCCTCACGTAACCTGTGCCACACCCGCTCCTGCACGGTAGGCCAGTCGCGGCAGGCCGAACGGGCTTCGGGCGTTGCTCCGTCAAACCAGCCCAGGGCTCCCTGTAACTCGGCGCTGACATGATCCAATTCTCGCCTGTTGGCCAATTGGGCGTTCCAGGCATCCAGCAGGGCCCGGGCCATCCGCCGACGTTCGGGAAGCAGCGCAGAGGGGGCTGAACCCAACCCGGCCCACGGCCAGAGCCCTGCCAGCTGCGCCCGGGCGCCCTCGCCGCGTTGGCGAGCGGCGGCCAGCCGTCTTTCTAGTTGCTCCTTTTCGTCCAAGCGCAGCAAAAGCTCACGATGCTTTTGCGTAAGCTCGGGCCGCCCGTCCACTGCCGCATACTCGGTCCGGACCAGCTCCTGGAGCCTGGCGATTTCTCGCTGGTGCGCGGCAAGTTCCCCTTCTGCCGTGACCAGTGCCGTCTTCAGCTGGGCGATGCTGGCCGACAGGGTCTGGAGGCGGCCCAGGGTCTCGCCGGTCTCGGCCGGGCACTCAAGGAGTTCGGGGTAGTTGGAAGCCAGGTGAGATCGCCGGGACTCCTCCCGGCGAACCAGGTCTTTGAGCCTGTCCAGGGCCCCATCCAGCCGCTGCTGTTCACGATAGCGGGTGTCA
Source organism: Bacillota bacterium (assembly GCA_040756655.1). GTDB lineage: Bacteria > Bacillota > Sulfobacillia > UBA8153 > UBA8153 > JBFLYN01. Next base: position 30,326 of record JBFLYN010000008.1, read on the forward strand.
TACTGCAGGCGGTAAGTCCGCCATTCACCCCAGACTCTCAGCGACTGCTCGCGCTGCTTGAGGCGCCCCGAGACCTCCTGGTACTCCCTGATGACTGTTCCTAGTTCCTCCTGCACGGCCGGGAGGGCGTCCAGGAGCTCCCGGTGCTGTTGGATCTTCTGCTGCAGGGTGGTGACCTCTGTCTCCAGCTGCTCCAGGTGACGGTCCTGGCGTTGATTTCCCGGAGTTACCCCCAGATCCCGGGTGTAGCGAGTGAGGTTCCGGAGGGACAGGCTGAGGCTTTCGAGTCCTCTTTGGTAGCTGCCGGTGGCGCCCGATAGCAGGCGCACCAGGTCATCATCGAGGCTGGGTTCGCGCAGCAGGGGTTGGGTCAGGCAGAAGGTGGCGGTGAACAAGTCCGGCGACTCGATGCCCACCAGTTCCCGGACGGCATCTATGTACTGGACGTTTGGGCGTCGCGCCCGGGCCCGGTGCTCACCCCCGGCCAGTTCCACCCAGCCCTTGGATTCCCGACGGGATAGGCTTACCCGGTCCGTGTCGAAATTCCTGGCAACCCGGTAGACCTCGCCGTCTACGCAGAACTCCAGTTCACCGCCGAAGTCCCGGGCATCATGCCAACTTTTGTACCGGGCCTTGCCGACCCGGGACGGGTCGGTGCTCCCGGGCAAACCGTACAGCAAAGCAACCAAACCCGCCACTAGGGTGGACTTACCCTGCTCGTTGGCAGCCACGATGACGTTGAGGCCATCGTCAAGGACCAGTTCCTTCTCCTGGGCGTAACAGCCAAAACCGCGCAGGACCAGTCTCCTCCAGCTCACCTTTGCCACCGGGCTCACCCCCACCCTGCCGCCTCGGCTCACTCTGACGCCTTGCGGAATTCCTGCCCATGGTCCAGGCTGGCCAGACCCAGCCGGAGCGCCCGGGCAATGATCTTCCTTTCCGCCTCAGTCTCGGCCGCGAGCAGCTGCTGGCGCAGTCGCCTGGTGAACATCCCCCGGATGGTAGGTTCCCGGGAGCGCATCTCCAAAAGACCATGGGATAGCGAGCTGGTCTGATCTTGGATCTCCAGGTGGTAGAACCGGGGTCCAACCCGCCGGGCCAAGGTTTCCGGGTCCAGGTCAAAGTCGGGCACTCCTGTGAGGACAACCCTTACTACATCGTCCCGGCCTCCTAGACCCTCCAGGCTGGCCAGTAGCCCCTCGGCGCTGCCCGCAAGCCCGGTGTCCAGAATCTCGATGCGCACGACCCGGGCGCCGGCCGGGACCTTCTCGACTTTGACCCCACCCGGCTGCAGGGTCACCACGGTGAAAAAGCCCATCCCGGGGTCGCTGAAGCCCTTAGCTTCCACCGAGCCGGGATAGACGGCCAGGCCACCGGACGAAAGCTGCACCTGCCGGTGGCCATGGAAGTGCCCCAGGGCTATGTAATCGTACCGCGCCCGGGCCAGTCCATCTGAGGCCAGGGGAAGGCTCCGATCGCCGGCATTCCAGTCCAAGGACCCGTGAAAGACGCCCAGGTGCCAGCCGGGCGCTTCCTTCTTCGGAAACGACGCCAGGGGGACCGCAGCACGGGTGAGCCCACCCGTGTAGGCCAGGGAGTATACGTGGCAGGCTTCGCCCTGGACTGCAAGCTCGGCCACCGGCTCCGGGTGCGGGTTCTGGACCAGCACTCCCGGCCAGTCCCGGCCGTTGACCCGGTATACCGAGTCATGATAGGTGATCTCGTCGTGATTGCCGGGAAGGGTGACCAAGTGGATGCCGGCGGTGGTGAGCCGGCGGAGTTCGCCCAATACGTTGTCAACCAGGGCCGCTTCGGGCTGGTGGGTCTCGAACAAGTCACCGGCGATGAGGACCAGGCCGATGCCACTACCCGGTGAAAGGGCATAATCCACCGCTCTCCTCAGCAGCCCGTCTCGTTCTTTCTGCCGGGCTTGGGCCCGGTCACCAAGAAAGCCCGGCCACCAACCCAAGTGCAGGTCGGCCAGGTGCAAGATGCGCATGTTCCCACCCCCGCAGGAGCTAACCCGCTGGTTTCAACCCAGTTATTCCCTGGATTTCGACACTGGAACTGGGGATTCCTGCCCTCTCCTCTAGACCATCAAGTCTGCCCGGGATTCCCCCGGCATACGGGGCCCCCCTGCCGGTAACTGGTTTCCCGTGCATCTTCCAACGACTCACTAACCACGCTACGTAGACCGTCTTTGTAGGCTACGTGTGCCTTGCCTAGACTAGTCCGTCCAAGGCTAGGGGTGCCTGCTCGCTGGCCAATACCGTGCGAACTCCCGTCTTCTCCTCCACGTACCGGGCCAGATGGTGACGCACATCCGTCGGCTGGCTATAGCAGGCATCCAGGTGGGTGATGACGGCCAGCTTCACCGTAGAGCCCTCCAGTAGGTGAATGAGCCCCAAGACCGTGAGCTGGCGGTTGGCGAACATGTTAAAGTAGCTGGTGTTGGCCACCAGTACGTTTACGTTCTGGTAGGCTTCTTTTACATCGTGGTGGTAGGCGGCCACTGCCTCGAAATCGTGCAGTGCCCGGTAGTCCACGGACTTCACTTGTCCGTCCCGGCTCACATAGCTCCGGATATACCCGGTATCGCTGGTATACCCAACCGTTAGCGCGCCCCCGCTAACCACGCAACCGAAGTTGTCCCGGGAATGGTAGGCAGGGACCGGAACGACAGAAAGGTTACCTATGCCCACCGCCCGGCCCGCTGAAAGAGCTACGACCTGCGCAGGTCCTTCGCGATAGCCCTCGTGTTCATCCGACACTCCCTGGTGAAAGCGGCTGATCATCCCCTCCGGTCCCAGGGACACCGGGCCGGCCAGCAGGACGCCTTTTCTCCTGGACATAAGGTGGGTCATGGCCTCCACCACCCCGCCGGCATCGGCAGCATGATCAGTGTGATCGTGGGAAACGTACACAGCATCAAGGTTGCGAAGGTCAAGCCCGGCCCGGGCGGCATGGACCAGGGCCCCGGGACCAGGGTCAAAGTGGACCAGCGTCCCGTCCATCCGCAATAGGAAACCCCCGGTCGGCTGGACCTGTGTCACCACGTTTACCGGATTTCCCCCGGTCCCCAAAAACCACAGCCAGTTGCCCGGCGGCAGGGGGGCGGGCTCGGAAAATTTCACGTGAGAAATATGAGCGATCACCCGGCCCTGGGTGACCGCGTGCAGGTAGGAGAAGGTGGTCTCGGGGGAGGAGGGCTCGTCGGGGCCGGGCGGCAGTGACAGGCTCATGCTACACCTCCGGTGTGGTTCTACTGAGGAGTTCGTCCGCCGGGTGCGGAAACCTCCCGCCATAGCATGTTCCACCGCACGGAAAAGGCCCGGGGCTCACCCGGGCCTTCTCTTCTAGATCCGGATACTAGTTGCCTGCGTACGAGGGGTCGGGCTTGATAGGACGGTCGGTGGCCAGGTGTCCAAAGATGGCCTCTTCCTTCTTCCCTTCCAGCAGAAACTGCACGGACTCGATGTCTTCCCATGCGGTCAAGGAGGTTACCACCGAGTAAATGGTCATGATGTCACCGGTCGAACCACCCCAGTGCTTGGTCTGGAGTTCCCTGGAGAAGTTCACATAGGCCACCTTGTCCTCGATGGTCAGTTCCAGTAACCTGGCTTCGGCCGGGATGGTCCTGCCCAGGCCGGCGACGGTCGGGCCGTTTATGAGTTCGTTTACGATGGTCTCAGCCAGAGTACCTTCCACCACTACCTCTCGGACCTCGGGCATGACCTTGTCGGCGTCCGGACCGGCGAAGTACAAGGTGACCTGCTCTTTGACCTGCGGCGCGGTAGGCTGGGTAGGCGGCGGCTGGCTGGCAGGAGGTGGCTCCACCGGGGCGGGTTTTAGCGCGGCCATCAAGCTGCAGCCCGTCGTCAGCACCACCAGCGAGAACAGGAAGATCCATAGTACGAGTCTTTTCACGGGTGAACCCTCCTTGTCGTTTCTCTTGCTCTGGTTAGAGTGTAACCTCCGGGCTTTGCAGACCCGTTGCAGGGTGTTGCACATCTGTAACCAAGCGTCGACGAATAAGTTTCAGTTTACCAGGAGAGGAAAGCCGGCGCATCAGGGCGAACCAAGGGTAGGCAGGAAAGGAGGCCTTCAATGACCGGCTTGGCCTGCGAATGGAAGATCCCCGGAAAACGGTGGGGACACCGGCTTCACGCCATGTGTAGTTACATGGCCATGTTTCCCCCGTCCATCCCCCACTACTTCATCGCCAAGTGCACCGACCCTGGGGATGTGGTCCTGGACCCCTTTTCGGGCCGCGGCACCACACCTCTCCAGGCGTGCCTGGAAGGGCGCACGGGAGTGGGCAACGATCTTAACCCCTTGGCATACATGCTGACCCGCGCCAAGGTAGACCTGCCCTACGAGCACCAAGTTTGGGAACGGCTAGACCAGCTGGAGCTGGGCTACGTTCCCCGGGATGACACCGCCGGGCTGATCCAGGAGTACGAGGCTTGGGCGTCAAGATCCGGCCGCGGGTCATGGTTGGAATGCCGTCGCCTGCTGGCAGAACTGAGAAAGGCCTACGCTGGCGAGAAAACCGTTCCTCTTCCCCATTACGTCGATGAAAGCTACAACTGGAACCCTGAGGCTGGCCCCATCGACTTTGCCGAGGAGCACCACCACCCCATCTGGATCTTCTACCACCCGGAGACCCTGCGCCAGCTGGCGTACCTGAAGAGCCGCCTCACTGGCGACCGTACAGACACTTTCATTGCTGCCACCATCCTGGGGATCATGCATGGTAACAGCCCGTTCTACCTTTCCATCCCCATGCCCAACACTTTCAGCATGACTCCCCGCTACGTGCTTAAGTATACTTACGAAAAGGGTCTCGTCCTGCCGCTGCGCAATGTCTTCCACTGCCTCAGGCACAAGGTCGCGCTGATGAACCTGCCGCCTGAGGTAATCCGGGGCCGGGCCTTCTACGGTGACATCCGCAACCTACCCAGCCAGTTGGAACCCTACCTCGACCGGCTGGGCAGGCGAGTGCAGCTGGTGGTCTCCTCCCCTCCCTACCTCAAGGTTGTCAAGTATGGCCTGTACAACTGGATCCGCCTGTGGTTCCTGGAGCGAGCGGATGCCCCCTGGCAGCACGGGGATGAACGGCTGGACCGGCAGGTAGACGCGGTCCTCGACGACGGGCATTTACTACCAGAATACCTGGAGTTCATGGCCGAGAGCCTTACGACCCTGTACCCGCTTCTGGCCGATGACGGGGTAGTGGCGCTGGTCATCGGCGACGTGGAAAAGGGAAAACACCGGATTACCCTGGCCCAAGAAGTATGGGAGCACTCGGCCAAGCCAGCGGGGTTTAGGTACCTCGATTGTATCGTCGATTCTATCGAACTCAATTACAAAGTTACCAAGATCTGGGGGGACCAACGCGGAAGGGCGACCGACACCGACCGGGTCCTGCTCTTACATAAGGGGCGGCCCAAGATCAAGGACTGCCCGGTGACGTGGTGAGTAGGAGCCCCTGCCAAGAGGGGCTTTATGCTAGCCGAGCCTCTGGTTGACGTTTTCCCAGTTAACAAGGTTCCACCATGCCTTCACATAGTCGGCCCGGCGGTTTTGGTACTGGAGATAATAGGCGTGCTCCCACATGTCGATGGTCAGGACAGGCCGGACTCCCCACTGGGTCAGGTTCTGGTGCTTTTCCGCCGTGAGGATCTCGAGCCTCCCCAGCTCCGGGTGGTTCGCCAGGACCACCCAGCCCGACCCCTCCACGGCCACGGCCGCGGCGGAGAAGAGCTGCTGGAATGGCCTAAAACCGCCAAATGAGTCGTTGATGAGCTGGGCCACCCGCCCGGCGGGCTCCCCTCCACCCTGGGGAGACATGCTCTCCCAAAAAAGGTTGTGCAGTACGTGCCCGGAGCCGTGAAACGCCAGTTCCCGGCACCAGTGCTTGACCAGGGCGAAGTCTTGCTGGGCCCGGGCCATTTCCAGGGCCGCCTCGGCCCGGTTTAGCCCGTCAACGTACGCCCGGTGGTGAAACTCGTGGTGCAAACGGAGTGTACGCTCCTCGTAGTGGGGTTCCAGGGCAGAATGGGGGTATGGTAGCTCGGGTAGCTGGTGGGGCCGCCTTTTGCTCACCTTCATCATCCTTTCCATCGACACGATGGGGCATCCCGTTGCCTTCACATTACGCCCTCAGCAAGGTCCCGTCAAGTGGCACGTAGGTGGCGTCTTACAGGGCCTTCTCGTTGTGGCGGCAAGACGGACCAGACGTGATTGCCCCCGGTAGCCCACCCGGTCCCGGGCCCAGCAAGTCGACCTGGGCACTGGTGCACAGGACATTATTGGACTCCGGGCAACAGAAGGCAGGAGGGCCACCGGTGGCGCCGAAGGAGAACAAGGCAGACTCACATGGTGGGTTCGGCCAGGGCCACATGGGAGTGCCGATGGTTCACTGGTGGTGCCATCACCCGTCCGCCCGTGCCGTCACCACCCGGGACTGTCGCGGTGATTGCTGTGGGTGCACAGTGGCACGAATGGAGCATTACCGGGCAACCCGGCTGACTGGAGGAAGCCCGCTCATGCTGAGACAAGTCCTGTTTTACCTGGGATACTCTCTGCGCTTCTTCGGTTTGAGAGAGGAAGTGCCCTGGATACTGGGACTGGCTATCACCGACCGGTGCGACCTGTCCTGCAGGCACTGCCGTGTCTCGAATACGGGCAGGCCGGACTTGAGCCTGGTCGAGATAAAGGCGCGACTGGCCCACCATTGCCGGCAGGGATTTAGGGAGCTTTATGTTGAGGGTGGAGAGCCCTTCCTCTGGAAAGACAGCCGGCATTCTTTGAGCGACGTGATCGCTGAAGCCAGGCGAATTGGTTACTTCCACGTGCATGTCTATACCAACGGACTTCATGGTTTGGATTGCGGCGCAGACGCCTACTGGGTCAGCGTGGATGGACCCCAAGCAGAGCATGATCTCATACGGGGCAGCGTATTTGCCGAGGTCATTGCCAGCATCATAAGCTGCAAGCACAAGAAGATCTGTATCATATACACTATCAACAGCGTCAACAAGGGAGCCATATGCCGGTTTTTGGAGTTCGTAAAGGCCGAGGGGCTGGCCGTCCTGGGAGTCATGTTCTACTTCCATACCCCCTACTACGGTAGGGACGAGTTGTTTATTGGGCCTGAAGAACGGGGTCGCGTGGTGGAGGAGCTCATCCGGTACAAGAGACAGGGACTACCAGTACGCAATTCTTACGCCGGCCTGAGAGCCTTTCGGGACGGCAGGGGGAAGAAGCCAGGCAGGGTCTCCTGCATAACAGACGTTGATGGTGATTATGTTTGCTGCAGGTACCGTGCACCCGAAACCTGCCGCCATTGCGGCTTTACCGCGTGTGCAGAGATCTCGGAGGCCCAGAGGTTGAAGCCCAGTGCCGTGCTGACCCTGATGAGGTTTTGGTGAAACGGTATGCTACACGAGTTAGTAACCAGAGGAATCAGGCGCTGGCTCGTGGGATTCGATCAGGATTTTTCCTTTGGACATGCGCGCGACATCGACGTCTCACAGGTGGAGAAGACGGCTCTTTATGTGCACATCCCCTTCTGCAAGAGCCTCTGCCCATACTGCCCTTACAACAGGATCAAGTACGATGAGGGACTGGTTGCTCCATACCTGGCAGCTCTTATGTCCGAAATCGACCAGTATTACCGCCGCCTGGGCGCCATCGAAGTCACTTCCATTTACGTGGGCGGGGGGACCCCTACCAACCTCGCCGGCAGATTGGGCATGGTCTTGGACATGATCCGGGAGCGGTTCCTGGTGACCGGCGAGATCTGCATGGAGACCAACCCGGGCGACATCGGGCCTGAGGTAATCGATCTCCTGGTCCAACACGGGGTGGACCTCATCAGCTTGGGCGTGCAGAGCTTCGATGACCGGTACCTCCAGCTCCTGGGCAGAAGCTACCAGTCGGACATCCTGGACCGCACCGTCGACCTGGTGGTATCCTCCGGGTTCAAGACCGTGAACCTGGACCTGATGTTTGCCTTGCCGGGACAGACACCAGCCGAACTCATGCGTGACTTGGCCAGGGCAGTCGGGACCGGCGCCAACCAGGTGACCACGTACCCGTTGTTCTGTTTCCCCTATTCCACGGTGGGGAAATACCAGAAGCTGAAGAAGGTGAAGATGCCGGACCTGGCGGCCAGGAGGAGAATGTACAGGTCTATCCACGGCTATCTCGATGAGCAAGGATTCCAGCAGGTCTCGGTATGGGGGTTTGGCCGGGGCCAGGCGCCCAGGTACTCCTCGGTCACCAGGGATTACTACATTGGCCTGGGCGCCGGTGCCGGGTCTCATGTGCCGGGGAGCATCTACCTCAACACGTTTTCCGTCAAAGAGTACATGAGGAGTTGCTGTGAGGATAGGCTGCCGGTGGCACTGAAAATGGATCTTTCCCATGCGCTTTCCGCGTACTACTGGCTATACTGGCGCCTATACGACACTCGCATTCCCAAAGAGCAGCTATTTGAGCTGTTCGGCGCTCACAACCCGAAACTCACCTGGCTTCTAAGAACCCTAAGCTTCCTGGGAATGGCCGAGGATACCAGAGACCAGGTGACCCTGAACGAGCGGGGTGCCTTCTGGGTCCACCTAGCACAGAACTACTTCGCACTGAACTACATCAACAAGGTGTGGTCGGTTGCCAGGGAGACCCCGTTTCCAGCCAGGATCAACCTCTAGCCAGCACTGGTCGACATGGTTCGCGCACCGTTGTCCTTTCGTGGACCAATGTCTCTAAAGGTTCCTGCTTCATTCACCGGCACTGGCCGCAGCCTGTAACCTCCGATGTCCACAGGCGTAAGTTCCCGCCGAACTGGCGGTACATAAAATGCTAAGAGGCTAGCGCCTCTAGATTCCTTGCAGCATGCTCGTACCGATCATTGGCTACTCCACAGACTGGACATATCCACTGGCCAACCGAGAGCGGCATTTCATCCATCCTGTGTCCGCACACATGGCAGGTCTTGCTACTGGCGAACCAGCCATCCGCTTCCACCAGCTTGCTGCCGTACCAGGTTGTTTTGTAGGCCAGTTGCCGCTTCATCTCTGACCAGGATGGGTCTTGGACATACCGCGCCCAATGATGGTTTTGCATCATGCCCTTGACGTTCAAGTCCTCGACCACGATTACTGGCTTGGTTTTCGCCAGGTCCGTGATCAACTGGTGCAGGAAGTCCTGTCGGATGTTGCCAATACGCTGATGCAGGCGGGCCAGCCGGAGTTGCGCCTTCTTTCGATGCTTGGAGCCTTTTTCCTTGCGGCTCAGGGAACGGGACAACCGCTTCAGTTTGCGGAGTTCCTTTTGCAAGGGTTTCGGAGCATCAACCCTATTCCCGTTAGACCAGGCTGCCAAGGTAACCATCCCCACATCGATGCCCACCACAGGCCCGTTTACTGGTTCGGGTTGCGGTTTCTCCAGCTGCACCGCGATAGAGACAAACCACCGATCTGCTTTGCGACTCACGGTAGCGGAGAGGATGCGGCCTTCAACAGCAGGAGTCTCCTTACGTCGAATGGCACCCAGGCTCGGAAGTTGTATATGCCGCTCCAGGACGCGGATAGCTCCAGTCAACCGGAAGGAGTCGTGGACGCCCTTTTTCTTGAACTTAGGAAGTCCAAGTTGCGAAGCGCCTCTTGCGGAGCGCACTGGGAGACCTCGTACATCCAGGGGAAGTCGGTCTTCTCGAGTACGTTGAGTTCCCGATGCTGTTTGCTAGCATCGGTGCGTTTCCTCTCTTGTTCCCACAGTGCCATGCGACGGGCGAGCCCCCAGTTATAGGCAAAACGTGCGGCCCCTGCATATTTAGCTGACTCTTGGCCTCACAAGACTCGTGTGGGGGCGTCTGTCCGAGATACCGGGCCCCAAACACCCCAGACCGCAGCTGAGCGCTCCTGGCGGTCCTTGACGGCCTCTGTCTCCTGGGAGTAGACTGGCGGTAGTCCTTTATTAGGGTAAAGTGATAAAGCCAAAAAGCAAAGGAGTGATCCTATGTCCGGTCCCGGGGACGCCGCCGGGGCGCAGCCACCCGACGGGTTCGCCGAGCTTCTCCCGGGTGAAGCAGCCTGTCACCGGCGGGTAGAGGATCTACTGCTGGGCTCCTTCCGGCGTTGGGGGTATGACGAAGTCATCACACCTTCTTGTGAGCACTACCACACCCTCGCCGGGACTTGCGGGGAGGAAGCCTTCAAGTTCGTGGACCACCGGGGGAGGATCTTGGCCTTGCGACCGGATGTCACCCCCTCTATCGCGCGTCTTGCAGCTACCAGGCTGGCCGGAGTCTCACCCCTGCGCCTGTGCTACCGAGCGCAGGTGTTCAGGAGCCAACAGCAGGAAGGGTGGCACGAGTGGGGACAGGCCGGCGCCGAGCTGGTGGGCCCGGGCGGACCGGGTGCCGACGGCGAGATCCTGGCCCTGGCCCTCCAGTCCCTGCAGGAACTGGGGCTGGACAGCTTCCAGGCGGCAGTGGGCCACCGGGGACTGCTGGAGGCCTTGCTGGAGGCAGCCGGGCTGGGCCACCAGGGGCAGGCCCGGGCATTGGATGCCCTGCGCAGGCGGGACCTGGTTACCCTGAAGTCTCTTCTGGGTTCAGGGAGCCTGCTGGGAAAACTCGTAGCCCACCCGGCTCGCTGGTCGGCCGGCCAGTTGCTGCCAGAGCTGGAAAACCAGCTGGGAGGTGGCACGGCACTCATGGAAATCCACGCCATCTTCGCCATGCTGGAGGCGGCCGGGCTCAGCCACCGGGCCTATCTCGACCTGGGGCTGGTCCGCGGACCGGCCTACTACACAGGCATGGTGTTTGACATCTACGCGCCGCCGGTGCGGCGGGCGCTGGGCGGGGGTGGTCGCTACGACCGCTTGCTGCAGGCCTTCGGCTCCTCCCGGCCCGCTACCGGTTTCAGCTTTGATGTGCCCGCGCTGGTGCAGGCCGTCAAGGAGCAGTGCCCTCTTCAGGCTGGGGGCCGGGACTACTACGTGGTGCCTGTCCCCGGCCGGGAACAGGCGGCTTTTGCATGCGCTGTCCGGCTCCGGCGCCGGGGCTACACGGTGGAACTGGCCCTTGACCCCAGTGGTGTAGAAAATGCCCTGGCCTGGGCCCGCGACCGCGGCTTCGCCCGCGTCTTGTTAGTGGGAAACAGTGAGAATAGCGAAGTGGTGCTCGCCAGCATGTCCCGACCCCCGGGCCAGGGCAGGCCGGCGGGGATCCATTGAAGGGAGGCGGGACCATGCCCGCACTCACGCTGGCGCTGGCCAAAGGCAGGCTCCTGCCGCCGAGTCTGAAGGCCTTGGCCAAGGCCGGGCTGGGACTTCCGGAGCTGGAGCCCGAGAGCAGGCAGGCAGTGTTCCACGGACCTGGGGGTCTTAGAGTGATCATCATCCGTGACGACGACATACCCACCTACGTGGCCAGGGGCGCGGCTGACCTGGGGATCGTGGGAAAGGACATCCTGGAAGAAGCCGGAGGGCCCACCGTGGAACTGGCGGACCTGGGTTACGCCCGGTGCCGCCTGGTGCTGGCCGTCCCTCAAGGACAGAACAGGTTGGGCCCGGATCTCACGGTGGCCACCAAGTACCCGCGGGTTAGCACGGCGTATTTCTCCTCGCGGGGAGTGGCCGCCCGGGTCATCCACGTACACGGTGCCACGGAACTCGCCCCCCGGTTGGGGCTGGCCGGTGCCATCGTGGACCTGGTGGCCACCGGACGGACCCTGGAAGTGAACCAGCTGGAAGTAGCTGATACCATTCTGCACGCCTCGGCCCGGCTCATCGGAAACCCTGCCTCCTGCAGCCTGAAAGGCTCATACCTTTGGCCCTTGGTAGAGAGGTTGAAAGAGTGTGCCGGGGGTGAGGAGTCATGACCCTGGTCATCATGGAGGCCAAGGAGTTTTTGGAAAGACGCGCCTTCCGCCCCACCCCTTTTGACCTTCCCGCCCGGGTGGCCGCCATCATCGAGCGCGTCCGGTCAGAGGGAGACCTGGCCTTGCTGGACATGGCCGCCCAGTTCGACCGCGTCGATGCATCCTCTTTTGCCCTGGAAGTTGCCGGCCGGGAGCTGGCCGGAGCCGGCGTTTCACCGGCACTGGCCCGGGCCATGGAGTTGGCCGCCACTAACATCCGCTCGTTCCACCGCTGGGCCCGTCCCACCTCCAGCCGCTTTGAGTTGGAGGGCGGGACGGTGAATCTGGACTGGGTGCCCCTGGAGCGAGTGGGAGTGTACATACCTGGGGGGCTGGCCCCCTACCCCTCCACCGTGCTCATGGCGGCCATTCCCGCCCGCGAAGCCGGGGTGGGAGAGATCGTGGTCTGCACCCCTCCCCAGCGAGACGGCAGCGTGCACCCGGCGGTCCTGTACGCGTGCCGCTTGGCAGGCGTGAACCGGGTGTTCCGGGCAGGGGGCGCTGGTGCTGTGGCAGCCATGGCCTTGGGGACGGACACCATTCCCAGCGTGGACAAGGTAGTAGGACCGGGTAATGCCTACGTCACCGAAGCCAAGCGCCAGTTGAGCGGGGTGGTGGGCATCGACTGTTTGGCCGGTCCCAGCGAGCTGGCAGTGCTGGTGGGGGATGGCTGCCCAGTGGGCTGGGCCGCCGCCGACCTGGCCGCCCAGGCCGAGCATGGTTCCGATGCTTGGGCAGTGGCGGTTTGCACATCCACAGCCAAGGCCCGGGAACTGGTGTCGGAGCTGGCATCCATGGGCGTGACCAGGAACGTAAGCGTTGTCACCGTGACCGGCACGGCCCAAGCCCTGGAGTTAATCAACGAGTTGGCCCCGGAGCACGTAGAACTCCTGGTGGAAGGCGCCGGAGAACTGGCCCCCCGTGTCCGCCGGGCCGGCACCGTGTTTGCCGGCTATCACAGTCCCGCGGCATCAGGTGACTACGCTACCGGGCCCAGTCACGTGTTGCCCACTGGAGGGAGCGCCCGCTTCTCGTCCGGGCTCTGTACTTCCGATTATATGCGGTGTATCAAGAGAGTGGAACTGGCACCACGCGGGCTGGAAACCATGGCCGGGGCATGCCGGGAACTGGCCCGAGCCGAAGGTTTCGAATGGCATGCCCAGAGCATCGCGCGCCGGGTGGTGAGTCCATGATTCGGCTGGACCTGAACGAAAGCCCGCTGGACATTCCCCGGGAAACCAAGGAGGCCATCCTGGAAGTGCTCAGGATGGTACCTTTCAACCGGTACCGCAGCGAGTACCGGGAAGAGTGCATTGCTCTCTTGGCCCGCCAAAACCAGGTCGCCAGGGACATGGTGGTGCTGGGGAACGGGGCCGACGAGATCATAGCCCTGGCCATCGCCGCTTGTGCGGGACCCCGGGGCCGGGTGGTTCTGCCCATGCCCACCTTCAGCGGGTATGCAGCCCAGGCCCGGGCGGCCGGGGTGGGAATGAGCAGGGTGCCGGCGGGGTCTGACTTTGCCTTTGACGTGGGGAAGTTGGCCCGGGCCCTGGAGCAGGGGCCGGCCGGGGCCACCCTGCTTTTCTTGTGCCGCCCCAACAACCCCACGGGTTATACCTGCGCCTTGGAGGATGTGCGCCGCCTACTGGACACCCGCCCGGACGCCGTGGTGGCCGTGGACGAAGCCTACTTCGAGTTTTCCGGGCTTACCGCCCGGGACTTACTGGAGGAACATCCCAACCTGGTGATCATCAGGACGCTGTCCAAGGCCTTCTGCCTGGCGGGCATCCGGGTGGGTTATGCCCTGGCCTGGCCGGGGCTGGTCAGCCGGCTGGAGGGGGCCCGGGCCCCTTTCAGCATCAGCGTGGCATCTTACGCCATCGCCGCCCAGGTGCTGAAAAGCACGGCGGAGTTCCGTGCCATGGTCAGGCAAATCTCAGAGTGGCGGGACCGGCTCTACGCCCGTCTGCTGGACGTGCCGGGGATCAGGCCTCTCCCCTCGCCCGCCAACTTCCTACTGCTGGAAGTGGGACCCGGGGCACGCCGCCTGCAGCAAGAGCTCAAAACCCGGGGCATCCTGGTTCGCCATTACGGGGAGGAAAGCCTCGAAAACTACCTGCGGGTTAGCGTGGGTACACCCAGTGACAACGACTTGTTCGTCCAGGCCTTGGAGGAATTGCTCAACGGGAGGGACGTTCATGACATCGCGCACCACCGTGCACCGGACTAGCCGGGAGACGGACATCCAGGTGGTGGTAGACCCAGACGGGTCGGGCCAGACCCGGCTGGATACCGGGGTGGGGTTTTTCGACCACTTCCTGGGCGCCCTAGCCTACTACGCCGGGTTTGACCTGGAGGTGAAGGCCCGGGGCGACCTTCACGTGGATGCCCACCACCTGGCAGAAGACACCGGCCTGGCCCTGGGGGCCGGGCTCCAGGGGGCTACGACCGGGGAGAGGTCCCGCTACGGACATGCAGTCATACCCATGGACGATGCTCTGGTGCTGGCAGCCCTGGACGCCGGGGGACGGCCGTATTTTGCCCACAACCTGCCGGCCCGGCTAAACCCCGGCCCTTTCAGTGCGGAGGTAGCCTGCGAGTTTCTCCGGGCCCTGACCACTGCGGCCGGATGGTGCCTGCACGTGCGCTACGTCACCGGGGATAACGGCCATCATGTGCTGGAGGCAGTGGCCAAGGCGGTGGGCATGGCCGCCGGGCAGGCACTGCAGCCGACCGGGAACGCGGACGCCCGGTCTACCAAGGGACGGGTCCGGCTGGAAGTGGGGGTCGAACAGGCATGATCGCCATCGTGGACTACGGGGTGGGAAACACCGAGAGCATCAGACGGGCCCTGGAGGTGCTGGGTCTTAGGGCCGTGCTCACCGGCGATGCAGCCACGGTTAGGTCGGCCCGTGCGGTCATTCTTCCCGGGGTAGGAGCCTTCGATAGCGCCATGGCTACGCTGGAACGAACCGGGCTGGCCGGGACAGTGCGCGACGCCCTGGGGCTGGGAAGGGTAGTGCTGGGCATCTGCCTGGGCATGCAGGTGCTGTTCTCAAGCAGCGAGGAAGGCACCCGGCGCGGCCTTGGGCTTTTGCCGGGACGGGTCGTACGCCTGCCCGGCGGCCAGCGTATCCCCCACCTGGGATGGAACCTGGTGTGCTGGGATCCTCCTATCAGCCCTCCCTCCCACTTCTACTTTGCCCACTCCTACTATGCTGTCGCCCATCCCGGCCATGTGCTCGCCCGCACCAGCTATGGTACAGGGTTCCCGGCCGTAGTCAACGCGGGTTGTCTGTGGGGAGTCCAGTTCCACCCCGAAAAGAGCGGCCCAACCGGGCTGGCGCTGTTGGGGGACATCCTCGAAGGGCGGCTGGCCGCATGCTGTTGATTCCCGCCATCGATCTCCGCGGGGGCCGGTGCGTACGCCTTTTCCAGGGAGACTTCGATCAGGAGTTCAAATACCACGAAGACCCGGTAGAGTGCGCACGGCGCTGGTCGGCCGCGGGGGCGCGCTGGCTCCATGTGGTGGATTTGGATGGTGCCCGGGCCGGGCGTCCGGTACAGCTGGACGTGGTGTCTGGCATTGCCCGGCTGGGACTGCCGGTGCAGCTGGGCGGGGGGCTCAGGAGCGTCGTCGATGTAGAACGCGCCCTGGACACGGGAGTGAACCGGGTCATTCTCGGCACATCCGCCGGAGAGGGCACCCTGGAGACCATGGCCCGGGCGTTTCCCGGGAGAGTATGGGCCGGACTAGACGTGGATACCCTCGGGCAGGTGCGGGTCCGGGGCTGGGAAGAGACCAGCAGCCGCGACCCCCGGCAGGTAGCACGCCGGGCCCTGGAGGCCGGGGCCTCCGGCATCGTGTACACGGCCACCGGGCGGGATGGGACCATGGCCGGCCCGGACTGCCCGGGCTGGCTGGCACAACTGGGAGCACCGGTCATCTACGCCGGCGGGGTGGGACAACGGCGGCACTTGGAGCAACTGGCCCGGGCCGGTCGGAAGTGGCTTTCCGGGATCATCGCCGGCCGGGCCCTATACGAGGGTACCTTGACATACCAAGAGGGGCAAAAGGCCCTGGAGGAGGAGTGATGGTGCTGGCAGTAAGAGTCATCCCCTGCCTGGATGTACACGGTGGGCGGGTGGTCAAGGGGGTGAGGTTCGTTGACCTCCAGGACGCCGGGGACCCGGTCCAACTGGCCGGGTACTATAGCCGCTCCGGCGCCGACGAACTGGTATACCTGGACATCAGCGCATCCCATGAAGGACGCTCCACGCTATTGGACACCGTTCGCCGGACTGCGGCCCAGGTGTTCATCCCCTTGACGGTGGGCGGGGGAGTACGCGAACTCGAAGACATCCAGTCGCTGTTAAGGGCTGGGGCAGACAAGGTGGCCATGAACACCGCAGCCGTTCAGCGCCCTGAACTGGTAAGCAGGGCATCCCTGCGCTTCGGTGGCCAGTGCGTGGTGGTGGCCATCGATGCCCGCAAAGAACACGATGGTTGGCAAGTGTACACCCACGGGGGACGCCATCCAACCGGAATGGATGTACTAGAGTGGGCCCGGGAGGTCGAAAAGTTGGGGGCCGGCGAGCTCCTCCTGACCAGCATGGACCGGGACGGCACCAAGGACGGGTATGACCTGGAACTTACGGTCCGGGTAGCGGGGTCGGTCTCCATACCAGTCATCGCCTCGGGAGGGGCCGGTACCCTGCAGCACCTGGTAGATGCCGTCACCGTGGGAGGTGCCAGCGCCGTGTTGGTGGCATCGAACTTCCACCGGGGGGACTGGACCGTGGCTGAGGCCAAGTCGTTCATGATCCGGGCTGGCCTGGAGGTGAGACCAGCATGAGCGCCGCCCGGGGCCTGATGCCAGTGATAGTACAGGACCAAAAGACCCTGCAGGTCCTGATGCTGGCCTACGCCAATGCCGAGGCCGTGGCGCTCACCCGCTCCACGGGTTTTGCCCACTTTTGGAGCCGGAGCCGCGATTCCATCTGGAAGAAAGGCGAAAGCTCCGGCAACTTCTTGGCAGTAGCTGCCGTCATCGCCGACTGTGACGGCGATGCCCTCTTGTACCTGGTGGATGCTACCGGTCCAGCCTGTCACACGGGAGAAAAGAGCTGCTTTTTCAAACCGCTCGGGCCGGGTGACACCCGGGCGCCCAGCTCCTCGTCGATCTTACACGCACTGGCACAGGTCATCGAGGAACGCAAGACCCACCTACCGCCCGGGTCCTATGTGACCGGGTTGTTTGCCCGGGGGGAGGATGCCATCCTAGAGAAGGTGGGCGAGGAGGCCACCGAGGTGGTGCTGGCCGCCAAGGCCCGGGACCGGGAAGGACTTTGCCGGGAAATGGCCGACCTTTGGTTTCACTGCCTGGTGGCTCTGGCCGCCAGCGGCCTGGGACCAGACCACGTGTTGGAAGAGCTGGAGAGACGGAGAGTACAGGGCGCAAGGCCAAGCATACCCAAACCCGCTCCGGGTGGGGAAAATGCCAAGACCGGGGTCTAAGACCCCGGTCTAGTGAGCAGTTGCGTGCGCAGCCTACCAGCGGACCAGCAGGGCACCAGCCAGTAGGAACGCGGCCCCCAGCAACCTGGCGGTCGTGAATGGCCGCACCGGCAGTCCCAGCAGGCCGAAGTGATCCAGCGCTAGTGCTGCGGTAAGCTGCGCCGCTAGTAGCCAGCCGGTAGTTCGCCCGGCTCCTGCCATCTGGACCAAGAGGATGCTGCCTACCACAATACCCGTTCCCATCAGGCCGCCGCCCAGCAGGAGCCCTGGTGGAGCCTGGGTCAGAGTCCCTAGGCCTGGTCGTATGGCCACGACCAGCACCAACAAGACCGCGGCTCCCACGGAAAACGACACGAGGGCCGCCACCAGTGGTGGGCAGTAACGGCTTAAAGCCGCGTTGACTGCGCCCTGGCTGCCTATGAGTACGCCTACAGCCGCGGCCAGCACTGCGGCAGTGGCCAGCCCGTGACTCATCCGGTCACCCGGAGCAGGACCGCTACCGGCCCGCCTCCATCGGGACCTTGATGCTCGGCGCCACCCGAGACGTAGATCATGGGATCGCCCACCACCGAGGCAATGACGGCACCCACCACTGCCCGGGCTGACCGGGTATGGTTGATGTCCGAATCATCGAGCATGACATGGCGACGGCCCCGCACCCGGCCGCTGGTTGATGCCTCAGCCTTGGCAAACACGTTAACCACCTGTTCCAATTGGCTCGGTGCCGGGCAGCAGTCGAACTCCAGTCCGGCCGACCGTAGCGCGTTCAAGACGGCTCCGGCGTCAAGGGCGTCCTTCATGACACTATGCCCGATCACCAAGTCACTGGCGGACTGCTCAGAGTTGCCCAGCAGCATGATCTCGCAACGCGCCATTTCCACACCGGCAGAGGTGGAAGCAACCCCCGACCACTTACTCCAGTCAGAACAGATATGGTCTTCACGGATGGTGTCAAGGTCCAGCTCACCCACGGCTACGGCCACACCCAGCGCGGAGGCGCCCCTGGAATACCCCATGGATTTATAGGTATCCTGTACCACCACGGTCTGACCTCGCAAGGCTGCTTCAGCAATGCGCTCAGCTGTGAGTAACGGGCACTTGATCTGCACAAAATGCACGTCGGCAGGGGATGCAATGCCCGCATCGGTCATGGCTTCCCGTACGGCCCTGGCTACTTCTTGCACCATCGCCAGCCTGCCGATCTCCTCGGGCAGGAAGTCCCGGGTGAAGGCGATGCCTGCCACCAGCCGCTTTTGGCCGCCCCGGGCACTTGCATCCAGTGAGCGCGCAAAGACGGTCACGTGCGGTGATAGCACGCCCTCGGTGCCTCCCGACATGATCATGGCCACCCGCCGGCTAACCTCGTCGGTGCTTACCTGCATATACCGGGAGAGAAGCAGCTTGTAGGCCCATGTGGCGTAGCCACGCGTGAAGTCATTGACACACCCGTTGCCTTCTGTCTTGCCGAGCACGCAAATGATGTCTTCGGCCTTGAGCCGGCCCTCCTGCAGGGCCGATTCCAGAGCAGACGTGTCTCCTGGATGGGAAATGGGTAGCCGAAAGACGTCAACTCTCTGCCACATCCTGGAACTCTCCTTTCTTGATCATCTGCACAAAGCTGTCCAGTGCATTCACAAACGGGGCCAGCGGCGCCCGGACCAGGCCAGCTCCCACCTGCCCCATGCCCGCCTCCCGGTGCGCGATTCCGGTGTTGATCACGGGGGTAATCCCAGTCCGGCATATCAATAGCGTGTCGAATCCACACGGTACGGGGGAAAAATCCAAGGCTGGGATACTGTAAGAAGGGTTCTCGCCAGACGTGATCTCCCGCATTTCGATGGTGGTGCGCACGCCATCGCCTGGGGTACCGCCTACGAATTGGGCGATGGCGGGGGCTGTCGCCATGGCCGTACCCCCAAGGCCTGCTACCTCCGTAATGGCGCTGTCGCCTAAGTCGGGGTTGGCATCTGCCGGGCCGTAGCCCGGGAAGTACAGCCCCTGTACTGCTGGAGCCGGGGCGGTGAACCACCGGTCGGGCATGGCCGAGATCCGCAGTCCAAAGTCGGTTCCATTGCGGCTCATGCACGTGACGATGGTGCTCCAGGGAACACCGGCCGCGGCATCAGCAGCCAGCTTGGCGGCCGCCATGGACAGGTTCAGGAAGAAATGATCGTTGCCGGCCAGGAAGGCCAGGACTTCACCGAGGACGGTTCCGGCAGAGGTGGCGGCTAGGGCCGGGGCCAGCTGGCGCACCAAGAGGGACGTGGCGGCCACATTGCGGTTATGCCCTTCATCACCCATGTGCAATGCCCGGGACAGAATAGACTTAACGTCAATGCCTTTCCGCTCCACCAGCCCCCGGTCGATGGCCGGTCCCAACACGTCCTGGATCCAGCGCAACCGTGCCAGGACCTCAGGGGAGTAAGCACCAAAGCGCAACACCTTACCCAAGCCCTCGTTCAGGGTGGCACTGGCCCGGCGGCCGTCCTGGTCCTCAACTACCCACACTGGCATGGACGGCGAGATCACTCCGGCCATTGGGCCCACCGCCCCGTGATGGTGACAGGGAGATAGCCGGACATGGCCCCGGGCCACCAGGCCCGCTGCTTCTTCTGGAGTGGTGGCCCACCCCTCGTACATTACGGCACCCATGACTGCCCCTCGCACCGGGCCACACGCCCGCTCCCAAGTGAGGGGCGGCCCGGCGTGCAAGATCACGCGGTCCTCCAGGTCGGGTAGTACTGCTCGCGCGGGCAATACCCTCACTGCCTGGGCTTGCCCCATTACAAGGGCCGCTACTGCTCGTTCATTGGCCGCCCGCACCTGGCCGTAGTAGGGTAGGGTCTCTTTCAATAGCTGCAGTGTACGTTCGTCCCCGCTGCCCGGTACGGTAAAATCCACGTCCAGTACCGGGATGTCGTGGTCCAACAGGGCGGGGAGAAAAGTCCCGAGCCCGACATTGATAACTCTTATGCCACTCATATGGCACCCCCCAGCGCCCGGGCGGCCAGCCTGGCTGCAGCCGCAGCAGTGGGCTGTACCAGCACGCCGGCCTCCTTGAGCTTGCTCTCCTGTGCCTCCAGTCCTTGGGGATCTTCTGCAGTTCCACATACCGAGGCTATGAAACAGGGACGGTCACCTGTGGGCAGTCTGGCAATGGCCGCTGCCACAGCACCAGCCGGGTCAGGATGGGATCCATACCCCAGCACCACATCAAGCAGGATAATGCCCACGTCAGGTTCGCGGGCTTGCTCCTGGATCCACTGGTTGCGCAGTCCGGGGTCGATCATGGGATGAGGGCGTCCCCGGGTGTAGATGTCATCCCCTAAGTCCACCAGAGCGTGCTTCCGGGCAGGCCAGCTACGGGAGAACTCGCCCAGGTACGGCCCAAGCACAGTTGCCGCCTCGGTGCACAGGGTACCTCCAGAGAACAGGCCGCGTATCCACCGCCCTCCGGGCCGCATCCTGGCCTTTGCCGGGGACGTGTCCGGCTCGGGCACTGGAGTCCCGAGGGCAAGTGCAGCGGCTTCGCGGGCACCTTCCTCCAGGGTTACAGCCAAAGACACGCCGGCCGGACACGGTGCCTGGTCGCCGGCACCTAACAGCACCAGCACCACGGGCTTCCCCAGGAAGGCAGCCCTTTCTTGGATCACTCGCGTGGTATTCACACCGGCGGATTTGGCTATGACCAGCACAACTCGAGTATCCGGATCCTGACCGAGGAGCTCCAGGGCGCGCAACATGGTGATGCCACCGACCCGGTCGTCCAGATCTCTACCGCCGGTACCGTAGGCATGGGAGATTCCCAGCCCGGCCCGGTGGATGATGCATGTGGCTTCCTGGATGCCGGTGCCGGCAGCCCCGGCTATGCCTATACTCCCCCGGCGCACCCGGTTGGCAAAACCCAGCGGTATTCCATCGATGATGGCAGTGCCGCAGTCGGGGCCCATGACCAGCCGGTTGAGACGAGAGGCCAGCATCTTCAGTTCGATCTCTTGTTCCATGGGAACATTGTCGCTAAACAGGAATACGTCCATGCCAAGGTGCAGTGCCCGGGTCGCTTCCGCCGCAGCATACTCCCCGGGCACGGAGATCAAGACCAGGTTGGCCCCGGGCAGGCGCCGGGCTGCAGACTCCAGCGTCAACGGGAGGGCCTCCCCGGCCTGGGCAAAAGCCTGACGGCGCGCAGAAACCAGCCCCGCGCGCAGCACCTGAAGGGCATCTCTGGCCGCATCCGGGCATTCCGCCTCCACCACCAGCACCAGGTCGGCGGGGCCGGCCTGCCAGGCGTCTTCACCAACAAGCCCGGCAGCAGCCAGGTTGGCCAGGTTATTCTCGGTGCCCATGACCGCTACCGCCTGACGAATGCCGGGACGGGCCGATACTTCCGCGGACAACCTCATCAAGGTGGCCGAATCCCGGTAGGTCCTCGGTAGTATCGTCCAGGATCTAGTCAACATCATCACCTCTTAGGTCAAGTAGGAGACTCCAGCTTGCAGCGAAAGCCCGTACCATGCTGCGGCTGCATCGGTCCCTGTGCAACGGCCCAGCTCCAAAAGCCCATGTGGCGATGGGTCTAACCCGGCTGCGGTCCCAGTGCAACCCACACCTTGGGCTCAACGGCCAGTCCACTGGGGATTTTTCGGACAGGTGGATGGAACAACAAAGGCCTCCGGTCAACCGCAGGCGATCCCCCTGCACAGCCGGTACCCTCAGAAGCCATTCTCTCCTCGTTCCTTGCCGCAGTGCCCAGCAGCGGTGCCGGGGCCCGGGTGGGATGGACCTCCCCAACCGCGGCTAAGGTACAGGCCCCGGCTCGAGGCTGCCCCCCGGGTACCCAGGAGGAGGTCGTCTCAACGAGCTCCACACTACCGGGCCGGTCACTCCGTTGTCACCTGGGTACCCTCAGTACCCTCCAGGGCCGGCACGGCACACTGCAGGTGGGCGATGACTGCTCTCCGGCCGCCACCCCGCACAAACTCCATGGCTGCCTGGACTTTGGGACCCATGCTCCCCGCCAGGAAATGGCCGGCCTCGTACAGCACCTCCAACTCCCGCAAGGTGACCCGGTGCAGCCAACGCTGGTTCCGCGTGTTGAAGTCCACGGCGGCTGCAGGTACCTCCGTTAGGATCATGAGGACCTCGGCACCGATCTCCAGCGCCAGCCGGCAGGAGGCCCGGTCCTTATCGATGACTGCATCCACACCCTGGAGTTGCCCACTTCCGGGGTCCCGGGAGACCGGAACTCCCCCTCCCCCCGCAGCGACTACCACGGCCCCCGCTTCTAGGAGCGCGAGGATGATGTCCCGGTTGACCAGATGCCGGGGCAAAGGTGACGGTACCACCCTGCGAAAACCGCGCCCGGCGTCCTCCCGGAACTCGAGACCGTCCACGGCCAGCCGCCGGGCCCGGTCTTCTGTGTAGAACGGGCCCACAGGCTTCTCCGGTCGCTCCATGGCCGGGTCCTGCCGGTCCACCACTACCTGGGTGAGAACGGTGGCGACAGGCAGGGCCATGCCTCGCCGGCCGAGAGCACCATGCAGCGCTTGCTCTATCATCAGGCCCAAGAGCCCCTGGGTCATGGCCCCGCACGCAAATAGTGGCAGCGGCGGGGTCACTGCCCGGGCGCTCTCCTGCTGGATCAAAAGGTTCCCCACCTGGGGTCCGTTACCGTGGGTGATCACCAGCCTGTGGCCCAGGCTCAGAAAATCCGCAAGCGGGTCAACTGCCCGGGTGACGTTCTCCAACTGCTCGGTGAAGGTGCCAGCCTGGCCGGGGGACAGGATGGCGTTACCACCGAGGGCTACTACCACTCTGGTCAATGATTCTTACCTCCTGCTGGTGCCGGACGGTCCCATCCCAGGCGGGCAATCTTGGTGGCCACCTGGAGGTTGAACCGGGCTTCAGCGTCATTCAGGTCGGCGCCGGTGATCTCCTGGATGCGGGCAATCCGGTACCGTAAGGTGTTATAGTGGACGTGCAATTCGCGGGCGGTGTTGCCCAGGTGTCCGTTATGACGGAGAAATGCTTCCAAGGTATGCAGCAAGTCCGCCCCGTGCTGCTGATCATGGCGGGCCAGTTCCCCCAGGGTTTCCATGCAGAATCGCCCTAGATCTGGATGGCCAACGAGCCGGGCCAAGATCCGGTAGGCTCCCAGGTCGTCGTAGTGGATGATCCGGTCGCGGCCGAACACGGCACGACCAAGGGCAAGCGCTTCCTTGGCCTCGGCAAAACTCCTGGATACCTGTCGTATGGACTCATAGAACTGGCCCACACCCACAGAAAAGGTCACCGAACTGATTTCGGCGGCGATCTTTTGTTTGATGGCTGCCGCCAGGCGCAGGCTATCACTTTTGGCCCGGGCCGGACTCTGGGTGGCATAGAGAACGAGGACGGAATCACCCCGGGGAGCTACTATGGCAGACCGGCTGCGGCTTTGAGCCATAAACCTGGCGATCTCAGTGACCCGCTCACGCACACGCTGGAATGCGGACTCCGCCTGGTCCTTGAGCCGGAGATAGAACCCCTCGAAGTCGTCAATGGCCAAGAGCATGGCCACCCTGCCCCCGGAGAGGTCGTACCCCAAGTTGCGAGCACGAAGCAAGAAGGCCTCTGGCGATTCGTAGTTCTCTGTTACCAGGTCATCGATGAAAGATGATTGGTAGCGACGCTCTATCTCCCGGATCTCACGCTCCTTGGCCATTTCCAGTGCTGCCACCGTGCCTGCATGCTCCACGGCCACCAGGTGGTCCGGGCTAAGGGGCTTGTCCAGCTCCCATATGACGATGTAGCCATAGTGACGACCGGCCACCATCACGGGGTACAAAAGCTGGTTGCAGGGTCTGTCCCCCAGCCTTCCCTCAAGCCGGACCGGGCCGGGCGGCGGTTTTCCATCCTCAAGAGGCCGGATCTCCCAGGGAACTCCTGGCTTGGGAGAGCCGCCGCAGGCCAGTAACTCCAAAGACGAGCTCAGCACAGCCACCGGGAGGTCCACCAGGGTGGCCAGGGTAGAGGCAATAGCGGGAAGACCGCCACCGGATAACACCAGCGCGGTCATGCTGGAATGGATATCTACAGCCCTTTGCAGTCTGCTGGCTTGTTCGTTGAGGATGGCAGAAAGCACCGGGTTGAGGACGTCACTGAACGACGCGTCAGCCGGCAGGCCGATGATGGGAAACGCCAGCTGGTCGCCCATCCTGACCACGTCGGGACCAACTTTGGGCAAGTACCGGAGGGGTTTTATGGCCAGTGCCGCTAGCCCTTTGGCGTCTAGGATGGGAACCAGGTTGAGCAAGGCATCCGGGTCGTCCTTCAAGGGGAACCCGGTAGTAACCAGGAGCTGGCCACGTTGCACGAAGTTGGCTATGTCCGGGACTTCCATAACGTTGACCGAACAGATCAGCCGGTCCAGACCCTCCCGGCCAGCCAGCAATTGGGACCGTTGGAGTACGCCGAGGGTTAGGGCCCGAGCCACGGTGATTCCCACTGGGTTGCTCACCGCTGCCTCCCTCCTCCCCAGAGACGGGGCACAATGGCAGGAACCCGGCGGCGGTACTGGGTGAACTCCTCACCGAACTCCTCTTGTAAGTCCTCGTCCTCCAGGCGCGTCAACCGGGCATAAGACCAGGCCAGCACCGGCCACATGATCAGCACGGGCAACGTGGGCCAGGACAGACAGAGCCCGCCGGTCATGAGGATAAAGCCCAGGTACTGGGGATGACGCACCCGGGCGTAGATGCCGGTTGCCACCAGTCGCTTTCCGCTTTGGTGCAGCGTACTCCAACCCAGGTAGACCAAAAGCATCCCGGCCAACATAACAGCAAGCCCCGCGCGGCCGATGACCGGATAGATACCGGTCAGTCCCACTAGGTGGTATAGGGGCGGGAACGGCCCGGTGAGACCACCCCGGGCTCCCGCCAGTCGTACCGCGAGATACAGGGTAAGGGGAAACCCGTACATCTCGGCAAAAAGCGAAATCACAAACGCCAGGTACAATGAGCGTGAGCGTTCCCGTACCCGCCGACGGTAGGGCAAGAGGAGGAGAAAGAGGGAGAACGCCAGTACGTTCCAGGCCACCAACGCCCACCGGCCATAGTCGTTCATCGAGCCTTCTCCCTCTCCTGCCTGATGTAGTCTACCTGAGGGTAACGAACACGCCAAAGGATACGGTCAGGATCATGATGAGTACCATGTACTTGATGTTGTTCTTGACCACCTGCATGATGTCCACACCAAAACCATGGGCGGTGGCCGCCACGTTGATCTGCACGGGGCTGATCATGGCTCCCTGCGCCACGGCAATGCCTACAAATCCAAAGGCCCAGATGGGTACGCCCACTGCGGCCATGACGGGGATGATCAGTGCGTCGATGGCCACGGTATAGGCTGCCGAGGGTATGGCAATGAGAAATGCAATTACCAAGGCGCCAGCGGTTATCAGGCCCACTGGCATCAGCCCGGGCAGACTGGCCAAGGCGTCAAAGGTGCCGATCTCGCCCATGATCTTGATGAAGCCCAGGAACAGGCCTACCAGGAACAGGTAACGGAGGATGGGCCGGGCCCCATCTATGAGCATCTCGCCCACTTGGTTGGGGTTGAGGCGCATGGACAGGCAAGCAACGATCACGGTGATAAGGGGCGTGGTGACCGTGGTGAACAGGGACTTGTTGAGAGCGCGGTTAATGGGCGGGCCTACCAGGATTAGGGTGAGGAGCACCAGGAACGGCAAGGCGTGCCTGAGCTGAGTTCCCAGCGGTACCTCCTCTTTCTCCTGGTTGTGATGGTCCTTGCCCAGACGTGAGCCGTATCGCTTGACCCCATACCAGGCCAACAACATGCCGACAATCCAGAAGATGACAGTATAGGGCCGCATGAACTCTGCGTATTCGGTTACGCTGATGTTCATGGCCTTGGAGATGAAAGCGCTTTCCGCCGAGGACGGTGAGGTAGCCCAGGAGGCGCCAGACACGATGGACAGCCCCGCAACCACGTGGGGGACAAAACCCACCAGGTTGGCGATGAGGGGCGCGGTGACCAGGGTATTGGCGGCGCCGCAACCGGCAGCGTACGTAGCCAGTGCCTGAACCAGCACCATGCCTGCGGCGACATAGGCCAACTTGCCCTTGAACAGACGCTCAATGAGGCCGAGCAAAGCCTTGGTGGCACCGGCTTGTGACAGGAAGATGGCAGTTGCCGCAAAGACCATGACCGAAGTGATGCCCATCATCTGGGACAGACCGCTAAGGTAGACCGACGTTACCTTGGCAATGGTCAGCCCTCCAATGAGGGCCGCTATGACACCGCCGGCAAACCCTGCTACCAAGATATGGAACTTAAACGGAGGCATCAGAAGAACCAGGACCACCAACAGAGGCAGGACCTTCAGAACGGTTGACATTCCGGTGATTCAGCTCCTTCCGGTGTTTACTCCAGGTACTTTGACGGGCCTGCATGTTGACCTTTGTCGCAAAGCGATGAAGTATGCCACCGGCTTTTGTAGAAGTTCTACAATGTCTGAGCTTCATCCTGCGGGGTTTATTGGCAAAACTCATGCCATGCTGACCCGGTCTTTACGAGTCCCTTCCGAAACCACGCGGGCAGGTTACAGTGCACCAACTGTGGACTGGGGTAGGTCCAGGGTAGGTTCGGACGGACCTTCCAGAAGCAGAGCCCGGGCGCGATCACTGCCCGGGCCTCTGGTGCTGAACGAGGATATGCAGGGATAAAGGCAGATCACCCAACTGCAAAAGTAAAACTGCGGTAACTAATAAGCAAGTCCCCGGGATGCCCGGTCACCGGGCAACAGGTTATCCAGCAAAAGCGCCACGAGACCCCCGATGGCCATGGGAGTACCCAGCACTATGCTGAGGGTGCTCTGGAGCGTCGGTAGCTGGGGCAGCGCAATGGGATTGGCTGCGACGTAGGCAGGAACGGCGAGCCCCACCAATAGGCTAGTCCCGACCACCGCTGCGTTGCGCGAGTTGTCAATGTCAGCACGGCGCAACTGCTGGAATCCAACAATTGCCACGGTGCCGAATACTACCAGGTACACCCCCCCGAGCAGCGGGCGTGGGATGGTGGCAAGCACGGTTCCCAGTTTGGTGAACAACCCGAGAACCATCAGGATGAACCCGGCCATCACCACTACGTAACGGCTGGCTACACCTGTGATGGCGATCACGCCAATGTTTTGGGAGAAACTGGTGGTGGCGGTTCCTCCGAGAGTCGCCGATACTAAACAGCCCGCACCCTCGGCGCCTATGCCCCGGCACACGTCTTCGCTGGTTGGCGCCGCAGCCCCGGACACCGAGGCAGTGGCATGGTAGTCACCGATGGATTCGATTATGGACACCAGGTACGGAACCAGCACGCCCAGGAAAGCTGCTACATGAAACTTGGGTGCACCCCACATAAAAGGCCGGGGGACGGTTAGCCACGCCGAGCCACCGATGGCTGCCAGGTTGACGCTGAGTGGGTGCCCGGCCGGAAAGTAGCCCGCCACAGTACCCACCAGCACTGCCAAGTAGGCGACAACCACAGACAGCAAGATCCCAAGCATGCGAAAGTGACCGGGTAGAACGAACGAAAACACAAATATCAGCGCAGCCACTGCTGAAGCCACTACCCAGTTTCTGCCGACGAAGCTATTGACCACCGGGTACAGGCCCAGTCCGATCAGGGCTATGATCACACCGATGGATAGAGGTGACACAACGTACTGTAGCCAGCGTACTACCCGTCCCCACCCAATCACCAGCTCCACCAGGGCACCCAGCATAAGACCACCCATGATGTACCGTACGGCAGTGATAGGATCGTTCCCAGCTGCAAACATCTTCCCGAGCAGGAAATAGGCGGGCACAAATGAGGTACTGGAACCCTGGACAATGGGAAGTCTTGAGCCAATTGTGACTTGGAGCAATGTGGCAATGCCCATGGCAAAGTAGATGGTGCTGATAAGCCTGCCGGTGTTGATGGGGTCCAGACCTGTGGCAGAACCGATCACCACGCCGCCGGTAATACTGCCCATGAACATGGCCAGGACGTGCTGGAAACCCAGGGATACCGACCAACGCAACGTGGGGCGGGAATCGATGGGATAGATCACGTTGGTGGGTTCCCGCACCGTTTTTACCATTGCACTTGCCCCCCCTTTCAGTATTAGTACGAGGAACTAGGTTTCTGCCTGCTGACTCAACGTCATGGTTCTCTGCCCAGGTTCCAAGTCCTTTGTCATTCACACACAAACAGGTTGGGATGAAGTCGGGGTGTAACAGCGCATTTCAAGTTAGGAGTTATATAGTCTACACAGTATACCGTGCCCAGTTATGGCAGCACTTCAAATGCCAAGGAGCACGGCGACCTCCCCGGCGCCACCGGGTGGGCAGCCGCGGGCTGGCGGGGAAAGCGGCCTTGGCCTCACCTTGGACGGCAGTCGAGCACACTACAGCGCCTGCAGTAATGGGTCTGCAGACTCCACAGTGCCACGGGCGGGCTTTGCCGCGCGGAGGAAGTAGTCGGTGTGCCCGGGATATCCCTGTACCGCCCCCGGGGTGGCCTAGGCTATAAGGTGGAAAGCCGTCTGCCGCCCGGCCAGGTAGTGGACTGTGCCCCGGCTGAATACGATGTCCTGTTCCAGGGCGATACGGATCTCTTGCCCTCCCCACTCGGGCACGGCCTGGTGAATGTTGAGTTCCATGGCGTGGCAGGTATCGCCGTAGAGAGGATAATCGCCGCGGCCGGGCACGCCTCGCTGCATGTCCCAAAGGCCGATGACCGGCCCGGCGCCGTGGCCGTGATATCCAAGCGGGTGGGTATAGATGCTGGCCTTGATCCCCTCACTCCTGGCCTTGTCCAGCGCCCTGGCCAGGATCTCGTTGCCGGTCCTCTGGGCGACAAACTCACCTGCCAGTATGTCCTGGAGACGGTTGCCCGTGGCCAGTGCAGCCTTGAGCCCACCGGGAGCATCTTGTTCCCCCATCCTCAGCACGTAGGCGTGCTGCTGGGTATCAGTGGCCAGCCCTAGGTACATCAAACCCACATCGCAGTGTAAAAGATCCCCCGGCCTGATGACATCCCCCATTTCGCCGTGCCGTTGCAGGGAGACGGTCGGATGGAACCAAGCCCTGAACCCCTGGTCGTGGATGCGCTGGCGGATCCACCAGGACACATCATCGACCGTGGTCACTCCCGGGTGCACCACCCGGCTGGAGAATGCCTCGGCGACGATCTGGTGGGCGAGTTCTACGATGCCGGTGTAGGCGTCCAGCTCGGGCCCGGACCGCTTTTCTAGCCAGCCTACCGCCAGTTTCTCGGCACTCCGGGCCCGCAGGACGTAGACCGGCCCCAGCGCCCGCACAAGCTGCCCATGCTCGGAGTAGCTGAGCCCGTCACCCAGGGCGAAGGTTTCGGAGTAGTTGACGCCGATGGAACCAGGGTCGCGCTCCCGC
Organism: Bacillota bacterium; assembly: GCA_040756655.1. GTDB lineage: Bacteria > Bacillota > Sulfobacillia > UBA8153 > UBA8153 > JBFLYN01. Next base: position 60,226 of record JBFLYN010000008.1, read on the forward strand.
ACCAGCCGGCCCAGGCACTCCCATTGATCCTCCCGGTCAGGATCCCAGACTCCGGAATACAGGTCCCCCAGGTCGGTCCGGTTTAGGGCCAATCGCTCAACCGTCCCGTCCGGGCAGAGGCAGAATACCAGGATGGTCCGCCTGCGGGCAGAGAGCATGGCTGCAGGCAGAAGCGTGAGAAGCACTGGATCTTCGTTGTACTCTCGGCCTGTCACCACCCACATGTCAAATTGCTCACGCCGCATCAGCTGCGGGAGCAGGTTGTCCAGGCGGTGCTTGAGCCACCCGTCTACAACCTGCGCCTGGAGCCGCAGCGGAAGTATCTTGGGGCCTTTGCCCACCCATCCGCAACCTGTGTCCACCAGCACGAAAGACCTCCCTCGGGTTGTAGTCGGCATTCCACCATCTTGTTCGCCTCCCGCGTTCCATCTCCTCTACTATCCCGGCCCTGGAGCATGTCGCCATGAAGGGGCAGGGTATGTTATGGTAAGAGGGCCAAACCCCCTAACCGGTCCCAAGCGTACCGGCCATTCGAGGACAACGTTAAGGGTAGACTTACTACCACCGGCCTGGTGCTGGCTATCACCGGTGCCCTACTGCTGGTCATCGGGCTCATAGTCCTTATCGGCGCCATGGCCACCATCGGCCAATCCCCCGGGCTTGGGCCTCCCGGGGCAGTACCGGGACCTGGACCCGGGTTGGCACCGGCGTTTCCCATGGGGAGGGTGTTGGCCGGGATGGGGATCGCCGCGGCAGGCGGCATACTCATCAAGCTGGGCTTCGCCGCGGGCATCCTGGGAGCCGCGGGACACGTGGCCGAAGGTACAAGAAGTCGCAAAGACTAGCACTGTACCATGAAGGTCCGGCCGCACCGGACCTTCATGGGTTCTACCCCCTAGATGAGCATCAGGCTTCCTCTGGCGGAGGTACTGGTAAGGGCCTGCCCGTGCTGGGGCATTTTGCAGACCCCATGTACTATCATGGCCCCCTTGCCCGGAAGGAACCGCCGCGAGATGACAGAACTCAGTTGGAGGCAAGGTGCTGGCACCTGCACACCCGGAGTGGGGGAACCCGTGGCTGTGGAACCTACTACCCAGAAGAGAACCTGGCTTTACCTGGTAAGCCTCGCCCAGGTGGGCACCTTGCTGGTCTCATTAAGCTACTCGGCCGTACTGCCCATCATCCAAAGAGAATGGGGACTGACCAACACCCAGTCCGGCCTCATCTTCAGCGCATACCAGGTAGGGTACATCATGCTGGTGGTCCTCCTCTCCACGCTCACCGACTATGTGGATACCAAGAGAATCTACGTGTTTTCAGCGCTGTGGGCGGGGCTGGCCGGCATTGCTTTTTCCCTGTTTGCCAGGGATTTCGCATCTGCCCTCGCACTCCGGTGCCTGACGGGCTTTGGCCTGGCGGGAACCTACATGCCGGGCCTCAAGCTGGTATCGGCCCGCTATGCACCCCAAGAGCGCGGCCGGGCAGTCGGTATATACGTAGGGGCGTTCTCGGTGGGCACTGCGCTATCACTGTTCATCTCCGGGCTTTTGACCGTCCGGTTGCACTGGCGCGCTGTCATGTTCGTTACGTCGCTGGGCCCGTTGTGCGGGGCGCTCTTGGGCCAGCTGGCACTGGAAAAGGCCGCATCAGATAGAACCGAGTCCAGGACTTCCCATGATGTCCAAAGGAAGGTGTTTGCCAACCGCCCGGCCCTGCTCGTTATCGCAGGCTATGCCGCTCACATGTGGGAGATGTTCGGCATGCGCGGCTGGATCGTGGCCTTCTTCGTAGCCGTCCTGGCCGGGCGGGGCCTTGACATTACCGCCGCCACCAGCTATGGGGCACGAATCTCGGCGCTGATCATCCTAATGGGCGCATTCTCCACGGCGCTGGCAGGCGCACTTTCCGACCGGTTGGGCCGGATCCGGACCATCCAGGCCATCATGCTGGGCAGCGCTTGCGTCTCGATGTGCTTCGGGTGGACCAGACCCCTCCCGGTGCAGGTGGTCACCGTATTGAGCCTAGTCTACGGGTTTGTGGTAACCGCCGAGTCCCCAGTGCTCTCCACGGCCATCACCGAGATGGTCCCCTTCCCCTACCTAGGCACGGCCATGGCTCTGCAATCATTCATGGGGTGGGCTGCAGCCAGCGTGTCTCCAGTAGTCTTCGGTGCCGTCCTCGACCTGACCAACTCCCCAAGACTGGTGGAAGCCCTAGGCTACACGCCCCAGTGGGGTCCGGCCTTCATGGTGCTGGGACTGGGTGCCCTGTGTGGACCCCTGGCCCTGCGGTTCGTGGCAAGGGGGAGGCCCCCCGGTGCCTGAGGGGTGGAGAAGCAGCATCTGCTCTCCCGCCACCTGGGTCTTGACCTGCTAACATCCAGCAAACGACCGGCCGGTTCTAGGGTAGCATCAAAGAGACTTGCAGGAGAAGTAGGGGTCCTGGGGGAACTCAACCCACACCGTGTGGCCCAGCGCTACTCGGGCAGGCTGATCACTTGCTCAACCATGAACACGTGGAAACAGGTATGGGGGAAAGGAGGAGGGTGTGTGCAGGATGGGAAACCTCGCGTTCTTTCGCTACCTAGGCAGGTGCTCTACGCCTCCGGTAGTATCGCCTTCACCCTGTTGGAGAGAATGCTCATACTCCATGCCGCCTTCTTCTACCTACCCCCTGAAGAGCTTGGGCTTCCGGACCTGATCTCCACCAGGACCTATGGAGGCATATTCACCGTGTTGGGCGTGGCGCTGTTGTTTGGCCGGTTGCTGGACGGCCTGGCCGACCCGGTCATCGCATCCCTGAGTGACAACAGCCAGTCCCCGCTGGGCAGGCGCAAGTCCTTTCTGCTTGTGAGCGCACTTCCACTGTCCGCTACCTCCGCACTGGTTTTTTTCCCACCGTATTTCACCATGTCTGTTCACAACGGGCTGTGGCTTGCGCTGGTGATGGGGGGCTTCTACATCTTCTTCACTGCCTACGTAAACCCTTACCTTTCCCTCATCTCCGAACTGGGCCATACCGACAGCATACGAGTGAACCTGTCCACCTTCATGGCCTTCTTCGGCCTGGCGGGCGTAGCACTGGTAACCGTGTTGTTCCCGGTCCTGCTAAGAAACCTGCAGGATACAGGTCTTGGCTTCCGCCAGGCCTACCAGGCTGCAGCGGCCGGCAGCGCCGCCCTCTGCGCACTGGTCCTGTACGCGGCCACACTGGCCTTTGACGAGAAGACTCACTGCCTCCTCGCCCGTCCTCCCGGTCTTGGCATCTGGCAGTCGTTTCGCCGTACTCTCCAGGTCAGGCCGTTCCGGATCTTCCTCATGGGAGAAGTGTTCCTGCAGTATGCCATGAATCTGGTCACCCTGGGCCTGCTCTACTACACCGTGGTGCTCTTCCGCCGGGAGCCCCACTTCCTCACCGTTCTTTCGGGGATCACCCTCGGCATAGCGTTGCTGAGCTTCCCATGGGTCAACATCCTCGCCAAGCGACTGGGCAAGAAGCGACTCATCACCTTTGCCGTGCAGGTTCTGGCGTTGACCATGCTCTGCTTGTTCGTTCTTAGTGCCAACTTGTCGGGCATGGCCTTCTATGCCGGGTTGGCCCTGTTCGGGGTGGCAGGCGTCCCCCTGGCCATCCTGACCATCCTCATGAACCCGACCATCGCCGAATTGGCGCGCAGTGATGCCCTCCGTACCGGGCAGCACCGTGAGGCCATGTTCTTCGGCGTCAGGGCCATCCCGCTGAAGCTATCCATTGCCGCAGCTGGCGTCACCTTTGGCTTTCTCCTCTCCACCTTCGGCAAGGACGTCTCCAGCCCGGCCGGCGTCCGGTTGAGCCTGCTTTTGGTAAGTGTATCCTCGGCACTGGGGTACGCCTGCTTTTCCCGCTATCCAGAAAAGGAGGTGCAGGACCTACTCCGTGAACACTAAACCGGGCCACCGGGACGATAGGTAAGGGCGCGAAGACGACAGCCAGTTCTCAAGTGAGGGGCTTTAGGGCCCGGGCCGGCAGTACGGGCATGCTCGTGGCCAGCTTCTGCCTATGCAGACCATGCCTGGTCCCACACAAGAGGCCTTCATCTACTGAGCGGGTCGCCTCTCAGTAACTGCCTTCTTCTCCTCCACCTTGGCCAGGAACCTGGCCAAGTCGATGATGAAGCGCTCGTGCCGCCCATGGCCCACCGGACCAGCGTCATCTGAGGCGGTGACCCTAAAGACCAGTCTCCTCCCGTCTACCTCCTCCAGTTCTGCCACGGCCGTTACCGTCATTCCCCGCGGCGTGGCGGCGGTGTGCGATATCTCCACCCGGGTGCCCACGGTGGTTTGCCCCGGGGGCAACTTACCTTCAACAGCGTTGATGGCCGCAGTCTCCATGAGCGCAACCAGCATGGGCGTGGCGAACACCGGCACACTGCCACTGCCCACTTCTGTGGCGGTATTCCCCTTACCCACCGTCGTGCTCTCTTGACCGGTGATACCAGGTATAAGATCTTCCACTGTCTGTACCTCCCCATCACCATCTAGTGCCGAAGCTTATGCCGGGTCCCCGGCCGGTACCGGGGCTGGCCGACCGGGCTTTGTTCTCTAAGGGTCACTGCTCTCGAGAAACGTAATCCTGGCGCTGGCCTTCCCGTCCTGGAAAGAGGCCACCACGTACGAGGCCAGGCTGCTACGGGGCGCCACGGGTGAGCCCGGGTTGATGACCATACACGGGCCCAACTGCTCCACGAAGGGCTTGTGCAGGTGCCCGTAAACTACGACATCGGCATTTTGCCCAAATTGGCGGGCCATGCGGGAGGGCCTGGGTCTCCCCCACTGGTCACCGTGGGCAAGCACTATTCTTAGCCCCGCCACTTCAAACCGCTCAACCGGGAGCAGGATGGCCTCCAGTTCGTCCCGGTCGCGGTTGCCGCGCACAGCATAGAGCCGCGGCGCAACAGACTCAAACTGCCTGTAGCAGTCCAAAGAAGTAAAATCACCGGTGTGAAGCACAAGGTCAGCCCGGCCGGCCTGCTGTAGGAGCTGGATTGGAACCTGCCCGCCCTCGGGGATATGGGTGTCTCCCAGTATGAGGACTCTCATGCGACCACTCCGTCGGTTTCCTGCTGACTGCATCATAACATAGGCCGCAGGCGGGTGGAAACTATGCTGCTTTTTTCAAAGTTTCTGTTGAACCAGAAGTAGTTTTATGGTACAAGGAAGGTGCGAGGTGCGTTGACACGCATGATGCAGGCAACAGCGCTAACCAACCAATGCGCCACCTCACCGCTGGTAGGTGTGGTGGGGATCTGTGCGGTAGGCAAAAGCACCCTGACCAATGGCCTACGCAGCGCCGGTTACTCAGTCATCGAGATCCCCCAGGAACACTCCGAACTCCCATATCTCTGGGCCAGGCACCACCCGGCGTTCTTGGTCTACTTGGACGTGGCCGATGCTGTGGTGGAAAAACGAAGAAGCTACCTGGTCCGGGAGAGGCTCGCCCAGGAACGAGAGCTCTTGGCTTTTGCCAGGGCCAACGCCCAACTTCGGTTGGATGTGGACGGCATGGACCCCAAGCAGGTCCTGGAGGCCGTGGTGGCTGCCCTGGAGGCCGCCGGTATCACCCGGAACCCATTTTGAGAGGCAGGTACCCGCATATTGTTCTTCAGGAAGAAAGAACGGCAGCGTCTCTCACCCTCCAGCGAGGGCAAGGTGCCTTCGCGTACCATCTGCGTCCCAGGCGAATTTCCCACTATCCAGGAGGCTCTGGACGGAGCCCGGGACGGCGATACAGTGATAGTAAGGCCCGGCATCTACCTGGAGAACCTGGACTTCCGGGGGAAGCAGGTCAGGCTGTGCAGCACTGATCCCAAGGACCGCAAAGTGGTGCGTTCGACAGTCATTGACGGGGGACACAGGGGTAGTACCGTGTACTTCCGTGGCGGCGAGCAGCAGGGTGCCGTCCTGTCCGGTTTCACCATCACCAACGGTCACGGGCGCCTTGACGGCGAATGGTGCGGCGGAGGGATCTCCATACTCAACCAATCGGGGCCGGTGATCGAGCACAACATCGTCGAGGGCAACTGCTCCGATGGGGACGGCGCGGGCATCTTCGTAGACCGCTCCTGGCCCACCGTAAGGTACAACCTGATCCAGGCCAACCAGGCCGCAGGTTATGGCGGGGGCATGCACGTGGGCCGGGACTTCATCCGCCCAGAAGACGAGCCGGTGGTGACGACCCCGAAGGAGCAACTGGAGGCATTCGCCCGGCTTCTTGACACCATGGCACCGGGGCAGGAGCTGCGCTCGCCCAGGGACGGCCTAGAACCGCCCGAGTACATTCCATCCGGCCCGGCCGACCTACCCCAATCAACACCCAAAGAAACCCCCAGGACACTGGTGCAGGGCAATACCTTCTGGCATAACTCAGCGGCGGCCGGAGGAGGGCTGCACGTATCTGATGACGGGCCCATCATAGAGGCCAATGCTTTCCGTGAGAACCGGGCCCGGGCCGGCGGGGCGGTCATGCTCTGGGCAGGGGCACAGCCAGTCCTGGTCAGAAACCAGATCGCCCATAACCAGGCGTGTACCGAAGGCGGGGGCATCGTCACGGAATGGGGTTCGGCTCCATTGCTGGCCGCTAACGTCATCACCCGCAACAGCAGCTGGCGGGGGGCAGCCATCATGGTGTGCGAAAACTCCAGCCCGGTAATTCGGAAAAACCGCCTGGTTCAAAACCAGAGCCGGGACGGGGGCGCGGTGTTCTGCTGGCCGCGCTCTTCCCCGGTGCTGGAAGGGAACGTCGAGGAGTAGCTGCCCTGGGAGGGGGAGACCCTCATGGATGCCATCATGGCCCTAGTCGGAACCGGGCTGCTGGTGTTGCTCACAGCCATCCTGGTGGTACGGTGGTGGCCCCGGCGCCGCCGCCGGAAGCACCTGTCTACCCGCACTCTACATGTACCTGCCCAGTTCCCCTCTATCCAGTCGGCCATGAATGAGGCCAGTCCCGGTGACGTGGTAATGGTAGCACCGGGCGTGTACCGTGAAAACCTGGATTTCCGCGGGAAGGGTATTACCGTCACCAGCCGGGACCCCCTGGACCAGGCGGTAGTAGCCACCACTATCATTGAAGGTGACCAGAAGGGACCGGTGGTCACCTTCAACGGTTACGAAGAGCCGGATTCGGTCTTGAGTGGGTTCACCATCACTAATGGGTCTGGTGAGCTACTAGTCTCCCTCAACGTCCTGGGGAGTTCGGCCCGGGTGGGGGGAGGTATCCGCATTGGGAGCGAAAGCGGCCCCATCATCAGGAACAACGTCATCACCGGCAACCTGGCGGACCTGGGCGGCGGGGTGTACGCCTGCAGCACATCCTTTCCCGTACTGGAAGATAATAGCATCTCCCATAACCATGCCCTCCTGGGCGGAGGGGTCAGGGTGGCGGGCGATTTTCGGGAGCCCGACGCCGAGGATACCTACGTCCACGGGCAGCGAATCACCTTCACCCTCAAGCGCTGTACCATCAGCAACAACCGGGCCAGTATCGGAGGAGGTATCTCCATCGATCGCCTGGCCTCCCCCGGCATCGTGCACAGCATCATACGTGACAATGCAGCCACCTGGGACGGGGGAGGCATCGCCATCTGGGACCGCTCCTCCCCGGAGATCATCGGCAACTACATCCACCGGAACCGGGCCGGCAGCACATACGGTTACGGAGGCGGTATTAGCGTTATCAACACCTGCAAGCCGACGATGGTCGCAAATACCATTGAGGATAACGAAGCCATCGGAAGCGCTGAGAGCGGAGGAGGGGGCATTTGCGTGTACCGCTCTTCCCCCTGTATCAGTAACAACGTGATCAGGGGCAACCGGTCCCAAAAAGGACCCGACCTGTACCTCTGGAGTTCGGCCGCACCCGTCCTCAATGGGAACCAGCTCCACGAGGATGCTACGGCCCAACGGCTGGCGGCGGGCGGTCTGAAATAACGAACGCCGGCATCGCCGTAGGGACCCGGCGGGAATCACACTGCGCGCCCGATGCCCCTGGTGTAGTCCCCGGGGGCCAGGTAGGCAAGCCACCCGTATCGCCGGGCCCACCCGCCGACCCACTCGAGGTCGGTTTGTGGTGAGTCCTGCCCCAACAGCAACACCCGCCGTTGGCTGCCGCACCACGTCGCCAATTCGCGGGCCTTTGCGTCGAGCCAGTGAGGGACCCTGGCCGGGCACCCAGGAAAGTCTTCCCAGCAAAGGCCGTCTACGTAGTCACGGGTAAACCTGTGAGGACCCCAAAAGCCCATGTTCTGGACGACAATGGCTTCTGGCCAAGCGCGGCGAACTGACCGCACCAGCCGCCCCACGTCCACCGCTGCCTGGAGGCGTTGGGCAGGGGGAATCCGTTCGTCTTCCACATCGCCGAGGGTATCCAGGAACACACCGTCGTAGTGTGGACGGAAAGAGTGCACCCTGGCAGTGACAGCACCCGTCAGGGCAGCCGACGGGGCCAGGATCCAGTTGCCGTAGGCCGTGTTTTGCAAAGGCACGCCGTCTACCCGAAGACAGCCTGCGGGCTCTCCCTCCCCGGCTTCCTCCGGTGTCACCTCAAGAACGCTGACATAGGCCAGCACTCGCGTTCCCCGTGAGCTTGACCCGGTTTGGTGGACACCCCATACTTGAGACAGGGGAGGTTGCCAATGCCGGGAACAAGACCACCATATCCGCTGCGGCGGTGAACCATCTGGTGGATGCCCAGCCGCCGGAGTTCCGACCCGAAGTTCTGATCGGGGATACTGCCTATGGGACCGGACAGGTACGCGCCGACCTGGCCGTCCGCCAAATGCAGGTGGTAGTAGCAAGCACCGACGGAGACGACGCGTGATACACCGTCCTTCCGCCTGGTCTTGACGAAACGGGGGAATGTTACTAGTGAAAGCCATGGTCACCGGAGGAGCGGGGTTCATCGGTTCTCACCTGGCCAGTGCGCTCTTGGCGGACGGTCACGAAGTGCTGGTGGTAGATGACCTGAGTACGGGACGTCATGACAACCTCGAACCTGGCGTTGGTTTTGAGTGCCTGGACATTCTTGAGCGGGAAGCCCTCGCCAGGCTGACCACGGCTTTCTCGCCCCAGGTCATCTTCCACTTGGCGGCCCAGACATCAGTGGGATGCTCTGTAAGGGATCCGGTTCACGACGCCAGGGTCAACATCCTGGGTTCCCTGAACGTCATTGCGGCTGCGTGCTGCACCGGTGCAGTGCTGGTCTACGCTTCGTCGGCAGCGTGTTATGGCCAGCCCCTAGCCCTCCCCATCTCGGAAGACCACTTACCCCACCCGGTGTCACCATATGGAGCCAGCAAGTTGGTGGTGGAAGGTTACCTCTCAGTCTTCGCCCATACCCACAGGCTGGCCAGTTGCAGCCTGCGGCTGGCCAACGTGTACGGCCCGCGCCAGTCGGCCGAGGGTGAGGCCGGTGTAGTATCCGTTTTCGTCGACCGGGCCCTTAACGGCCTTTCCCCCACCATCCACGGTGACGGTAACCAGACCCGGGACTTCGTCTATGTCGGGGATGTTGTGGAGGCGTTTCAACTGGCAGCGATGCGCCCGAGAGGAGTCTACAACATCGGGACAGGCCGTGAGCATACTGTGAGCCAGCTTTGGGAGATGCTGGCCGGTCATGCACACGACCTGGGGGTGAGGGTAAGGGCTCCGGTTACGGCCGCCGCACGGCCCGGTGACATCTACCGCAGCGTATTCGACTGTACCAGGGCTCACCGGGAGCTAGGATGGCAGGCCCGGACCGGCTTACGCGAGGGCCTGGCACTTACGCTGGCGGCTTCACGGGTAGCGGATCATCGCTAGCCTGACACTGGGACGACAGCTGTATTACATATGGGAGAGCATCACCCGGCGACCGGTCAGTGCGCCAAGGAGTTCGGCGATCCCGGTGGCGTTGTCACAGGACGTCAGTGGGCAATTAAGTAACACCGCCACTACTTCGTCCGGCCATAGCCAGTTCACCCACTTGCCCCTCCCCGGTCAGGCCAGGAGACTCTCAATGAACACCGCCAACCCGTCTTCATCGTGGTGCCCGATGACCAGGTCGGCCCGGCTCTTGACCTCTTCGCGAGCGTTACCCATGGCCACCCCCAACCCGGCCAGTTCCAGCATTTCAAGGTCGTTGAGGTGGTCCCCCACGGCCACCACTTCGCCGGCATCCACGCCGTAGTACTCGCACAGAAAGCGTAGACCATCCGCCTTGGAGGTAAGGGGATAGATCTCGTAAAACCAGGTGCCGTCGTAGTCACGGGTGTGAAAGGTCCTGGTCTTGGCCGGATCCAGGTAGGGCCGGGCCAGTTCGCAGGCGGCCCGGGTCCGTTCCTCGTTGTCGCCCACCACCAGCCGCAGGGGTTCCCAGTCGGTGCCGCGGACCAGGCATGGTACCCGGGCTACATGGGCCCCTTCTTTGGCGATGTAGTCCACCATGCGCGTCCACGTGGGCGCAACCGCATAGTACACGTCGGGAGGAATGGCCGAGTCCCGGTAGGCAAAGGCACTTAGTCCCTGATCATGCCATTTGAAAAGAAGACCTGCCACGGCATCCCGGGGTATGCTAACCACACGCAACGACTCCAGGGTCACCGGATCGGCAACGACCGCGCCGTTAAACGAGATGATGGGTCCCGGCAAGCCCAGGGCCGTGCACACGCTCACCGTCGATCGTGGGCGCCTGCCCGTAACCAGGCACACGTGCATCCCGCTGTCCCGGGCGGCCCAAACCGCCTCCTTCACCCGTTCAGAAAGCTTGCCTCGACTGTCAAGAAGCGTCCCATCGATATCCAGAGCCAGCAACCGGTAGGTCATGAGCCACACCCATTCTGTGGTTTTCCAATATACACTGGCCAGCAGCCAGCAGGTCCGGGCAGCAGCGCAGCGATGCCGGGTGGAACCCGCGTACCAGGATCCCTGGGATGCCAGCCGCGCAGGCTCCCAGCACGTCCGCCGTAACGTTGTCCCCTACCATCCACGCGTGCCGGGGCCGGTCCAGGGCCTCAATGGCCAGGTCAAAAATGTGCCGGTTAGGTTTCTCATAGCCCAAAGCCGCCGAATTGAAGATGCCTGCCAAGAGTGGAGAAAGGCCCAGGTGTTCCACGATGCCCGGCAGTTCGGGGACGTGATTGGATATGATGGCGTGACTCCATCCTTCGCTGGCCAGGTAGGTCAGGGTGGGAACCGTGTCGGGGAAAAGCGACCAGCGGGTAGGGTCGGTGTAGCAGGTAGGCACCATGTCTGCCATGACGCCGGCCCGGTCCGGGGAGATCCCCAACGCGATATATGCACGGCGAAACATGGGCGTCACGCGCGCCCACCACCGGGGCGCAGTGTCCAGCTCCGGGTGGGGGACTTCAGGTTGGTGCCATGGGAAGCCCTCCCGGAGGTACGGGCGGAAGCTCTCGGGTGTAAGATCCGTCGCAGGCTCCATGCCCACGACTATCTCGTACATGGCCCGGCTCCACATACCATCACGCCTAAAGCCAAGCGTGCCGTCAAAGTCCCAAAATATGACTCTATTGCATCTTGCCATTGCCGTTTTCCTCGCAGTCCCCAGGGTCCCACAGGCTCCTGGAAGCCGTCAACTCTTGCTCACCCCTCGCCCAGAGTTCGTACCTTACAGGATATTCGTGCCTGCCACCATCCTCGTGAGCGGCAGAGCACCCTCGTCCCCCACAAGCAATTCCACGCCGACCCCGGCACATCCTCCCGGCCGGTCGCGGTCTGTTAGCCTGCACCTGGTGGCGTAGGTGCAGTTTTCTTTGGGAATGCACTGTTTTCCCAGCGGACACAAGAGAGACAGGAACTTCCAAAGTTTTCTCGTTGACCTCTTGATACAGTAATAATTCCTAAGTCGGATTAATTACAGAGGCGATCAACTCGATGGAGCGGCAGGAGCATGTAGAACTAGGGATTCTGCGGTCGGCCGGGCTGCGGGCCACCCCGCAGCGACTGGCCATCCTCAGGCTACTACTGGGCACCCAGGCTCATCCTAGTCCCGAGACCGTCCACCGCGAGCTGAGTTCGGCATACCTGGGCCTTAGCCTGAACACTGTGTACCAGACCCTGCGCGCACTGGAGAAGGCCCGGGTGCTCCGCCGGGTAGGTGGAGAGCAGAACCTGTACCGGTACGACGCCAATGCCCACCCTCACCTGCACCTGGTGTGCAGGCAATGTGGCCGGGTGGATGATTGCAACGGCGAAATGATGCCTCTCCTGGATGACCTGAGCCGGGCGGTATCAGCCAGGACGGCCTGGGAGCTACGTGATCAGGACTCCTGCTTTTACGGGTACTGCCCACACTGCCGGGAGTCGAGGGAACTCTCACCAAAGGATAAGGAGGGTCACCATGAATCTCAACCTGGCCAATGAAGTGAACTTGGGCGTGACCAAGGGGACGGAGCTAGAAGAAGCAGTCAAGCAAAACTTCCGGGGCAAGACATTCGAAGTAGGATTGTACCTGGCCATGGCCAGGCAAGCGTACCGGGAAGGGTATCCTGAGATCGGCGAGGTACTGGTGCGAATCGCCCAGGAAGAGGCCTGGCATGCAGCATCATACGCCGAACTCAACGGCATGATCGCCGGTTCCACCGCGGAAAACCTAAAGAAGATGCTCGCCGGAGAGCAGGCCGCCAACCGCAGCAAGAGGCAGACAGCGGTGAAGGCCAGGGAAGCCGGCAACGACCCGGCCCACGACTTCTTCGATGAAAGTTCCCGGGATGAAGCCCGTCACGCCCGGGCGCTCAAGGGGCTTTTGGACCGGTACTTTCCGGGGGCTTGAGCCCCCAGGTAACCTGCGCCGGGTGGCTCCCCAGGGGTCACCCGGCAGTTCCCCCGCCCGCCCCGGCAACCCGGCCCGCCCACTGGATCTGAAGCCCAGGCCGTCACTTCATGCACCGTCTCACGCTGTCCTGCATAGCTTAGGACACGGTTGCAGAGGGAGAGGTGGGACAGGTGAAGATGGGTGTGGAGCTCTACGCCGAGACCTCCCTGTCGGTGGACGACACTACCCGGTTTGAGCTCTACCTGACCAAGAACGGAGAGCTAGTGGGGGGAAGTCGCGGCGCGGACCAGTACGATTCCAATGGTATGGTGATCATGGGCAAACGCGTGGCAGCCTGTGGCCGCGAGGCTACATACGGCATGGATGACCGCATTGCCGGGCTGGGCCTGGGCCCGCTGGAGGCGCTGCCATCGGGCTGGTTCGAACTGGACGGTGACTGCCGGGGGCTGAAGCTCCACATCAAGACCAACGCCGTGCTGGATGTGGGGCTTCTGGTCAGAGATTTCTCGCTTAGGGTCTATGATCAGGACATGGGCATGTCCATGGATGTACCGCTCTGGCGGCCGGATGTGAAGATAGACTGGGTATCCCGCGGCTCGTTCGTGATCGATCTCGACTCACTCCTAAGCTGACAAACCAGGGGTAACGCCCCCTCCCAGGGGAGGGGGCGTTACCCGTGCCTTGACGCTATCTCATCATGATGAGCGGGGTCAGGGCCACTGCCAATACCACGGCAGTGATGATCCTGAACACTGCCCCAATGACGGCCGCCGCCATGGCTTCCTTCTCGTTCAGGTCCGAGTTGGCCGTCCACACCGCCGGGACCTGCCCGAACACCACCTGGAGAGGAAGCCCGGACGCCGCCAGCACGAAGGAACCCAAGACCATCTTGGGGGCAAGCGTGGCAGCGGTATCCTTCAGGGTGTTCATGGCCAGGGTCGGTGAGGCCAGCACCGACAAGATGCCAGTCTTGGGGTCGATGGACAGGGAACTCAGGGCACTGGTGAGCCCCAGCTCGATGCTCTTCCAGATACCCACGTACTCCAGGGCACCGATGATGGCAAAGATCACTGCCGCAGCCGGGATGATCAGCAAAAACACCAGTTCAGCACCTTCTCGTGCCCCCCCGAAGACAGTGGGAAGGGCACCGGTCTTCGGCGTGAAGCTGGGCAGCTCGTCTAGGACCACTCGCTTGGTGTTGCGGTAGATGGTCTTGCCCAAGAGCAACGGGACGATGACCAGCGGGCCTAAGATGGCGATGATGACTACCGGGAAGGCCCATATGCCCGCGGCGGTCAGGGCGATGAGTCCAAGCATGAAGGTGGAGAATGACTGCTGGGAGTTGACCATGGTGGCCACGGCGATTTTCTGCTCATCTTTGGTGGCACCGGCCTTCTTGAGGACCGGACCGCTGATACGACCGGCGGCGTTGATGTCGCCCAGGATGTTGTAGACACCCGGGACCACCACGGCCGGGTTGATGTTCAGCCAAGATGCCACCGGCATGAAGATGCGCAAGAGGGCGTCGGTCATGCCCAGTCGTTCCAGTATCCGCCCCATCATCACGCTGGTGATGATGGCTACAGCCAGGGTGCCAGTAAGATACACGTTGACCACGATACCCTTCACCCGGTTTACCATGGCATCGAAAAGCCCACCGATGAAACCGGGGTTGAAGAAGAGACCGATGAGGGCCAGGGCGAGAATGACGAAACCGGTGATCTCAGCATTGGTAAACGGTCTTCTGGCTGGCTTGCTCATGACACTGCCTCCCTTTTGGAAGATCAACTGACGGTGGATACAGTAGGGACCTCTTGTTCATCACCTCCTAAGAGCGCCCCGGGAGCAGGAAGCGCTGGGCCATATCCCGGGCATACTCGCGGATCTCGGGGGTCCCTGCCGCCGGCAGCGGGACCAGGGTGACGCGCTCCCGTAACAGCAATACCTCGGTGTCAGGCAATAGCACCTGGAGCGCCACTGCCAGCGGCATGCCGTTTTCCAGGATCTCCATGGCATGCGTGTTGCCCACCATGAAGGTCAAACCGCGCTCCCTCGCCTTCTCGACCAGGGGATGACCAGGCAACACCCGGCTAATGGACGCAATCACGGTATCCACCTCGGGGTGCTCGGCAAGTGCCTGTTCCAAGTGGCCCACAGTAAACCCGGTGTGGGGAAAGATGTGAAGAACGGTGTTGACCGGGCTAGCCGGACTCCCGTGCAAGATGCGAGCGCCGGTGGCGGCGTTGGTCTCGTGAATGTCGTAGCTCCCACGCAGTTTTCGCTCGTACCCTAGCAGAGCATGTTCAGCGTCAAAACCCCCAAAACACTCCAGGCGGGCCAGGATATCGCCGGCCGTCCGGATCCCCTCCAGGGCACGGCCCACATTCATGACGTTGCCGGGGACGCCACCGTAGGCGATGTCCACCCGAAAAGCCCGGTGCCCGTGGATGAAAGCCAGGCCGGGATGGAGACCATGAAAGGCTTCGTGGAGCTCAAGGATGGCGATGTTGTAAAGGGTAACGTAGCTCTTCAGGGGAACCCCTCCGGAGTTGGCGGCGTCCGCCACCGGGTGGTGTGCCACGATGGCGTCCACGCCGGTAGCACCCGCCAGTTCCAGCTGGGACTCGGTGAGAGTCATGCTCACGGCCAACCTGCGCACTGGTTGTTCGGGGTTGCCAAACACCAGCCCAGGTGTCTCCGTAATGGCTTTGCCCGGGATATTGGACGACTTGGTGACCACAAACCGGTTGGAGCCAGAAAAAAGATCGGCCGGACTGGTGACGACCCGCCCTCCAGTGATAGCATCCAGCGCCCGTACCACGTCTGACACTCTTGTGACCTGATCCATATCATCTGTTCCTCCCGTCTTCTCGTGGTTAACTCTCCTTTGCCGGACGGTCACGCCTTATTCCTCATCACTGATGAGGAGTTGATGACACGTCGCAAACTGCGGGAGCTTGGGGATTGTCGACGGGTTTCGCCGTGAGCTTCCGGAATCCTCCAAGAGGCCAGGGACTTTCTATCGACAAAAACCGCCATGGGAGAGACACCGGGGCACCTCCGACCGAGGCTCGCCAGAGGTACACCCGGAGGACCATGCAAACCCAGGCATGCCGGGAAAAGGCACCTTACCCGGCGGCCACTGGCTCCGTGGTACTTTCTATCTTCACGCACAGGCATTGTCGCTTGCGTTCTCGGCGCCTACAGGCGTGCCAAGGGTATCGTTGTCGCTTCCGCCCGCCGCATGACCAGGCCAGGAGCTTCGCTTTGCAGGCCTTACGCAATGGCGGCCGGTGGCAGTGCCGGAGATCAAGTAGGCAGCGGCATCGCCGTGTTCACTGTCTCGCGGCGTTGGTCACCGGGGATTCAGGCCATGCGGATCTACCGTGAAGGGTGCTCTCTTAGGTATACGTACGATATGGAGAGAACAGGCAGGGCCGCGCAGGCGCCTGCGGTCAAAAAGACTGGTTCCGTCGCCTCTGGGGGAGCACGGGACGATGAGAGGCACGCCCGTACTCCTCTCCTTACCCCCGGTTGGCCCAGGCCCGCAGGAGGTCTCGTTCGCGGTCGAGGCTGATACCAGCCCTCCAGGCGGTTCCGGGCGGGCGTGAGGCCGCCCACGCCAGGGTGTCCCGTACCGTCACACCCAGCGGACGGAAGGAGAGCCCGGCCGCCCATGCCTTCTCACAGTCGGTGCAGAACAGGCCTCTCGACTCTTTGGGAAGCCAAAGGGGCTGGTCTATCCATGGACGGACCTGCTGTTCGAGTAGGAACTCCTCCGGGACCCAGGTGAAAGCAGCGTCGCTACCCGTCGTCTGCTTGCACGTTTCCAGGAGTTCGCCCATGGTAAGAGACTGGGAAGGCCCGGTGGCATTGTACACTCCAGTATGCCGGGCCTGAATCATGCGGAGGAGCCACGCAGCCAAATCCCGTACATCAACTAGCTGGATGGGCAGGTCCGGACGGTCCGGGGCCATCACCTCCCCGCCGCGCGCGACCCGGTGCGGCCAGTAAGTGAAACGATCAGAAGGATCGTGGGGACCTATGATGAGCCCGGGGCGGACCACCAGGTTACGCCCCGGCATGGCCTGCTCAGCTGCTCGCTCACAGAGGGCCTTGAGAGGGCCGTAGGTCTGGCCATTGACCTCCTCGACGGTCTCATCTTCCAAGGGTACCCACGGGCGCACTCTCGTCCTGGCCGCGCCGGTCGGCATGGGCGTAGACGGACAGGGACGAGATGAACGTGTAGTGGTCAGCGGCCCCGGCCATGAGGGTCGCCATGTTCCTTACCTCGCGCGGTAGGTACCCACTGAGGTCGACCACTGCATCCCAGCGCCGCCCGCGTAGGACGGAGATATCCAAACGACGGTCGCCCAGCAGTTGCTCGGCCTCCGGGAAAAGGCCGGGATTGGATCTACCGCGGTTAAACAGGGTCACCTCGTGACCTGCCGAAAGGGCAATCTGCACCAGGTGCCGCCCCAGGAATACAGTGCCGCCCAGTACCAGAAGCTTCACTCTTACACCTCCCTTGGGCTATTGCCACCTTTCGGCGTGAAGGCCGGGGCTTCCTGCCGCGACGCCCTGAGCACCCGGCCCCGGGCCATAGGACCCGGCGTCTCCCCCTGCAACTCCCAGGCCAACCTGCTCTATGGCGGTTGACCTTAACGAGCATTGCCTTGAAGGCGGCCACTGACCCAAGGAGGCGCGTCACCGCCGTCTTGTGATCTGGATGCTAGTATGCTACCTTGTAGAGTGTATGGCCGGAAGTTGGGAGGATGGACCTTGGACGCTATCATGGTTTCCGGGCTCACTAAGGTCTACGGCAGCCTCAGGGCTGTGGACGGTATTGGTTTCTCGGTGGCACGCGGGGAGGTTTTTGGCATGCTGGGGCCCAACGGGGCCGGAAAAACCACCACCACTGAGATCCTCGCAGGATTGCGGCACCGTGACAGCGGGGACGTTCGCGTCCTGGGGCTGGACCCCGGACGCGCGGGCAATGTCCTAAAGACCAGGATCAGCATCCAGCTCCAGAGCGCCGCTCTGTATCCTCGCCTGACCGTCCTGGAGACAGTTCGGCTGTTTGCCAGTTTCTATCCTGACTCCCTGAACCCGGTAATTGTGCTGGAACAAGTAGGTTTGCGCTCCAGCACCCGCGTGCTGACTAGCAAGCTCTCTGGGGGCCAGCTGCAGCGGCTGGCCATCGCCACATCATTGGTAGGCAACGGGGAATTGCTGTTCCTAGACGAGCCCACCACCGGCCTGGACCCGCAGGCCCGGCGTGCACTTTGGCAGGTTATCACCGGTCTTAAGGATCAGGGCAAGACCGTCTTCCTCACCACTCACTACATGGATGAAGCCGAACGTCTCTGCGACCGGGTGGCAGTAGTGGACAATGGACGCATCATCGCCCTGGGTGCACCCAGGGCCCTCATCCACGACCACTTCAGGGAGCGGGCGGTGGAATTCGCTGATCCCACCGGTATCGCCGCCAACATCGACTTGACGCGGCTGCCCGGCGTCACCCGCATGGAGCGGCACCACCAGACCGTCACCCTGTACACTACTGAGGTGACGGCCACGGTGGAGAACCTGCTGGCCAAGGCGGGAGGGAACGGTAGCGCCATCGATGAGTTCAACGTCCGCCAAGCGACGCTGGAGGATCTTTTCCTGAAGCTGACCGGGAGGAGGATCCGCGAGTGAAGGCTCTTCTAACTTTGACCGGGGCCACTTACAAGGAGATCATCCGGGACCGGATGAGCTTGTTCTGGTTCTTGGCGTTTCCCGTGCTGTTTGTGCTGTTGTTCGGCGCCATATTCTCCAACACAGCAAGCCACACATTCCACGTAGGCGTGGCCGGGGGCGATGGCACCGTGGTGGGTGAAGCTGTCCGGGTGGCTCTCCGACAGGTACCGGTGTTCAGCCTGTCGGCAGGTACCCGGGAAGCCGAGTTGGAGGCCCTCCGCCTGGGGAAGCGGAGTCTGGTAATAGACCTGCCCGATGACTCCATGGTCGTCTCCGGCCAGCCGCTGGCAGTGGCCCTCTACTATGACCAGGGGCAGCAAGCCATGAACCAGGTGCTGATCTCATCGGTCAGCCAGGTCCTGCACGAGATCGAAAGGCAGCTTACGGGACGCCCCACCCTGTTCCAGATCCGGGTCGAGGCAGTCCAGGCACAGGATCTGAAGGCCATGGACATACTGCTGCCCAACATCCTGGCTATGGCCCTCATGCAATTGGGCTTGTTCGGCTCTTTGAGACTGGTAAGCCTCCGCGAGCGGAAGATCCTCAAACGCCTGGGCGCGACCCCACTCCCGCGGTCATGGCTGGTGGGCAGCGAGGTAGTGGTCCGCCTCACCATCGGCCTGATCCAGGCCCTGGTGCTCGTGGGCATAGCCAAGCTGGTCTTCGGGGTGGTCATCACCGGGCACTGGTTGTGGGTAATGTCCATGGTGTTGCTGGGCGCCGTGGTCTTCGTGGCCATGGGCTACATGCTGGTGGCCTTTGCCAAGACCGAGGAGAGTGGTCTGGCCATCCTGCAGGTGTTCCAGTTTCCCATGATGTTCCTGTCGGGGATCTTCTTTCCGGTCGACAGGCTCCCCAGTTTCCTGCAGCCGGTGATCAAGGCTATACCCCTCACCTACCTGGCTGACGCCCTCCGCCAGATGATGACCGGAGTGGCGCCACTTTACCCGCTTACCACCAACATAGCGGTGCTAGTGGCTTGGCTGGGTGTTTCCCTGGTGCTGAGCGTCCGTCTGTTCCGCTGGGAGTAGGCATGCTGGAGGACGGCCCGGACCCCCGGGGCCGTCTTGATTCCAGTTTTTGCGGACTACGCTAGCTCCCGGATGAAAGCCCAAATCGCGCTGGCAATGTCGCAAGCTTGCCGGGGTCGACCATGTCCGGGCCGTCGCCTGGTGTGTGGGCAAGGGCCAAGACTTCCATTACTGCACTAGAGGTAAGGGCAAGGGCTGAGGTGCCGTGATATAGGAACAGGCTGTGGTCACCTTGGTACCAGGGCTCTCCCTCGACCATGTCCGGGTAGAAACGAAAGGCCCGGCAGGCGATTTCCCGGATGTTCTCCGGGCAATCGTAGAAAGGAATACACTGTACTCCCCTGGTGATACCCGGCACCGTCGATGTTGATGGCCAAAAGAACGTCGGAGAAACTTCGCAGGTCTTGCTGGACGTAGAGCACTTGCCCTGGTGCGGAATAATAGTCTTCGCCGTTGAGAGCTGCGATCTCCACTTTGACCCGGCACTCATCCCCGGCCAACAGCTCCCCCAAGAGCAGGAGTACTACAACGCCGGCGGCGTTGTCAAGCGTACCCGGCGTACCCGGCTTGCTGTCAATATGGGCAGTGACAATCAACCGCTTTCCGTGCCCCTTGCGAGCGATGACATTGCAGCCTCGACTGGGCTCGCGTTGGGCCCGCACTTCCAGGTGCACAAGCTGGCCCTGAAGGCCGGCCAATCGGTTCCCCTCCTCACTGGTCATGAACACCGAGGGCAGGAGGAAATCCCCATCCTCGATCACCGGGAATGGATGCATTCATCACGCCGTCCTGCCTCCAGTCCAGGCACTCGAACTCTTGGAGCTCCACGGCCCATCCCGAGTTGGCCAGGCAGCCAGCAACATTCCTGGTAGCGACGTGGTTTCCCTTGCTGCCCACGCTCCTATGCGAAATGCTGGTACATAGGTGCTCAAGGTGTCGTCTTGCCCGGTTGGTCAGTCGGAAGCCTACCGCCTGCTGGAGTAGCGCCCCCTGAACTTGGAGCAGCTCAACGAGTTGTTCTGGGCCTGGCTCCAGACCTACTACCACGAACGGGTGCACTCGGCCGCCAAGCAAAAACCGGTCGTCCGCTTTGAACACGACCCCGCCCCGCTGCGGCGGGTAGACCTGGCCCAGCTACACGATGCCTTCCTCTTGGAGGACAACCGTTCGATGGACAAGACCGGCGTGTTCACCCGGGTTCCAACAACCCTACCAAGGCCCCGCTGGAACCATCCTGGTGCGCTACGACCCCTACCAGCCCGACCGGGTCCAGGTCTGGTGGGAGGGGCCCCGTTACGCCGACGCTACCGTATTGATCCTGGGTGAACACGTGGGCGCCAGGTCCCGGTCGTCGGCGGCCGGGTCTCCGCCCGTGGCCAGCGGCCTCAATTTCCTGAAGACGGTAGCGTACCAGCACCAGCCAAGGACCACCCGTGACCGGCTCCGGTACCGCCAACTCCGAGAGGAGCACCCCGATGGAAAACGTACTTGAGCACTTCCAACTCCAGCGCCTGCCCTTCGACCGCGCCCTGCTTGCCCGGGATTTCTTCGGCGGGGAAGGCTTCTCGGAGTTGTGCGCCCGCCTGCGCTATGCCTGTACTCACCGCTATTGCATGCTGGTCACCGGCGAGGTGGGCACCGGCAAGTCCAGCGCGTTGCGAGCCTTGCAAGCGGAACTGGACCCCGGCCGTTACCGCTTCATCTACCTGGCCGACTCCCGCCTGCCCCCCCGCGCCTTCTACGAACATACCCTGGCGGCCTTGGGCATCACTCCCACCGGCCTGCTGGCCCGGCGCAAGCGCGCTTTCTGGCAGGTGGTCCGGGAATTGACCGAGCACCAGCGCATGCAACTGGTGGTGGCCATCGATGAGGCCCACACCCTCGGCCACGCTATGCTGCAGAAGCTCAGGTTCCTGCTCAATTCCGACCTCGACGCCCGTTCCCTATTTACCCTCCTCCTGGTGGGGCAGCCCGAACTCAAGGCCACCCTCCGCCCGCTGGTCTACATGCCGGTGGCCCAGCGTCTGGACCTGACCTTCCACCTGGGCAGCCTGCCGCTGGCCGAAACCCAGGCCTATATTCTCCATCAACTGCGGCTGGCCGGCTGCGACCATCCCATCTTTACCCAGCAAGTGGGGGAACGCATCCACGCCTATACCAAGGGCATCCCCCGGTTGATCAACCGCTTAGCCCGGGACTGCCTGCTGGATGCTGCTTCGCGCCAGGATCCATTGGTGGAAGCTGCTCACCTGGCACGGGTGCTGGCCGACCTGGAAACCTGAAGAGGAGGTGCAACAGCGTGAACTACTACTCCTACGACCACGGCTGCTCAACATAGATGGTGATGTCCGGGAGCTCAGGCATGGTGGAGTCGCCCTCCCTGGTGGCACTGGATTAAGATGGACCGGTACCTAACGCCCGCCCATGGCCGGGAGGGTTTCGGCCAGACGCTGGCCGTTACCTCCCTTCCCGGGCGGACCGGCCTACTTTCCCCTGCGTGATCGCCTGCGGCAACGCATAAGGCTAGCCACGGTGCCTTCTCCTTTCGACAGTGGGTGTGATGGCCGGCCGCGGGAAACGTTGATGGAGCACAAAAAACGTGGAGGTCAGGCAGGGACGGAGCCGTTGGCCCTCCCTTGGGATGCCACGACACGTCACCGGGAACCCGGGCCTGCCCCGGTGTGGATGCTGGGCTCCGCGGCGCTCCTAGTCTCGCCTGAGCACGGCCACGAAGTTAGGAAGCACCGTGAAACTTAGTACGTCACCTACCTGGACCACTTCCTCGGGATGGAGGTGAACCAGGAGGTCTTTGGTCTTCGCGTTGGGGAGCTGGGCCTCGATGGTGGCATCTATGGCCTTCCCAGTGTAGGTGTACTCCTTCACCCGGCCCTTGATGGGACCATCGTAAGCTCGTTCCAGGCTGTCTGGCCGGATGGAGATAAACACTTCCTGGTGGGTGGTCAGACCGTGCGTGTGGGTGCAGGGTATCTCGCCCAGGTCAGTTACGACTGATTGGCCCCCGGGTGCCATCTTGCCCTCCAGGATGTTGGTGGTCCCTACAAACGTGGCCACGAACCGATTGGCCGAGAACTGGTAGATTTCCCTGGGCGTCCCGGTTTGCTGGATGGCCCCGTCCCTCATGACCACGATGCGGTCGGATATGGCCAGGGCGTCCTTTTGGTCGTGGGACACAAAAACGGCGGTGGTTCGGGTCTCCTTGATGATGCGCTTGATTTCGGCCCGCATGTGGGTACGCATATCAGCGTCCAGGTTGCTGAAAGGTTCGTCTAACAGCACCACTACCGGCCTGCGGGCCAGGGCCCTGGCCAGGGCGACCCGTTGTTGCTGCCCCCCAGACAGCTGGTGGGGGTAGCGTTTTTCGTAGCCCCTAAGGTCTACTAGTTCCAGGACTTCCATGATCCTCTGGAGCCGGTCCTTCCCCTTGTAACCAAAGCCCACATTGTTGAAGACGTTGAGGTGAGGAAAGAGGGCATAGTCCTGAAAGACCATGCCTGCCCCGCGTTTTTCCGGGGGGACCCAGGTATTGGCGTCGCCGACTACCCGTCCGCCCAGGGCAACGATTCCCTTATCGGCCCACTCAAACCCGGCAATAAGACGCAGGGTGGTGGTCTTGCCACAGCCGCTCGGGCCCAGTAACGTGACTATGTCTCCCTTCTCTACCGCCAAGGATAGGTCCTGTACCGCCCGGGTCCGAGTGCCGGCGTAGGTTTTGGAGACGGACCTGAGTTCAATGTCGTACATAAGACTATCACCGCCTAGTATCTACTCAACATGTAACGCAGCGGGATTACGGAAACCAGGATGATGAGTAGAGCCGCCGGCGCCGCCAGGTGGTAAATGGCTTCCGAGGCTTCGTAGTAGACACGTACCGCCAGGGTATCAAAACCTGGAGGCCTCAAAAGCAGGGTGGCCGGCAGTTCCTTCATTGAACTGACAAAAACCAGGGAGCCGCCGGCCAACACACCGGGCAGCACATTGGGCAGGACTACTGTGAGCAGGACCTTCCAGGGCGGGTAGCCCAGGCCCCGGGCGGCCTCATCGATGCCGGGTGATACCAGGCTCAAAGCCGCATCTCCGGCCTGCAGGGCTTGGGGCAGAAAACGCACTACGAGTGCCAGGGCCACCACGTAGAAGGTCCCGTACAGGGCCGAGAGGTGGTTGTTAAAGACAAAGATGAAGCCAAGAGCCACGATGACTCCCGGCAGAGCATAGCCCGCATAGCACAGTTTCTCGATGGCCGTGGAGATGACCGACGGGTAGCGGGTTTTCAGGTAGATGACGGGCATGGCCAGCAACATGCACAACATGGCGGCGATGCCCGATACTTTCAGGCTGTTGAATGCAAATCTCCAAAACCTCCCATCCAGGGCCCCCATGCGGATGCCGGTGTGGGACCAGAAAACGAGGACACTGGCGGGCAGCACCACCGAAAAGAGAAACACCAGAACCACGTAGACCAGGGCCAGGGGCTTCCACCTCCCCAGGGGCAGGACGGAGGGTTCCCTGTAGCTGTTGGCGGTTTGATGGTACCTACTCCTACGGCGGGTAAGGGACTCCAGCCAGAGGATGGCGACGGTCAACGCCATCAGGACCAGGCTTAGGATGGCCGCTCCCGCAGTATCTAAGGCCACCCGCTGGAAGTAGATGGCCGCGGTGAAAGTGACGTAACGGAGCATGGTGATGGCGCCAAAGTCCGAGAGAACATAGAGGGAAACCAGGATGGCGCCGGCCCCAATGGCGGGGCGAAGAGAAGGCAGGGTGATTTTCCAGAACACGCCGGCGCCATTTAACCCCAGCGAGCGGGCGGCTTCTTCGAAATTGCGGTTCATCTTCCGCAAGGAGGCGCTGGTGATGAGGTAAACATACGGGAAGGTGAACATGGCGAGGACGAAAGACACTCCCCAGAATGAATGGATGTGCACGGGATAGGGGCCGAACCTGTCCATCAACCAGGAGCTGTTAATCCAGGCGTTCCGGGCCCAACCGCTCCGCCCCAGGACGATGATGTAGCTCACAGCGCCCACGTACGGGGGAATGACCAGGGGCAAGGCCAGCAGCCAGCGCCAGAGGGCGCGGCCGGGTACGTCAGTGCGTATCACAAGCCAGGCCAGGGACACGCCCAGCACCAAAGTGGCAGCAGTGACGGCAGCTGCCAAAGACAGGGTGTTCCAGAGCAGCTGGGGGATGCGCTGGTCCAAAAGACGCAACCACCGGGCGTGTCCGGCCAAAAGGGAGCGCCAAATGACGTATAGGATGGGAATGGACATGATCGAGGCCACTGCCAGGCCGAGTATGAGCAGGACCGGGCCCGGGGGAGTGTCCCGCCAGAGTTTGTACCATTTCCGCCTGAGGAACGAGAAGGGTTCCCCAACGGTGACAAGGTGTTGGTTGTGTGGCCCAGTCATGTCATTCATGACCGCCTTCTCCCTCTTGCCAATGCTGGCCCTATCTAAGGTCCAGGTCCAACCCGGACGCCTGGATCAACGCCGTGGTGTCCTCGAAGTAGTTGCCCAGCTCCTTGACGGGCATGGCCTGGACTCTCAGGTCGCCAAACGCCACCACGTGAGGCTGCACCGCGGGCGGGTATTTGGCCCCATACTGGGAGTTGATGAGAAGCTCAAGCGATTCACCCACAAAGAGCACCTGGTTTTCGGGAAGCAACAACCATTCCAGGAAGGCGATGCCGTTGGCCCCGTTGGGCCCTCCCTTTACCAGGCCCACACCGGCGGCGTTGACGATGACGCCCATCTGGCCTTCTTCCTGGTCGAGGTAGATGAAGCCCACGTTATTCCCATCAGGTTCCAGCAATTGCTGGTGGAAATAGTAGTTGTTCACCAGTCCGAAGGCGTGCTCGCCGGCACCCACGGCGCGGCGGATCTCACCATGGCCCGGGTAAATACCAGCAGCGTTTTGCCTGATGGCCGCAACCCACCGGGCGGTCTTCTCATCGCCCCACTCATAGCGCAGGGCTGATACGTGCCCGATCATGCCGCCGTTACCGCCCCGGGTGATGGCATAACCGCCGGGAGCATTCGCCCACTTGGGGTCAAAGAAATCTTCGTTGCTCTTGGGCAGGTCCTCGGGCGACACCAGGTCCTTGTTGTAGATGATACCGCGGGCCCGCATGGAGATGGCGAAGTAGGCGTTGTCATCAGCCCTGAAGTTGCCTGGTATGGTATGGATGCCGGCGGGATTGGATGCTTGCAGCAACCCTCTCTTGTGCAGGTACCCGAGTGCCCCCAGATCATTGGAGATGAAAATGTCCGCCCGGGGGTTTCTGCCCTCTTCCACGATCTGGAGAGGGTTGGCGCCGTGGAGGGTGGTTACTTCGATGCCTGTGTCCTCGGTGAACTTGTCCAGAAGTGCCTGAACGAACCGTTCAGTGCGGCTGGAGTACACCACCAATTTTCCCGGGACCATAGCTCCGCCTGCCGGGCTGCGGGATACGTCGCAGCCGGCTAGGATGACAGAGGCAACCATCAGCGCTACCATTGCCATGCGGCCAGCTCTCTTGCTCAACGTTCTCGCCTCCTAGACTCCTGATACTGATAATCATTATCATCTACGTTTATTCTAGGACTTTCCTGTAGACGAAGCAACGTCCGTGTACCTCAAAGTAGGGGGGTTTTGAGGGGATTATCTCCTGATTACTCGTATTACCGTTCTGGCACTGCAAATCCTACCAATTAAGTCAGGATTGTGAAGTTGGGTGCAAGGCTCCGGCGGTTGGTCTTTCAGCGTAGGCCCGGTCTCTTTCGCCAGAATCCCGGTCCGCGTGAGGATGCTGACCAGCACAAGCACGGGGCTCTTTAGACCGAAGTTCCGCTTGACTCAGAGATAGATATGGGTGCCTAACTGGCCTCTTGGCGGACGGGATCTATTTGGTACTGGGTACAGCCCTGCTGTCGAGCTTGAGACCGAGTAATGCCAGGGCCC
>JBFLYN010000009.1:0-86337 GCA_040756655.1 Bacillota bacterium
ACAGCGGTATTCGCCGTGGTCAGCCACCTCGTACCTGATCGTGATGAAGCACTTGAGTCATTGGTTGGATAGGCACGAGTGGCCGCCAGCGGAACTTACACCTCAGCGAGTGCAGGAATTCGTGATAAAGAGAAGGGCACGTGGTTATGCGAAGGGACGCTCAGCGAGTGGAATGGTAGAGGTGTTGGTCAGCTATCTCCGCAGGATTGGCGAGGTGCCTGCGGCCACGCCATTGCTTCCAGATACACTCTTGGCTAAGGTTTTGGACGAGTTCAGCACACACTTGAGCAGTCAGCGGGGTTTGGCCCGGGGGTCAAGTCCCAATTGAGGAGTTATGCCGATATCGGCATAACCCCTCAACTTTCGCATGGACGCGCAGAGCCCCATGGCGCTGATCCTGGTGGGGCAGAGCGAACTCTGGGAGCGCCTGGCCCTGCAGGCCTATGCCGCTATCCGCCAGCGTATCGACTTGCAGTGCAAGCTACCGCACTATGACCGGCCCCAGACCGAGGCCTACATCCAGAGACACCTCACCTATGTATGCCGGGGCGGAGCGTGACATCTTCTCCGCCGGGGCTATCGACGACATCTACCGCTTCTCCAACGGAACCGCCCGGCTCATCAACAAAGTCTGCACCCACTGCTTGCTCTACGGCGCCCAGAACCAGCACCGCATCATCGACGATCACATGGTCAAACGTGTCATCCAGGGAGAATTGTCGTGATTCTCCCTTCAGTTTTCTCATTGGCGGATACCTGGTGCGTCAATGGTCGGACAGCCTACGCAGTCAACTGCCGGACACTATGCTTCAGCAGCAACAGGACGCGTAGCAGAAAATGCTACGCCTACAACCTCTGATTTTGCCGAGTATGGGTTCCGCATGAGTAGGGGGAGTAAAGATGAGCAACGCCGTCTTGCTGTTGTGTGCCTATCTCGTGGGCTCGGTCCCGGGTTCCTGGCTTATGGCCCCGGCTGGCCACCTCGACATGCGCACCGTCGGCAGCGGCAACGTCGGGGGCATGAACGTCATGCGCAATGCCAGCCTGCCCGCGGGCCTGCTGGGGGGTCTCATCGATGTGGCCAAGGGTACGGTGGCCGTCCTCCTGGCCATGAGGTTCTCCACTGCGCCGCACCTCCCGCTGGCCGCGGCGGTCCTGGCCGTTGCCGATCATAACTTCGTCCCTTACCTGCGCTTTCGCAGCGACAAGGGCCTGTCTGCCCTGGCTGGAGGCCTGTTGATACTCTCCCCGCAGCTGCTCCTGGTCCTGCTGGTGGTGACAGGAGCGGGGGTCCTGGTCCTCCCCGACACCATGATGGGAGTGGCGGCGGCCATCACCCTGGCCCCAGTCGCGGCCTGGCTGCTCAAGCGCGAACTGGCCTGGGTGCTGTATGGGGCGGGCCTGGCCGTGATGATACTGGTCAAGCTGCTACCGGACTTCACCGCGTTTGTGCGGGGACGGCGCCAGCTGGTCTGACTGCCGGCGCCGTCCTCGTGAAGAACTGGGCAGGTGACGCTGTCCTTGCAAGATAGCGTCACTGCCCTGGACAGAAGATGGTCTGTTCATACGGTATGGTATATATGCCAGGCGGTACCCCGCCCGGTCAGGGTCTCCCGCCTCCTCTAGCTAGCAGGCCAGTACGCAGCCGCGCCCCGGTCCAGGATGACCGTGAGTGATGGGTGAAGCTGGAGGAAGGAAGCAGGAACGTCCGGCGTCACCGGTCCCAGGAGAGCCCTCCTGATGATGGAGGCCTTGTCCTGCCCGCTGGCAAGAAGGAGTATCTTCCTGGATTCCAAGATGGTGCCAATGCCCATGGACAGGGCAAAGCGTGGTACGCCTGGGCCGACGGAGCCGAAGTTGGCCTGTATGGTTTCATGAGCCAGCCTGACCGGCCCGGTCCTGCCCTGCCGGGGTGCGCCGGGTTCATTGAACCCTATGTGCCCGTTATGGCCGATGCCCAGGACCAGGAGATCGATCCCGCCGGCCCGGGCCAGCTGATGTTCGTACTCAGCGCATGCCTGCTCCGGTTCCGGGGCTCTGCCATCCGGTATGTGGACGTGGTCCCAGGGCACATTCACATGTTCCAAGAGGTGCTTCTGCATAAATGCGTGGAAACTCCTCGGGTCCCGGGGGTCCATCGGGTAATACTCGTCGAGGTTGAATGTCACCACGCGGGAGAAGTCCACCCGGCCCTGGCGGTACAGCTGTACCAGTGC
Source organism: Bacillota bacterium (assembly GCA_040756655.1). GTDB lineage: Bacteria > Bacillota > Sulfobacillia > UBA8153 > UBA8153 > JBFLYN01. The sequence goes on from JBFLYN010000009.1 coordinate 2,217, forward strand.
TGCATAGAAGCCTACCGGGGTCCTGCCCGTGGGAAGACCCAGCACCAGGTCGGGCTTCTCCCCGATCTCGTCACCTACCAGGCGTGCGGCGACCAAGCTCAGGTCCTCATAGGTATCGACAATGATGGTTCTCATTGACTCCTGCTCACCGCTTCACTCACAAACCCACCCGCCTCCGCCAGGAGACGGGCGGCCTCAGTGGCCGGTACCCGTGCTATCGCCATCACCACGGCCACCTTCACGCGTAGCCCCGCCTCTTCCAGGTAGCGCTCGGCCTCATCCTCTCCACAACCGGACGCGAGGGAGATAATCCGGCGTGCGCGCTGGACCAGCTTCTGGTTGGTCAGTTGCATGTCCACCATCAGGTTGCTATATACCTTCCCCAGCCGGATCATGGTCGCAGTGCTGAGCATGTTCAGCACCATCTTCTGGGCGGTCCCCGCCTTCATCCTGGTTGAGCCCATGATGACCTCGGGTCCGGTGGCCGGGCAGATGGCTATCTCCGCCACACTGGCCATGACCGCGCCCGGGTTATTGAAGACGGCTATGGTCCTGGCACCCAGGGCCCTGGCCTCCATGAGCGCCCCGACCGTATAGGGAGTGCGCCCGCTGGCCGCGATCCCGACCACGACATCTCCCGCGCGGACGCCCCGGTCGCGGACATCGGCCGCGCCCTGCCCGGCGTCATCCTCCACCCGTTCCACCGGGGCCACCAGTGCCCTCTGCCCGCCGGCCATGATGGCCTGCACGAGGTCGGGGCTCACCCCGAAGGTAGGCACACACTCGGAGGCGTCCAGCACCCCGAGCCGCCCGCTGGTGCCGGCGCCCACGTAGAACACCCTGCCTCCCGCCCGGAGGCACGCAACCATCACGTCCACGGCCCGGGCAATGGAAGGCAGTTCGCCCTCGACGGCCAGGGCTACCCCCTGGTCCTCCGCATTGATCATCCTGACCGTAGCGAGGGTCTCGAGACGGTCAATTCCCAAGGTCCGCTCGTTACGCCCCTCGGTCAGCGCTCTGTCCAAGTCGAACCCCTGCTTCACACAACGACCTCCTAACGCGCGCAATCTCATTCCCCCGGTCTTTTGACCCGAAACAGCACATCGATGCCCGCGGCCACCTTCTTGGTTCCGGGCAGTAGCTCGATATTGTCCTGGGGCGCGGTCACCACCACCGGCGAGGTGAGAACCACCCCCGCGCTCTTCAGTCCCTGAAGGTCAAGGTGAATAACCGGCTGTCCCGCCCTAACCGTATCACCTTGCTTCACGAGCACCCGGAAGAACCGGCTGACGCCCGGGGTGTATACGGTATCCACGCCCACGTGCACCAGGATCTCCAGGCCGTCCCGGCTAAGAAAGCCCACCGCGTGCCCGGAGGAAACGAGTGCGGCCACCTTGCCGTGTACCGGTGCCACCATGACCTCCCCCTCCGGTACCACGGCCACGCCAGCACCAATGGCCCCGCAGGCGAAGGCGGGATCGGGAACTTCGTCAAGCCCAATCGCTGTCCCACTGAGCGGCGCCAGGATGTCTAAGATTTCGTATCTCTCATCTACCATCATAGACTCACTCATTGGGGTATCCGCTTAACTCAGGTGACCACTATATATAGTGGTCACAGATGGAAATGATAACGCCCGCATGGCCTAGTCAATTATCTCCCTTATGGGTCACCAGGTCAAGCCAAGCCGCCTGCTGGACAGGGCGGCAAAACAACATGATAGGGGTCTGGCGATGGCAGCCGTCCGTCCGGCCACCGAAGCAAGGCCAGGCAGATTCGGCAGTCCTCCTTGGTGGCGGACACCCACTCCAATGCAAGGGGGGTCTCCGGATAGATTTCCAGGACTCAATACTACATAAAATAGTATCAACCTGAGTCAAGCGGATACCCCAACTCACTCATTACCTGCAGTCACCCTTCTACGAAATGAAACCTGGTTCCCGCCCCGATCAGGTCGACCAGCGGCCAGTCCTCTTCCACGACCCGGCCCAGCACGTTCACCCTGGGATCGGGAGGCAGGTCCCTCCGCGCTATCTGCAACTCACCCGAATACCTCAGGTACAACCGGTTATCCACGGTCACTGCATACGCCGGCCGGACCAGCGCCGGGCGCGGGTGGATATCCACCCCCTGGCCGGCATACTCCCTGGAGCTGGATGACCTCACCACCCACCCGGCCGCATCGAGCCGGTTCTGGTGCCTCCCGCCCAGCACGACCGCTCTCTCCGCGGCGGTGACGTCGGGCGCCAGTCGCACGCGGAGCGGGACCGAGCCGCCGAGCCATACCGAGGCTACCTCCTCCAGCTCGTCGCGGGAGGCCCTAGGGTCCCCGATCACCAGGATATCAATCACTCCCGCCGCCAGGAGTTCGGCCGCCGCCCGCGCCGGAGGGAGGTCGCGGTGGTCCTCCACGGTCGGGAGCCCCTGGTACAGGGGCCCCCGCCGGGTGGCCCGCGAGGGGATGAATCCCCAGATGGTTACGGCGTATTCCCTGAGCAACGCGGCCTTCTCGCGCAGGAAGGCCATGGACAGGCCCGTCTCCGGCCGGGGGTAGAAGTTGTGACATGCCTCGACCCGGGAAAAGTCCATGCCCGCTGCCGCCAGCGCGGTCAGGTCAGACCTGTCCAGCGTGGAGGCGTTGAGCACGATGGCCAGACCAGATGGGTCCCTGGTCATGGCGGCGATCTCTTCCCGGTCGTACCCGAAGTCGACCCGTATGCCCGCCAGCCCCAGCCGGGCCAGCGGGCCGAGGTCCGTGGGAGCCGCGCCCACCGCGTGGAACGCTCGCGGGGAGACGTCCGCTATCACCCTGAGCGCCAGCCGGGCGGCCGCGCCCGTCACCTCCCGCACCAACGTCACCGCCTCTGACGGGTCCTGTTCGGTTATGTGCAGGGAGGTGAAGACCCGGGTGTACCCCAGGCGTGACGCCTCCGCCAGGTACTCGAGGGTGGGTATGGCATCGCCGCTGGGGGCGTAGGCGGAAACTCCCACGGACCTCATCACGCTCACGCACTCCTTCTGCCCGCCCTATTCCATGATGAACGTGGACGGTTTCACATTGGCGGCTAGCTTATCATCGAACTTGAGCAGGGAGGTGGCAGCAAAACCGGCCACATAGGAAATCAGGATCCCGGTGAGGTATACGCTCGGCGAGGTCGCCAGGAAGGCCAGCGGGAGTCCGGATACGCCCATGGCGATGGTCCCGATTTTCGTGGTGGCGATGAACGCGCCGCCCACCGCGCCTCCGATGCAGGCCCCCAGGAAGGGCTTGCCGAGCGGAAGCGTCACACCGTAGATCAGCGGCTCACCTATGCCGAGCATGCCGACGGGCAGGGCCGCCTTGATAATGTCCCGCAGTTCCTTATCCTTGGTCCTGAGGTAGACGGCGACGGACGCCCCGACCTGCCCGGCGCCGGCCATGGCCAGTATCGGCAAGAGGGGAGTGTTGCCGAGCCTGTTGATGAGTTCCATGTGAATGGGAGTCAGACCATGATGGAGACCCGTCATCACGATGGGAAGGAAGGTACCGGCCAGGATGGCCCCCGCCACCGGTCCCCCGAGACTGAGCAGTGCCTGCGTACCCCTGGTGATCCCGTCGGCCAGGAACCCACCGATGGGCTGTACGACGTAGAGGATGCCGAAGCCACCGATGAGTATGGTCAGGGTGGGCGTGGCGATGACGGTGACCGCATCGGGCATCATTTTCCCGATCTGCCTGTATAGCCAGGCCAGGAACGCCGCGGCGATCACCACTCCGATCAGGCCCCCGCGGCCGGGTACCATCTTTAGGTTCGAGAGCGCGGGCGTGATCAGGATGGCACCGGCCACAGCGCCGATGGCCGGGGGCCCGCCGTATTCCTTGGCGGCGTTCATGCCGACCATAATGGCCAGGTACCCGAAGACCGCCCACCCGATCACGCTCACCGCCTGCATGAAGGGCAGCTTGGCGTCAACGCCCATGCGGATGAGAAGGTTGGTCAAAGCGGCGATCATGCCCGAACCAATGATGGCTGGTAACAGGGGCAGGAACACGTTAGCCAGCTTGCGCAGGATCTCCTTGATGCCGCCTCCGGTACTGGCCGCCGCCGGGCCGGCGCCTGCGGTTTCCCCGACCGCCAGTCCCAGTCCGGACGAGATCTCCCTGGCCACCTTCTCGGCCAGCCCGGGACCAAGGATCACCTGAATCATATTACCGGTCTGGATAACTCCCTTGACGCCCTCGCACTTCTTCACAGCCTGCTGGTCAATAGCGGTGATGTCCCTGGGCTCCACCCGCAGGCGCGTCATGCAGTAGTTGACGGAAGCCACGTTGGGCTCTCCACCCAGGGCTTTCAATATCCCCTGGGCTATCCGGCGTTCATCTGCCATAAAAGCACCCTCCCTATTGTGTATCATCGATCTTGACAACCTGCCGGTTCCTGCCTGAACTCCCGGACGGTCCGCCAGCCATCACCGCCTTTCTCCTGGAAGCCAGTATGATCACAGCCTGGGAAGATCCATGACGAACTTGTACCTATCCGCCCGGTAGGTTGACTTGACGGCTTCGACCGGTTCGCCTTTACGGTCGTAGGCAACCCTCTCCATCTTGAGCAGCGGCGCACCAATGTTTACCTCCAGGACCCCGGCCTCGTACCTGGTCGCCACCACCACCTCGATGGTCTGGCGGGCCCTCTCGAACTCGACACCGTGTTCCTCTCTGAGCAGCCGGTATAGCGACCGGCCGGTCAGGTCCTCGGAGAGTATCCACTCAAACCGTGGCAGCGGCAGGTGGCTGATCTCGAGCGCCATGGGCTGGTCGTCTGCCAGCCGCAGCCTTTCCAGGCGGACCGCCGGTGCGCCCGGCTCGATACCCAGGAGTCCCGCCACGTCCTTGCCCAACGCCACCGTGGCCAGGGCCAGGACCTTACCTGACGGCTTGAGGCCGCGCTTTTCCATATCCTCGGTGAAGCTGGTCAGCCCGTACAGGCCCTGGGTTATCTTGGGCCGGGCGACGAACGTCCCTTTGCCCCTTTTCCTGTACAGCAGGCCTTCATTGACCAGTTCGAGGATGGCCTGCCGTACCGTCATCCGGCTGACCCCGTACTCACGAACCAACTCGGTTTCGGACGGCAGCTGGTCCTGGGGCTGCAGCCGGCCCTCAGTGATGTCCCCCTTGATGATCTCCTTGATCTGGTAGTACAGGGGCGTGGGGATGTCGGGATTGATGGGCACAGTTATCACCTCATAATGTCTAGACATTATGTCTTATTCGCCGGCCGCTACCCGCATTCCTTCCGTGCGCGCGGATTTTCTCGTGACGGACAAGAGTAGATGGTCTTCAAGTGCAGGGAGAGCAGAGGTCCCACCTGGCTGCGGTAGCGCGCAGCAGGACAGCGGTAGGGGCCTGGCTTGCGTTTGTGCCAGGTATCCGACACCGGTGGTTGCGCCGTCCAGGCTAGAGGCGGGCACGCTTCCAGTTCAGCGTGGCCAGGAGCTTCGGTTGATAGCTTCCCCCGCCGCCAGGGCGCTGGCGGCCGGGTCGCGCAGCTGCCCCCGCTCCGCTCGTTATCTTGGCCAGCTGCCTTTCGACGGCCTGCGCCAGTTCCTCCTGTTTGCGCAGGCGTTCCTCCTACGGCAGACCACTCTAAGCAGTCTGCCGTAGCCATGACCCCCGTGGCAAAGCCCAGCCAGAATCATAGGCCGTCATCACACACAAAAAACGGGGCCGGGGAATACGCTCCCCGGCCTTATACACGCCGCCTTTCTTTCAGGCCGCCACCTTCACGCGGCGGGACTTGCCTAGCTGGAAGAGGTACAGGAGGGCCAGGAGTACGGCACCCGAAAGGTCGGTCATGGTCTCGGGTGCGATGAGGAGCCCCGCTGCCAGCATGAACAGGGCACGCTCTCTCCAGTGCACGTTGGTATTGCAAAAGCCGATGATCCCGCAGGCCAGAGCATACACCCCTAAAAGACACGTGGTCAGGGTGAATACCGTCTGGCTCCAGGTGCCCTCCATGATCAGGGCGGTATGGAACACAAAGGCAAAGGGCACCAAGAACCCGGCCAGGCTAAGCTGCAGCCCCCGCCAGCCCGTCTCCATCATGCCCGAGTCCGCCAACCCGGCCGCGGCATAGGACGCTAAGGCCACCGGGGGCGTGACCATGGACAGGATGGCGAAGTAGAAGACGAACAGGTGCGAGGCCATGCGGCTGAGCCCCAGCGTCTCCAGGGCGGGTGCCAGCAGGACCGCCCCCATGATGTAGGCCGAGCTGGTGGGCATGCCCATGCCCAGGATCAGGCAGCCCAGCATCACCAGCAACAGCGCCCGCAGGAGGCTGCCTCCCGAGAGGTTCACGATGACGCTGGTGAATTTCAACCCCAGGCCGGTGTACACCACCGTGCCCACGATGAGGCCGGCGGTGGCGCAGGGGATGGCCACGGTGGGCGCCGAGCGGGCGCCCTTGATCAGCGCTTCGATGACCTGTTCAAACCGGAGCCGGGTGGCCTTGCGGAAGAAGGACACCACCACCACGGCCATGATGGCCCGGGTGGCGGCCATCATGAGGGTGAACCCTGCCACCATGTGGTAGACCAGCACGATCAGGGGTATGAGGAGGTGGAGCCGCTGCAACAGCCGCTCGCCCAGGTCCGGCAGTTCGCTGGCTTTCAGGCCCTTGAGCCCGGCCTCTTGGGCCTTGAGGTCCACCATGAAGTACAGGGAGACGTAGTAGATGATGGCCGGGATCAGGGCGGCCTTGACCACATTCAGGTACGGTACGCCGATCATCTCGGCCATGATAAACGCCCCGGCCCCCATGATGGGCGGCATGATCTGGCCGCCGGTGGACGCCACCGCCTCCACCGCCGCGGCAAACACCCCGGGGTAGCCGGAGCGCTTCATGAGCGGGATGGTGAACACGCCGGTGCCCACCACGTTGGCCACGGCACTCCCGCTGATGGTCCCCAGGAGGCTGGACGCCACAATGGCGCTCTTGGCCGGTCCACCCCGGGCGCGCCCGGTGAGCCTGAGCGCCAGGTCGATGAAGAGCTGCCCCCCGCCCGAGATCTCCAAGAATGCGGCAAAAAGCACAAAGTAGAACACATACTCAGCAGACACTCCGGTAGCGATGCCGAAAGTGCCGCTGGGTGAGAGAAATTGCAGGTCGATAAAGTGCCTGAGCGATATGGCCCGGTGCATGAGCATCCCCGGCATCATGCGGCCGAAAGCCCCGTAGGCGATGAATGCCAGCGCCACCACCGGGAGGCTGTTGCCCACCAGGCGCCGGGCAGCCTCCAGGAGCAGGATGACCGTGAGGATGCCCATGAAAGTGTCCCAGGGGAACACCCGGTCCACAAACCAGATCCGGCTGGTGAGGCGGTCCTGGTGGAGCAGGATGTAGGCACCCATGCCCAGGGATGCCACCGCCAGCAGGGCATCCAGCGGGTGAACCCGCTCCCCCGACCAGCGCTTGAACAGGGGTTTGGTCAAGAATGTGAGGGCCAGCGCCAAGGAGATGTGCAACGGCCGCATGACGATGACGTGCGGGAAACCGCGCAGCACCATCACGATTTGAAACAGCGACCAGACCAGAGCGACCAGGGCAGTTGCGTTGAGAAATTTCCGCAAAACTGTGCCCCTCCCTTCCCAAAAGGGTAAAAAACGCACCGGGCCGGACCGGGGGGCGGCCGCAGGGACCGCCCCCTAGCTTATCTTTCTACTTAATCCAGCCGCGTTCCCGGTAATACTTCTCGGCTCCCGGGTGCAGAGGAGCGCCCAGAAGCCCCGGTCTCCAGGCCTCTTCCGGCTTGAACGGGGCAAAGGCCGCGTGGCCCTTGACCAGGTCTTCCTTGCTCTCGCACACCGCCTTGGTAATGCGGTAGGCTACGTCGTCAGGCATCTTGTCCGTGGCCACCAGGTTGGAGGCCAGCCCGATGATGTGGGAATCGGCCACCTGCCCGCGGAAGCTCCCCTTGGGCAGGGTAGCCGGGACGTACCCGAACTTCTCCAGTGCGGAGACAATGGCCGGCTCCAGGTCGATGAAATGGATGTCAGTGGACACGGCGATTTCCGTCAAGGACGGGTGGCCCACGGTGATGGTGTGGATGAACAGGTCGGCCTGTCCATCCTTGAACGCCGACACAATGGACTCGAACGAGGTGTGGCGGACGCTGCCGCCCCACTTGGTGAGGTCGTCGTAGCTGATGCCGTAGGCCTTCAGGATCAGACCCGCGCTATACTCGCCCAGGCCGCCCTTGGGCACGGTCACCAGGCGCACCGGCAGCTGCCGGTCTTTGATGTCCTTGAGCGAGGTGATGTCGAGCTTCTTGGAGGCCACGATGGCCACGTAGAACTCGTCGAGGCCTCCCACCAGGCCGCGCAGGTTGGGCATGGCCTTGTCGTAGGCCAGTACGCCGTCCACGGCCCAGCGGGTGCTCACGTTGAAGGAGATGGCCATTTCGGCTTCCCCGGTAGCCACCAGGGTGTTGTTGCCGGTGCCGCCGGCAAAGGGCAACACGTCCACGGTGGAACCCTTGGGAAGCCGGGTGCGCATGGCCGTGGCGATGGTGGCCGCCTGCACGTACCAGGCGCTGCCCAGACCCCAGCTGGCAAACCTCAGGTGGACCGGCTGGTCCTTGGGAGGCTCCGGCGCTGGGGTGGGCGCGGGCGGCGCAGGCGCTGGTGCCGGCTGGGCGCACCCGATGAGGCCCACGGTCAGGGCCGCGACGATCACCAGGATCACGACTTTCTTGAGTTGCACGGTTCGTACCCCCTTTTCTTTGATGGATCCAACTCCGGTAACCACTTCAACAGCAACTCCCACCCCCAGGTCAAAAGGTCTTCACCACAGTCCAGAGCCCATCAGGCAGGCCCTTTACCCTCCCGGCTCAACATGTAGGCCACTTCGATGATGATGTCTTCCTGACCCCCTACCACCCGCCGCTTGCCCAGCTCCACCAGGATGTCCCTGGGGTCCACATTGAACCGCTCGGCGGCCCGGTAGGTGTGCAAGAGGAAACTGGAGTAGACGCCGGCGTAACCCAGCATGATGCTGGCATTGGAAACCTGCTGGGGACGGTGCATCAGAGGCTGCAGCACGTCCTCGGCCACGTCCATGATCCGGTAAAGGTCCAGTCCCGTCTGGTATCCCATGCGCTCGAACACCGCCGCCAGCACTTCCGTGGGGGCGTTGCCCGCCCCGGCTCCCAGCCCCCGCAGGCACCCGTCGATGTGGGTGGCACCCGCCTCCACCGCCGCCATGGAATTGGCCACGGCCAAGAGCAGGTTGTTGTGGGCGTGAAACCCCACCTGGCACCGGAGCTGGTCGCAGAGAAGACCCACGCGTTCTTTGACCCCGCCGGGCAAAAGCGCCCCGGCCGAGTCCACCACGTAGACCACGTCGGCGCCGTAGGACTCCATGAGCCGGGCCTGTTCCAGGACCTTGGCCGGCGGCACCATGTGGGCCATCATCAAAAAGCCCACGGCGCGGAGTCCCAGTTTCTTGCCCAGCCGGATGTGCTGTTCCCCGATGTCCGCCTCGGTAACGTGGGTGGCCACCCGCACGGACTGGCAGCCGCAGGCTGCCGCCATGTCCAGGTCGCGCTTGGTGCCGATGCCCGGCAAAAGGAGCACGGTGAGCTGGCTTTTTTGCAGCACCGGTGCCACGGCCTCCAGGTAGGCCTGGTCGGAGCTGTGCCCCCACCCGTACTGGAGGGACGAGCCCGCCAACCCGTCGCCGTGGCTCACCTCGATGGCGTAGACCCCGGCCTCATCCAGCCCCCGGGCGATGCTGGCCACGTGGTCGGGCGTGAACTGGTGGCTGACGGCGTGCATGCCGTCGCGCAGGGTGGTGTCGGTGATGCAGAGTTCAGGCACGGGATTCCACCTCCTCCCGCCGGGCCCGGTGCATGGCCAGTCGTTCGGCCACGCCCACGGCGGCAGCGGTGATGATGTCCAGGTTGCCGGCGTACACCGGCAGGTAGTGGCCCGCCCCGGTCACCTCGACCATGGTGATGACCTTGTTCCCTTCCACCAGGGGCGGGAACTTCAGGCAGTAGCCCGGCACGTAGTGCTGCACGCTCCGGACCATGGCCTCGATGGAAGCCACGATGGGTTCCGGCTCGGCCCGGTCCACCAGGGTGTAGACGGTGTTGCGCATGAGGATGGGCGGCTCGGCCGGGTTCAAGATGATAATGGCTTTCCCCCGCTCGGCCCCGCCCAGGCGGCAGAGGGCAGTGGCCGTGGTCTGGGTAAACTCGTCAATGTTTTGCCTGGTTCCCGGGCCCGCCGAAGCCGACGCGATGGTGGCCACGATCTCGGCATATTCCACCCGGGCCACCCGGGACACGGCGGCCACCATGGGCACGGTGGCCTGTCCACCACAGGTCACCAGGTTGATGTTGGGTGCTTGCAGATGCTCTTCCATGTTGACGGCGGGCACCACGTAAGGCCCCACGGCGGCCGGGGTAAGGTCGATGGCCGTCTTCCCCGCCTCCCTGAGCAACGGCGCGTGGCGCAGGTGGGACTTGGCACCGGTGGCATCGAACACCACTTCGATGCGCGGGTCTTCCAAGATCGGGTCGATCCCCCGGTCCGTGGTGGGCACGCCCAGGGCCTCGGCGCGCAAGAGACCCTCAGAGCCGGGGATGATACCTGCCACCAGCTTCACTTCCAGCCACGGGCTCCGCATGGCCTTGTACAACAGGTCGGTCCCGATGTTCCCCGGTCCAATGATGGCTACATTGAGTTTCCTCGGCAATACTCCAGCCTCCAGACTCATGGGACAAAACTCACTTCCACACTGCCCCAGCCGTCGAAGGTGGCCCGGTAGGTGGAGCCCGGCTTTGCTGGCAGGGCGCTGCCCAGGGCGCCTGAGAGGATCACGTCGCCGGCCTTGAGGTGCTCGCCGAATTCCGCCAGCTTGTTGGCCAGCCAGGCCACGGCGGCGGCGGGATGACCCAGTGCCGCGGCACCGGAGGCAGTCTGCTGGACTTGGCCGTCCACCTCCAGGATCATGCCCACCAGCCTGAGGTCGCGGCCGGTAGGAGAAAACAGGGCATCTCCCAGCACCACCCGGGCGGAAGAACCGTTGTCGGCCACGGTGTCCACCAGCTTGATCTTCCAGTCGGCGATGCGACTGTCGATGATCTCCAGGGAGGCCATGACGCCCGCGGTGGCGAGCAGCACATCCCGGGTCCCCACGCCGGGCCCCCGCAGGTCCCGGGCCAGCACGAACGCGATCTCGGCTTCCACCCGGGGCTGGATGAGCTCTCCTGCAGACAGGTGCCCTCCGCACGGCACCACCATGCTGTCCAAAAGCGAGCCAAAGTCGGGCTCGTAGACGTTTAGCATGCGCTGCATGGCCAGGCTGGTAAGCCCCACCTTACGCCCGATGACGCGACATTGGTCCCCGGCCAGGAGCCGCACTAGTTCCCGCTGGATGGCGTAGGCATGGTCCACGGTCAGTTCCGGGTGGGTGACGGTGAGCGGAGGCAGCACCTGCCCGGTGATCCAGGCTACTTGCAGGCGGGATGCCAGTTCCCGCACCAGGTTGTCCACGGTCCTCACTCCTTTGCTGGGTGGTGCCCGCCGGCACGCAAAAGGTGTCTTAGGCGCGCGGCCATGGCTTCGGCCACCATGCCCGGCTCCTGCCCGCTTTCCAGGCCGTCCAGGAGCACCGGGAGCGTCGCCCGTACCTCCGGGTTGGGACCGGGAAGACAGGCTATGGTGCATGCCCCGACCCGGCCCACGGCCACGCGCACACCGGCCTTTTCGTGCCGGCCCTGCCCGGCCTCATATTTGACCACCCAGGGGGCGGCGGCGCCGGGGTCGACCTGCACCAGTCCCTCGATGGTACAATCCTTGGCCTCGGCCCCCACCCCGCCGGTGGTGACGACCAGGCCGAACCCGCCGTCGACCGCCCGGCGCAGGGCACCGGCCACTGCTTGGGCATCATCGGCCAAGACCCCGCCGGAGCGGGCCGAAAACCCCCGCTCGCGCAGGTGTTCGACGATACAGGGAGTGTTGGTGTCCTGGATCAGGCCGTCCCGCACCTCGCTCCCGGACGCAAAGACCAGCGCGCGCCGGGCCACGCGGCGCGCCACCTCCCGGCCCATGGCCGCCGCGCGCTCCAGCACCCCGGGGGTTGCGGCGGCGTCCAGTTCCACCAGTCCCAGCACCCCCTGGGAATGGATGGACGTCGCGGGAGTGACGGTCACGCCGGGCACCTGTCCCAGGGCATGCAGGAGCTCCTGGCCCTTGCCGGCAACATCCCCGGCCTGCACCGTGCTCCTGAGCACGTCCAAGACCAAGAGGCCGGGACGGACGTCCACCACCAGGACCTCCTGGGGCTGCAGGTTCAAGGCCCCGGCCACGACGGCGGCCACCGCGTTGAGGTCGGCACCGTCCAGCCCCACCCGGTCCACCCAGATCTCGGTCTTTTCTAAAAGCTTCAGTTCCGTGACGGGCACCTCATCTCAAGGCTGGAAGCGCTCTACCCGGTCCGGGTCGATGCCGCGCTGTCGCAGCCACTTGGGGAGCAGTCGTTCTTCCACGGTCTGCGCCACCTGGGGTGCTGCCTGCTGCAAGTTCCGGACCAGGGACTGGCTGGCGTTCACACCGCCCACGGCGCCGTCGAACACCAAGATGCAATCGGTCTTGGCCGCCTTTTGGCAAAAGGCCAGCGCCGCATCGGTGTCCCCGGCCACCACCGCGTGCTTCATGTAAGTAAGGTTTTGGGGGTCGCGGTCGAACAGGCGGGCCTGCTCCTCCCCTACCACCACCGTGGGTATGTGCTCGGAGAAGAAGGCGCTGGGATAGCCCACCCAGGCGTAGTTGTGCAGGCACATGCGCACCGCCGGGTTCAGGGGAGGCACTTCCTCTACCAGCGGGCCGCGACGGCCGTAGAAGGCCTCGGTGTACCAGGTGTAGGGCGGCAGCGGGGCATCCAGGTCGAACAAGTCCAGGTTGGCGCCGACGAAGTTGGCGTAAATCACACCGGCGGAAAACACGTAGGGCACCGGGCAGGGGAAGTCCAACACCGCCACGCACTGGTCGATGGTGCCCAGAAGGGTCATCATCTTCCCGTAGTTTTCGCAGCCAAACAGGGTAATGCGGTCGTTGAGCAGATACAGGTCGTTATCCGCGTCCACCCCTACGATGCCGCTGGGAGTTGCCACCAAAAAGGCAGCGAAGGCAAACTTCTTTTGGACGAAGGGAGCGTCGAAAATGGCCCGGGCGATGAAGTTGGCGGCCCGGGGACCCAGGTTCTGGTGATAGGTGGACCGGGTCTCGATGCGGGCATAGGACATGCCGAAAGGTTTGACCACCTTGTCCACCTGGCGGTGGAAGTGGACCTCGCGCACGTCCGAATTGTGCGCATGCACGATCCAGTCGGCATCGTAGGCCCGGCGGAGCCCGTACAAAGTGCCCACCTCGGTCTCAATGGCGATGCCCTCATCCACCGGGGCGATGCCCAGGGCCCGCCCCTGGTAATCGGCTTTGAGGCCGAAGCGCTCGATGTATTCCTCGGTTTCACGAAAACGCAGGCCCACTCCGGCCCTAAGCCGGACGTTGGCGCAGCCGGTGCGTTTTACGATGACCTGGCGGATGGTGCGGAGCATTTCCGCGTAGGCCTCCCCGCCCACCAGGGTAAAGCCGTGGTGGGACGCCAGCACGTTCACGGAGTGGCCGGGCTTGATCATGCTAAGGTCCAGGCGGTCCATGGCCCCTTCGGTAGCCCGGCGCACGGCCTCCAGTCCCCCGGGGCCGGGGTAGATGACCGGCGGGGTCTCGGGAAAAAGGTCGGAAACCAGCACCGAACGGATATCCGGGTAGTCGGCCAGCCGCCGCTTCACCAGTTCCGGCGCGATCCCGTACTGGGACTTGCGCGGCGGTATGGGCCTGATGGCCTCACGCATGGTCTTTTCCCTCCCCGGGCCCCTGGTAGGGGCTGGACAGCACTTTTTCGAAAAGCTCCAGGTCCTCGTCGAAATAGAAGCCCCGCGCCGAGTACTTGGCCTTGACCTCGGCCGTGAGTTCCCAGGCGGTCACCGTCTTCCCGTACCACTGGTACCCGCCGGGCGGGGGCACCGGCTCGATGCCCGCGGCCTCCAAAAGCCTCAACATGGGCTGGATGCACTCCACCTTGCACCCGGTGCGGATGCCCGTGGCCAGGGAGATGTCCTCGGGCGAACGGGCGCCCAGGAGGATGGCGGCCGCCGCCTCGTCGGCCCGGGAGGCCGTGCAATAGCAGATGATCTGTTCCGGGTGCAGGCGCGCCTTGAGGCAAAGTTCCGCCACCCGGCCGTAGTCCATTCCGGCCAGGTCCACGCCTACCAGCACCGGCGCCCGTCCCTCCAGGACGATGGCGTGCTCCGGGCACCGCTGCTCGCAGTTACCGCAGCCCCGGCAGCGTTCCGGGTCCACCCGGGCCTTACGGTCGTGCATGGAGATGGCCAGGACCGGGCACACCCGCTCGCACGTCCGGCAACCGGTGCACCGGTTTACGTCGATCACCGCCAGCAAGGTCACGGTCTTCACCTGATCCCCTCCTTCGCTTTACCTGGGAATAGTCAAGAAAAGAACACCCACTCCCGCCACGGTGGTAAGCAGCAACGCCCAGCCGGCCACCCGGGCCAACAGGGTGCCTTCTTCGCCGGGCACTCCCGCGGCGGCGGCCGCCGCGGCCAGGCACTGGGGTGCGATCATCTTGCCCACCACGGCCCCGGCGCTGCCCGCGCCCACGGCCGTGAGGGCCGGGACCCCCAGCCGGTGGGCAGAAGCCACCAAGAGGCCCGAGAACATGGCGTTGGCCGCGGTGTTGGAACCGGTGAGAAAAGCGCCCATGGCCGTGACGTAAGGGGCGGCGGCCGTGGCATAGAAGCCCAGGCCGGCCAGGGCCAGGCCCAGGGTGACGCCCATGCCGCTGTAATTGAGGACGAAGGTGGCCCCAAACACCGTGGCCATGGTCAACAGGGCAGGATAGAGCTGCCGGGCGGTCTTGTGGGCTACGTCCGCGAGGGTACGCCGGGAAGTGCCGTAGTAAAACTGGGTGATGAGGCAGGCGGCCACGATGGCCGTCCCGGCCGAGGAACCGAAGTTTAATCGCAATGTCGCATCCACGGCCTCGGGCTCCAGCACGACGGGCGGCACCCGGAATACCCGGCCGGAAATGGACGAAAACTCCACGGTGGCGGTAAAACGTTCCAGGTAAGCCTGGGTCGCCGGCAGCTTCCAGGCGGTGACCAATGGCGCCAGCAGCACAAAGGGGAACCAGGCCCGGAAAGCCCCGGCCGTACCCCGCCCGGCCGGCGCCCACGGGGGGTCGTGGGCAAACCGGAAGACGCGCGTGGGAGACCGGGTCCGGCAGGCCAACGTGAATGCGCCCAGGGCGGCGATGGCAGAGACCAGCCCGGCCGTGTAAGGGCTGCCCAGCTGGGCCATGCCCACCAGGGCCAGGCCGTAGGCAACTCCGGCCGCGGCGGCGTGGAACCAGACCTCCTTGATCCTCCAAAAACCCCCGATGGTCCCGGCCAGGATGAAGGGGACCAGGAGCACCAGCGGCCAGAGCTGCCAGCTTACCGCCCGGGTTACGGCCACCGGGTCAAAGCCCGTCACCTTGGCGGTAACCACCACCGGCACGCCCATGGCGCCCACGGCGGCCGGGAGAGCACAGCCCAAAAGCGCTGACTGGGCCGCCAGAAGCGGCCTAAACCCCAAGGCCAAGAGCACCGCCGCGGCCACGCTCACCGGGGTGAGAAAACCGGCGGTGGCGTCCAAGAGGGCCCCAAAGGCAAAGGCGATCAATATCCCCTGCAGCCGCCGGTCGCCGGTGATCAGCTCCAGGCTCTGCCGCATGGTGTCCACCTGGCCGTGGGAGACGGCCAGGTTGTAGAGAAAGATCGAAGCCAAAATGATGTACCCGATGGGAAAAAGCCCAAACAAGGCGCCGTAGGCGGTGGTAGCCCCGGCCAACCCGGCCGGGTATCGCCATACCCCCACCGCCAGCACCAGGGTGACGACCAGCACGGATGCGCCCGCCACGTAGCTTTTCAGCTGGAAGTAGGCCAGCAACGCGAACATCAAAAAAAACGGCACAAGAGCCACCAGGGCCGAAGCCGCGAAGCTTTGCAGCGGGTCATATACCGGGTACCAGTCCATGGGTTTCCCTCACCCGAAATACTTCTGTAAGTCCACCTTGGCTTGGCCCGGGATGCGGATCTTCTCAAACCGGTCCCGGGGCGCTCCCCAGGGGATGGTGGCGTCGATGCCCAGCCGGGCCCCCACCCCGTCGCTGGTGGAAGGGTCGAGCCGGGAGGCCAGGGTATCCCCTATGACCACCAGGTCGCGGTCGGCCTGCACCCGGGTGCTGATGGCCCACTCCACGTCCTGGGGGTCGAAGATGTCGATGTCCTCGTCCACCACCACCGCCAGTTTCACTTCCTGCGAGCTGTTCAAGGCGGCCAGGATGGCGTTTTTGGCTTCGCCCCGGTGCCGGGGTGCGATCTTCACCACCGCGTGGTACCGGCAGTTCCCGCCGGGAGTCAGGTGGACGGCCTGCACCGAGGGCACCGCCTGCTCCACCATTTTGAACAGGGATGCTTCCCGCATGATCCCGCCCATCAAGAGGTGTTCTTGGGATGCAGGCAGGATAGTGTGGTAGATGGGCGAGTGCCGGTGAGTGACGGCGTTTACGTGGATCACGGGCCGGGGAGCGGCCGGGCCGTAGCACCTGGGATACTCCCCAAACGGGCCTTCCTCTTCGCGTACGCCGGCCAAGAGCTCGCCCTCGATAACCAGTTCGGCCCGGGCGGGCACCAGCAAACTCGAAGTCTCCGCCGCCACCAGTTCCACGGGCTCCCCGGCCAGGGCCGAGGCGATCTCGACTTCGTCCACGCCCAGGGCGGTTATGGCCTGGGAGGCCAGGAGCACGCTGGGCGCCAGCCCGATGGCGATGGCCACGGGCAGCCCCCGGGAGGCGGTCTCGGCTCCTTGGAAGTAGTGCCAAAGGTGCCGGGGCAGGATGAGAATGCCCAGGCGGCCGGGCCCGGTTACCTGCAACCGGTGGATGGAGAGGTTCTGGCACCCGGTGACCGGGTCCTGGGCGATGAGCACCCCGGCGGTGATGTAGGGGCCGGCATCCTTTTCGTGGTACGTAGGCACGGGCAACAGCGAGTACAAGTTGATGCCGGAGGTGATGATGTTCTCCTTTACCGGTGCGTCCTGCCGGGACACCACCCGGCCGGGCCGGGGTGCGGCCAGGGCCCGGGTCACCTTTTCGACCAGCCGGGCGGCGGTGGTGTCCACGCCCCGGGCATACATGTCCCGGTTGGCACAAATGTTGGATACGGCCGGGACCGGGTGACCGCACACGTCTTCGAAGAGGACGGCGGCAGTGCCGTCCACGGCCCGGGTCACCGCGCCCAGTTCATACACCGGGTCCACCCGGCGCCGGACTCTTTTCAAAAGACCCTGTTCTTCCAGTTCACCCAGCCATGCCCTGAGGTCGGCTGCCACCGGTGCCACGTTCTTCACCCCCCGTGCGTTCGCCTACGGCGAACGGCGTTCGTAATTAGTAACACATTCGACACATCCGCCGGGATCTCCTGCCCCGTGTCTAGGGACACTCCTTGCCATTGAGCAACTGGCGGGCCCGCTCCTGCCACTCTCGGGGCACCGTGGACCGGATCACGTCCCAATGGAGCGGTGCGGTGGCATCGATGCCCAGCTTGGCGGACATGCCATCGACGGACGAAGGGTCCAGCCGGTTGCAGAACACGTGGGGCACCACGAAGGAGTCGCGGTCGGCCTGCATGCGGGTGGCCACCGCCCACATGACTTCTTCTTCATCGGTGATGTCGATGTCTTCGTCCACGGCAATGGCCAGCTTTACGTAAGGGTCGAGTCCGAACAAAAGCAACAAGGCCTGGCGGGCGGTGCCCTCAGCCATCTTTTTCATCGAGAGGTAACAGTGAAAGTTGGCCCCGGACTTGGGGTAGTGTACGTTGCGGACGGTGGATACCCGTTCTTTTAGACGTTCGAGCATGAGCGCTTCTTTGGCCACGCGCATGAGATTGAGGTGCTCCATGGAGTACCCGGGGATGACTGAGAGGTAGAGCGGGTTTTGCCGCCGGCAGACGGCGCTGACTTGGAAAACGTTCTGGGTGGAACGGGAAGTGGAATACCCGGTATACTCGCCGAAGGGCCCTTCGGGCTCCCGCACGCCGGGCAGGATACGGCCTTCTATGACGATCTCCGCTTCAGCCGGGTAGGGGACATGGATGCTCTCGCCCGCCACCAGTTCCAGCGGTTCGCCCATGAGGGCGCCGGTGATCTCATACTCGTCCACTTCGATGCTGGTCTTGGACGAAGCGCCTAAAAGCACCACCGGGTGGGCCCCGATGACCACGGCCACCTCCAGCGGCAGTCCCCGCCGTTCCGCCCGCTCGAAGTAGTCCCAAAGATGCTGGCGCGAGTGCAGGCTCACGCCCAGCTTGGCCGGGCCCTTCACCTGCATGCGGTGATAGCTCAGGTTGCACACCCCGGTGTCCGGGTCCTTGGCCACCAGGATGCCCGAGGTAATGTACCGGCCCGCATCGGACTCAAAGTGTTTCATGATGGGGAGTTTTTGAATGTCGATGTCCCCGCCCGTCTCCACGACTTCCTTCACGGGCCCGGAGTCCACCCGGACCGGCTTGACCGGGTGGTTTTCCGCCGCCAGGTAGCGGGCAGAGAGCCCGGCCTCGTCGGTCCCGGCCAGCTGGGCCAGCCTCCGCCTGCTGGCAAAGATGTTGGCCACCACGGGCATGGTGGAACCCTGGGGGTTTTCCACCACCACCACCTGGTACTGGCGGCGCTTTTCCATCTCCAGGACCAGGGCGGTGAGGAAGTAGTCCACCGGCGATGGTTCCGATATCACCAGCAATTCTTCGGGATGGTCCCGCTTGAGCTCGTCAAGGTATGAAGCCAGTGACCACTTGGGGTTGGACACAAGGTCAGACCTCCTCCGTCTTGAGTAGCAGTTTCTGCAAAAGCGACCGGCCCACGCCCACTACGGCCACGCGCTTGTAGGGAGCCGAGGGGCGGTCGCCCAAGCGGCGGGCCACCTCGGCGGAAAGCGCCGCGGTGGCGGCCTCGATGGTTTCTCTGGTGATGGGCTCACCGCACAGGGCCCGTTCGGCCTCCAGAGCCCTAAACGGGTTGGGCGCCACCGCCCCCAGGGACAACCGCGCTTTCCTCACCCGGTCTCCGTCCAGGTGCAACACCGCCGCCAGGCTAAGGCGGGCGATGGCCAGCGCCCGGCGTCGCCCCAGCTTGGCAAACCCCGAGACTGCGGCCGGGCAGACGTCGAAACTGATCTCGGTGATGATCTCACCGGGTAAGAGCGTGTTCTGACCCACCCCGCACAGGACGTCCTGGACGGGCAGTTCCCGGACCCCGGACACCGACACCGTCCGCACCGTGGCCTCCAACGCCACCAGCGCGGGCACGGTGTCGGCGGCAGGCGAGGCGTTGGCGAGGTTCCCGCCGATGGTGCCGCGATTGCGGATCTGGGGCGACCCCACCACCGCCGCCGCCCGGGCCAGCACCCGAGCGTGTTCGTTGACCAGTGGGGAACGTTCGAGTTCAGAAAAGCGCACGGCCCCGCCCACCGAGAGCCTGCCCTGGTGGAGCGCTATGCCCCTCAGTTCCGGCAAGCGGCTTACATCCACCAGCGCCGGCGCGTCTTTGCGCCTGGCCTTGAGGTCTCTTAACAGGTCGGTACCGCCCGCCAGCACCCGGCCTTGGGTCTCGGCAAGGATCTTGACGGCTTCCGCCAACCCCGCGGGCGCGTAGTACTG
The DNA here is from genome assembly GCA_040756655.1 of Bacillota bacterium. Classification (GTDB taxonomy): domain Bacteria; phylum Bacillota; class Sulfobacillia; order UBA8153; family UBA8153; genus JBFLYN01. The sequence continues at coordinate 22,035 of JBFLYN010000009.1, forward strand.
GAAAGATCTCATGGCTTCATCCCCCTGTCCTGGGAGCTGTTCTCAAACCAGGCCTGGAAATCGGCAAAGCAGGGAGGGACCCGGCGGGCCGCGCCCGTGGCGCGCCGCGCACCGGCCACGTCCTTGAGGCCGTTGCCGGTGCTCACCACCACCACGGTTTCCGACGGCAGCACGGTGCCCTCTTGCACCAGCCGTTCCAACCCGGCCACGGCGGCCGCGGCAGCGGGTTCGGCAAACACCCCGCTGGTGCGCCCCAGCCGGGTCATGGCGCCATCTATGGCATCATCGTCCACCATGGTCATGACCCCCCCGGACTGGGTCACGGCGCGCAGGGCCTTGTCCGGGTTTCTCGGCGTCCCCACGGCGATGCTGTCGGCAAAGGTGTGCTCGGGCTCGGGCTGCCACCGGGTGCCGGAAAGATACGCCCGGGCCAGCGGCGCGCACCCGGAGGCCTGCACGCCCGCCAGCCGCGGCAACCCGGAGATGAGGCCGGTCTGGAAAAGGTCCCAAAATCCCTTCCAGATCCCGGCTAGGGTGCACCCGTCGCCCACGGACACCACCACCCAGTCCGGGGCTTCCCAGGCCAGCTGCTCGGCGATTTCAAAGCTTACGGTCTTTTTCCCCTCCACCAGGTAGGGGTTGATGGCCGCGTTCCGGTTGTACCAGCCGTAGGCCTTGATGGCCGCATCCGATAGAAGGTAGGCTTCCTGGTAGGTTCCCTCTACCACGAACACCTGGGCCCCGTAGACCAGAAGCTGGGCCACCTTGCCCTCCGGGGCCCGGGCGGGCACGAATATGAACGCCCCGAGCCCCGCCACGGCGGCGTTGCCCGCCAGCGAAGAGGCGGCGTTGCCCGTGGACGCACAGGACACGGCGGAAAACCCGGTCTCCTCGGCCAGGACCACGGCCAGGCTGGACGCCCGGTCCTTGAGGGAGCCGGTGGGGTTGAGACCCTCGTCCTTGAGGTACAGGCTTTCCAGGCCCAGGACCTCGCCCAACCGGCGCAGGCGGTAAAGGGGGGTCCAGCCCACCCGCAGGCCGGCCCGGGCAGGCTTTTGGGATACGGGCATAAACTGGGCGTAGCGCCAGTGGGAAAGGTCGCCGCTGGCGGCGATGCTTTCCCGGCTCACCAGCCTGCGCGCGTGGTCGTAATCGTAGATGACGTCCAGGAGGCCCGCATCGCCGCAGGCCGGGCACACCAGGATGGACGGCTCCGGCAACTGCACGGCCCCGCACCGGATGCACTGGAGAAGGTAGGGCAAGGTCCCGTTCTCCCCGGGTCTGACTTCCATGAACATCCCAGGTCCTCCAAATCTCTATTCCCGCCGGCCCAGGGCCTTGAGGATCTTCTCTGGGGTGGCGGGAAGCTCGGTGATGCGCACCCCCACCGCATGGTAAATGGCGTTGATGATGGCCGGCGCCGTGGGGATGGCGGCGGGTTCGCCCGCACCCTTGGCGCCAAAGGGCCCGGTGGGATCGGGCGCTTCCACGATGATGGGCACCACCGGGGGCATGTCCAGGGCCGTGGGGATCAGGTATTCCGCCAACGAGGAGGTTTTCATCACTCCCCCGGTCACCGGGATCTCCTCGGTGAGCGCGTACCCTATGCCCATGGAACACGCGCCTTCGATCTGCCCTTCCACCGACTGGGGGTTGATGGCATACCCCACGTCGTGGGCGGCCACCACCCGGAGCACGGTGACCTCCCCGGTGTCCGTGTCCACTTCCACCTCGGCCACCTGGGTGAAGTACACGTAGCTGGCGTAGGCATTGCCCTGCCCGGTGTCCGGGTCCACGTCCTTGGTGGTGATGTCCGCCCAGCCCGTCCCGATAAACCGCTTCCCCCGCCGGTGGCAGGCGTTGGCCACTTCGGCCAGGGATACCCGGGGGGCATCCTCGCCGCGGGCGTAGATCTCCCCGCCCCGGATGGAAAGGTCCCCGGCCGGGCACCCGGTAAGGACCGAGGCCATCTCCAGCAGGCTCTCTTTGACGTCGGCGGCGGCGCGCTTTACGGCCGTGCCCGACACGTAGGTCTGCCGGCTGGCGGTGCTGGGACCGGCGTCCGGGGTGGCCCCGGTATCGGCCGAAACCGTCCGCACCAGGTGGTAATCTACACCCAGTTCCTCGGCGGCGATCTGGGAAAGCACGGTGGTGGACCCCTGGCCCATGTCGGCACAGCCGGTAAACAAGGTGACGCTCCCGTCCTCCCCTACCTCGACGTAGGCGGCCGAGGTGTCGGGCCGGGAAAAACCAAATCCCACTCCGTACAAGCCTGAACCGTATCCAATGCCCCGCTTTTTCAAGACTTGACCCTCCCTGTCGCCTCCAGGTAGGCCCGGACCGCCTCCAGCGTGGCCTTGATGCCCACGCTGTGCTCGAGGACTTGACCGGTAGAGGTGCTAAGACCGACGTCCAGCGCGTTCTTTACCCGGATCTCGTAGGGCGTGATGCCCAGTTTTTCGGCCAGAAGGTCCATTTGTGACTCGTGGGCGAAGGCCGCCTGCACCACGCCGAAGCCGCGCATGGCTCCGGAGATGGGGTTATTGGTGTACACGGTGAAGGTGTCCACCTTGATGTTGGGCACGTAGTAAGGGCCGGGCAGGTGGATGCCGCACTTTTTGATGACGAAGATGCCTAAGGAGCAGTAGGCTCCCGTGTCCCCGTAAACCTTGCCTTCCACGGCGGTGAGCCGGCCGTCGCTGGTGGCTCCCGTGCGGCAGCGCATGACCACCGGGTGGCGCTTGGTGGTGGCCAGGAAGGACTCGGCCCGGTCGAAGCGCACCCGCACCGGCCGGCGGGTCTTGAGGGCCAGCAGGCAGGCATGCATTTCCGTGGTGATATCGTCCTTGCCGCCGAAGCCCCCGCCCGTGGTCATCTGCACCACCCGCACCCGGCTCACCGGCATGTTCAGGACCGGGGCTAGCTGGCGACGGTCGCGAAACGGGTACTGGGTGGAAGTCCACACGGTCATGGTCCCGCCCGCGTCCAGCCGGGCCACGGAGACTTCAGGTTCCATGTAGGCGTGCTCCACCAAGTGGGTGCGGTACTCGTTTTCGACAATGACCGCGGCCTGGGAAAACCCGACGTCCACGTCGCCTTTGCGGATCTTGGTGTGCTGGAGGAGGTTGCCCCCCTCGTGGACCAGGGGTGCCCCCGGCTCCAGGGCGGCCAGGGGACAGAAGACCCCGGGTAACTCCCGGTATTCCACCCGGATGCGTTCCAGGGCATCCAGGGCTATCTCTTCGGTGTCGGCAGCCACCGCTGCCACCGGGTCTCCCCGGTAGCGCACGTACTCAGCGGCCAGTGCCTGCTGGTCCTGAACGGCCAGCCCGTAGCGGTTGATGCCCGGGATGTCCCGGGCGGTGAGCACCGCCCGCACTCCCTTTAGGGCCAGGGCCGGGCCGGTGTCTATGGACAGGACGCGGGCGTGAGGGTAGGGGCTGCGCAGGACCTTCCCGTGGAGCAGGCCGGGAAAATCCAAGTCCCCGGCATACACCGCCTGCCCGGTGACTTTCTCCACCGCGTCGTGACGTGGGACGCTCCTCCCGATCACAGACCTATCTTCCATATTACTCCACCTCCCGTTGGGCCAGGCGGGTGGCCGCCTGTTCCACGGCGGAGATGATCTTCTGGTACCCGGTACACCGGCAAAGATTGCCCGAAAGCGCCGTGCGGATCTCCTCCCGGCTGGGGTGCGCGTTTCTGTCCAGGAGCGCCTTGGCCGAAAGGAGCATGCCCGGGGTGCAATACCCGCACTGCACGGCCCCGGCTGCCACGAAGGCCTCCTGCAGCGGGTGTAGCTGCCCGGGCGTACCCAAGCCCTCGATGGTGAGGATCTCGGCGCCCTGGGCCTGCAGGGCCAGGATCAGGCAGGAGTTGACCGGCTGGCCGTCCATGAGGACGGTGCAGGCGCCACAGTCACCCTCCCCGCAACCTTCCTTGGTGCCCTTTAGACCCAGCACGTCCCGGATGAACTCCAGCAAGGTGATCTCCGCGGGCACCCTGGCGCTTTTCGACTCTCCGTTAACTTTCATGCTCACGTGATGGTAGGCCAAGTTCCAAAACCTCCGTTCACGCTGTCAGTCCAGTCCGAGAAGCCTTCTGGGAAGGTCCCGCACCAGGGAGTATACTTCCGCTTCGGACAGGCCCTTTTCGTGGAGGCACTGGGCCATGATGCGCAGTCCCTCGTGGGGAGGCGGATTGTGAGTCTGGCCACAGTCGCTCATGATCACACAGGATTCCGGGCCCAGGCGGCGGATGGCCGCGGCCACCTGGCCGACAGTGGCGTACGCCCACATGGGGGACACGGTGCAGTATCCAAACTCCGCGATTCCTCCCAGCGACACCAGGTAGGAAAGCTGGTCCAACGACAGGGCCGGGACCTTGAAAAACGGGTGAGTTACCAGGACCTTCTTTACCCCGGCCTCCCGGGCGCCCAGCAAGAGCTGGGACGATTCCTCGAAGCTTAAGTGGGCCGTCCCCAGGATGGCGTCGTAATCGGCCACCAGCCGGAGGACTTCCCGGGTCGGTTCGGTGAGCTGGCCCCGGTCGTCCAGCACGGTGATGCCGGGCCGGGTGTCCTGCCTCCCGCCCGCCTGCACGTCGTAGACGCCCCGGGCACCGTGGACGGCGGCGTGGTTTTCCGAGTCGATGCTGGGCATCCAGACCTCGCGGGCTCCCAGCTTGAGCGCTGCCTCCACGCTGGCCGGGTTGATGCCGCCCACGTAGTAGTTGAGGACGATACCCCCAAAGACCCGCAACTCCCCAAAGCGGCGGTCCAGGGCCCGCGCGCGGCTTACGGTGCTTTCGTGGTGACACTTGAGGAGCACGGCCGAAAGCCCGGCCTGGGCAGCTCCCCGGGCCACCTGTTCATCGTCGACCAGGCGGGGAAACAGGCACGGGTGACTGTGGATATGCAGGTCAACGGCGCCTTCTAGGTTGATTAGGGCCACCTTGCGGCACTCCCTTCTATTGCAGGACTATGGCCTGGGATGGGCACCACAGCACGCACAGGTTGCAGCCATCGCACTTTTCGTTGACCGCGGCCACCCCGGCTTCCATGGCCATGGCGTCGTAGAAGCAAAGCTTGGTGCAAAGCTCGCACCCGGTGCAGCGTGCCGGATCTACCTGGGCAAACTTCGGCGGCTCCTTGGCATATTCCTCGGTGGTGGTGATGTACGGGAGCGCGATCCCCCGGATTTCGTCCAGCGACTCCAGCCCACGCTGGGCCATGAAGCCACGCAGGCCATCCAGCAACTGGCCGATCTTCTCATAGCCGCCCCACATGACCGCGGTGCAGATCTGGACGGTGGTAGCACCCAGCATCACATACTCCACGATGTCCCGCCAGCTCATGATGCCGCCCACGGCGGAGATGGGGAGTTTGACTTTGGCTGCCACTTCGGCCAGGTGCCGCTGGACGATGGGCTTGATGGCCGGGCCGGTATACCCGCCCATGGCCGGCAGCACCGGGCGCCCGGTGTCGATGTTCACACCGGCAAAAGCGCGCACCGAGTTAGAGATGGTGAGGGCGTCGGCACCGGCTTTCTCCGCCGCCTGGGCTATGGGCACCATGTCCGCCACGTTGGGCGTAAGCTTCACGGCCAGGGGGATGGTGGCCACTTTCTTCACGGCCTCTACCTGCCGGGCGGTGAGCACCGGGTCGCGCCCGATGTGCATCCCCACGGTGGATACGGGCATGGGACAGGACACGTTCAGTTCGAAAAGATCGGCAGCGCCCGAATCCTGCACCTGCTGGGCCAGGATGGCCGTGTCCGCCGGGTCGGGCATGGCCAGGATGCTGGCGACGACCCGGGCTCCGCCCTGCTTGGCCTCGGCCAGTTCGGATTCGATCCACCGCTCGCGGCTCATGGTGGTAAATAGCTCTAGGTTGACCATGCCGATGGCACGCGGTCCCGACTTGACCAGGGCCAGACGGCCGCACCGGGGATGAGCGGCCCAGTCCACCACCGGGCCGATGGTCTTGGGCACCACACCGCCCGCACCGGCCTCGGCCGCCATGCGCAGGTGTTTGCCGTCCCAGCCGGGCGTGGCGGAAGCCAGCACCAGTGGATTTGCAAACTCTATTCCGGCGTACGTTACTGTCAGTTTCACTTGGTGTCCCCTCCGTTTTGGTTCCGTGAACCGAGTGTCAGGCCCATAAGCCTGCGGGCGGCCTCCAGGGCGGCCCCGTTGGACGTGACCACGGGCACTCCCAATACGCGGTTCACCAGGCCGGCGGCCTGGAGCCCGCGGAAATTGGTGCAGGAAATGAAAACAGCGTCCACCGGCTTACCGTCGATTTCCCGGGCAGCAAAACTGGCTATGGTCTCGGGATCCACTGCCGCTATGAGGAAGTTTTCCGAGATGCCCAACCCGGACACGACCGGGACCTGAAACCCGTCTGTTTCCAGGCTGGAACGGATCCGGTCGTTGAGCTCATCCACGTACGGCGTCACCACCCCGATGCTGCGGGCACCCGTCTGTTTTAGGGCCTCGCGCACGGAAGCGATGACGCTCACCACCCGGGCCCCGGTCCGGCGGCCAATATCCCGGCACAGCTGCCGGTCGTATTCGTTGCCGCGTAACGCCCCGGCGGAAGTACAGCCGAACACCACAACGTGGGGGCGTACTGAGGCCAGGTCCTCCACGGCCTGGGGCAGGAAGTCGTCGAGCATGGCATTTTCACCCGCCACCGTAGTCTCGCTCAAATGCATCCTGGCCACGTGCAGCGTGCAATGCTCGGGAAGGTTACGGTAGAAGTCCACCTCCATGACGGAGTTGGAAGAGGGCACGATCAGGCCCACACGTCTTTGGTGCTCCAAGCGGTCAACCCCCAATACCCCTTTTACCTGCGGTTATATGTTCTCGGTCCTCCCGCCGGCCACCTTTAGCTGTATTACCCGAAGAAGAGGACGGGGTTTTTGTCAAGCCTGCACAACAGAGGGATGTGCGACGCCGATAGCGAAATAACAGGTGGTGGCCAGTGGGGAGGTGAGCCCATGGGAAAGGAGTCTGCCCGGGTGCCCGGCTACGTCACGGTGCAGGAGGCCCTGGAGTTCGACGCCCTGCGCGGTGTACGGGTCCTGGCGGGGCGAACACGGCTGGACAACCGCATCACCGGTGTGAACATCATGGAAGTGCCCGAGGTTACCCGGTGGCTTCAGGGTGGCGAGCTCTTGTTCACCGCCTTCTATGCCGTCAAGGACAGCCCGGAAGCAGCCTGTAGCCTGGTCCACCAGCTGGCGGAAAAGGGCGTTGCAGCGCTGGCCGTAAAGCCCGGCCAGTATGTGCCCGAGATCCCAGCTGCGGTCATCACCGCCGCCGAATCGGCCGGGCTGCCGGTGCTGGAGCTGCCCGCCGACGCCCCTTACATGGATGTGGCCAGGCCCATCCTGGAAGCGATCATGAGCCGGTCTGTAACCGGCACCGGCGCCCTGGAAACCCTCCAGCAAGACCTGGTGGAACTGGTGGTGGCCGGGTCGGGCCTGGAGCCGGTCTTGGCGTTCCTGGCCCGGGCGCTCTCCCAGCCGGTGCTGGTGTTTGGCCCGGAGCTTAACGTGCTCACGTCGGCGGCCCGGCCGGACGACGATAGCCAGGGTTGGGAGCTGGAACTGTCCAGGGTAACCGCTGCGCTGGCCGGCTGGTCTCCACCGGCCCGCCGGACCGAGCTGGCCTACCACCACGGCCCACACCCCCGGAGGCTCAGCCTTTTCCCCATCAAGGCCAGCGACCGCATTTTCGGCTACCTGGGCGTCCTGGCGCTGGAACCAGGTCATTCCCCGCCGGGCTCGGCCCTGGTGGAGCTGGCCGCCCGCATTCTCACCTTGGAGTTCATCAAGGACCGCACCGGCCTGGACACCGGTTCTCGGCTGGAAGCAGCCCTCTTGGAGGAGCTCATGCTGGGAAGACCCCAGCTGCGGGAGCTTACCCACCAAAAGGCACGCATCCTCGGCCTGGACCTGAGAGAGCCCTATACCGTGGTAGTGTTCCGCCTGCGCGGTCCCCACGGTCCGTCTGAAGGGGAGATCCTCCAGGAGGGCCTGTACCGGGCCACCCGCACCGCACTGGGAGAAAAGGCCCGGTTGGTGCTGGCCCGGGCCGACGCCGGGCACCTGGCCGGGGCCGTCAACTGCCGGCCCGGGCACGAGGCCAGCCGGCTTTTGGCCTCCTGGTCCCGGGTCCTGGAAGAACTGGCCGGCCGGTTGTCCCGGCTGCAGATCAACGCCGGTGTAAGCCGGGTCACCACCGGGCTGGATGCTTTCAGAAAGGCCTATGACGAAGCGCTGCAGGCGGCGGAAATGTATGGTTCCGTGGTGTACACCCGGGTGACCACCTACGCCAGGCTGGGAGTGTACCGGCTCCTCAACGAGCTGGCCGGGTCCCCGGCCCTGCTGGACTTCTACAAGGACACCGTGTCCGTGCTGGTGGAACACGATGCCAAGCACCAGAGCGATCTCTGCCACACGGCAGAGACCTTCTTTGCCTGCGGCAGGAACCTGCAACGGGCCGCCGAGCTGCTCCACATCCACCGCAACACCCTGGCCTACCGGCTGGGGCGAGTGGAGGAAATCACTGGCTACAACCTCAAGGACCCGGAAAGCTGCTTCGAGCTGCACCTGGCTCTCAAAGTCCGTCATCTGGCCGCCTGTAACGGTGCTAAGACCCAACTGTAACTATGGCCCACATCACCACGTTATGTAGGCTTCGGAGAACATTCCTCTTGAGCGTTGTCACGTCTAACAAGCATCTCCTGGCTCAGCATGCAGAAGCTTCCACGTCAACCATCTTATCGCGCTGGGTTAGAGAGGCCGCATCCCGAGAAGGGAAACAGAGGGCGACGCACCTTGCGTATGAGGCCTGGGTCCTTCCGGGTGAGTGTGCTGGTCAAGGTCTAGGCAAAAGGGAATAAAGTCCCACAGGGAGCCAGCTTAGCACGGCAACCAGGCGCCCGTGCCATGAGGAACTGCGCATCGGCTTACGATCCTGGCACGTGCCAGTGAAGTCGCGTCGTGCGGCGCATCCAGTAAGTCCCGCTGGCGCTTGAGCGGCCTATGCTTTCAAGCAGGGAACTGTCTGCGAAGCGTTAGGCATGATGTAGGTTAACCCACCGGTGGCTACCTGGCCCGGGCTCTCCAGGGAGGTGATCCCGGCGGCCAGCAATTCCGTGGCGGGCATGGACGATACCAGGTAGACCCGGAATTGCTCCAGGACCTTTCTCACTGCATAGGCCTTGTGGCCGCCCAGCACGAACCGGTCCTGCAGCGCCGCCTGGATGCCGGGAAGACCGGGATACCGGTGCATCCACTCCTGGAAAGTAGCAGAACCCCACCCTTCCCGGCATTCTGCCAGCAACACCAGGGTGCCACCGGGGCGGAGGGCGCGGGCGGCATTGTCCAGCGCTTTCTGGGCCTGGTAAAGGTTGAGGTCGTAGGGCAAGCCGCCGGCACTGGCCACCACCACGTCGGCCGGGCCTTCCAGATCAGAGTGGCACAGGCTGCCCGCGAACCGGCAGCCTGCCCGGTGTGCATGCACCAGGTCCCCGGCAAAGGCTCCCAAGAGGTTGTGGCCGTCCAGCACCACGTTGAAAAGGAACGAAGGCCCACACAGGCTCGCTGCTTCCTCCAGGTCCGTGTGGACCGGGTTACCTTCCAGGGCACAGGTCCCGGCACCCGGTTCCAGCATGAGCCGGTGGTTGGCGGTGATGGTCTCCAGCCCGGCCACGCCCGGCACCATGGCCTTGCGGCCTCCCCCGAACCCGGCAAAAAAGTGCGGCACGATGCTGCCCGTGAGCACCCTGAGCGAGGCCCCGGCCGCCAGCCGGTTGATCCACACAGGTGTCCCCCGCCGGGTGGTGCCCACCTGTACTAGGCTCTCCGTATCCCGGCAGTCGTGGTTGACCACGCGGTAACGGGCAGCTATTGCCTCGCCCAGCAGCCCGGCCTGTTCTTCCTCACCCAGGGCCCGGTGTGCCCCGGTGGCAAAGATGATGCTCACCTGGTGATCGGGGACGCCTGCCCGCTCCAGGGTGTCCAGGATGAAGGGCAGGAAGGCCCGGGTGTTGGCCCAGCGGGTGTTGTCGTTGACCATCACCGCCACCGTGCTGGACGGGCCCACCAGTTCCTCCAGACGCGGCGATGCGATGGGTTGTTCCAGCGCCTCCCGGCACGCGCTTTCCCACGCCCGGGCCGGCGGGGGCGGGGCCGTGCTCACCACCCGTACCCCGGCCGGTACGTCCCATGAGATGCGCCCGCTCCCGTACGGCAGTTCCATCTCAGTTCCTCCCTTGCCCATCGCCATGCTCACGGCAGGCATTACCCCACCCGCCGTCGAATAGGCTCCTCACCATGTCGCCATTGGGGGGCACCCAGTTGACGCCGGACCCGGTCACCGTTACCCTTTACGGCTACCTGGCCACCATGGCCGGGACCCGGCAATATACCACATCTCCGGCCACCGTTGGGATGGTGCTGCGCGAACTGGCCTCCAGGCTACCCCCCGGCGCCCGCCACCACCTCCCGGACCCTGAGATCGGGAAGCTTTTCGGTGTCCACCTGGTCCTCAACGATACCAACCTGACCCTGCCCGCCGCCCTGGACCACGTGCTCAGACCGGGAGACCGGCTGAGCGTGATCGCTCCCGTTACCGGCGGTTGAGGCTACCTTGCACCACCGCGTGCAAGCACCGGTAGCCGGGCGTCCTGGTGCAGGTGCCCGGCTGGCAAGGTCAAGCCATCCCCCACCCGGCCAGGGAGCACAATCCCAGGGCACCTGCCGGCCGGTGTACCCGGGCGCCGGGCTACCTTCCTCCCCGGGACTCCTGTGCCTTCCTATCATGCCAGTTCACCACGGCCTGCCCGGTTCCTCTTGATATGCCACATATATTGCCGCATGCCGCCGGTCCCCGCACCAGCCGGCCGAACCCGTTTACCGGGTGGAGAAAGTTGGCTCATGCGCCGCTGGTTGGAACGAAAAGCAAGTTCTGGACGTCTGTCTAGATAAGACCAGCCGGATCGGAGAGCATGCCCGTGAACACCCAACCAAAGTACAAAGAGCACCAGCAGGCCCTCTCGCTCCAGCAGCGAGTCCGCCTGCAGCTTCTACTCTCCAGGTTGGAACTGAAGCGGCTAACCGACCAAAGGCAGACCGCGTAGCTACCAGGCCTCCCGGTAGATGCGGCGGCATCGCCGGCGGTCAGTTCCCGGGGGTTGTTGGGAAGCAGCCTCCCGGCGTACCGGTACGACTTGGCGGCCATCTCCAGCGCCCTTGGCGGCAAGACGCCGTAGTCGCGCAGCCGGTAGCACACACCCAGGTCATCCGGAGGCCGCTTACCGCCTCCACCGCCTTGAGGGCGGCCTGGCCTTGAGAAGGAACCCCTCACCTCTTCTCCCATGGCACCGGCCACCCTGGCATAGCCCCCGGCCGCCGCCTCCAGGTTGAAGCGCATCACGTGAGGCAGCAAGGCGGCGTTGGACCGGCCGTGGGTGAGGCCGCCATCAGCGGCCAGGGCGTGCACGCCTCCTAGACCGCCCCAGGTGAAGGACATGCCCGCCAGGGTGCTGGCCAGCAGCATGTTTTGCCGGGCCTGCAGGTTGCCTCCTCAGGTTGCTGCCGGCCGGAGGCTTTCCGCGATCAGCTCTACGGCCTGGAGGCCGGCGGCCAGGGAAAAGGGATTAGCGTTGGCAGAGGTGTTGCTCTCGATGGCGTGGACCAGGGCGTCCAGGCCGGTGTCCCCGGTGACCGCCCGGGGCATGGAGACCGTGAGGGTGGGCTCCAATATGGCAAGAGTTGCCACCAGGCTGTAGGCAGCTTTTTTATCCCGTCGGTCTCGTCGTTGAGGACCACGGCGGCGCTGACTTCGCTTCCGGTCCCGGCCGTGGTGGGGACGGCCAAGATGGGCGCGGAGGGACGGGGGATCCGTTCGCACCCCAGGTAGCCGGCCATGGTGCCGTTGGGCAGGATGGTGCCTCCCGACGGCCTCAGAGCTCTTGGCCACCTCCAGGCAGGAAGCAACGCACTGTAACCCCGGATCGGGTTTTACACCGTCGAACACCGCGTAAACGACCCCGGCCCGCTCCAGCACGCCGGCGAGCTTTTCCAGGATGCCGGCCTCAAGGATCCCCGGGTCGGTGACCACCAGGTACGTGCCGTCCCCCAGGCGCCGGGCCTCGGCCCCGGCGCATTCCACGGCACCGGCCCCGAACATCACCGTAGGGGTAAGATGGAGGATGCCGGCCATGGTACACCTTCCTTCCGCCGGGAAATGGTGCGGCCCGGGTTGCAGCCACTTTCCACCCGGGCCCTCCCCCTCCCTGCCGGCGCCCCCTAGTCCACGCGCCAGTCCAATCTCTTGGTGGCCAGGACCAGGAAGGCGACGGCAAACAAGACCACCACGCCCAAGTTGGCCAGCACCGCCGGGTCCGACCGCCCGGCCAGGGCGGCCCGGAAAGCATCGGCGGCGTAGCTGGTAGGCAACAGCTTGGAGGTAAAACGCAGCACCAGTGGCAAGTTCTCATACGGGATGAGCAACGGGGACATGAACGTCACCACCAAGGAGGCGATGCCGTTCATCATGTTGGCGTGGTGGCCGTTGCGGGCGTGCACTCCCATGACCGCTCCCAGACCGGCCATGGACAGTGCGGATACCAGCATGATGGGCAGGACCAGCGGGTTGGCCACCACCGGAAAGCCCAGCCACGCGCTGCCGATGAAGATGGTAAGGAGCATGCCGGGAATGGTAAAGACCGTTGAGACGCTCACAAAGGCCAAGATCAGCTGGAGCTTGGAAAAGGGCAGTGTCGAGTAGTATTCCAGGTCATTTCGCTGCCGTCCCCAGGCCAGGTCGTTGTTGAGAGATTGCATGGGTCCCAGCACCAGGGCGGCAATGGCGTTTCCAGCCGTAACGTAGAGGGCTCCGGCCGGGTCGCGCACCGCGCCGGTCATGCGCATGAAGGCCAAAATGGCCAGGGGGAAAAGCGGGCCCAGGATCACATGGAAATACCATTCGTTGCGGACATTGGCCCAGCGGATGAAAAACAGGTCGGCATACACCGCCGCCCAGCGGCGGCCACCCCCCAGGCGGTGCACGCGCACGGGCTCAACCGGCAGCGTCAACTGAGACAAGCTGGTCGCCTCCCCCCAAGCGAATATACACGTCCTCCAGGGTAGGGGCCTGAACCCGCAGATCCTCCACGGCCCCAAAGCCGATTTTCGTCATCACCCGGGCAATTTCCGTTTCCGCCGATGCAGCCTGGATCCAAACGGCGTAGCGTCCCCGCCCGGTGGTCACGGGCAAGGGCAGTCCAGATGCGTCCACCAGCCGGCGCTGGGTGTCCTCGTCCACACCTTGCCGGAAAGTGATCTCCAACCGCATCCTGGTGTCAACCTGGGCTTTGAGCTCGCTGACGGTGCCCATGGCCAGGATCCGGCCGCGGTTGATGATGCCCACCCGCCGCAGCACCTTTTCCGCTTCCACCACGTTGTGGGTGACCAGGATGATGGTGGTGCCCCGCTCCGTGTTAAGCGACACCAGCTTATCCCAAAGCTGCTTGCGGTGCCCGGGGTCCAGGTCGTTGGTGGGTTCGTCCAGGATCAAGATGGGACGGCCGCCGGCGAGGGCCAAGCAGAAGGCGGTGAGCCGCTGTTCTCCTCCGGAGAGCTTCCCAATCACCCTCTTGGCGATGGCGCCCAGATTGAACTCGTCGATGAGGGCCCCCCCGGCCGCCCGGGCGTCGGGCCTGGACATGCCCCGCAGGTGTCCGGTGATGGCCAGCGCTTCTTCTACCGTCAGGTCCGCCAGGGCCATGGGGCGCTGGGTCATATACGCCACCAAGTAGGGGATGAGTTCGGTGTTTCCAGACACCCGGTGCCCCATGAGTTCGATACAGCCGCTGCTGGGCGCCACCAGGCCCACCAGCTGCCTGACCAGGGTGCTCTTGCCCGCGCCGTTGGGACCAAGGAGGCCAAAGATCTCCCCCTGGGGAATGGAAAATGAAACATCGTCGTTGGCCAACACCTTGCCCCGGGGGTAGACCTTGGTCAAGCCTTCCACCCGGTAGGCGGGCGGGCCCCATGCCGTTGCCATCCACTATCCCTCCCGGACCAGAATGGAGAAGATGCAACTATGCTCTCAGGATGCGCTGGAGCTGGGACGATAGGCCCAGGTCACCAAAGATGTCCGCCCGCCCCCGCTCCAAGAGCGCGATGGGTGGCAGCCTGCCCGCGACCAGGGCCGAAAAGTCGCGAGCCGGCATGCGCAAGGTAAGGTCCGGAATCCCCGGCTCCGTCTCCAGCCGGCACCCGCCGGCTCCGATGCGCACCAGGTACTGGCCGCCGCCCTCTCCCCTTAGGTCAAAGCAGTACAGGCCCTGGGCCGAGAGATAGGCCAGGGGATCGGCGTCGATCCTGCGCCTGATGCTCTCCAGGGCCTCCCCGGCCGTGGGCAGGCCGGCTGCCTCCGCCAGTTCCCCCAGTTCGCCCGGCTCCAACATGACCATGTCCAGGAGCCGCCGGTGTACTGTAGCCGGGATCTCATCCAGGATGGCCTCGCCCAGGAAGTTCCCGTATTCCATGAGCTGGACGTCGTGCTGGATCCAGAAGGTGAGGGCCAGCACCAGGCCCTGGTTGCGCCCCCAGATGCCCGTGGCCTGCTCAGGTCGGCCGGGGGCCAGCACCAGGGCGGCCTCGCTGTGGTCGGACACCGCGCCCAGCCAGCGACCGATGGCTGCCATCTGCAGGTTCTGCAGGGGTGTCACCGGGTGGATGTACAGGTTGGTCACTGGCAACGGGCACTCCCCGTAGGACAGGACGAACACCTTGACCCCACGCTCTTGGGCCCGGGCCAGCTCGGGAGCCAGGAGCCCCAGCTCCGACGGCATGCCGACCACCAGGAGCCTGAACCGGCTGGCCTCGCACATGTCTTTGACCCGCGCCAGGGCCTGCTCGTGCCCGGAAAGCGCCGTGACGGCGGCGCGCTCCTGGCCGGACGCCAGCCGGGCCAGTTCCGGCTCCAGGATGGAGATGACCCGGGTGACCTTCTGCCGGTAGCGCGCCAAGAGCAGGTCGGGAGGCAGCTGGCGGTACACCAGCCGGTCATCGACCCGGGTGGCAGTGGCGGCTCCCTTGCGCACCAGGCTCTGGAGCACCTCGTAAATGCGTGACCTGGGCACCCCAGAACCCTGGCTCACCTCGTACCCGGTGCCGCCGGGTTGCTGCAGCAGGGCGACATAGGCGCGGGCTTCGTATTCGGTAAGTCCCAGTTCCTGAAGGTTCTGAACTACGTCCATGGCCGCCTCCTAGTGACTACTGTAGTAGCGTCTATATTCTACCACCCCCGGCGGCCGCCTGCAAGTGCCGGGCAGGCAGCCGGCGATTGTCAGACTACTTGTACCGGGTTTGCGAAAGTAGCCCCTTGTGTTTTTGGCCGGGGCTGGAGGAAAGGACCAGCCAGAGGCGAATACCAAGGAGAATCCGGCCCAACGGTGGAGCCGCACCCATCCGCATGGCTCGTAAGCCGGTGCCCCATGGACCAGGTAACCTTGGGCGCCCAGGGGCCGGGATCCTCCCGGTCTCTGCCATCCCGTACCCGGGTGGCGGCCGGGACCCAGGCCACTCCCCTTCCCTTCTCCGGTCTTACCCTGGGACGATTCCTTCTCCCACAGGTCTTACCAACATCCCTGATGACCACTGCGTCCCACGGATGGGCCGGGACATGCGTCCCCCGACCGCGTCCCCTCAGGCGTGCGCCAGGATACCGGCGGAAGAGGGAAGGACCGCGACGGGCGCGTCCTTCCCTCCCTTGGCACCGGGACCGTCTCCTGCGGCCTTACCACCGGTATTCGTAGCCCGTGCACACCGCAGGAGAAGTCCTTCCCAGGGTTTTCACCCGGTACCTCTCCCGGATGGACTCGAACCGGTCCAGCGGGCAGTGGCCGGCTGCCCAGAAAAGCCCCACCCCATCTTCCTGGAAGCGTGCCAGGTTCTCCTCGGGCAGGTCCATGAAGAACTGGTAGTGCCGTCCCAGCTCGGTCAGGCCCATGGCCTCGTAGAAAGCCTGGGCCCGGGGTTCCTGGGACCAGAACTCCATGCGGCGTATCCCCCTAGAGTCGAGCCATGCCCGGGCGGCTTCCACCAGGGCCCGGCCGATGCCCCGCCTTTGACAGTCCGGCCGGACCCCATACTCCCATACAAACCCACAGCACGAGTCCTTGGCATATCCCAAGGTCCCGGGCTTGGACTCCACTTCCACGTCCAGGAAACCGACTAGTTCTCCGTTGAGTTCGGCCACCAGCTCCAGGCTCGGGAGCCGGTAGCGTGGCTTTTGGTGGTGCAGGACGACCCAGGCCGTGGAGGTGACGGCCACCTGCCCCCAGGTGTTGAGCCAGGCCGACTCGTCACTATGCTGGTACGGGCGCAGCACCCAGCGGTGAAACGCCGGGTACTGACCGGCCGGGCCCCAGGGCTCGCCCCACTCCTCGCCGAAAGTTATATCCCCCAGGGGCAGCCGGTCCTGTCGCTCTTCCTCATCCGGGTAGCCCAGGGCGATAAGGAAGTAGCAGCGGTAGTCCGGGGGCAGCCCCAGGATCTGGCTGCACCTGGCGATGTCCAGGTAGCCCACCCAACAGCTCCCCACCCCGTAGGACGCGGCGGCAAGCTGGATGTGGGCCCCGGGGATGAGGGGCACTGGGTTTTGCAGGACCAGGGCCATCTGGTGCGGCTCGGGGCAGTTGCGCATCCAGGCCACGGCCTCCGCCCCCCAGCGCAGTTCGTTGACCTGGCGGCTGAAGGGCTTCTCTTCACCGGGCAAGATGAGCCGGGCGCAGCAGGCGATGATGGCCGGCGCCCCGGCAATCCAGGTCTGTCCCCCGGCGGCTTCGGCCAGGGCCTGCCTCCGGTCGCAGTCGGTGACCACACCGAACCGGGCCAGCTGCGCGTTTCCTCCTGAAGGCGCCCAGCGGGCGGCTTCCAAGCACTGGTGTATCACGTAGTCGGGTACCGGGTCGGGACGGAAGCGCCGCACCGACCTGCGGTTGGCAATGGTAGCCAGCAGGTGCTGGGTTTTCATGATCTACCCCTTTCTTGGTCTGGCGCAGGCTCCCCGGGGTACGCCCCATAAGAAAAGCCGCCTGCTACGGCGGCACAGCACACTCAGGCCATCGACCGCAGCATCCAAGCAGCAAGGGTGCGTCCGGGGGAAGCCTGTAAAAGCCCGCACGCCATGGGCGTGGAACTTCACAGGACTCCGCGAACGCTAGGCCCTGCCCAGCTCGAATCTGTCAGCCGATGGCCCTCCCAACGCGGTTTTTCCCCCTCAGGATAGACCCTGGAGGGCCAACTGTCAATACCAACCATCGCAACAGCATGGCCTGCTTGGAAGCACCAAGCCCTTCCACGCACGAGGGGCGAGCCATCCCGGCGCTGGCCGGCGGCGCAGCCACCGGACAAGTGCCGGGCATGGGCCGTTGGTGATGCCCGCCCGTTTCTTTGCCGGACCTGCGGCAGGAAGACCTTACCTCTTCTGCCCGGACCGGCAGGCAGCACCGGGTCACGAGTTCAGGCCAGTAACCACCGGGATAGCAAAAGTCCGAGGCCACCCACGGCGAGGGCGGCCCCCCACCCCACAGCCAGGCCCTTCCAGCCCAGGCGGGCCAGGCCGGCCCACCGGCTGCCGAGGCCCACACCGGCCATGGCCGTGAGCACCAGGAAGCGGGCGGCCCAGGCCGACCGGGTCACCAGCTGGTGCCACCATGCCCCGTTCACCAACACATCCCCCGCCGTCCTCAGGGCCGAAAAGGCGAAAAACCCCAGGACAAACCAGGGAAGAGCGGCCGTGGAGCTGCGCCCGTTTTTCTCCCTCCAGGCCAGGGCCAGCGCCAGGGGGACCAGCAGCACGGTGCGGGCCAGCTTGACCACCGTGGCCAGCTGCCCGGCCCGTTCGCTAAAGGCAAATCCAGCGGCCATGACCTGGGCAGTATCGTGGACTCCCACGCCCGTCCACACCGCGTACTGTAGGTCGCTCAAGCCCAGCCCCCGGCCTAAAAGCGGGTACAAGAGGATGGCCAGGGCGCCGAAGAAGGTGATGACGGCTACCCCGTAGCCCACTTCATCGTCGTCGGCCTCTAGGATGGGGGCCACGGTGACTATGGCGGAAGCGCCGCAGATGGCGGTACCTACTCCCACCAGGGCGCACAGCCGCCTGTGCAGGCCCAGCCTCCTCCCCATGGCCAGGGTGACTGCCAGGGCCATCACGATGCAACTGACGATGATACCCAAGGCCCGGGCACCGGTTTGGAGGGCCAGTCCCAGGCTGAGGCTGCTCCCCATGAGGACGATGCCCGCCTTCAGTAGCGTGCGGGCGCAGAACTTCAAGCCGGCGCCCAGGCGTGGCCAGCGCCGGGCCTGTCCAGAACACACCAGTCCCGCCACGATGGCGATGAACAGTTCTCCCACCGGCCGGATGCCCCAAGAAACCAGCAGCCGGTGGGAGGCCCGGGCCGCCAGGGCCAAAAGCAGGGCAGCAATCAGGCCGGGTATGACGGCAGGCAGGGGGTTTTGGCTTTTCAAGGGTGAAGGTTCCTCCTCGGCAACCTGCATCGGGTCCCGGCGGTGCCGGTTCCTCCTGCAGGACAACTAAGCACCGGGCGGCGCCCCGGTCAGGCTGGCCCACAACAGGTGGACCCCGGGTTGCTCGGGCGCCAGTTCCATGGCCCGCCGGGCCGCCTCCAGGGCCTCCCCGGCCTGACCCAGCTCCCGGGCCATGCGGGCCAGGCCCACAAGGGCAGAAACGTACAGGTCACGCAGGCGCGCCTGTTCCCTGGCCAGCCAGGGCTCGGGCGGCTCGTCCGGGGCCAGGGGGGCGTAGACAGCCGATGCGCGCCGGTAGTGCTCCAGCGCCGGTGCCAGCTGGCCCGCCTGCTCGGCTCCCCGGGCTGCGCGCAACTCGAGCTCGAACTGGTGCAGGTCCAACGAGCCACCACCCAACAAAAGACGGCAGTATCTTTCGCGGTGGTCCACGTAGGCCGAGGCGGTCCCGTCCATCAGCCCGGGTTGAAGGGCCCGGCGGAGAGCATGCAGGGTCACCCGGAAGCTCCGGCCTGCCCGGACCTGGTCCAGGTGGCCCCAGAAGTCCAAAAACAGCTGGCGCTTGTCCACCCAGGAGCCGGCCTGGAGCACCAGGTACAAAAAGAGGCTCTTGACCCGGGGCCGGCGCCACCCGGCCTCCTCCATGAGGGTGCCGCCCCGGCGAACGGAGAACTCACCCAGCACCCTTACGTCCAGGGGCACGACCGCGGGTGGAGTCACGGCCGGGCCCGGTGGTTCGGGCTGGGGGGGCGTTTCCAGCTCCTTGGCGATGGCCGCCGCCAGGTCGGCGTAGGTGCCGGCCAGGGCCAGGGCAGCTTGCCAATGCTCCTTGGCGGCGGCCGGGTTCCCCTCATACTGGTTGAGCCGGGCCAGGGCCATCAAGGCTTCCACGGCCGCCCGCCCGCCGGCGGCCTGTCCCGTCTCGCGGGCCCGGGTCAACACCGGCCGGGCCGCACCGGCATGGCCGGCCTGCTGCAACGCTTCTCCAGCCCGCACCCAGGCCCTGGCCGCTCTTTCCGGGTTATCCAGTTCCATTTCCAGCTTGGCGGCGGCCTGGTAGAGTTCAGCCGCCTGGTTCAGCCTCCGGGCCCCGGCCTGGTGGCCGGCTAGGACCCACAGGGCCCGGGCCTGCCCGGCCCGGTTGCCGAGCGTGCGGTAGAAGCTCAGGGCCCGGCGGGCCAGCTGGTGAAGCTCCTGCTCCGGGCCATCCTGTCCCACCACCGCTTCCAGTTCACGGCGGTAACGTGTGCCCATCTCCTGCTCCAGCTGGACCAGCAGGAAGGCCCGGAACAGCTGGTGAAAGCGTGGTTGACCGGTGGTCCGGTCGGTCACCAGGTAGGCGCCGGCTCGCTCCAGTTCCTCCCGGGTTCCCTCCGGCGCCAGCACAGCGCAGGCGGGGGATGATAGGGCCGGCAATACCGCCAGGTCCCGGGCCGCCCGGCGCAGGTTCTCCGGCCAGACCTGGTAAGTCTCAGAGGAGAAATATTCCTCGATGCTCCTGGCCGCAACCTCCAGCCCGGCCTCCCCGGCCGGGGCCCGGGCCAGGTATTCCAGCCCACGCACCCATCCCTCAGTTACCTCCAGCAGGGGGGCCAGCTCTTGCGGGTCGCGCCCGGGCACCCAGGACGCCACCAGGCGCTGGAACTCGTCCCGGTCCAGGGCCAGCTGGGCCGCGGTAAGGACCAAGTCGGGCTCCCCCGGCAGGGGAAGTGCCCGGCGGGAGGCCAGAAGCCAGCGCACACCCGGTGCACCCAAGACCTCCTGTAACGTACCCAATTGCGGCGCAGACGGGTCGCAGTCGTCCACCACCACCAGCAGTGGCCCGGCCGAGTCCAGGACGGAGCC
Source organism: Bacillota bacterium (assembly GCA_040756655.1). Lineage (GTDB taxonomy): Bacteria > Bacillota > Sulfobacillia > UBA8153 > UBA8153 > JBFLYN01. Next base: position 42,458 of record JBFLYN010000009.1, read on the forward strand.
CAAGTCCGGCCGCCCGGCGGCGCGGGTGGATCCGAGCTCCCGCAAAAGCTGGTCCATCCACCCCGGACCTGAAGTCCAGATAGTCTTTTGCCCGCACCGGGCCGCGTAGCCGGAAAGCAGTGCCGTCTTGCCGTATCCGGCCGGCGCTGTGACCACCGCTACCTGTTGGACCTGGTTGAGCAGGTCAAAGAGGCGCGGGCGCGGGACTAGCCCAGAAGGGGCAGCCGGGCGGCTGCTCCTCCCCCAGAGCCGGTCGTAGCCGTTCACCGTAGGTCACCCCTCTCCAGGTTCTCGGGCCATCGGGATGGCGCTTGCGCCCACTCTGGATGTTCTAGCCGCCCCAGGTAATAACCTGGGACCTTACCTTGTCATTCCCTAAGCGTTTTACTGGTTCCACTGCTCGGGTTGGGTTTGTCCAAACTGTGCCAACACCATTTTCCCAGGAGCCCCGCCGGTTGTCAAAGGCAATCACCTTGCCATCGCCGGCGCGGAGTTGTGGCTCCTACAAGCGACGGCCGGGATGCATAAGCAGTTGACGGGGTTTGGCTGGCACTTTCTGCCATGGTCTCCTTCACAGTCATGGCAGCGGCGAAATCCTCCTCGGTCCCATGGCCTATCGTGGTTACCAGCAGCACTGGCCGGCACCCAAGACAAGCCCCGCCGGCCAGGCGGCGGGGCACTGTGGATTCCAGCTAAAGACCGCCTAGCGCTGGTACTTGGCGATGTTGGCCAGGTGCTGCTGGTAGGTGACAGCGAAGGCGTGGGTGCCATCGTTGCGCGCGACAAAGTAGTAGTACGGGACATCGGCCGGGAACAGGGCCGCCCGCAGGGCGGCCACGCCGAAATTGGCGATGGGACCCGGGGGCAGGCCTGCGTACCGGTAGGTGTTGTACGGGGAGTCAACTTCCAGGTCCCTAAACCGCACGGCACCGCTGGAACGACCCAGCGCGTACAATACCGTGGGATCAGCCTGCAACCTCATGCCCACCTTCAGGCGGTTGTGATAGACCCCGGATATGATGGGTCGCTCGTCAGCGACTACGGCTTCGCGCTCTATGATGGAGGCCAGGGTTGCCATCTGGTGGGCGCTAAAACCCAGGTCAGTGGCGCGTCGGCGCCACTCCTCGGAGAATACCTGGTTGAACCGGCTAACCATGGCCCGGACCATGAACTCCTCGGTGACGTGCCGGGGAAACAGGTAGGTGTCGGGAAACAAGTATCCCTCCAGCGGCTCCCGGCACTCGGCGTCCTCGGGCAAAAACTCCCGCACCAGTTCTGGGTTGCGCACTGCTTCCAGGAACTTCTCCCGGCTACCCAATCCCCTCTGCTCCACCAGGGTGGCGATTTGCTCGACGGTAAGCCCCTCGGGCACGGTGAGGGGATAGGTCACCACGTGCCCGCGCAAGAGCTTCTCCACGATTTGGGCCATGGTGATGCCGGGGCGCAGCTCATACTCACCGGCCCGCAGCTTGCCGTCTTGGCCTTTCATCTCCACAACCAGGCGAAACATCCAGGCGTGCTTGACCAGCCCGGCCTCTTGCAGGATCAGGCCGATCTGCCGGGTAGTGGCCCCGGGGGGCACAGACACGATCACCGGCTCGTCACTGCCAGGGACGGGTGTCAGCTCTTGGTGGAGCTCCAGGGCCACCAGCACGGAGGCGACCACCAAAGCCACTATGAACATGCTCTTTAGTGCCCTCCGCACCGGGGCCGTATCCTGCAAAGCCAGACACCTCCAGGGCTAACCGTCAGCCCTATTCGTCATCGTCATCATCGTCATCATCGTCATGGTCATCATGGTCATCATCATCTTCGTCATCTTCGTCGTCATCCTGGTCGTCCAGATCCTCCAACGCCTCGTCTTCGTCACCCTCTTCGGCATCCATTAAGAGGGCCCAGGCCTCGGCCACCCGGTCCCACTCCTCGTCGTTTTCCACGGTGACCCAATGCTCGTTGCCGTCTTCATCTACCTCGATGCGCAAGATCCCGGCTTCGTCTTCGTCTTCCTCATCCACGAGGATGGCATACTCTTTGCCGTCCAGCTCCAGGCGGGCCAGCACCACGCAGGTGATAGTGTTGCCCTCCTCGTCGGTCAGTTCGACCCGTTCCATTTCCTCTTCCATGCTGTCATCACCTTTCACTATCCGGTTTGGTGCGGTTCCAATGATCCAGGAAACTCTGCAGGATGAGGGTGGCAGCCATCCGGTCCACCGTTTGGCGGCGGCGCTTCCGGCTGACGTCCCCCTGGATCAACAAGCGTTCGGCCTCGCGGGTAGTCAACCGTTCGTCCCAGGTATGTACGGTGATGCCCATCCCGGCCAGGCTGCGGGCAAACTCGCCGGCAGACTCGGCCGCCGGCCCGGTGCTCCCATCCAGGCGATGGGGGATGCCGACGACCACTGCGTCCACCTGGTGCTCTAGGGCCAGCCGGCGCACGGCGCCGGCTAACTCTACGTCGGCGGGCAGCGTCGCCAGTGGACCGGCAATGGTGCCGGTAGGGTCAGAGATGGCCACTCCGACCCGTCGTTGGCCCAGATCCAGCCCGAGAAACCGCAAACCTGAGGATCCTCCCTTGCTCCCGAAAGTGTATCCTCGCCCGCAGGCTTCTACACGACCTTGATACAAAAGTGGCTGCATGAGGCCGCGCAATACCCGCAAAGTACGCAGATGGACACGTCCACGGAAGCCCGGCCCTCTTGTATGGAAAGCGCACGTTGGGAGCAACGGGCAACACACTGGCCGCAACCTTGGCACCACGGTTCGATGAGAAGGCGCCGGGGTGTGGCCGCCAGCTTCGCCAGCCGGTGAGCCGGGGGCTCCTTCCCCAGGAGCCAGGCCAGGTCCACTTCCAGTTCGTCAACGCTCTTTACGCCCACGGCCACCGCATGTACCCCGGGCAGGGCGGCTGCATAGGCCAGCGCCTCCCGGGCGTTGCCATGGAGATGCCCGCCGCCCAGCGCCTTCATGATGTATATGCCCTTGCCGGCCCGGGTGGCCCGGCCGATGGCCGCCTCCATGTCCGCCCTCCCGCCCCCGCGGATGCCCATCCCCGCCAGGTTGATGAGGGGGTGGATGACATCCACCTCCGGCATGCCCGCAGCCTCCTCCACCACTTCGACCACGTGGGTGGAAATACCTACCGCCTTTACCCTTCCCCGTTCTCTTTGCTCCACCAGGTAATCCAGGGCCGGGCGGTGTCCGGCCAGGGTTAACCGGGATTCCTGTTCGTGAAGGAGGAAAACCTCCACCACGTCCCGGTCCAGTTCCCGGCGGGCTCGCTCCAGGTCCCGGGCCATGGTCTGGGCATCATATGCATAGGATTTAGAGGCGATCACTACCCGGTCGTGGCCGGCCAGGGCGCTCCTCAGGTAGGGGTAGGTCTGGTAGAGATCGGCCGTGTCGAAGAAATTCACTCCCAGCTCCACTGCCCGGGCCAGCAGCTGCCGGCAAGTTCCGGCATCGAGACTGGCCTGCAAAGGACCCATGGGCAGGGTCCCAAAGCAAAAGCGCGACACCCAAAGGCCGGTGCTGCCGAGCCGGGAATATTCCACGGGTACTGCCCACCTCACAAGAAAGGGCGGCCATGCCGCCCCACGCAACTCGATCTTAGACTAGCTGGATACGTTTGTCAAGAAACAGCCGGGGCCGCCCTTGCAGGCGGCCCGTGCTCCCTAGTCGATGGGCTCGAAGCGGTCCTTGAGGCGGTTCATCACATCCGGCAGGGTCGTGTACTCCATCTCGTCAAGGTGCAGACGGTGCGGCTCAAATGGCCCCATGCGTCGCATGTAATCGGCAATGTCCAGCGCCAGTGCCCGGGCCCGGTCGTAGGATTTGTCCGCAAAAAAGTCATACGGGCCCACCAGCTTGCCGTGAGCCAGCTGGTACCCGGCAGCGATTACCCGGGGCGGCCCGTCGAACCGGGTGGGAGTGGCATCGGAAAACCCTACGGGCATGAGCGGGCCGCTGTGGGAACCGCGCATCCACCCGGAGACCAGGTGAGGGGTGGCGAAGGGCTCCAGGGCCTCCCCCACCGCCGGCATACCGCTCTGGCAGCGCACGATACAGACCGGGTCGTCCTTGCCTATGTAACGCCCGGCCAGGAGGTTGAGTTTCTGGGTGGACGACGCTGCACCCTGCTCATCAATGGTACGGGAATGCACCGACTTGATGCAGTACCGCCCGGGCGCCCCGATGAAGACCAGCATGTCATAAATCTCCTCCGGGCAGTCGAAAAACACCCGGCGGTGGGCCAAAAGGTCATGGACTTCGAACCGGAAACCCTGGTGCATCTTGGGGTCGATGACCAGGCCGGCCGTGTTGAAAGGATCGGCGAACATCTTATAAAGCGGCAAGTTCCAGGCCCCCGGCTCGGTCTTGTCGGCGGCAAAAACCACCACGGGCTCAGAGCCGCGTTCCACGAACTCCATTTCCGCCACCCCGGGGCCTAGCCCCTTGACGTTGCCGGAAAAGGCGTCTGTCAACAAGTCCTGACCGGCTCCGTAGAGCTTCAGGCTCCGGGCAACCTCGGTACAGGCCACGAACAAGTCCCAGGCCAGCTGGTGGACACTGGGATTGTCCAGGCCGTTCCTATGGGTCATCACCAGTACCAGGTCGTCGCCGGCGGCCAGCACCGACCAGTCTGTAAGCAGGTCCGGGCCCTGCTGCCCTAGATACTCACGCGCCCGGTTCATTAACGCCGGGTGCACGCTGACATGTCCCACAAAGCCACCGATGTCTGCCTTGATCACGCTCAGTGTGATTCTGTCGGGCACCACGTGTTCCCCCTTGAGCTTAATCAGCTACACCCTGATACACATTCTCTGGGTCCACAGGATATTCCTCTCCCGCCGGGCAAGAGTGTGCCCAGGCCCCGGGTAGGTGCACCCTTGATCCTGTCACACGCTGGGCTTACCGCGCTCTGGCCTGGGACAATTCGGCTCGCAAAGTCATCTCAGTGGCAGCGGGAGACTGGTGTCGCCGTTTGAACTCCTGGATTAGCCGGTGCATTGCAGTTGCGACTTCTGCCAGTGCGCGAGAAGACGCCGCCACTTCCTCGATGCCGGCGCTCAATTCCTCACTGGAAGCTGCCACTTCTTCTGGGCTGGCCGCTGTCTCCTCACCCACGGCGGCTATAGTGTTCATGGACTGCCTCACCTGGTTACTCCTGCCCGCCATGTCGCCAGTGGCGGCCGCGCTTTCTTCGACGGTGGCAGCCATGTTTGCTACTGCCCGGCCGATATCTTCAGGTGGTTCCCGGGTCGGCCAGGGTGATCACGGGCGGTCACTGGGTGGCGCTGCCCTGCGTTGGACATGGGCGTTGAGAGGAGGGTGGCCTCCCGTGGGTCAACTGTGGCGACACCCGGGACTGGGCAGACCGCCCAAAGGGCAGCACCTCCAGGATCAATCTCCTGCGCGCAGGGCCGGTTCCACTTCACTGCCTACTGCCCGGCTCCCGCCCTGACCCCTGCTTCAGGCCGCCCCTGATCTCACACCCTTGACCACGGCAGGGGGAAGCCGGTGTGCACGGTAATGGGCATAAACATCAGGGTACTCACTGACCCCGGCCGCCCGTAGTACGTCCCGCCCGCTGGTATCAGTGGTTCCTGCCTTCACCAGTACCAGGATGCGCCTGTCTTGCGATTCCGGGACCAGTAGGTCTGCCGCCACCAGGCCAGAACGCCGACCTCCACCAGGACCCGCCTCCACCGGTACTTCCTCAAAGTGCCATACCTCCCCGGGCGGCGGCCAGCCCCCGGGGCAGCACACCACTGCACTAGTTCACTAGTGCACCGTATATCCCCGGCCGCCCGGTGAAGTCAAGTCCTCCCAGGAAAGAATGCGCAGGACCCCGCGGCACCACAGGCAGGGGCGTCCTCTTCGGGGTATCCACCCTGGACGGCTGCCGGAGATGCCAGGCCCTCACGCGCCGGGGCAGGATAGAAAGGAACCGCCCGGTTTGAGTGCTCGCAGGGCGGTTCGATCGTAGTTTCCCCCCCGGTCTTTCCGGTGACGGGCGTCCGGGGCAGGTTGCCCACGCTTGGCTATCTACTCCACATACAGGGGAAAGCGAGCGCACATCTCCAGGACTTCCTGCTTGATCTTGGCCAGGGTTTCCGGGTCCTTGCGGGCCTGTATGGCCCGGTCGATGCACGAGGCAATGAACTCCATCTCTGCCCGGCCCATCCCACGGGTGGTGACGGCGGGAGTCCCGATGCGGATGCCACTGGTTACCATGGGGCTTTTGGTCTCAAAGGGGATGGTGTTCTTGTTGACGGTGATCCCCACTTCGTCCAGCACGGCCTCGGCCGTCTTGCCGGTTACATTCTTGTTGGTAAGGTCCACCAGCATCAGGTGGTTATCAGTGCCGCCCGAAACCAGCCTAAAACCGCGTTCCACCAGTGCATTGGCCAAGGCCTGAGCGTTTTGGATGATGCGCTCTTGGTACGCCTTGAACTCGGGAGTCAAGGCCTCGCCGAAGGCCACGGCCTTGGCCGCGATGATGTGCATGAGCGGCCCACCCTGGATGCCGGGGAACACGGCCTTGTCAATGTCCTTGGCATACTCCTCCCTGCAGAGGATCATGCCACCCCGGGGCCCCCTCAGGGTCTTGTGGGTGGTGGTAGTGACATAATCGGCATGGGGCACCGGCGACGGGTGAAGGCCTGCGGCCACCAGCCCGGCAATGTGGGCCATGTCCACCATGAAGCTGGCCCCGACCTCCCGGGCGATGGAACCAAGGACGGCAAAGTCGATGATGCGGGGATAAGCGCTGGCCCCGGCCACGATCAGCTTGGGACGGTGCTCTCGCGCCAGGTGCAGGACCTGGTCATAGTCCAGCCTCTCGTCCTTGGGATTGACACCGTAGGGCACAAACCGGAAATATTTGCCCGACAGGTTCACCGGGCTACCGTGGGTGAGGTGGCCGCCGTGGCTTAGGTTCATGCCCAGCACCGTATCGCCCGGTTCCAGCGCGGCAAAGTACACGGCGGTGTTGGCCTGGGCGCCCGAGTGGGGTTGGACATTGGCGTGACCGGCCCCGAAAAGCTCCTTGGCCCGGTCCCGGGCCAGATCCTCAACTACGTCCACGTGCTCGCAGCCACCGTAGTAGCGGCGGCCGGGGTAGCCCTCGGCATACTTGTTGGTAAGAACCGTGCCCGCCGCTTCCAGCACGGCGCGGCTGACGAGGTTTTCCGATGCGATGAGCTCCACTACTTCCGCCTGCCGCCGCTTTTCGTTCTGGCAGGCCTCGAAAACGGCGGGATCCTGCAATTGCAGGGGCTTGTTCACAGACATACCTCCTCCAGAATACCCTCCCTAGATCACCGGCGACCCCGGCGGTTCCAGCAACTTGGTGCTAAGGTAGCGATCGGCGCCGTCGGCGGCGATGGCCACGATGGTGGCCCCCGGGCCCAGCTGGCGGGCCAGTCTTAGGGCCCCGGCCACCGTGGTCCCGCTGGAGACCCCCACCAGGATGCCCTCGCGGCGGGCCAAAAGACGTGAGGCCTCCACGGCTTCCTCGTCGGTCACGGACAGGACCAGGTCCACCACGGTGGGGTCCAGGATGCCCGGCATGATGCCATCGCCGATACCCTCTTGGATGTGGTGGCCCACCGGACCCTCGCCCAGAAGCGGGGCATTGGCGGGCTCCACCGCGACTACTCTGATCCCGGGCTTGAGTTCTTTCAATCGCCTGCCCGCTCCGGTGATGGTGCCGCCGGTGCCGATGCCGGCCACCAGCACGTCGACGGCCGGGCCCAGGTCGTTCCAGATCTCCATGGCCGTGCCCCGGGCGTGGGACAGGCAGTTGGCCGGGTTTTCGAATTGCTGTGGCACAAAAACCCGGGGATCCGATGCCTTCATTTCCATGACCCTGGCCACGCAGTTCTCGATGGTTTCCTTGATATCCTTCCCGGCCGGAGTGAGCTCCACTTCCGCTCCGTAGGCGCGGAGGAGTTTCCGGCGCTCCAGGCTCATGGTCTCGGGCATGCAGATGATCACCCGGTACCCCTTCACGGCACCGATCATGGCCAGGGCGATGCCCTGGTTGCCGCTGGTGGGTTCCACGATGATGGACCCCGGCCCCAACAGGCCCCGGCGTTCGGCGTCCTCGATCATGGCCAGGGCCGGCCTCACCTTTATGCTTCCACCGGGGTTGAAAGCCTCTACCTTAAGGTAGACGGTGGCCGCTCCTTCCCCGGGCAGGCGGTTGAGCCTGACCAGAGGGGTATTGCCCGCGTGCTGCAGGATGTTCTGGTATACGGCCAAGTTGCACCTCCTCTGCTGGCGTTCACCCGTCTACGTCTTGCAAACAGCATGCCAGCTACCGCGGGACACAAAAACGCAGCCCGGCCGCGGGTTTTTCGGCCGGGCCGGGTCAGGCTTGTATCATTTTGATACGCTCTGTCCGTCTCACTCTGCGACCAGGGCATATTTTTTCAGCTTGCGGTACACCGTGGCCCGGCTTACGCCCAAAAGCCGGGCAATCCGGCTCTTATCGTGAAAACCCACGGCGGCAATGGCCCGGACGAGGGCCTGTCGCTCCTGTTCCTCCAGGGTGTCAAACCCGGGCACCCGGCCTTCTCCCGGGACCACGAACCGGCCGGGCAAATGCTCCGCCAGGATGCGCGGTCCATTCACCATGTTCACGGCATACTCGATGGCATTTTCCAGCTCGCGGACATTCCCGGGCCAGGTGTAGGCCAAAAAGATCCGGAGCACCGCACCGTCCAGCTCCAGCGCGGGTTTTCCCAGGGACCTCCCGTACTTGTCCACGAAGTACTGGGCCAGGACCGGGATATCCCCCTTCCTCTGGCGGAGGGGCGGTACCACCAGCGGGATGACGCTCAGGCGGTAGTAAAGGTCGGGCCTGAACTCCTTGCGGGCCATCATGGCTTCCAGGTCCCGGTTGGTGGCGGCGATGACCCGCACGTCCAACTCCACGCTGCGGGTCCCGCCCACTCGTTCTATGCTCCCTCCCTGCAAGACGCGGAGGAGCTTCCCCTGCAGGTGCAGGGGCAGATCCCCTACTTCGTCCAGGAAAATGGTGCCTTCGTCGGCCAGTTCGAATTTGCCGGGCTTGCCCCGCCGGCTGGCCCCGGTGAAGGCTCCTGGCTCATAGCCGAATAGCTCGCTTTCCAGCAGCATCTCGGGAATGGCCGCGCAGTTTACTGCTATGAACGGGCCCCGGCCCCTCCCGCTGGCCTGGTGGATGGCCCGGGCGAACAGTTCCTTGCCCGTACCGCTCTCACCGCTAATCAGGATGGTGGACTTTCCCGGCGCTGCCCGCCGGGCCGTGGCCACGGCACCCTGGAGGGCCGGGCTGGAACCGATGATCTCGGCAAAGGACGCCAGTGGTTGCTCGCCAGTCATCTGGTACACCAGGCGCCGCACTTTCCTGATATCGCGCAGCACGGCCACGGCCCCCACCAGGCGGTCCCGGTCGTAGATGGGGGTGCAGCTGGCCAGGCAGTGGGGGTGATTGGCAGACCCCAGGATCTCCCGGTCCAGCTGGCCGGTGCCCTTTTTGAGTACCTCCAGCAACGGAGAATCCGGGAAGAAGTCCTCCAGTCCAGCTCCTAGCAACCTGCTTCGCTCCACTCTCAACAGGGCCTCGGCGGCGGCGTTGTACGATATGACCTTGCCCGCCTGGTCCACGGCCAGCAGTCCCTCGTGCACCGCCTCTACGATGCCCCTGAGCTGGCCGGCCTGGCGCACCAGTTGGAGGCGCGCCGATTCCTCGGCCACCTTGGCCGCGATCAGGTTGCACATCCTGGTCACAAACTGCACGTGGGAACCGGTGTCTCCCGTGAGGATCCGGCGCTGGTCCTCGTCAAAGGCCACCAGCCCCATCACCCCCAGGACCTGCCCGTCCGCGGCCAGGATGGGGCTGCAGACGTGGGCGGCTTCGTGACAGGCGGTAACCAGTTCGCAGTTTTGGCAGTGCTGCGACCGTACAGCTTCCGTAAGCACCACGGGCTTGCCCGTGGCCAGGGCGGCCTCAAAGGTGGAGCCCCGGGGCACGGTCTGTCCCAGGACGTGGCGGTAGCTGCCCGTGCCCGCCACCCGTCTGAGCCCGGAGTCGACCACCGTCACCTCGACTTTGAGTACCGCGGCAATGGCTTCGGCCACCTGCTGGATGGTACTGCAGATGTCGCCCAGGTCTACCATGGCAGACTCCCTTCTATCTCATAATGAGACCCAGTCCCGGCGCCAAGCCTCAAGGGTAAGGTGTGGGAAACGGCGGGGGCCTAGGTGGAAACCAAGGACAGCTGGACACCGCCTGGAGGCTGGTTGACCAGCTTGAGCAACGCTTCGGCGGCAAACTCGTCGGTGATGAGGATGTCCAGCCAGCCACCGGCCAGGCAGGCAGCTATGGCCCGGGACTTGGTGGCCCCGCTGGCCACGCCCACCACTCGCCGGGCCTGGCCCAGCTGGGAGAGCTCGACGGTGATGGCATGGTGAGCCGGTTCGGGGATCTCACACCCCAGGGAGTCCAGAAGCCGTGAACACAGGTCGGCTGCTACTTCCCGGCCGCTGTAGGCCTCGGCTTCACGCACCCGCCTGAGGTAGTCGGGGTTGGCCGTCTGAAAAATGGCGCCGATACCCACCAGCGCCCAGTCCAGGCCATCCCACAGCTGGAATGTGTCCCGGACCTTGGGATCGGACATTAGCGCCTGCTTGGTGGCGGCATCACCCACGCTGGCCGGCGCGTACAGGTGGTAACAGGTCCCTCCCAGGTGGGTAGCGGCCACCCGGGCCATCTCGCTCACCTGGAACTGGGCATCGTAATCGCCCAACCCGCCGGTGAGCGGGGCTATCTTCACGTCCAGGCGCTGCCGGCCCGACAGGTTGTTGACCAGGGCAAAGATAGTAGAACCCCGGCCGATGCCCACCACTTCCCCATCTTCCAGGTGCTCTTCAAAATACGCAGCCGCTACCGTGGCGGCCCGGAGGCGCGAAAGCTCCAGTTCGCGGGAGGAGGGCACCACTACGACTTCGTCCAGCATGGAATAGGCGGCCTTGAGCTGGCTGGCCAGGGCCTCTGCCCGGGACAGGGGATGCCTCACCTTGATGCTGACGATCCCCATCTCGTGCGCCTGGGCCAAAAGCTTGGAGATGGCCGGCCGGGACAGGCCCAACCTGTCGGCTACCTGCTGCTGGGTGAGTTTCAGTTCGTAGTATAGCTCCGCCACGTGCACCAGAAGACTCAGGTCGTCCTGGAGCCTGGGCCGGGTGTTCACTCGCGTCACTCCTCCTTGGTGCTAGCCGCCTTCCACCGGGGCAAAGATGGTGAGCCGGTCTCCATCTTCCAGCTGGTGGCCGGTGGTGGTAAGTTGGCCATTCACCGCCACCTGCCAGACCTCCTCCCAGGGCAGGCCAAGACGGGCCACCAGGCAGGCCACCGTGGTGCCGGGCCCTAGCTCCAGGACCAGTGCCTGGACTCCTCCCGGGAGGTAATTCTTGAGCCCTCCGTAGGTCTCCACCGTGACCTGCACCAGGTTCCTCCCACCGGCCGGGACGGGAAGGAGGTCCCGCCCCGGCACCCGCTATTTTCTTCCGGCCAGCACGTTGGCCAAGGACACGCCCTTTTCCTCTGCGACGATGCGGAACTCCACCTCGACTCCTTGATCGGAGAGGAGCTTGAGCATGTTGATTTCTTCCTGGGAAGCAGAGATATTCCGGTAGAGGCTCTTGCGACCGGGGCCGGCGCCCATGCCCCCCACGTTCAGGTGGGTGATGGCCACGCCCGCCGCCCTGAGGGCCACGGCCGCCGCCGGGTTCTTCATCAAGACGATGACCTTCTCGCCCGGCGCTGGCTCGCCCTTTAGCACTTCCACGGCGTCGGCTACGGTAAATGCCTCCACCGGTACGCCCGGGGGCGCCGCCATGGCCAGGATGTCCTGCATGAACGCGTCTTTGGCAACCTTGTCGTCAACGATGATGATGCGGTTGGCCGACAGGGCACGCATCCACACGGCTACCACCTGACCGTGGATGAGCCGGTCGTCAACGCGGACCAGTGCCAGGTTTAACAACGTCATACCTCCCTATCAGCTCTTGTTCAGGCGGTGCATCACTTCGGCACCGTAGTCCATAACCCCTTCCAAGCCAGCCTGGAGGGCCTGCCGGGCCACGGAGGCCGCATCAAGGCCGCCCATGCGCGCTCCCAGGGCTTCCAGGAGCATGGGCAGGTTGGCCCCGGCCACGCAGTGGCAGCCCTTCTCCTTCACCAGCAAGGCGGACACGTTGGAAGGGGTCCCGCCCTTTACGTCCACCAGGAGCAGGAGCTGGTCGCTCCCGCTCACAGCGTCCGAGAGCCTCCGGTAGAAGGCTTCCGGGGTATCCTCCGGAAAAAGCTCCACGGCAACGAGCGCTTCCTGTTCCCCGAATATCATGCGCGATGCATCCACCAGACCGCTGGCAAACCTGCCATGGCCGGCCACAGCGATGGTCAGCACGGTATCAGCTCCGTCCCTCACATAGTCACGATGACCCGGAAGGTCCCCGGCACAATGGCCTTCTTGAAGGCGTCATTGATGGAAGCCAGCGGCATGGTGCCGGCCACCAGGCCGGAGAGGTCGACGTGCCGGTGACTTACCAGGTTCACCGCCCGGGCAAAGTCGTTGCGGCTGGGGCTCACGGTGCCGATGAGGTGGTGCTCGGCATAGTGCAGGGCGTTGATGTCAATGGGCACCTGCGCGCCGCCCGGCTGGTAGTACGAGGTGTAGATGACCACCCTGCCACCACCTGCCGTGTACGCAAAGACCTCGGGCACCAGCTGGGGCGGCCCGGAGGTGACAAACACTGCCTCGGCCCCAACTCCCTCGGTCAGGTCCTTGACCAGGGCCGCCACGTCCTGGGGCTCGACCACGTGGTCGGCCCCGTAGGCCAGGGCTTTCTCACGGCGGTCGGCCTCGGGCTCACTCACCACGACCCGGGCCCCACGCTGCCTTAGCAGCGCCGTGTGCAGAAGGCCCATGACCCCCCCGCCGACCACCACCACGGTGTCGCCGAAGGTGACATTGCCCTTGTCGATGCTGCCGATGCAGCAGGCCACCGGCTCCACCAGCGCCGAACTGGCCAAGTCGGAGTCGGCGGCCAGCTTAAACACCTGGTAGCCGGGAACTACCATGTACTCGGCAAACCCGCCGGGACCGGGCGGGCGACCGGGGCGGTGCTGGCTCCGGATGTTAAGGCACCGGTTGTCCTGGTTTTTCCGGCAGGCGGCACACTGCCCGCAGCGGTTGATGCGGGAGACCGAAACCCGGTCCCCGACCTTCACGTTGTTCCTTACCAGCGGGCCGATGGCGTCTACGGTGGCCACGATCTCATGACCCATGTAGGCCGGGTAGCGGCCACCGCGCTCTCCCCGGTAGACACCCATTTCCGAAGTACATATGGCGCAAGCCCGGACTCTGACCCCGATCTCATCGGGCATGAGTTCAGGTTTCTCCCAGTCCACCAGCTCCACCGTTTCGGGAGCCGTCATCACAGCGATCTTGAAGGTAGCCACGGCTTTACCCCCTATGCCTTGCCGGCGGCACCCAGCAGCCGGATGCGGTCACGCACTACAGGAGCGGCGGCCTCGTTAGCGATCTTCCAGATGCGAGGGGCCATGAGTTTCTCCAGCGGGATGGTGTCCAGGATCTCTTTGGCCTTCTCACGAATGGGGATCTGGAGGTCGGTGAAGATGTTGACCTTGGAGATCCCAAAGGGCGGGGTAAGCTCGAGGCCCGGAGTTCCCGAACCGCCGTGGAGCACCAGGGGAAGCGGAACCACCTCGGCGATCTTCCGCAGCCGTTCCAAGTCGAGCTTGGGCTCATACTTGTACATCCCGTGGGCGGTGCCCACGGCCACGGCCAGCGCATCCACGCCGGTGAGTTCCACAAACCGGGCCGCCTCCTCGGGGTCAGTCAGGAACTTGGCCTTCTCTTCTTCGGTGGGCTCGTGGTCGGCAAGGCCCACGTGCCCCAGCTCCGCCTCGACAGAAACACCGCAAGCATGGGCAATGTCTACAATGCGCTTGGTGATGGCGACGTTTTCTGCAAACGGTTTTTCCGATGCATCGATCATCACCGAGGTGAACCCTGCGCGGATGCCCGCCATGATCACGTCAAAGGATTTGCCGTGGTCCAGGTGAAACGCCACCGGGACCCGGGCCCGCCTGGCGGCGACTTCCGCCATGGCCACCAGGTAGTCGGGGCCGTAGGTCTTGAGGGTGGGCTCGGCGGCTTCCATGAGGCAAGGGGCGTTTTCCCTCTCGCACACCTCCACCACCACCTGGATGCTCTGCAGGTCGGTGATGTTGAAAGCCGGGACCGCGTATCCTTCACGGCGTGCTTTCTGCAGCATCTCTTTCATGTCAACCAAAGCCATAGTTGTTTTGCCTCCCAGGTTCTTCAAAGATTCACCGATAGCGCTAAAGCCCCAGCCCGGCGTATTCGTGCAACCCCAGCCGCTCCAGGGTGGAGCGGGTAGGGATGCCTTCTTCGCTCCAGCCCTGGTACTGGTAATACTCTCCCAGCATTTTACCTAGATGCGGGACGTGGCCCTTGGAGCCTGCCTCGGGAAAGCCCAGGCTCTGGATGCGGGCAGGCAGGGTATCGTCCTTACGGCTCAACCCGCACCTTACGTTGAAGAGCCGCTTGAGCACGTAGATCCTTTGGCCGGTGGTAAGAAACTCGGCGGTATCCATGTCCCACCCGGTGACCAGGTTGGTCCACTCCACCACCTGCCTGATGCCCGGCCTAAGGTAGCGGCACATGCAGAGCGAATCGTACATGCTGCCCATGGCCTGGCTCTTGGCCACCAGTTCCGCTTTGCCTTCGCTGGTGTGGGGGTCCAGGGGATGATGGATGCCCATGTCCGGGTCGGTGGCGAAGGACTCGAACACCGACGACTGACCCTGCAGGTGGCAGGCACCGCGGTTGGCGGTGGCGTAGGCCAGGGCCAGGCTGGAGCGGGCCCGCGGGTCATGGGCCGCCAGTTCCTGGCCTTTCACCTCCATGGCATACTCCAGGGCCCGGCCACCCAGCTGGCGAGCGGCCCCCCGGGAGCCGAGCGACAGGAGTTCGCCGATGCCCTCGCCGTGGGCGATCTGGTGTACGAGGGTGACGAGCACTTGGGGGTCGCCCCAACGTAGTTCCAGCCCGCCCGTGTCCCCGGTGTCCAGGAGCCCGTGTTCGAAAAGCTCCATGGCGAAGGCGATGGTACCGCCGGTGGAGATGGTATCAAGCCCGTAGCGGTTACACAGGTCGTTGGCATGGCAGATGGCCCGGATGTCGTCCACCAGGCAATAAGCACCCAGCGCCGCCAGGGACTCGTACTCCGGCGCCCGGCCGTCCACCCCGGCATAAGACCCATCCGGGACCTGCACGTCCTTACCACAACCGATGGGGCACGCATGACAGCGGTAGTGGCGGGTGGGAAGCTCTGCTATCATGGTCAGCCCGCTGATCTTCTTGGCTCCTTCTTTCCAGGTGCCCTGCTTCCAGTTTTTGATGGGCAGGTCACCGATGCTCTCTATCCTCTCTACCCCTGCTCCGGTGCCGAACTGCGATAGTCCCTTGGTTTGCTCCTGGATGCCCGGCAAAAGCGAGCGGTTGAACTCCGCCAGCTTTCGCGGGGCGACCACGGTGGGCCGCTGGTCGCCCCATACCGCCACTGCCTTGAGCCGCTTGGAACCCATGACCGCACCCAGCCCGCTGCGGGCGGCCGCCCGCCCGGTGCGGCCCTCGCTCATGATACCGGCCATGCGCACCAGTCGCTCGCCGGCCACCCCGATGTTGCTCACCAAGGTGCCGGGGCGGCACTGGCTCCGGATGGCCTCGTCCGATTCGTAGGTATCCTTGCCCCACAGGTCACCGGCCGGCCTGAGCTCGGCCTGGTCGTTTTCCAGGTACAGGTAGACTGGCTCGGCGGCTTGGCCCTGGAACACGATGCCGTCAAAGGCCGTGCGCTTGAGCATGGCGCCAAAAAAGCCGCCGCTGCTGGCCTCCCCCCACGCCCCAGTCAAGGGGGACCGGGCGATAACCTGGTGCCTGCCGGAACAGAACACGGCCGTGCCAGTCACCGGGCCGGCCATGAAGATCAGGCGGTTTCCGGGACCCAAGGGGTCGGTGCCGGCATCGGTCTCGTCCATCATGATGCGGGCACCCCACCCGCTGCCGCCAATGAGCTCCCTTTGGAACCGTTCCGGGAACTCCTCAGCGGACACCGTCCCCCGGGAGAGATCCACTCTCAGGATTCTGCCTTTGTAGCCGGCCACGGCTTTTCCCTCCTCAAGCCAGCGGGTGGGACAACAAGGGTCGGCCCACCCGCTGTTTGCTTCGTGCTGTCTAGCCGAGGATCTTCAGGTATCCCAGGATAGTGCCGCCGATGAAGACAAGCGCCACGATCCGAGGCGTCTTGACCCCGCGGCGCATCAGCACCCAGCAGCCCAGCACCAGAAGGAGCGGGAGCAGGTTGGGCATGATCTTGTTGAACACGTCCGTCTGGATGCTTACCGGAGGCGCCCCGGCCAGCTGTACCTTCAAGGGAGTGGTGAAGTTGATATAACGAGCCGTCAGGGTGCCGGCGGCCAGCAGACCGACCATGCTGGCGCCTTCAGTGGCCTTCTGGAGGAGACCGCCTTCAGTCAGGGTCTTGAGAATGGGCCGGCCCTGCTCATATGCGGCCATGAACCACCAGTAGTGGAGCGGGTACGAGATCCCCAGCACCAGGATGGTGTAGAGGATGGGACCCATGACACTGCCCTCGCGACCCAGGCCGATGCCCAGGGCCAGGAGGATGGGGAACAGCATGCCCTGGAAGATGGAGTCGCCCAGGCCGGCCAGCGGACCCATGAGCGAGGTCTTCACAGCGTTGATGCTTTCATCGTCCAGCGGGGCGCCGTTGGCGCGCTGCTCTTCCATGGCCGCGGTGATGCCGGCGGCGATGGTGCCGGTGGTGGTGTTGGTGTTGAAGAACACCAGGTGCCGCTTGAGGGCGGCCGAGATCTCTTCCTTCGTCTTGTACAGGCGCTTGATGACCGGGACCATGGCGTGGGCAAACCCTACGCCCTGCATACGCTCGTAGTTATACATCCCGTGCAGAAAGCACGTCCAAAGCGCCCAGACCTTGATCAGGTCACTCTTGGTCAGTCTGCGTTCTTCGGCCACCTATGCCGCCCCCTTCCTGGCCTGCGGCCGGAAGTAAATGAAGAACACAAGGCAGACACCGATTCCTACCACGGCCATGATGTCGAGCCTGAGGTACGCAGCCACCAAAAAGCCGATGAAGAACATGGGAAGCATGCTCAGGTTGGTGGTCATGTACCTTAAGAGCATGGCGTAGCCCACGGCGGGCAGGAGTTTACCCGCCACCGAAAGGCCAGCGATGAGTCCTTCCGGCATAAAGCCCAGGGCGGCTTTCACGGCATCGGCGCCGTAGTAGACGCCCAGGAATGTGGCCAGGCCAGGATAGATGGCCGCGAAGATGGTGCCTGGTATGATGTTAAGCCACACGATGCCTGCCATGTTGCCCTCTTCGGCGTACCGGTCTGCCCAGTGGGCAAACAAGGAGAACAAGGACATCCTCAGGGTGCTGATGGAAACGCCCACCAAAGCGATGGGCACAGCCACGCTCAGGGCCATTTCCGGGGTCATGTCAGCCAGGATACCTAGGGCCGGTCCCAGCACACCTGCGATGAGGATGTCGGCAGGCATGGAGCCGCCAGCGGAAATGATACCGATATAAACGGCGTTAATCGTAGCACCGATGATGGTGCCCTTGACCGGGTCTCCCAGGATCAAGCCCACGACCAAGCCCGAAACTAGCGGCCGCATGAACACGAAAAACCGCGTGTTCATGGTCAGCGAGCTGCCGATCCAGAAGGCCCACAGCGCTACTAGCAGCGCTTGAATGAACAACCATGCCACCTCCTGAATTTAGATAGATGGGTTCTCATGTGTGGTTGTCCTGCCGGCCGGATGATATGCTTAAGCCAGCACATCCCCCCTTCTGTGCCTACTTCCAGCATGAGAGCGCCAGTAACAAATGTCAGGACAAAAGTTATCTTCGCCGTGGGCTAACTGATCTCCTTCTTTTTCTTCGAGGTTTATTATTACTGCAGCGCCACATGGCAGCAACGAAAAAGGTCGCTACGGGGTCACAAGGTGATGTAAGCCGCCCAAGCAAGGAATTGAAATGGCCGAGTCGTGCCTGAGGCTTAGCGGTTGGCGGCTTGACGGCAGTCACAGGCGAGGAAAAGGGCTGGAGTCCGCATTCGCGAGGGCAAGAAGGCAACCCCTCGCCTGCGCGGCCAGCGTGCGACTGGGCGAGCCACGGGTTCCCCGGAAATCGCCCTCAGCGAGGTGGCTGGGTGCGAAAGGGTTCAGGGCGAGCGGCAAGCAAGCGACCCGTGGGTGGTAAGCCTCCCCTTACCATGACAGCGGGCGGCGATGGCATTGCGGCGCGGGTGGTAGGCGACCAGTTCCCGCGCACTGGTGGCCGGCAGGTACGCACAGGCCAGGGCGCTGGCCACCAGGATGCGAGCTTGGGGCAGGGTCAAGACGGGCAGATGGGCCCCTTTTTTACGAACTGGCAGCGCAGCTCCAGCAAAAACAATAGCGCGAGGAAGACGTAGAGCATGTGCCGGTGCCAGGCCGGCCAGGAACGGGTCTCGTAATGGTCCATCCCCAGTGGGCCCGTGCCCTCCTGGAAGAGCTGCTCCAGGGGCCAGCGCATGGTGCTCACCCGCATCATCGCCTCAAGGGGTGTCTCGCGAGGGGCGTTGCTGAAGGCGAACTTGAGCTCGCCGCCACGCTCGCGGCGCATGAAGAGCCACAAGGGTTGATGCGGCAACCCGTTGCGGGCCTCCACCACCCGGCGGCAGTTGACCAAGCCGTAGCCCTTGGGGCTTGCGTAGCCCACGAAGACGCCGGACTGGCAGTTCTCCACCTTGCCCAAGGTGCCGCAGTACTGGCGGGCGACCCCCACCGATTCCTTGCCCTTCTTGGGAACTCGCAGCTGTCCACGCTCACCACTCCGTCCTCGGCGGCGATGAGCCGGGCCAGCCGGGACTGGTACAAGGCGCGCAGTTTTTCCTCCTCCCACACCGAGCGGCCCAGGAAATGCTGGAGGTTGCGCACGCCGGAAGGTCCCACGTAGCGCAGGGCGATGGGCTCTGCGGATTTGGCCAGCATATGGCTGAGCAGACCTTTGAGGTAGACCAGACCGTGCTCGCGCTGTTCGGAACGGTGAAAGGCCGGGGCGAAATGGCGATGGAACTCGGCCAGCTTCTGGCCCAACTGCTGCACTGCTTCCTCGGTGACGCCGCTTTCCTCCAAAAGGTCGGGATGCCAGTCGTTCTGGTGGAAGGTCAAGGCCTTCCGCTCCTTCCTCTCCTGGCGAGGTACGCGGGGGCGCTCTCGCACATACGGCTGCTGCTGGCAACCGATCAGGGTCCGGAAGGCGGTTGGTAGCGGGTAGACGTACACCTCCTTGGGTTGACCGTGGTAGTGGTAGCTCGGTCCATCCCGGCCGACCCCCTTGGTCTGGCCGAGGTAGATCCAGTTGGTGGCCTGGTAGACGGTGCCGGCGAAGTGACGCGGGTCCACGAAGGTCTCCAAAAGCAGCAGGGGCTGGCCGTACTTGGCCTGCCAGTGGGCCGGCAATGCTTGCATGCTGCGGGCGAGCACGTGGGAAGCCCCATGGGGAAGGCGGGCCCAGGGCAAGACGAGCAGGCGGCTGTTGTTGGCCACCTGCAGCAGATGACGCCGCTTCTGAGCCTGCGACCAACCGATGAAGCAGTCGCGCACCTCCAGCTTCAGGGCGGCCGCCTGCCAGCCCAAGGCAGCAATGGGCCGGTCACCACTGAAGATCAGATGCTTGACCCGCGCGCCCAAGAGGCGCCGGTGGCCCAGGTAGTGGTAGGTGCGCATGAGGTGATCCCACACCGGGTCCCAGGGGGTGCGGTCGACGGCAAAGACCTCGACGGGTTGCAGGTCCCGAACCCTGCCGTAAAGGGGCGTGGTGGCGATGTGCGCCGGCACGGCAGGCAGGGTTGCCATACGCGCTGCCTAGCTGCCTACCTGCAGGGACTGGCTGTCGGAGCCCGGCGGAAGCCCAAAAGGCCTCGTACCACCGGTGCCCGTGGGCCCCGGCACCGCCCGTACCGCTCCGATAGCGCCCCAGGAGCAGTCTATCACATCCCGGTGGATTTGTTTCAGGATGTCGCGCTGTAGTATTAGTCTCCCTAAAATTTTCGTAGTGTTCATCTATGAGGGCGCGTCCGCGACCGGCGGCGAAACAACGGGACCATGGCCATCCCGGCCAAGAACCCGCCGATATGGGCCCACCAGGCCACTCCACCCGTCTGGGCAGAGGCCACGCCCAGGGTGAGCACGCCGTTGAGGAACTGGAGAAAGAACCACCCGAAGAGGAACAGGAGGGCAGGAAGCTCGGCCAGGTGCAGGAAAATGCCCAAGGGCACCAGTGCCAGGACCCGGGCGCGCGGGAAGGTCAGAAGGTATGCGCCCAGGACACCGGCAACGGCACCGCTGGCGCCGATGGTGGGCAGATTGGACGCGGGGTTAGCATAGACGTGCACCAGGTTGGATATGAGGCCGGCCAGGAGGTAAAAGACAAGGTACCGGCCGTGGCCCATGCGGTCCTCGACGTTGTCGCCAAAAACCCAAAGGTAGAGCATGTTTCCACCCAGGTGCAGCCAGCCGCCGTGGAGGAACACCGCTGAGAACAGCGGTGTCAGGGCCGCCGCGCCCAGTTCCCCGCCCAGGAGCCCTCCCATTTGGGTGTACCGGGCCGGGATCACCGCATACCGCAAGTACAGCGCCAGGAGCTCCGTCCGGGTCAACAGGGACTGGTACAGGTAGATGAGCACGTTGACCACGATGATGGTGATGTTTACGTACGGCGTTGTACGGGACCTGGTGCTGTCACGGATGGGTATCAACCCCGGCCCTCCTCTCACGTGTCTCCTTCGGTAGTATGTCTCTTTGGGGTAATGAGGGCCTCAGGAATAACGCTCGTAGCAGACGATGTCGTCCAGGTTCTTCCGGCCCGGGAAACGGCCCGGCGTCTCAGCGTAGCCCAGGGTCAGAAGAACCACCACGCTCACCCCGGCCGGGATCCCCAAAAGCTGCTTTACCGCCTCTTCCTCAAACGCCCCGATCCAGCACGTCCCCAGTCCGGAAGCGTGAGCTGCCAGGGTCATGTGGTCCACGGCGATGGCCAGGTCCACCTGGTTCCACTTGCGCCCGGCCTCGGTGGCGCAGGCGGCGATCACTACCGGGGCCTGTCCCACAAACTGCTGGCCCCGGCACGCCGGCACCAGCTCCCGGCGCATGCTGGCATCGCTCACCACCACGAATCTCCATGGCTGCCGGTTGCCGGCCGACGGGGCCAGCCGGGCAGCATCCAGCACCCGCAACAAGGCATCCTGGGGCACCGGGTCGGGCCGGTAGCGCCGTATACTCCTCCGGTTCTGAATGGCCTCAAACACGTTCATCTAGTCTTCCTCCTTATACCCGCTGGAGTTTGAACACCACCGGGTTGAATGGGTCAGGACACGCGATGTGGGCCGTACCCGGTTCCTTCTCCCAGGGCAGGTTCCCCCCAAATTGCAGGGCGTAAAGGTACGGCATCAAGGTGTGAAAAGCTGCCTGGCAGAAGTCCGGCGGCAGCCCCTTTCGGTATTCCACCACCTGCCCCAGGGTGTGACCTGCATCGCAATGTCCGGCCTGCGAATGTACGCTGATGCGCACGGCTGGCCTGGCCATTGCTACCACCTCCTGGTGCTTGGTTCGACGGCCCGGGCATACCATCCTCCCTGTGGGCAGGGATTTGAAAAGCCGGGTAGAAGCTCGTACCCATGCCCGGGTTGGGAGCGTGATAGCGTGCGGCGGGGACTGAAGCTGGGCTGGCCGGTGATCATGGGATACCTGCCCATCGGCCTGGCCTACGGCGTTATCGCCCGGCAAAACGGTCTGGGGAGCGCAGAAACCGTGGTCATGTCCGTGCTGGTCTACGCGGGTTCCAGCCAGCTAATGGCCGCCGGCATGCTGGGTGCCGGGTCGAGCCCCGGGGCGGTGCTGGCCACCACCTTCCTGGTGAACTCGCGACACCTGCTCATGAGCGCCGCCCTCTCCCCGCGTCTGGCCCGGGTGCCCCGGAAGTGGCTTCCCGTCCTGGCTTTCGGCATCACCGACGAATCCTTCGCCTTGGTCACGGCTTCCCAGCCAGAGCCCTGGCCGGTCTACGGCTGGCTGTTCTTCTTCACGTACCTGGGCTGGGTGGGCAGTTCAGCGGCGGGCGCCCTGGTGGGCGGCCTGGCCGGGGCGGCCCTGGGCCGGGCACTGGAGTTTGCGCTGGCGGCAATGTTCATCGGGCTTTTGGTCCCTCAGGTCACCCGGGCCTCGCGCGCGGCGGCGGCCCTGGCCAGCGCCCTGGCCGCCCTGGGCCTGAGCCGGGTTTTCCCCGGCCATGCCGGCCTGTTGGCGGCCATCCTGGTGGGTGCCACGGTGGGGTTGGTGATGGACAGGTGAGGGGGCACGTTTTCCTCGTCATCGCCGGCATGGCCCTGGTGACCTACGTGCCCCGGGTGCTGCCCGTGGCCGTGCTAACCCGGGTGCGGCTGCCCGGGGCAGCAGCCCGTTGGCTGGAGCACGTTCCCGCGGCGGCACTGGCCGCCCTGCTGGCCCCCCTGGTACTGGGCGACCAACCAGTCCTTTCCCTGGCTCCCCGCGTCCTGTCTGCCCTGGTTGCCCTCGCCGTGGCCCGGTGGAAGCGGGACTTGACGTTGACGGTAGTGGCAGGCGTGCTCGTCATGTACCTGGCCCAAAGGTTCTAGGAAGGAAGGTCAGTGCCCGGCGGTGAATGGCTCCACCAGTGCCCAGGAAGGGAGCCAGCCCAATGTTTCATCACATCCTCGAAACCGTCAAGACCCAGGCATCGGGAGTACGTGCGCTCCGGTTCGTAGAGGAGATCGCCCGCTACCACCGGATGCAGGCCAGTCCCGGTTTCCGTGCTTCCGCCCAGTACTGTTTTTCCCAGCTGTCCGCCGCGGGGGTGGAGGCCCAGATCCTGTCTTACCCGGCCCGGGATTCCGCCAGCTACTGGTCGCACTCTATGTTCCAGGAATGGGACTGCACCAAAGGCGAGCTGGAACTGGTAGAGCCCGAGCGGCGTCGTCTGGCCAGCTACGAAGAAGACAAGATAGCGCTGGTCCAGCGCAGCGCGGCCACGCCTCCCGGCGGGCTGGAGGCCGAGCTGGTGCTGGTGGAGAAGTCGGACCGGCCCGCCTCGTATGACGGCGTGGACGTAAGGGGCAAGTTCGTGCTGTGCGACGGTGACCTGGCGCGCACCCGCCGCCTGGCCGTGGACCAGCACGGCGCCGCCGGGTTGGTCACCGACCGGATGGCCGAATTCCCGCCGGTGCGTCACCGCATGGACCTGCCGGATGCTTTGCAGTACACTTCGTTTTGGTGGGAACCGGGCGCGGTACGCTGTCCTGGATTTGTGCTGTCCCCCAAGGCCGGCGAGAACCTGCGCCGCCTGGTGAAGACCGCCCCGGGGCCGGTGCGCGTGCGGGCCGAGGTGGATGCCCGGTTCTACGACGGGGAGCTGGAGGTGGTCTCGGCCCTCATCCCGGGAACCGGGACCGGCGAGGTAGTGGTAGTGGCCCACCTTTGTCACCCGCAGCCATCGGCCAACGACAACGCCTCCGGCTCGGGCGCCTTACTGGAGACCGCCCGCGTTCTACAAGGGCTCATCGCCTCGGGAGCCCTGCCCCGGCCGCGCCGCAGCATCAGGTTTCTCCTGGTGCCCGAGATGACCGGGACTTACTGCTTTTTGGCCAGTCACGAACACCTCATCCCCCACATGGTGGCAGCCATCAACCTGGACATGGTAGGAGAAAAGCAGGAGCTCTGCGGCGGGCCGCTCTTGGTGGAGCGCCCTGCCCGGTCCACACCGTCGTTTACGGGAGACCTGTTGGAACGAATCCTGGAGGCCCTGGCCAGCGACGCCAAGAACCTGGCCGGGACCGCATCCTATGCCATGTTCAAGTGGGCGACCATGCCCTTTTCCGGCGGCTCTGATCACTATATCTTCTCAGACCCCACCGTGGACGTGCCCTGCCCCATGGTCATCCAGTGGCCGGACCGGTACTACCACACCAGCGAGGACACGGTGGACAAGGTCGACCCCTTCATGCTGGAGAAGGTCGTGGCCCTCACCGGCACGTACGCGTATTTCCTGGCCGGTGCCGGTTACGCCGAGGCCGTGTGGATGGGCCAGGAACAGGCCGTAGCCTTCACGCGGGAGCTGCACCTGGCGGCCCGGGCCCGGCTGGACCCGGTGCTCAGGCAGGCCGCCGCGGGCCGGGAAGGCCAGGGCGATCTCTGGGCCCGGGCCATGCGGGATTTCGGCCGTCTCGGCCAGTTTCTCCATGACTGCCGGCTGCGCGATGTCAAATCCCTCAACCGGCTCTTGGCGCCCGCAGAGAGCGAGGCCTTCGCCGCCGTGGTGGAGGCGTTGGCCCCGGAGCTGGACCGGGCCGTCCAGGCCGAAGCTGCTCGCTGGCAAGCAGTGGCCGCCTGCTTCCAGCCCGCTGAAGCCATGCCCGCAGAAGACGTAGCCGGCGATGAGTGGCAGGCTGCCGCACGCACCATGGTGCCACGCCGGCGCTACCGGGGACCGGTCAGCGTCCAGCGGCGCCTTTTCCAGCTGGATGCCTCAGAGCGCGCGTCGTGGGAAAAGTTCCTAGAAGAGAAATCCCGCGCCGTGGCCGGGTTCATCCACGCCCTGTACTGGATGGACGGCCGGCGCTCGCTGGCAGACATCGGGGAACTGGTGGAACTGGAGACCGGGGCATGTGACTGGGAAGCCCTGGTCAAGGTCACCCGGCTCCTGGTCCGGCTGGAACTGGCAAGCTTATAAGGAGGCCTGGGGGCCAGGCTTGAGGAAACCGGGCCGGGGAAAGGTGCCCTTCCCCGGCCTCTTCGCCACTGGTGGCACGACCGCTTAGAAATCGACTGGATGGGATAGCCTAGGAACAAGTTGCCCTGGAAGGGATGTGCCTATGAACGACTCGGTGGCCACCGGTATCGTCTCTGGAACCCTGGGAGCCGCGGCTCATCTTGTCTTCAGCTGGCTGGCGCAGGCCGCGGGGATATCCCGCACCACGCTCCTGCGCGTGGCAGCCGCCGTGGTGCTCAGGAACGCCCCTCCCATGGGCCCGATCACCATCATCACCGGGGTGACCAGCCACTTCGTCATCGGAGCCGTGTTCGGCGT
Organism: Bacillota bacterium; assembly: GCA_040756655.1. Taxonomy (GTDB): domain Bacteria; phylum Bacillota; class Sulfobacillia; order UBA8153; family UBA8153; genus JBFLYN01. The sequence goes on from JBFLYN010000009.1 coordinate 67,754, forward strand.
TGGGCTTGCCTGGTTGATGGCCGGCACCGGGCGGGACTGGGCGGTGGTCAAGGGCCTGGCGTACGGGGCCTTTCTCTGGCTGGTGCCCTACAGCCTGATCACGCCCTTTTTCGTGCCCGATGTCATCGTGCGCCCGGATGCTCCGAGCGCCCTGGTGCTCCTGGCCAGTCACCTGGTTTATGGTTACGTGACCGTCCGCACTGCCCTGGCCCTGAGGTTCTCTACCCGCTAGCCCGCCTCGTCACCACGGCTGCCGGTACACGTGCAGCAAGGTGTCCACGGGAGCATGATCGTCGGTCAGGGCCTCCACGTCGTCATAAAGGATGACCTTTTCCCAAAAGTCAGCGGCGAACCCTTCAAAACCCTTGATGGAGACCCGCGACGCGGCCAACAGGCGCATCCTTGCCACCAGCACACCCCGTCCGCCCCCGCCCAGGGCATCAGATGCTGTCCCGAACACGATCACGTTCCGGATGGACCCGGTCTGCCCGTCCTGGGCCATCCCGATGGGAAACGAGTACAGGTGAGGGAAGACCGTCTGGAAGGTGCGGTGCATGGTCCTAAAGAGCTTGCTGGACCTGCCCTCCACTGCCCCGATCATGTTGAAGGCCACCACCCCGCCCGGGTTCAGGCAGGCTTTGACCTCCCGAAAGAACTCCACGGTGGTCAGGTGAAACGGGATGGAGTCGGCGTAGTACGCATCCAGGATGACCAGGTCATAGCGCTGGTCGGTCTTCTGGACAAACTGGCGCCCGTCCTGGGCGAAAAGGCGGAGGCGGTCGTCCTCGGGCACGTGGAAGTACTGGCGGGCCACTCTCACCACCACCGGGTCGATCTCCACGGCGTCGATGGACATGTGGGGGTAATCCCGGTGGAAGCGCTTGGGCGCCATCCCCCCTCCCAGCCCGACCACGAGGACATTTTTGATCTCGGGGTTGAACACCAAAGAGAGGTGAAAATAGTCAGCGTACGGGAAACTGGACTGGTACGGGTCGTCCAGGAGCATCCCGCCTTGGAAGGAGTTGTTGAACTTGAGGTAGCGCACGCCCTCGCTGTCCACCACGTAAATCTGGTGATACAGGGTCTGGGCCTCGTAGACCACCCGTCCGGGTCCGGCCGGACTCACGGCGGCGGGTGTCAGGAGCACCAGGCAGATGAGGGCCGCCACCGCTGCCCACTGGGTGCGCCGGCGGGCCCCGGCACTCACCAGCGCCAACAGCCCTAACCCCATGAGACCGGCGCCCAGGGAACGGATGATGGCCTGCACCCCCAAGGCGGGTATCAGGTAAAAGGAGGTGGCCAGGGTGCCCAGGATACTGCCGAAGGTGGAGATGCCGTACAGGCGGCCGGCGATGTTGCCCACCCGGTCCAGGTCCCGGGCCTTGAGCTTGATGGCGTAGGGCGACACCATGCCCATGAAGACACTGGGCACAAAAAACAGGGCCATGCAGGCCAGGAGCGGGCCCAGCTGGGGACCAGGGTCACGTCCCAGGATCCAGGCCTGGACCGGGGTGGATACCAGGGGGATGACTGCCACCGTAGCCCCCGACGCCACCAGCACCGCCGCCAGCACTTCCGTGCGGGGCGCCCGGTCGGAAAGGGCGCCTCCCAGGAAGTAGCCGATGCTCAGCGCGCCCAGAAAGACCCCGATGAGGCTACCCCAAACGAAGATCGACGTACCGAAGTACGGGGCCAGGATGCGACTGCCCACCATTTCCAGAGACATGAGCATAGCACCGCTACCGAAGACCACGAAATACAGCACGAGCGGTCTGGTTCCCTCCTGTCTTGGGGACCCCCGGGGGAGTGCCCAATTTCCGAACTTAGGGGATGCGCATGTGGACTTCTTTGCGGAATACGGATTTTCCTGTTCTTTTAGAAAAGTTTCCTAGCTTTATGCCGTTAAGAACCAGGAGAGGAGAATGCGGGCCCTGCCGAGAATACAGCTGGACGTTTTGCCGGGAAAGGAGTGCGCCCCTTGCTCAGAGCCAAAAACCCGCTGGTCACCCTGGAACTGGAAGATCAAAGCCGGATCACCATGGAGCTTATGCCGGACGTAGCGCCCAATACCGTCAATAGCTTTATCAACCTGGTGCAGAAGGGCTTTTACCATGGGCTGGTTTTTCACCGCGTCATACCGGGTTTCATGGTCCAGGGCGGCTGCCCGGAGGGCAGCGGGACTGGTGGGCCCGGCTACCACATCCGGGGGGAATTCCAGTCCAACGGCCATGCCAACTCCCTGCGGCACCAACGCGGTGTGGTGTCCATGGCCCGGGCCCAGCACCCGGACTCGGCCGGGTCGCAGTTTTTCATCATGGTGGCAGATGCGCCCCACCTGGATGGTAACTACGCCGCTTTCGGGCAGGTGATAAGCGGTATGAAGGCGGTAGACAGGATAACGGCACTGCCCCGGGACCAGCGTGACCGCCCACTCAGCCCTCCGGTTATTGCCCGGGCCGGGGTGGAGCTATTCGATACCAGTTACCCGGAACCCGAAGTCATCCGCCGGTCGTAAGGAGGTAGCAGCATGGAACTGATCTCCGGCTTCTTTGGCGCCATCTTGGGACTGCTGGGACTGGTCCTGGGCCTGATCGGGCGCTGCCTGGGGCTTTTGCTGGCGATTCCACTCCTGATCATCGGGGGCATCCTGGCATTGCCTGTGTTGTTCGTCCTGTTCGTGCCCGTAGTGCTGGCCGGGCTGCTTCTCTATTTCCTGTTTAGGCCGTCCCGGCGCAAGTAACCGGCCCGGACTCCGGTAGCGAAGGGAGCAAGCACATGACCATCACATCCAGCCGTGGCAAGGAGCTGGCCCAGGCCTTCCTGTTTCCCAATGTACGAACCTACTACCGCGACCCGTTGGTGCTGGTGGAGGGGAAGGGCGTCCGCCTGAGGGACGCGGACGGCCGGGAGTACCTGGACCTGTTTGCCGGCATCCTCACGGTGAGCGTGGGGCACGCTCACCCAGACGTGACCGCTGCCGTCATCAGGCAGGTCCAGGAGGTGTCCCACACTTCCACGTGCTATCTCAACGAACCCATGGTCCTTTTGGCCCAGCGGCTGGCCGAGATCACCCCCGGCAACCTCCAGAAGACCTTTTTCACCAGCAGCGGGACGGAGGCCATCGAAACGGCCATCGCCGCCGCCCGGGCCTACACCGGTCGCCAGGAGATCATCGCGCTCCGCCACAGCTATCACGGCCGGACCAGCCTGGCCCTGACCCTGGCCGGGCACGCGCCCTGGAAGACCGCCCACACCCAGCCCGGCATCGTGCATGCCCATAACGCCTACTGCTACCGCTGCTCCTTCGGCCTGTCCTATCCCGGCTGCGGGGTGGCATGTGCCCGCGATATTGAAGAACTCATTAAAACCGCCACCAGCGGCAGCGTGGCGGCATTCATCGCCGAGCCAGTCCAGGGCATGGGCGGCTTCGTGGTACCTCCCCCCGAGTATTTCCAGGTGGCCGTGGACATCGTGCGCAAGCATGGCGGTTTGTTCATCTCCGACGAGGTGCAGACCGGGTTTGGACGCACCGGTGACCACCTGTTCGGCATCAGCCACTGGGGCGTGGAACCTGACTTGATGGTGTTTGCCAAGGGCCTGGCCAACGGATCTCCCGTGGGGGCCACCATCGCCCGGCCGGAAGTGGCCGATGCATGCCGGTGGAACAGCATCTCCACTTTCGGCGGTAACCCGGTGAGCATGGCGGCAGCCCTGGCCACCCTGGAGGTCATCGCCGGTGCCGGCCTCCCCGCCCACGTGTCCAGGATGGGAGCCCTTCTCCGCCACGGACTAGGGGAACTGCAAAAGCGTCACTCCTCTATAGGGGAGGTCCGGGGCAGGGGGCTCATGATCGGGGTAGAACTGGTGGAGGAGGGCAAAAAGCCCGCTCCCGAGCTGGCAGCAACCCTCATGGAAAGGGCCCGGGAAGAAGGGCTCCTGGTGGGCCGGGGAGGCCTCTACGGAAACGTCCTCCGCGTCACCCCGCCCCTGACCATTACCGAAGACGAAGTGGGCGAGGCGCTGGATAAGCTGGGGCGGGCCCTGGCAAGAGTACAGACTGCCGGTTGAGGGGGACCGCCTGTCCCAGCCGGCGGGTGCATGGGCACCGGGGTGCCGCGTAACCGGCCACCCCGGTTTCCTCTTGTACCTTCCCATCTGGGCAGCCCGGGACATACTGCTTCTCCGGGGAGCCATCCTCCGGGTCAGCCCCTCGGTCCCGCATCGAGCCGGGCGCGGTGCTCCTCGAAGGCGTCAGAGACGTACTGAGTGCCCGGTGTACCTAGTCTTGCCCGACTGGTGCACCGAAGGAACCAGCCCAGAGAAACTGGCAAGGTTCTTCGCAGAGGCAAAGCGCTTGATATCGCCAATCTCGGCCAGGATGGTCAGGGCGGCCAGGACGTCTATCCCCGGTATGCCCAGAAAGATCTCCATCCCGGGCAGGGCAATAGCCCTTAGGTTCAACTCTTTCTCAATGGCCGCGATTTCCGCCTCCAGGGCCTCAAGGACCTTGAGATTCGAGGTCAGGACTATCTTCTCCACCTCGGGCAGTTCCTCAAGCTCCCGGAGGAACTGCCTGCCCTTTACTCCAAATAGGTCGCTTACCGGCACCGTTATGGCGTGCCTGGCTAAAACCGCGTGGATCCTGTTCTTAACGCCCACGACCTGCTTCTTTAAGGCCGCCCGGTGGTGGAGAAGGGTCCTTAGCTCTCGCTTTTCCTTGGAGGCCACCCAGCAGGCACAGACAAAGTCCGCGGCCAATAGCCTGACCAAAATCTCGGCGTCTACCTTGTCCGTCTTAATCCTGGCCCAGGAAAAAAGCTAGTGCGGCTCGAAGCACGATTTGACGCTTACCTTTAAACCCTTAATAACAATGGCGTAGTTAGTATTTTGAAATATTATTAAAAACATTGTATCCTCTACTGATAAAGCTACAGATTATATCATTCAACACCTGAGTAGGTCTGTCATCAAACTTTTCATAGTTTGGTGTTTTGTAAACCGAAATATCTGAAAACTGAATTGGTAAGCCTGCACTAAAATAAAAACTTCTATTGTTTTGAATCTGAAAATGTAAATGCGGTTCCGAAGAATTACCCGTATTCCCACATTTTGCTATAACCTGCCCACGCACCACTCGTTCACCGCAGGCAACCAAAATACTATTGGCTTGTAAGTGCGCAAGTATACTATATTCATTGTCTGCATGGCAAATCAATATGTAATTCCCTCTAATGTCTTTTGAATTGCATACAACCTTTCCGTCTCCAATTATATCACTGTCTTTTGCATTATTATAAATTTCAACTACTACGCCATCAGCAGGAGATAAAACATCTTTACCATAGCAGTAATAGCTTTTTACATCTCCGGCGTCACCTGCAAAGCTCCTCCCATATTCGTCAAGAATAAGAAAATCATAAGCATAGCGTTGTGATGGTATATCCCAGGAATGAGAAAACTCTTTGGTTATACCACCGTTGACAACAGTCCAATGGCCTGTGAAGGGCAACGAATATTTTATATTGCTTTGGTAGTTTTCAGCACTAGGAACACTCTTTCCATATCGGATTTTAATTACTATAATTCCACCGATTTGAAGAACCGCTTGCCAATTAATCGAAAGGTGCAATACAATTTCAATTACACCAAACAACCAGAACAACCATAAGAAATCAAAAATCCTATTATCTGAAAAAAACCTTGGCAAGCCCAGTATTCCTACATATTTGATATGTCTGCAAAAAGATAATAAATTATGTCGCATTGAACAAACCGCCTTTCGCTGCTTTTTAGCTACAACCAGCATCTTATAATTTTCAGGTGGAAGCTTATCCCTTCAGCACCCGCTGAAGCACCCGCGAAAGAGTTCGTTATGTTCCATCTGACGCTGTAGTACTATTCAGCCGTCTTTTTGACTTCGCAGACAATTCTTCGCCCCCTCCCCCCCGATTCTTCCTCCTTCCTCCAAAGATTTTGCACGGCTGCTTCTCCACTTCTGGCCCAAATAATCGCGCCGTTCTCTCAGGTACGCCTCCTTCTCGTGGTCATAGTTGGGCAGCGCCAGCCTCCTGAGAGCATGAATCAGACAGCTAACCGGGGTGAGCAACACCAGGCCAACGAAGAGAAACGCTCCAAATCTGCCCCTAACCATCGCCGCGATCAGTCCTTCTGCTTCAAAGAACCACCAAAACAGGGCCAGTGCGCCGGCACTCGCTAAGCAAATGAAAACATCATCGCCTCGCGCTAGGTCCGGGGGAAAAGCGGGAAGTACTTCTGAGACCGCAGGTCCAGCATAGATTGCTCCTTACTCGTGCTCCTGGTATGTTTGCTCCCGCATGCCGGGCAGATGACCTCTCCGCTAACTTCCTCGAGGACCGCTAGCCCTAGTTTACCGAGTTATTGAGTCGTGATGGGCATTCGGCCTGGATAGAAGCCGGTTTTGGGGGGTAGAGGTGTAGTACTAACTGGAAACGATGGTGTAGCGCCTGAGGTTGAGCAGGTCGAAAAGCTGCTTCTGTTCCGGCGTTGTCTTCCTGAGCACGATGGTGTCCTTGCGGCGGGCGGATTCGGGGTAGCTGACGGCGACTTCCTGGATCCCGTTCAGGGTGTGCAGAAGCGTATCGATGCTCAGGTCTAACCCGAGCTGGTGGACTTCACGTTGGAGCAGGGAGGTCAGGGCCAGGGCCAGCACACAGTAGAAGGCGTGGACGCGGATCTTCTGGTCGGTCCAGTGGAACATGGGACTCCAGGAGACGAAGTACGGGTCCTTCAGGCGGCGGAAGGGGGCCTCCACTTCTGCAGATCACTGGGGTGGATTCACCCAGGGAGTGCCGCATCTTTCCGTGCCCCATGCCAGCTCAAGGTAGAAGCCGGACCAACGCTGTGGCATAGGGCGTTGCCCGGGTACCAAGAGCCCACCTGTGTTTGCGGCCAGGACGGTATTCCCTTATCCGGGTATCCTGCTCCCACCGCACGGAAACGCAGCCGCTGCAGGCATGGAGGTATTCTGCCGCCTTCGCCCGGGGTTCTTTACTGCCAGCGCCTCCCCGCACAGCTCATCCAATCAAGAAACGGGCAGGTGCCTGCCCGTTTCATTATCCTGCTCTATTCGCTCTGCGCTACTTGCTGCGCTCCAGGTAGGCCCGCACCAGCTCTTCCAAAAGCTCGTCCCGTTCCAAACGGCGCACCAGGCTGCGGGCGTTGTTGTGGCTGGTGATGTAGGCCGGGTCTCCCGACAGAAGATAGCCGACGATCTGGTTGATCGGGTTGTACCCCTTCTCCTTGAGGGCCTCGTAAACCCGGGTCAGCACGTCATGGGCCTCGTAGACCTCATCGGCTTTGACCCTGAACATCCTGGTGCTCTCTTGAGATTCGGTCACTCCGATCATCTCCAATTCTCCCCATTGTCCATTGCATATAAATTCTCCACCCGGGAGGTTTTCCCTTCTCTGGCCCGGCCTTAGGCACCGGAGCTTTGGAGTTGCAGGGTTATGACCTCCCGGGCCCTCTCCAGGGCGTGCTCCAGGGCGGCTGGGTTCTTGCCGCCGGCCTGGGCCATGTCGGGACGCCCGCCACCACCGCCACCCGCCACCGTCGCGGCTTCCTTGACCACCTGCCCGCAATGGACGCCGGACTTTACCGCATCGGCCGTGGCCATGGCCAGGAGCTGGACCCGGTCGCCACTCACGGCGGCCAGCACCACCACACCTGATTTCAACCGCTCGCGCACCAAGTCGCCCAGGCGGCGCAGGCTCTCGGCATCGGGCGCTTCCACCCTGGACACCACCACCGACGTGGTACCCATCACCTGAGCCCGGGCCACCAGTTCACCAGCTGACGCCACCCGCAGCCGGTCCTGGACCGCCTCCAGCTCCCGCTGGGTCTCCTTGAGTTGCCGGGCCAGGTCGGCCACCCGGTCCGCGATTTCCCCGGGTCCGGCCTTGACCGTGGCACTCACTCGCTCTAGCTGGCCTTCCACGTCCCGGAAGTGATCCAGAAGACCGGTGCCGGTGACGGCCTCGATGCGTCTCAGCCCGGCCCCGATGCTGCTCTCGGAGATGATGCGGCAAAGCCCGATCTGCCCGGTGGAGCTCACGTGGGTGCCGCCGCATAGTTCGCGGCTTACCTTGCCGATCTCTACCACGCGCACGGTGTCCCCGTATTTCTCACCGAACAGGGCAATGGCTCCCTGCTGCCGGGCGGCCTCCATGTCCATGAGCCGGGCACGGACGGAAAGGTCGGCCAGGATGGCGTCATTGACCAGATCTTCCACCCGGGCCTTCTCCTCCGGAGTAAGCCCGGCAAAGTGGGTAAAGTCAAAGCGCAACCGGTCCGGCGAGACCAACGAACCGGCCTGGTTCGCGTGCTCTCCCAGCACGTCCTTGAGGGCCCGGTGGCAAAGGTGGGTGGCCGTGTGGTTGCGGGCGATGGCGGACCGGCGTCCGGCGTCCACCACGACCCGCACCGGCTGGCCGGCGGTTAGAGTGCCGGCTTCCACGTGCACCCGGTGCAGGTAGCGGCCGCCGCTGGCTTCCACGTCCAGCACCTGCGCCCGGCCGCCCGGCCACTCCCAAGTACCGGTGTCTGCCACCTGTCCTCCGGCCATGGCGTAAAACGGCGTGTGGCTTACCACCGCGAGGCCCTCCTGGCCCTCTTCCAGCCTTGAACAGCGTTGGCTTCCCGACATCAGCGCCAGCACGGTGGTGTCAAGTTCAAGGGTCTCGTAACCCCGAAATTCCGTGGGAGGAACTGCCTCCAGCTGGGCGCCGGCCTGGTGAAGGGCTTCCTCACCGGCCCGGCGCGCGGCCCGGGCCCGCTGCCTCTGTTCCTCCATGGCGACTTCGAAGCCCGCCCGGTCCACGCCTAACCCGTGTTCAGCAGCCAGGTCCTGGGCCAGGTCGATGGGAAAGCCGTAGGTATCGTAGAGCATGAAGGCCTCGTAGCCATCTAGTTCCTGCCGCCCCTGGGCCCGGGCCCGGTTCACCATGTCCAGCGCCACGCGCAGGCCCTGTTCCAGGGTTTCCAAGAACCGTTCTTCCTCGGCCCGCATGGCGCGCACCACCAGTTCCTGTTGCTGGCGAAGTTCCGGGTAGGCCACGGCCATGCCCTCCACCACCACCGGTACCAGCCGGTGCAGGAAGGGACCGGTGATCCCCAGCTCCCGGCCGTAGCGCAGGGCCCGGCGGAGGATGCGGCGGAGCACGTAGCCCCGACCCTCGTTGGAAGGCAAGACCCCGTCGGCCATCATGAAGGTGCAGGCCCTTCCGTGGTCGGCGATGATCCTAAAGGGAAAGACCGTGCCGTGGGGGCCGTATCGCCCACCACTGATCTTTTCCACTGCCCGGATGATGGACAAAAACAGGTCGGTATCAAAGTTGGTGTCCACGCCCTGCAGCACGGAAGCGATGCGCTCCAGCCCCATGCCCGTGTCCACGCTCGGCCGGGGCAGGGGAGTCATGGTGCCGTCCTCGTCCCGGTCAAACTGCATGAACACCAGGTTCCAGATCTCCAGCCAGCGGTCGCAGTCGCACTGCCCGATGGCGCAGTTTGCTCCGGCACAAGCCAGGTGCTCGCCGCGGTCGATGATGATCTCGCTGCACGGACCGCAGGGACCCGTGTCGCCCATGGCCCAGAAGTTATCCTTGGCCCCCAGCCTGACGATGCGGTGGGCGGGCAGGCCCACCACTTCCTGCCAGAGCCCGTGGGCCTCGTCGTCGTCCTGGTAGATGGTGGCCCACAGGCGGTCTGCGGGCAGACCGTACACGTCAGTCAGAAGTTCCCAGGCGTAGGCAATGGCCTCGCGCTTGAAGTACTCGCCGAAAGAAAAGTTCCCCAGCATCTCGAAAAACGTATGGTGCCGGGCGGTGTACCCCACGTTCTCCAGGTCGTTGTGCTTGCCGCCCGCGCGCACGCATTTTTGGGAGGTGACCGCCCGCACGTAAGGCCGCTTTTCCAGCCCCAGAAAGGTGTCCTTGAACTGCACCATGCCGGCGTTCACAAACAAGAGCGTCGGGTCATCCACCGGCACCAGCGACGACGAAGGCACCACGGTGTGGCCCCGTTCCCGGAAAAACCTCAGAAACTCGCTGCGGATCTGGTCGGCAGTAAGCTTTTTCAACACCATCACCCCCGGTGAAAGGTAAAGCCCCCACGTCCTTCAGGGACGAGGGGGCTAGCTCGCGGTACCACCCTGGTTACGCCCAGGTTACGGGCGTCTCTCGGCGGCGCGGTAACGGGCGCAACCCGGCCGCTCTTGCCTGGGGCTGGGAGCAGCAGCTCCGGGATGGCCTTCGGCCCGGGGTCCACGGGGCTTTCCCACCGAGAGCCCCTCTCTGGGGCGGAGAGCCCGGCCTACTTCTTCCCATCATGGCGTGAGTTTGTGATTGTGACTCATTCTACCCCATCCGGGCGGGCGAGTCAAGCCGTCAGTGCGTCGAGGCCAGGCCCCCGCCAAAGCAAGTGAGTTTTTACGGTGGAGACAGGACAAGCAGGTTGTCTGTAGAGCAAGCGAGTTGAGGCTTTGCTTGAGGTAATAAGAGTCGGTAGGGGTGGCAAACCAGAAGAAGGATAGAGAGGCCCTACTGTGTCACTTCGACCCGGACCAGGGCTATGTGGCCAGCATAGTTCACGTCCCTGGCGAAAACGGCAGCCTCTCCTGGAGCCACTGCGACGATGCTGAGCAGCTGCCGGCTGCACTGGAAGGAGATGGTCCCGGAGCTATCGGTCCAGACCTCGGGGTTGGCGCCAAGGATTATACCCAAAGCCCCCGGTCGACCAGCACTACCTACGAGGGCGGGTCGAACTGCTGTATGGACCGGGTTATCGACCGGGTACTGCTTACGGTTACGGTGATGGTGGCCTGGCCCTGGAAAAGCCCACTATAGTCTACGGTGACGGTGGCCGTACCCGGCGTCATCCCAACGATCCAGACCTCGTCGGGCAATACCCGGTAGGCCCGGGCCACGCTCGGATCATCGGACACTACCGACCCCACGGGCAAGTTCAACTGGTAGTCGAAGACCTGTACAAACGCCCCGGGCGTAGACGACCATGGCCAGTGGCAGGTGACGCCTCAGGGTGCCCCTGGGGAGCAGATGGAGCGTTATGTCGTGCCAGAGCTCCAGGCCGGTGATGAGGAAGACGGCGCGTCAGGCCGCCGTGCCGGGGATCTGAACAAACAACTTGATGTACGCGCTGAAGAAGAAGGCAGATAGGGCCAGCAGTAAGACCGTGGCGCGCAGGGTGATCGTGCTGGGGAACCCCCGGGCAAAAAGATAGAAGGCCATCCACAGGCAGAGCACCATGGCAGTGAGGTTCACCAGCAACGTGGCTTCATGGAGCATGGCAACTCCCTGCCTTATGGGAAATACCCTTCACGTACCTCATCCGGGAACATGCAGGTTCCGGCGAGAAGAGTCTGGCCGCACGGGTCCGGTGACCCTGCATCCAGGCCGGAGACTAGCGGCCCTGGAAGTAGAGGTCGAGGTCCCTGGCGATGGTGTCCAGGTGGAACTTCTCGTGGTACAGAAACCGCCTATGACCTTTCTTCCCGTCCAGACCTCGCCGTACACCTTCTCCACCCGCCCCATGTCTTCCCGGGTCATTCTGCCTATGACGTGCACGGCCAGTTCCCGGTTGAGGACCAGCTTGTGCCACACATCCTGGGACCGGGGGAGCCGGGGCAGGTCCGACCAGAACCGGCTCAGATACCAGCGGTCGCAGGCCGCCACGTGGGCCAGCTGCTCCCGGATGGTCTTCCGGTGCGGGAGGGACCGGTACCTGCGCCCGGGGGTATGCGGTCCTTGAGGGTCCAGAACTCCGCCCGCAGGAGCACCATGGCCCGGAGGAAACCGGGCAGCTCGCCAGGGGTAAGCGGAACCAGGTGGAAGATCCTGACCCTGGCCGGGTCCAGGTGGGGCTGTGCCAGCTGGCTGGCGGCCAGCGTCCGTTCCTCGCTGTCTCCCACCATCAGCCGCACGGGTTCCCAGTCGGTGCCGCGGACCAGGCACGGTATGCGGGTCATGTTGGCTCCCTCCCTGGCCACGTACTCGGCCATGCGCGCCCACGTGGGGGCCAGTGCATAGTAGACGTCGGAAGGAACGGCCGAGTCCCGGTAGGCAAAGGCGCTCAACCCTTCATCATGCCAGGCGAGGAGCAGGCCGCTCACGGCCTCCCGGGGTATGGTCACCACCCGCAGCGACCTCAGCATCACCGGATCGGCGATGACCCCGCCGTTGAAGGAGATGATGGGGCCTTCCAATCCCAGGGCCGTGCAGATGCCCACGGTGGACCGCGGGCGCCTGCCCGTGACCAGGCACACCTGCATGCCGCTGTTACGGGCGGCCCGGACCGCCTCTACCACCCGTTCTGTGAGTTTGCCTTTACTGTCAAGAAGCGTCCCGTCGATATCCGAAGCCAGCAACCGGTAAGTCATGAGGGCCTCCCATTCTATGGTCTCCAGGATCAACTGGCCGGCGGCAGCCAGGTCCGGCCAGGAGCGCAGGGACTTCGGATGGCACCCGCGCACCAGGATGCCGGGGATGCCGGCGGCCTGGGCTCCCAGCACGTCCGCCCGGATGTTGTCCCCCACCATCCAGGCGTACCGGGGCCGGTCCATGGCCTCCAGGGCCAGTTCGAAAATGCGTCTGTGAGGTTTCTCGTAGCCCAGGGCCGCCGAGTTGAAACTCCAACCCATAGCGGCGCAAGCCCCAGGTGCTCGACGATGCTCGAAAGCTCCGGGACGTGGTTGGAGATGATGGCGTGGCTCCATCCCTCGCCGGCCAGGTGAGCCAGGGTGGGAAGAGCGTCGGGAAACAGCGACCAGGCGGCCGGGCCGGTGTAACGGGCGCGCACCATGGCCGCCATGCGGGCCGCGCAGCCGGGCGAGTTTCCGGTCTCCAGGTACCCGCGCAGGAACAACGGGGTGACCCGCGCCCACCACAGCGCCGGATCCGCCAGCTCCGGGTGGGGAAGCTCGGGCCGATGCCACGGGAAGCTGTCCGCAAGATATTGGCGGAAGCTCTCGGGAGTCAGCTCCGTGGCCGGTTCCAGTTCCGCGACAATCTCGTACATGGCCCGGCTCCACATGCCGTCGCGCCAGTAGCCCAGCGTGCCGTCGAAGTCCCAGAATATGACCTTATCCCTTTGCGCCGTGGGGCCGTCTTCTCTCTTCCGGGGTAAGCTAGGCTCCAAACCGCGCCCGGTTTCGCTCTTCTTTGCTGATGAGGGCCGAGGCCAAGTCCACTCTGGCCTCGTTGGCCGCGGCCAGGAGGTAGAAAAAGCAGTCAGTCGGCCAGCTCCTCGGAAAGCCCGGCCGTATCATCCCGGCGGGCAGTAACCTTTGCAGGATCCGCGCCGCCGCCCGGCGCAGCCGCCGTCGAAAAGCCATCCTACCCTCATCCAATTCCGCACCGGCGGGCACCTCCTGTCGGCGGCCCCAGGCCATGGTCGCAGGCTTCTCCCACGCCTGAAGCAGAGCAACGGCCCTGGCGGGGAATGCGGGGCTCCCGGCGCGGGCACAACAAAATCCAGCGGGCCGCAAAAGTTTATTGGGTTTCCCCTATTGACATAGGAAGTCTTCCTATGTAGTATTTGTTACAGAAGGGGTGACCTTAATGGAACGGCAAGCCCACCATGAGCTGGAAGTCCTGAGAACGGCCGGGCTTCGTGCCACGCCACAACGGCTGGCCATCCTCAAGCTGCTCCTGGGCACCACGGCCCACCCGAGTCCCGAGACAGTCCACCGGGAATTGAAGCCCGCCTACCCGGGCCTCAGCCTGAACACCGTCTACCAGACCCTGCACGCCCTGGAGAAAGCCGGGGTGCTCCGTCGGGTCGGCGGGGAGCAGAACCTGTACCGGTATGACGCCAACGTACGTCCCCACGTGCACCTGGTCTGCCGCCGGTGCGGGCGGGTTGATGACTGCAACGGCGATCTGGGGCCACTGCTTGATAACTTGAGCCGGGCGGTGACGGCCGAGACGGCCTGGGAGTTGCGGGACCAGGACTCATGCTTCTACGGCTACTGCCCGCAATGCCGGGAGTCGGGGTAACTCACACGAACACAACAAGGACAGGAGGAGCAGTCGTGAATTTGAACCTGACCAACGATGTGAAGCTGGGTGTAACCAAGGGGACCGAACTCGAAGAGGCAGTCAAGCAGAATTTCCGCGGCGAGACGTACGAAGTAGGGTTGTACCTGGCCATGGCCAGGCAGGCATACCGCGAAGGCTACCCGGAGATCGGCGAGGTGCTGGTGCGCATCGCCCAGGAAGAGGCCTGGCACGCGGCGTCATACGCGGAGTTGAACGGCATGATCGCCGATTCCACCGCCGAGAACATCAAGAAGATGCTGACCGGAGAGCAAGCCGCCAACAGCGGCAAGCGGGAGACGGCGGTAAAGGCCAGAGAAGTCGGCAACGACCCGGCCCACGACTTCTTTGACGAAAGTTCACGAGATGAGGCACGCCACGCCCGGGCGCTCAAGGGACTCCTGGACCGTTACTTCCCGGAAGCCTGAGCACACTGCCGGGTGGCCGAGGGCTACGGCCACCCGGCTTATTTCTCTGCGTATCTGCCTACACCCCGCGGCCCCGGATACCCAGCTACCAGGCCGGGAGTTCATGCACCTTGCCACTGCCATCGCCTCGTTGAAGGCACTCTTTTGGCGGCGGCAGCAGGTCTTTAAGGATGGCCACCCGGAGAGAGTCCACGTGACCGGGCATACCGGCGTCATTGGTAAGAAACAGGCTGGCCCTCGCCTCAACAGCTGTGGCCAGCTGGATAGCATCGGGAGTTCGGACCCGAAACCGGGCGCGCAGCTCGGCAGACCTGACCGCCAGCTCAATGGTGAGCGGAACAACCCGGAGATGGGGATACGAGTTGATCAGTGCGCTGTACTCGTCGGCAACGTCGAATCTACCCAGTGATATGGGTCGAACCAGCAACTCGGTCAATGTCAGGACGGACGTGACTGCCTGTAGTTCACCGCGCTCTACCGGTCCAAAGAGGCATTCCTTCAGTGCTGCTGCCCAGGAACCACCTTCAAGATAGTAGATAAAGCAGTTAGTATCCAGGGCAACGATATCATGTCCTCGCAAGGTAGTACTCAAGGCTGCCATGTTTGCCGCTCCTGCTGGACATAATCCTCAGGTCGGACACCTCGCCAGAGCTCGCCATGTAGTCCCATGAGGCGCTCGCTGTAGCTGGCAGGCCTGGGTACGATCACCGCTGTTCTGCCCACCATGGTGATGAGGACAGCATCGCCTTCCTTCAGTCCAAGGCTCTTTCTGATCCGTGCCGGGATCACCATCTGGCACCTGCTGCCCAGCCTGACGGTCTCTACGAGGGTCTCCTCGTGCATACCTTTGCTCCTTCCTACAACACGACCGAACTACCTACATTGTACCCGGATGTTGGACCACATGTAAAGTATGTCCAACATCCTTACCGACCTGTCTTGAGGTCGGGGGCTTGTGCCGCGTTATCTTGTGGGGCTGATATAGGCCAGCCTACCTGTACCTGCTACCCGGGCATACCCTATCTACCGGGGGACCTGATGAGGATCAGGTCCTCCTGGGGCGGGATGAGGTACTCGGCGCCGTCTTCGGTGATCACGGCCATCTCCTCCACGGAGATGAGCTTCTCCCCACTGCCTTCGGGCCCGTGGACCTCCCAGGCAAAGAACCCGTCAAAGGCGAACGTCTGCCCGGAAAAGACGCAGCGCGTCGGGGGGCGGCTCTTCCCTCTGCCCGCCGGTCGGGGCCGGGCCGATGTCGTGGACGAAGTAGCCGACGGGATGTCCGGTCCCCCACTTCACCGGGAGCGAGTCGGCCTTTTGCATCCACCGGCGCTGGGCCAGAACCACGTCATAGCCGCGGACTCCCGGCTTCATGGCGACCAGGGCGGTGCAGTGTCCCCGCCTGGCCTTCTCCCATTTCTCCAGAGCCTCTGGTGGAGCCGCGGTTTCGCCGGGACCCAAGACGTAGGCAAAGCGCTGGTAGTCCGTGCACCAGATCTTAGGCCTTGATGCCGAAGTCCGTCGGGATGAAATCCCCCGGCTGTATGACCTTGTCCGACGGCCCGGCGTGCCCCCGGGGGAAGCCGGAATTCACGCTGGAACACTGGTCTGGCGACCAGGCAGGTCCCACTCCCAGTTCCTTCATGCGGTCCTTGATGTACCGGGCCACGTCCGAGTCCCGGGTCTTGCCGGGCATTACCCGGGCGTAGGCCTCCAGCTGCAGCTGTACCGTGAGCGCCCCGGCCCGGCGCATGATCTCGACTTCCGCGGGCAGCTTCACCGACAGCCACTCCGACATCAGCACCTCCGAGGAGACCAGGCGTTCTGCCATCTCTTCATCCAGGGCTTTCTCGAGTTCACGGCGCTGGCTCCAGGAAAGCCCGTCGGCGATGTTGCGAGACGAACAGTTCACCGCGATCCGGAGGGGTGCAGCCGATCTGAGCTGGTGGGCGAGGGTCTTCCACACGTCCCCCGGCTGGTCCAACGAGATCACCTCATGGTGGACTGCCAGTTCCCTCAGCCCGACGGCCTCTCCCCAGGGCGTGATGGCCAAGGATCTGACCTGGTTGCCTTTGAGGAGAAAAAGGATAGCAGCTGTGCCCCCGGCGTTCTCATCACCCACGTGCGCGGCCAGGGGATCGTTGGCGTTTTCGCGGCAGACAACCACCCAGGCATCCACCCCGGCCAGCTGCATGGCCCCGGGCAGGAGTTTCTCTATGCGGGATTTGCGCACTTCCGGCCAAGGGCTGTGCCGGGGGTCAAACGGGCTACCCCACGGGCATTAGAACATCCTGGTGGTGGGGCCCACCGGCGTAGGCAAGACCTACCTGTGTTGCGCGCTCGCTCACCAGGCCTGCCGGCCGGGGTTCACTACTCGCTACTACCGGGTACCGCGACTCCTTACCGAACTGGCCATGGCCAAGGGTGATGGCTCCTATCCAGAACTCACCCGCCAACTGGCCAGGCTGGACGTGCTGGTGCTGGACGACTGGGGTTTGGCGCCGTTCACCCCCACCGATACGCGGGAACTGCTCGAGGTCATTGAGGACCGTCACCTGGGCCGGTCCACCGTGGTCGCCAGCCAACTACCCATCGAAAACTGGTATGCCGCCCTGGGCGATCCTACCGCGGCCGATGCCATCATGGACCGCTTGGTCCACCACGCGCACCAGCTCCGCCTCACCGGGGAATCCATGCGCAAACACCGTGATCCGGCACCAGCGACATCCCCAGCATGAGACGAGGAAGGAATCGGAGAGAATGCCGGGAATATCCCGGTGGCGGTGGAAGTGTTCAGCAGCGATACTGCCGACCCCAGGACACTGGCCACCCAGATCGAGAAAGTGCGCCAGCGCTTCGGCCTGCAACAAGTGGTGATGGTGGGCGACCGGGGGTTGCTGACCGAAGCCCGCATTCTTGGAGCACCGGGTGCGCGCGCACGTCTTGCTGTGCATGCTGGCCTACTACGTGGAATGGCACCTGCGCCAGGCACTGGCGCCCCTGTTGTGCGAAGATGAGGAGCTCCGCAATCCGGCAGCCTCACCGGTGGCCCCGGCCCGCCGTTCCACCCGGGCCGAAGCCAAGGCCCGCCGCCAGCGGCAGGAGGACGGGACGCCGGTGCACAGTTTCCAGACGCTGTTGAAGGACCTGGCCACGCTGGCCCGCCATCGCGTGCAACCCGCACTGCCGGGAGTGCCCGCCTTTGACATGCTCACCCGGCCTACTCCTTTACAAGAGCGGGCCCTGGCATTACTCGGTCTCAAGCTCGACAGCAGGGCTGTACCCAGTACCAAATAGATCCCGTCCGCCAAGAGGCCAGTTAGGCACCTATATCTAGCTCTGAATCAAGCGGAACTTCGGCCTAAAGTTGAGTAAGAACCGAGTCTCCTCCAGCATCTCCCGGTCCAGCAGATGGGCCTCATCCACCACCACTGGCTGCAGCCCATGCATGCCCCGCATCAGTTCGCTTTCCCGGTGCAGTTGGCGTTTGGCATCTCCCCGGTAGAACTTCGCCTCGCAGCCCAGCTGTTCCAGCAGGCCTTTGTAGCCATGCCGGGGGGTGAGCTTGGAGTCCGCAACGTACAGCAGTTTGAACCGCACCGGGTCCAGTTCCTCCGCCAGGCGGCGGATGGTGGTGGTCTTGCCGGTGCCCGCATCCCCAGTGAGCACGGCAAACCACTGGCGCTGGGCGGCATAGGTCAGTCGCCCCAGCGTCTCCTGCAGGGTGGTGGAGTCGTACAACTCCTGCGGCGGGAGGTCGCGGGCAAACGGGGAGCGGCTCAAGCCATAGAAAGGCTCAAACATGGGGCTCCTCCTTCCGCACGGTGCGGTAGGTAACCGCGGGGGCCTGGCGAGCCTGGCGCTCCTCGGCTTTTTCCTGGGCCGCGTTGAGCAAGCGGGACGAGCCAGCTGGCTGGGGCTGCAGGGGGTCAGGTAGCGGGGGACGCTGGCCGGCCCGGGGACCAATGACCAGTTTCCGCACCGACCAGGGCTCATGCCCCGGGTACTCAATGGTCAGTTCCGAGATATCCCGGGGATCGTAGCAGACATCCACGGTGCAGCCGAT
>JBFLYN010000010.1:0-83954 GCA_040756655.1 Bacillota bacterium
CTCCACAGGTGGTATCCTCTTCATAGGTCTGGGCCTCCCTCGGTGCCCCTTCAGGGGTCGAGTTTTATGCTACCACCGATGGTAGCCCAGACCGCTCTCTTTTTACAGACACTTTAAGCCATGACCCCTTCTGAGTGACCTTGTAGGCAGTAAAGGTAGCACGGGTAAGTTGTTGGCAGATGCCGGGTGCCACGGACCATTGTCCAACTGCTTTGCAGGATCTGATCACGTGAGGGCCAAAAGCTCCTGTGGGGGAGGCTAGACCGCCTCCAGGACCGCTATTACCACGGGAGCCCCTCCCATCACCAGGGGCGAGAATTCGTCGAAAAGTGCCAGTCTGTTACTTCGGTGCCCGGAGCCTGGTAGACGGGGTATTAGTAGTGAACGATGCCAAGTGCTACCGGTACGGCCTGTGTGTCAACCCGTGCCCAGCAGGATGCAATGACTCTCCCATATGCTGCTAAGACCGTCCCCCGGACCACGAGCGGCTGGTACCGCCCTGGTCCGGCGGGAGAGGATGACCTCGCCAGTGTACGGGGCTCTTTTTACCTGGTCCCGCTTGCCCGGTCATGGGCGTAGACTGGAGCACCCGTATTCACCAGCCGGTACCGGGTCATGCCTGTTGCGTCCGCAAAGCCCGCGTTCCTTGAGCCCGTTGGGCTGTCCTTCCTAAGTATGCCGTTTCTGGTTCACCGCACGCACCCGTTACCCTTCATTACTCATGACCGGGCCGGCAATCCTACGTGTTCCCGTGAATGGGGCCACCGCCTGCGAAAGGCCTAGGAGGACAACCGGGGGCGAGGACCCGCTCACGGCTGATGCACTCTAACGGCATGGCGGTGGTTCCCGGGCAGCTGCATCCTGCTTTGCACCGGACCACCGGGAACAAATCTTGGACACTCCCGTCTAACCGTGCGAACCTAAACAGAAAGGGGTGTGCCAAGTGAAGCACATCATCGCAGCCGTTCTTCTACTGATGGTGCTGGCCGCTCCTGCAGCGGCGGCTCTCAAGGAATTACCTGAGCCGCTGGCACAGGAACTCCAGCTCATCGCCAAAGAGCATGTGGTCGCGAGAGAGAACATTAGCCTGGACAAGATTACGGTGTCCGAAGCCTGGGTTCGCGAGTTGAGAGCCATCGGAAAGGACATCTACATGGTTACCGTCTTGGGCAACGATACTAAGTTCATGGTGACTATCGAGGTTTCCAGCCGTAAGGTACTCAACGCAGAAGAGTTTGAGGCCCTCGTCAAGGAAGACACCGAGAAGACACCCGCGGATGCTGTATACACCCTCTCACTGCCTGCTACCAGCGACGGCGACGAGGTTACCACTATGGCCCCGGCCCGGGACCTGCGGGCGGCTTACGTAGCAGGAGTAGCGCTGGTTCTGCTGGGACTGGGGACGGTTCACATGAAGATCCGCAAGCGAGTGTAGTATGCTGAGTCCCCAGGGGACAGGGGAGAGCCCGGGCGTGGCAGCTGGGCTCTTTCTCCTTTGGGGGCGGCACAGTTACGGGGCGGGGTTCCCTTGGTTCATTTTCCCTTTGAGAGACGGTTGTGGTATAATCACGAGAGCAGGCTCGCCCGATTTAGGCTGGGCTGAACATCAAGCATAAGGTGGTGGTGGTTTGCCTTGCGTTATCTGGCCCGCTGGTTTTGCCCACATGAATACCTGTCCTCGCCCCAGGAAGTCGATTTTCAGAGCCTAAGATCCCGGGGAGTCCGCGGACTCATCGTCGACCTGGACAACACCCTGGTCCACTGGAACCAGTACGTGGCGGGCCCGGAACTGCAGTTATGGTTCGAACAAGCCCGGGCGGCGGATCTGGCAGTGTGCATCCTTAGCAACAACCACCACGTGCAGCGCATTGCCGGCTTTGCCCATAGCCTGGAAGCGGATTTCCTGGCCCGGGCCGGTAAGCCCAGGCGTCGGCCGTTCAAGGCGGCCATGGACCTGATGGGCACAACCCCGGAAACCACCGCGGTCATCGGCGACCAGGTGTTCACTGACGTGCTAGGGGGGCGGAGGTCCGGGCTATACACCATCCTGGTACGACCCCGGAGTGAGCGGGAGTTCGTGGGAACCCGCTGCATGCGGGTCATCGAGCGTCACATCCTCAGGTACCTGGTGAAGGTCGGACTAGTGACGGCGCCCCGGCCGTAACCCCGCCAGCACCCTCGCACACCCCCCGCATGCCCGTAAGCTACCCAAAACCTGTACAAGAAACTACAGGAGTTGCCACTTTATGACAGAATATGACATGGCATGTAAGATATGATGAAGACCGGGTTACCGACCACGCTTACTCCCTTGTCAGTAATTGGTCCTTCATGCAGAAGGCGTTCACTACGATAGAACGGGTAGGTGCAGATGTCGCGTCAATCCTGGGCGGAAAGGGAGACGGCGGCCGCTTTCGCGACCGCGGGGCACACCCGGTGAGCCAGTCCAAGTGTACGGTAGACCTGAAGAGCATCGATAGCATCCTCAAAGAGACGGTGGCTGCTGTCCGGCAGTCTCGCGAGCAGATGTACGAGGTTGCGGAGCTGGCTCGGAACGAGTGCCTGATGTTGGAGCGGGAGTTTCTGCAAGCCCAAGAGGAGGTTCACCAGGAGATCGTCCGGGTTGAGGAACTGGAAAAGGCCGACCGCCGGGCACGCGACCAGCTGGTGTCGGTGAGCCGGCAGTACCGGAAGCGGACGCACGCAGAGATCCAGGCGGCATATGAGGGTGCGCGGCAGGTGCATGCGCAACTAGAAGTGGCGCGGGAACGCGAACGCCATCTCCGCAAGCGCCGGGACGAACTGGCCAGAAGACTCAAGAACATGCGGGCCATGGCGGAGCGGGCCGAGGGCCTGGTTTCCCGGGTGGGAGTGGTCATGGAGTACCTAAGCGGCGACCTGGAGCACCTGAGCGGAAGAATCAGTGAATATCACCGTCAGCAGGAGGTGGGCTTCAGCATCATCCGGGCGCAGGAGGAAGAGAGACTCCGGGTGGCCCGGGAGATCCATGATGGGCCCGCGCAGACCTTAGCGGGAGTGGTGCTGAAACTCGACGTGTGCCAGAGGCTTCTTCAACGTGACCCTGAACGGCTGGCGCCAGAGCTGCGAGCCATTTCCGAGGCGGCCAGGCTTAGCTTGCAGGATGTTCGGAAGACCATCTTCAACCTTAGGCCCATGGCACTGGACGAGCTGGGGCTGGCAGCGGCCCTGCGGTCGTACGTGAGTTCCTACCGGGAACACACCGGCGTGGAGGTAGCGTTGTCGGTGGTAGGCCAGGACGAGAGGTTGCCTTTGCCGGTGGAAATCGCGCTGTTCCGCCTGGTCCAGGAGTCACTCTCCAACGTTGCCAAGCATGCTGGAACAGACCGGGCGGCAGTAGCGTTGGTCTTCGAACCCAACGGGATCACAGTCACTGTCCGGGACCACGGAAGGGGATTTCACGTGGACCCGGTGTGGCAGGGAGAGCAGGGCAACGCGTTTGGCATCATCGGCATGCGCGAGCGGGTCCAGATGCTGCGCGGTACCCTCAACATCACCTCAGCTCCGGGACAAGGTACCCTGGTCACCTGTGTTCTCCCACTGGAGGCTGGGGAGGGGGAGTCTAATGGCTCTAAGAGTGTTGATCGCTGACGATCATGCCCTGCTCAGGCAGGGAGTCAGACAAGTGCTGGAACTAGAGGATGACATCGAGGTCGTGGGAGAGGCTGCCGGAGGACACCAAGCCATCGACCTTCAGCGTTCTCTCCGACCGGACGTGGTCATCCTTGATATCTCCATGCCTGACCTGAACGGGGTCGAGGCGGCCGCGGCCATAAAGAGGCACGACCCGGATGTGGGTATAGTCATCCTGACCATTCACAGCGATGACCCCTACGTCTTTGCCGCAGTGCAGGCCGGCGTGGCGGCATACGTGCTCAAGGACGTCAGGCCGGAGTTGCTGGTGCGGGCGGTGAGGGAGGCTGCAGCCGGTAGGTCGTACCTCAATCCCAGCGTGGCACACCAGCTTATGCGGGAATATGCTCGCCTGGCCACAGGGGGTGGGCGGACGCCCATGGCCGAACTGACCGGTCGCGAGACCGAGGTCTTGTCGCTAGTGGCCGCGGGCATGACCAATAGCCAGATCGCTCGTACGCTGTTTATAAGTGAAAAGACCGTCAAGAACCATCTTTCCCGGGTTTTCGAGAAACTAGGAGTATCGGACCGGACCAACGCTGCCCTGCTGGCGGTTCGGCATGGGCTCTCCTCGCCCCGGGTGAGGCAAGGGTCCTACGTCCCCTAGGACCCGCGTCGGATGACCCGGTATCCCATAAACTGATAGGATGGACATGCATACGCGATACGCGACCTGGGTGCTTCATACCCGCGTCGCGCGCGGAACCGGCGTCACGCACCACCCCCCGGGCGGCCGCCGGAACATGCCCGGGAGCAGGCTCCCGGGCTTCTTTTCGTGGCGGTCGCTGGTATACAGTGCTATAATGTGGGCGGGGGGGAGTGGTGTTGGCGCTGGTGCGCACGGCTTGCCCGCTGAACTGCTACGATACCTGCACTATGCTGTTGACGGTAAGAGACGGCCGGGTAGTGGAAGTAAGGGGCGACCCGGACCATCCCGTCACGGCGGGGTTTGTGTGTCCCAAGGCCAGCGCCCAGCTGGAGCGCCACTATTCGTCCTCTCGCATCCTGCACCCTATGCTCCGGACGACCGGGGGGTGGCGGCGAATCTCTTGGCGGGAAGCCCTGGATATGCTGGCCGGCCACCTGGAACGGGCACGTCGCGCCGGCCCCCACACCATCCTCCACTACCACGACCACGGGTCCAGCGGGCTGCTGAAGTCCCTCAGCCGGCGGTTCTTTAACGCCCTGGGCGGGGTTACTGAAGCCACGGGCAGCCTGTGCTGGGCGGCCGGTGTGGCCGCCCAGCGGTACGACTTCGGGCACCATCTTGCCCACGACCCCTCCGATCTTGTGCATTCCCGCCTTATCATCCTGTGGGGCCGGAATCCAGTGCACACCAACATACACCTGGTTCCCTTCTTGCGACGGGCTCGCCACGCCCGCGTTGTGCTCATCGACCCGGGCTATTCGGCCAGCGCCGCTCTGGCCCATCAGCACCTGAAGCCGCGCCCCGGCACCGACGGGGCCTTGGCCCTGGCCTTGGCCGCCGAGATCATCCGGCATGACCGGGCCGACCTGGATTTCCTGACTTCTTGTTGTCTTGGCTACGACCGGTTTCAGGAAGCTGCGCTGTCTTGGACCCCGGAGCGCGCCGGGACCGTGACCGGTGTGGACCCAGAGTCCATCGCCAGCTTGGCCCGGGGGTACGCAGGAGGACCGTCGGCTATCATCCTCGGCTACGGCATGCAACGGTACAGCAACTCCGGGCAAACCGTACGGGCCATCGATGGCCTGGGGGCCGTGGCCGGGCAGCTGGGTCGGCCGGGCGGCGGGGTCAACTATGCCAACGGCTGGGCCGAGTTGACGCTGACTTCGCTTACCGGCCGGGAACTCCGGAAGCACCGGCAGGAGGGCATCCCCCGGGCGGCCCTGGCCGATGAGCTCTTGGGCGCCGCGGGCCGGGATATGCGCATGCTTGTAGTGACCGGCGCCAACCCGGTCAACCAGCTACCCGACGCTTCCCGTACCAGGCGTGCCCTGGCGACCATCCCCTTCAAGGTCGTCATGGACCTGCGCTGGAGTGAGACTGCCCAGGAGGCAGACTTGGTGCTACCTGCCGCTTCCTGGCTTGAACAGGAGGACCTGTTCGCCAGCTCCTGGCACAAGTACCTGACTTACGCCGAGCAGGTCGTGGCCCCCCGCGGAGAAGCCCGCAGCGAACCACAGGTGTTCTCCGAACTAGCCTGTATGCTGGATCTGCCTGGTGACTGGCAGAGACAGGCGGGCGACTGGATCCAACTGGCATTGGAGCCCCTGGGCCTGGATGCCGCCGGTCTGAGGGGGAGCTGGTTTGCAAATCCCGCTGCACAGGATGTGCCGTGGAGCGACCGCTTGTTCATGACACCCAGTGGCCGGTTTGAGTTTGTGTCCGGGCTGGCGGTGAGCGAGGGGGCACCGGCAGCCGCCGCTTACCGGGAGCCCGCAGAGGCGGGCTTGGGCTCAACCTGGGCCCCAACCTACCCGTTTTTCTTCTTGTCGCCGCGTCATCGAAATCACACTCACTCGCAGTTTTACTCGAACATGCTGAGCGTAGACGGATTTCCCTCGGTGTTCCTGCACCCGTCAGCCCTGGCCCGGCTACGCATTAACCCCGGTGAGGTGGTGATTGTGTCGTCGCCCCGGGGATCGCTGCAAGGACGGGCACAGGCCCGGGCGGGGCAACGAGAGGACGTGGTCGTGGTTTATGAAGGCGGCTCAGTGCTTACCGGTGCTGGTGCCAACCTCCTGACCCCGCAGGGGTTAACAGACCTGGGCCTGGGGGCCAGGTTTTATGACTGCCGTTGCCGGGTGGACCGGGCCGTGGAGGAAGTGGCAGCTGGCTGATCTGAACTCACTAAACTAATGAGGTAGGGAGAGGACGGAACTGTTTGCTACCCATCTGGAATGTGGTGCCTGTGGCCAGGTGTACCCGGCCGGGCGGCCCGCCAATGTGTGTGGTGCCTGTGGCCTGCCCCTCCTGGTCCGCTACGACCTGGAGGCGGTGAGACGGTGCCTGAACCGAGAGGGGCTAGCAGGGCGGCCTGCCACCATGTGGCGTTACTCGGAACTGCTTCCCCTGCCCACCGGCTGCCCGCCGGTAACCCTGGGTGAGGGCATGACGCCCATGTTAGAACTACCCGAACTGGGGCGCCGGCTGGGCTGCGTGGGGCTGGTCATCAAGGACGAGGGACTGTGCCCAACGGGCTCCTTCAAATCCCGGGGAGCAGCGGTCGGGGTATCCATGGCCAAGGCCCTGGGTATAACTCACATCGCCATGCCCACGGCGGGCAATGCCGGGGGGGCGTGGGCGGCCTACTGTGCCCGGGCCGGGATCAAGCTCACCGTCGTCATGCCCGAGGATGCACCGGTTTTGACTATGCAAGAGTGCGTGGTCTACGGTGCCCACACCTACCTGGTGAAAGGGTTGATTTCCGACGCCGGCAAGATCGTCGGGCGGGCCGTGGCCCGCCACGGCTGGTTCGACGCGTCTACTCTCAAGGAACCCTACCGCATTGAGGGCAAAAAGACCATGGGCCTGGAGATTTTCGAGCAACTGGGGTGGCGGGTTCCTTCGACCATCATCTATCCTACCGGTGGGGGTGTGGGTCTGATCGGGATCTGGAAGGCCGTGCAAGAACTGCAGTCTTTGGGCTGGCTGGAAAGAGGTCGTTTCCCTAGACTAGTGGCGGTGCAGGCCGAAGGGTGCGCTCCCATCGTCCGCGCCTACCAGGAGGGAGCCCGGGTCTCCCAGTTCTGGCACGGCGCCAGCACAGTGGCAGCAGGACTGCGTGTGCCCAAGGCACTGGGCGATTTCCTGGTTTTGCGGGCTCTAGCCGACACGGGCGGTACGGCCGTGGCTGTTTCGGATGGAGAGATCGAGCGGGTTCGGGCCGTGGCCGCCCGGTACGGCATGTACGTGTGCCCGGAAGGCGCGGCCGGACTGGCTGCCATCCCTGCCCTGCGGGCCAGTGGCTGGTTGGAAGCCGACGAGGAAGTAGTGGTCCTCAACACCGGCAGTGGGCTTAAGTACCCGGGCGCGGGCCGCCCCAACCTGCCTGTGCTGGAAGTGAACGCCGAGATCTAGACACACCCTGGACTCCCCGCTGAAGAGGCCACCGCCAGTTCTGGGCATACTGGAGCACGGAGGTGGCCTTGGTGTTGGTTAGATCACGTTTGGGTCACTGGTGGTCTCTGGGCACCGGTGTGGTGCTGGTGGCCGGGTCGGTGCTGGTGGGGCTGGAAATCATACGCCTGTACTGGGTAGTCGCGGCGCTGGGGGTGTGGGCGGCCGTGGGATACTTCTTGGACCGGGTGTTCTTCTACAGCCTGGCAGGCACCGTCCATGAGGTGCTCCTGCGCGACCTTCTCAAGGCTTCAGCCTGGTACCGCAAGGCCGTGGACTCTGGGTCCAGCGAACCCCTCACCCAAGCCAGACTCGGCCATTATTCCCTGGTAGAAGGTGACCATGTTGAGGCCATGAGGCTCCTGGAAGAAGCGCTGATGCGTGCCCCGCGCCATGTCCCGGCCCGGTTGGACCTGGCCTTGACCTATACCAAGCTGGGCAAGCAGGCCGAAGCACTTGAACAGGCCGGGCGCGCCCTGGCTATCCGGCCTTCTTCCTATGAAGCCTGGGCCGTGCTGGGCATGGTCCGGAAGCTCTTGGGCGACCTCCAGGGGGCACGCGTAGCTACCGCGCGCGCCCTGGAGCTCAACGATGATCTGGCACTGGCACATAGCAACATGGGCGAAATCTTGTATCTCCTGGGCGTCCATGAAGAAGCCAAGCGCCACCTGCAGCGAGCGGTGACGTTGGCCCCGGATGTACCTGATGGGCACTACTGGCTGGGCGCCATCTACTTGGACGAGAACAATATTCCCCGGGCCCGGGAGGAGCTGGTAGAGGCCCTAAACCGCCACATCCAGCAGGATTACCTGTCCAACGTGACCCGGCAGATGATCCTGGAGAAGCTGGCCCAGGTGTCGGGACCTCAGTCGGTCAGGACAAAGGCATAGTCCTCCCGGGCGTCCGCAAGTAGCCAGAAGGTCAGCGCAATCGAACGCTCTCTTCCCGGCGCCACGGCGGTGATCTCAACCAGCTGCAACCCCGGGTCCAGGCCTGGTGGCAGCAACCGCGACCCGCTCCACAGCTCTGGGCCCGCCACCAGTTCCAACAGCTCGCCATCAGAAAACCGGGCGAACACCCGGTTGACTATGGGCCAGGCCACGGCCTCTATTACCAGGCGCTGGCCGGGATAGCAAGTACCCGGGTAGAGCCACCCCATTAAGCCCAGGTCCCCGGCCACCTGGAACGCCAAGAGCGCGCCCCGGCTGGCTCCCGACGGAAAGTCCGCCTGTACCTTTATGGTGTAGGTGCCATCAGGCCAAGCTGGTGGCACCGGGTACGGGGCGAACCACTCGAGCCCACCACCGGTAGGCTGCCTTGCCAACTCCCCCTCAAGCTCTCCGTTGTTCCACCTGACTTGCCAAGCCGGGGTGCTGGTGTACACGTAGAGCGCCAGGTTTGAACCCGGCTGCGCCACTGCCGGCAGGACATGGCCCCATACCCGGTAATCTACGATATAGACAGGCTGCATCACCGACCAGTGAACCATGCCGTTCCGATCTGTCACCCAGCCCCGGGCGAAGTACAGACCGGACGGGAGAAGCCTACCCGACGCCTGGGTGCCATCCCACAGCACGCTGGCAGGCGGGGGACCGGGTGTGGCCGGGATCGGGTTGAAGGTCCGGAGCACAGCGCCCCGGCTGTCGGTGATGGCCAGGTTCCAAGTGGTGACGTTGCGGTTCTTCAGGACATCCAGGTAGATCTCGACCAGATCGTCTATGCCGTCGCCGTCCGGGGAGAAAGCCGGAGGGACGACTCTCAGCAGCAAGACGCAGGACCGGTAAATGATGGTCACGGCTTCGGCCCGGGTCATCAACTGCTGGGGGCGGAGGGTTCCGTCCTCGTAGCCCTGGACGATCCCCAGCCGGGCGGCGGCGGCCATGGCCGGCCTGGCGTGAGGCGAGACTGCGTGATGGTCGGGAAACATGTAGAGGGCCAAGGCCACCTCAGCCGGCGAGAGGGCCGATGCGTAGGGCTCAAGGCCCAGTCCCAAAATGAGCTGAGACACGGCGACCTCCCGGGTCAAGTGGTTTTCCGGTCCGAAGAACTGCTCGCCGGCAGGCAGTATTCCCCGGTGATAGGCTGCCGAGATATGCCCGAAGGCAGGCTTGGTGGCATTGATGGTCAGACCCGTGGGCACATCCAGGTAGGGGACAGGCCATGATACCGGGTTGAGGCGAAAAGCCTTGGCCAGCAGCACGGCATATTCGGCCCTCGTCATCTGGCGGTTGGGCCAAAAGAGCGTATAGGCTCCATCCAAGAACACCCAGCCATCGGTGACCCCCTCTTCCCACATGACCCACACGTAAGGGCGGGACCAATGGCCACCCAGGTCAGCGTACCAGGGCTCATGGGCCTGGGTGGGGCTGGAAAGCCCCAAAACCAGGCAGGTCGCCACTAACCACAACAGGGCCGACCAGCGCGCGGTGTGTTTCACGGGGCAGGCCTTCCTTTCCATAGGCCACTCGGCGCTCCGGGAGATGTGGTTCGACTCGACCATGTCCCGGTCCTTCCAAATTATGGTTTGGCGCGGGCCCCACAATCGCTGGTAGGCCCGGTGATAGGGCGAAACCTGTCGAGAAAAACCCTTTGACACGTGTCATACAGGGGCATAAAATGACGGTGTCAGACCAAATTCTGGCAGGAACGGCAGAAGCAGGAAGGACGGCGGGGAAGTTTGTGGGCAGTCTTCACCTTGCTGGTACTGGTGCACCGGGAGGGAGGTGAACTACCAGGGACAGGCGCGTGCGGGAAGGCGCCCAAGTCCCAGGTGGCCCTGGCGCAGCTCCACTCACGGGTGAGTCTGCCTGCCTGAACCCAAAAAATTCAATAGCCACCGGCGCCCTCGCACTCGCCGTTCTTCCCTGGTTCTGCTGCCCTGGCCATCCGGTCTAGATTACCAACTGCCAAGGGGTGAGCTCGTGGCCCGACTGCGTGAGTATCGCCACCTGCTTTTGGCCCTAGGACTGGCGCTGGTTGCGGGACTCAATGTGTACAGCTATCTTGCAGACCTCCAGTTGAGTGGCCCAGTGGTGGTCACCGCGGCCAACATCGAAGCTGGGAGTGTGTTGACCCCGGCCATGGTCAGGACTAGCTACGTGCACCCCGAAGCTATCCACCCTTTGGCTTTTAGGGACCGCCAGGCCGCCGTGGGTCGGGTGGCCCTGGTGCCCATGGTGGCGGGGGAACAGGTGCTGGTAGCCAAGACTTCAGCGGATCCAACCTACCGGGGACTGGGTGCCCGCATCCCGCCTGAACTGCGAGCGGTCTACGTGCCTGCCACCGGTTTTCGGGGACTGGCTGGTGCCCTGGTCCCGGGTGAACGAGTGGACGTGGTTTACGTCAGCTCGGACTTGCGGCTGGGGGTGGCGAATGCCGTAACGGTGGTCTGGGGGGCCATGGTACTGGATGTCAGGGACGAGCGTGGCGGCAGGTATGATGGGACCAGGGACAGCTCTCCTGGGGGCCTGATCCTGCTGGTGACCCCGGTGGAAGCGGAAAAACTGGCGTTTTGCCTCAAAACTGGTTCCTTGTTTGTGAGCCTGGCGCCGCTGGCCAGTAGCCCGCCTTGAGCGGAGCAATAGGCCAGGCACGCCCAGGATAAAGTTGCCCGGCGAAGGGTGGAATGGCTGTGGGGCGGCTGACCCTCAAGCCTGCAAGGGACGGAGCATCATCTGCATCAGCTGTGCGCGCAGTGGCCGTGGGGGCCGGGCTCAACCTGGTCGAACTCCGGGTCGCGCACCCAGAATATGCCTTCGTTGCACACTTGGCCGACCCGGCGCTCTTGGACGCCTTCATCCTGGACTGTCGCCCGGAGGCAGTAGTCATGGGGGCGGATCTCCGGGACAGGATGGACCTCATAGCCAGGCGCCACCCGGGTGTCAAACTGGTGCAGGCAAGGACCCTGGAACCGGCGCGCCCCCAGTCCGGGCCGGAGGTCCAGTCGACCCCGTCCTGCCCGGGGGGGATACCCCTGCCCCAGCAACTGGTGGTGGTCTGGAGTCCCAAGGGAGGAGTAGGGAAGACCTTCGTGGTGGCCAACGTGGCCACGGCCGTGGCGCGCAGGAGCCGCTTTGGCGTGGCTTTGCTGGACTTGGACCTTCACTCGGCCGACAGCGGAGTGTACCTGGATCTTCTGGAAGGGCCTGGCATCGTCGATATCTTGCCCTACCTCTCGGAACTGAGGCCCGAGCACCTCGAAAACTACATGGTTCGCCACCCGCGGTCAGGTCTACTGGTCTTGCTGGGGCCGGCCCGACCGGAATTGGCCGATTTCGTCCGGCTAGAACACGTGCTGAAAATCGTGGAACTGGCTAGGAGACGGTTTGGTTTCGTGTTTGTGGACCTACCGCCCCACGCGGGCGAGGAGACGGTATACGAGTGCATGGAGCAGGCCAGCCGGATCCTGGTAGTGACCACCCAGGATGCAGCATCCCTGCGCCAGACCCGGCTGACGCTGGAGGTAATGCAGAAGCTGAAGATTGACGTGCCCAATTGCGTGTGGGTCATACTCAACCGCCTTCATGCCGGTGCTCCCATACCTCCAGAGCGCGTGGAGGACTTCCTCGGTCACCCGGTGGCTGCCCGCTTGGAGGAGGACCGGCGGGCAGTAGAGCAGTCCCAGTTCGAAGGAAGACCCCTTGTGGAGACCGGCCGAAACCAGCGTCTAAGCGGGGCGCTGGACGCCCTGGCCCAGAGGCTTTGCCCCGGTGGGCCGGTCGACGGGCACGGCTGCCGGGGAGGCATAAAAGCTCTATTTCGGAAGGGTTGAGGCCACTTGTCATTGCTAGAGAGGCTCGAAAAGCACCGGGCCGGACACGCGGCGGCCGGTCCAGCATCGGTCGAGGAGATCGTGAGCCGGGTGCGGGACCGAGTGCTGGAATCTCATGCCAGTACCGTGTTCAAAGCCCGCGGCGAAGCGGGTAAGCGTGCGCAGCTTTTGACGCTGGTGACCCAGCTCCTGGTCAGCGACGGCTTGAGCCTGCCCAGGCTATCGCGAGAGGCCCTCGCTGAGCATGTAGTCCAGGAACTGGTGGGTTACGGTCCCATCGACTCCCTGGTTTCCGATGGCCAGGTCAGTGAGATCATGGTCAACGGTCCGGGCGAGGTGTACATAGAGCGTGATGGCCGGCTATTACGGACGGCAGTGGCCTTCGACAGTGAAGAACAGCTGACCGACCTGATAGTGCGCATGGTGGCACCCCTGGGCCGCCGCGTCGACCGGTCTGCTCCGTACGTTGACGCCCGCCTCCCGGATGGTTCCAGGATTAACGCGGTGCTGCCCCCACTGTCCCTTAACGGGCCGGTGCTCACCATCAGGAAGTTCCCGCAACGGCTGACCAATTTGGCCGACTTGGTCCACCTGGGGTCGCTCAGCGTTGAGATGGCAGCATTTCTCGAAAAAATGGTGCACTGCCGGGCCAACATGGTTATGTCCGGTGGTACGTCTTCCGGGAAGACCACTACCCTCAACGTCATATGCCTTCTGGTACCGTCGGACGAGCGTCTCATAACCATTGAGGATTCTGCCGAACTCCGGCTGGTGGGCCGTCACGTGGTCAGTCTCGAGACCCGCCCGGCCAACATGGAGGGAAAAGGGG
The DNA here is from genome assembly GCA_040756655.1 of Bacillota bacterium. Classification (GTDB taxonomy): domain Bacteria; phylum Bacillota; class Sulfobacillia; order UBA8153; family UBA8153; genus JBFLYN01. Next base: position 13,375 of record JBFLYN010000010.1, read on the forward strand.
CGGTAGAACTCAGGGACCTGGTGCGAAATGCCCTGCGCATGCGTCCCGACCGGTTGGTGATCGGTGAAGTACGGGGACCCGAGGCCTTTGACCTGGTCCAGAGCATGAATACCGGGCATCCTGGCTCGTTGACCACGGTCCATGCCAACAGTTGCCGCGATGCCCTCAAGCGTCTAGAGGGCATGGTGCTGATGGCCGGGAGCGGCTTGCCGCTGGCAGTGGTCCGGCAGCATCTGGCCGCCGCCATTGATGTGATCGTCCATCACAGCCGGGTACCGGGAGGTGGACGCAGGGTTACCGAAATCGCCGTGATGGAAAGGTCTGATGACGGGGACCTGAGCCTTACGTGTGTCTACCGGGATCTGACATGGGGAAGGTCGTCCCGGCCTGAGTTTGTGGCTGACAGTGCGCTTCCCCCATGGATGCATGGGTGGATGGAGGGAAGGGATGCCGGGACCGGTACCGGTCCGCCATGAGACTCCTGCTGATTGCCTCCTGTGTATCGGGGGTGGTGCTGGTTATTGCCGCGGCAACCTTGCCGCTTTCCCTGAGATGGCGGGGCCGCCTTCTGCGTCTAAGGGGCGGTGAGGCTGGCAGGAGCCGGACGGGCACCCATACGCAGGACAGGGCAAAGCTGGCGCTGGCCATGGGCGGGGGCTTAGTCGGACTGTGGGTGACCAACCATCCCTGGGGACTGCCGGTGGGCGCCGGAACCGGGTACGTGCTGTCCCGGCTCCGGATGACCGCCAGGAACCGCAAGGCCCGCGGGCATTGCCGACAGCAGGCGGAATACCTGTGCCTTTCAGTCGCCAACAGCCTGCGGGCGGGCCAGAGTCTCCCCGAAGCCCTGGCTACCGCTGCCCACCGTGTCGGGCCGCCACTGGCGCCCGCCGTGCTAGCGGCCATTGGCCGTCACCAGGCTGGCGTCCCACTGCTTGACGCGTTTGCCGAGCTAGCCTCCCGGCCTACAGGGTCGGGATTGGGTCACGTGGCCGAAGTCCTGTCCATCCACCAGGAAGCTGGTGGAGAGTTACCGCTGCTGCTCACCCTGGCTGCCGGGACTCTCCGTGAACGCCGGCTACTTCAAAAGGAAGTCGAAGCCCGTACGGTGGAAGCGCGGCTAAGCGCCCGCATTTTGGCGGGCATCCCGGTACTGGTTACCTTCTATCTGGCGAAATGGCAGCCAGCGAGCCTTGTTCCGCTGGTTATGTACCCTGCAGGAAGGGCAGCCCTGGCACTAGCCATTGGCTTGTGGTTGACGGGTCTGGTGGTTACATCGTACTTGGTGGGAGGGGAGGAGAGCTGGGAGTGAAAGCCGGCCTGGCCGCCGCTTGCACCGGTCTGGCCATCTTCGTGATGGTGGACGGGGTTTTTGCCAGGAAGTACCGGCGCTGGACTGCGCTTGTGGGCACTCGCGCCGACTCCTGCGGAAGGCTCCTCGAGGTCCTGGCCGACCTACCGTACCCGGCTGGGTGTGGTGATTTGCCGGGCAGGTTGCGCCTGGCAGGAAGGCCGTGTTTCACGAAAGCTGCGTGGGTCAGGCGCCGGCTGGGTTCACTGGCCCTGGGAGGATCGATACTGCTTGTGCTGTTTTTGGTCTGCCCGGCCCTGCTGCCTGCTCCCGCAGCCTTTTGCGTTGCCGCCATGTCTTACTGGTGGCCCGACCTGTGGCTGGCCAGGGAGTGCCGCGTGCGTCGGCGGAAGGTCCAAACCGCTTTTCCGGGTTTTCTTGATCTCATGGCCACGTGCGCCAATGCTGGCCACAGCCTTTACACGTCTCTGCTGACCGTGGCTCCCCGCGTGTCCGGACCTCTGGGAGAGATCTTCAGGGAGGTGTGTCAGCAACTGGAGTCCGGCCGGAGGTTGTGGGCGGCACTGGAGTATGCCCGGGGCAACGCCGGGCTTGCAGAAGTAGATACCTTTGTCACCGCCATGGCGGAGGCCGACGCCCTGGGGGCGCCCATAGCAGAGACCCTGAGAAACCTGGCGTCGCTGGCCCGTACCCAGCGCCGGTACGCCCTGGAGGCCGCGGCTGCCACCCTGCCTCTTAAACTCAGTATATGCACTATTGTCTTCTTCTTGCCCCCGGTCTTCGTGCTCCTAGTAGTACCTAACTTGATGGCCTTTCTGATCAGTGCCTGGTAGAAAGGAGAAAGACTTATGATGCTGTTTTTCAAGGTGAAGCTCGGTTCGCGCAGGGGAGCAACCACAGCTGAGTATGCGCTGATCCTTGCCTTGGTCGTAGTAGTTCTCATTACCACCTTGAATAGCTTGGGCTCTGTGCTCAATGAGAAGCTGAGGTTGATCATCGACCAGCTCACCCAGGTCGGGGGTTAGGAGTTGACCGAACTGGGAAGAGCTGGTGATCGCCGTGGCACCGTGGCAGTGGAATTCGCCCTGGTTTCCACGTTGCTGCTGTTCCTTCTGTTCATCATCATAGACCTGGGGTTAGCTCTCCACGTACGCCTGGTGCTGGGTGCTGCAGCCCGCGAGGGTGCCCGGCAGGCGGCGGTGGACGGCGGTGCATCCGCCCGTGCCATGCAGCGAGTGCTGGACTACTTGTATATGGCGGGTATTGGGCCCGAGGACGCGGAGATCAGTTTCATGCCCGCGGCCGCCTCCTACGGCACACCCGTGACGGTTACTGTCAGCTATCACTACCGGTTCACTGTGCCTTTAGTCCAGGCGGTGCTGGGACCGCTGGTACACCTTCAAGGCACGGCCGTAACCCGTAGTGAAAGGCTACGATGAGTAGCCACAGACGCGGGGCTGTGGCCGCGATGGTCATACTGCTCCTACCAGCGTTCACCGCATTGCTGGCGCTGGTGGCGGATCTTGGGTTAGTGCTCCACGCCAGGGCGGCGCTCAGGGCATCCGCTGACCTCGCGGCCCTGGCCGGAGTACAGGAACTGGACCTGGAAGCCCTGGCTCAAGGGGAGCCCAGGTTACTGCCGGACGTGGCGATGACAGTGGCAAACACCTACGCCCGGGCCAATATCAGCAAGCAACTGGGGAATGCGGCAGGGCAGGTTCTCCAGGTGAAGGTGGATGTGTACAACGCCAGTGCCCGTGAGCCCTTGGTTCACGACCGCACTGGACGGTTGCTGGAGGCACCCACCGTGTGTGTGCGACTGACCCTGCCCCTGCGGTTGGTCTTGGCCACCCGCATCATGGGGCGGTCTGAGTACCGCGTGGAAGCCCATGCCGATGCGGCAGTTGTCCGGAGGTAGGCCGGGGAGGAGGGTGGGAGATCAGTCCCGCCCTCAACTCATGGGTGGTCCAGGGTGGACTCCCAGGCCTAGTCAAAGAGTGCCGGTGAAAGGGTCGAGGGGCGCAGCGCAACTTCCCTTTCAGCTGTTGGCCGGGTTGGGCGCGTTGGAGACGTTCAAGTCGACTACCAGGCAAGTGCCTCCCTGTCGCACGTGGACGTTGCCTGCGTACTGCTGGAGTGGGAATCCGGCATGGGGTTCCCGGGCAAGGTCGGGCGGACAGGGGTTGCCGCAGCTGGACGGACCGCAGTTGGGTAGAGTTGGGCAACGCCCGGAGCTACAGGTCCACCTGGCCAGCCAGATTGCCCCGGAAAAGCCGGCGTTGCGGAGGTCCCGGGCCGGGATCAGATTGCAGTAGACGGCCCCCCAGTATGGGGAGTTCTGGTCCAGGTGCCTCGTCCAAGCCAGGGCGTATTCGATCATCTGAGGCGGGAGGCTGTTGCCGCCTTCAACGTCCAGGAACATGGCGGTACCGGCCACCAGGCCAACATCGCGTGCGTAGGTTATGGCCGTCCGGGCGTCGCTTTCCCCGGAGGATGCTGCGGCGCCGGGTTTTTCCAGGCCCCGGCTGGCCGCCGGCTGTAGACCGCAATATATCGGGGTGACCCCGTAACCCAGCCGCCTTAGATGGTTGTAGGCCGGTCCGGTCCAGGTGGAGCTTTGATGCGACCCCGGGCGCTTACGGCCCAGGTAGGTAGGTCCACCTAGGTAAAACCCGACCCAGGAAAAGACCCCGCCATTCCGGAAGTCCGCCACGGCATTATCTCCTGGGTAATTCATAATATCAAACCCGTGGTAGCCCATGCTGTACCTCCCGGGCTGAGACTCTGACTGCGCATCTTCACATTATGCCCATCAGGGAGCGGTTGTGAACGGTTCCAGGCAACGCCGTGTGGCAGGAGTTCGCGTGGCCCCGGTCTGACCGGGTAGCGGCAAAGAGCACAAAGACGAAGTAGCGAGAGCAAGGCGGCTTTGGGGGGCAACGAAACCATGGGCCTCAAAAGGGTCATAGTAGTCAGAAGACCGGGCCATAACTTGAGGAGACGGGTCAGATGACCCGTCTCCTGCTGGACAGTTTCTGGGCGAAGTCAGGATCATTCAGAAACGAATTCTCTGGATGGTCCCGGCAAATCCGTAGCGTCTTAATGGTGGTGCCATCAATATCCACGGTGTCCCGGGCCAGTCGTCCACCATCTAAGAGCTGCTGCAAAGCCTGGCGGGTCATGCTTCTCGGCAGGGCGCGATAGTGCTTCAGGGTGGAGGAGAAGGTGATGACCTTCCCCTGGTCTTCGCCTACGGCCATAAAACTCAAAAGGCGGTGGAGATCGCCAGGATCGATGGCCGCCGGTATGGTGCTAAGCTCCTCCACGTGACTGGCCACTGCCCGGAGCTGGTGATTGATGCCGCCTTCCACGCCCATCACGATTACTCTTTTGCCGTGACGGATACGTAATCTGGCCACAACTCCGCTGAAGTGGCCGTCGCCAGCAGCAACTACGAAGGTGTCGACATCCGGGTAATCGAACAGCACCTGGTAGATGTCGTCAAGCATGGCAAAGTCGGTGAACTGCTTCCAGCCGTCCTCGCGCCTTTGCGACGGGACATCCACCACATCGAGGGTGGCCGCACGTAACTCCTCTTTGAGGTCGGCAATAATCGGCTCGCGGAAATCGCCGAAACATTTGGCGTGAACCACTTGACCGAACCGGGCTGCTGTGGTAACGAGATCCTCCGGGACAATTTGGCATCCTAGATTTCGCATACCCTTGGCAAGGTTTTCGATGTCCACAAAAAGTGCGACTTTGGCAGACTTGAGATCCATGGATCACCTGCTTTCTCCGGCGCCTGACATTTTATCAACCTGTTGCTCTTTAAAGATTATACACCTCGACTGTACATGGGTAAAGGCGGGCGCGCCACAGCATGGAAAGAACTTTTTCTGGCGCCGGGGGAGGAATTGCGGTTCGCGGTCAAGAATAAAATCAACGACCAAGCAACTTAATACATCGGATGAGGATGACGGGAGAGACCCGGTTCGTCGGGCGCCGAAGGAGCAAGGGAATACCGAAACTCTCAGGTACCAACACTGTCATCTGACGGATCTCTGGAGAGTCCTGGCTTCACAGGACACCAAAGGGGTAACTCGCCTGGGAATCAGCGGGAAATCTCTCAGGTAAAAGGACAGGGGAGAGCAGTGCCGGCTTGCCGGCTTCTCACTCTGTCCTTATCATTTCCCAGGCCGGCGCGAACTCTACTAGCAGTGGCCTGGTCAAGAAGGAGGTGAAAAGAGTGGACAATCTAAAGCGAACCCCGCTCTACGCCACGCACCTCAAGTACGGCGGAAAGATCATCGACTTCGCTGGCTGGGCGCTTCCGGTCCAGTTTACCAGCATCATCGAAGAACATCACGCGGTGCGCAAGACTGCCGGCCTGTTTGATGTGTCCGACATGGGAGAGCTTACGGTGGAGGGGCCAGAGAGCCTGGCGCTACTGCAACTGGCGCTCACCAACGACATCAGCCAGGGTTACACGGGTAAGGTGATCTATTCCCCCATGTGTAACGAGCAGGGCGGAGTGGTGGACGATCTCCTGGTATACTGCCTGGGGCCCCAGCGCTACCTGCTGGTGATCAACGCGGGTAACATTGAGAAAGACTTCAACTGGGTAGCGGGCCTGGCCAAACGTTTCGGCCAAGTGACCGTCAAGAACGTGTCGTCAGAAGTGGCGGAGGTGGCACTGCAGGGACCCAATTCCCAGCCCATCCTCGCCAAGCTCACCGCTTTCGACTTGGCGGGCATTCGGTACTATCACGCGGCTGAGAATATCGATGTAGGCGGTGTCACCTGCATGGTTTCGCGCACCGGGTATACCGGAGAGGATGGTTTCGAACTGTACTGCGAACCGGACCGGGCCGCCGAGCTTTGGGACCTGATTATGGAAGCTGGCGACGAATTCGGACTGGTGCCCGCGGGACTTGGTTGCCGTGACACCCTGCGGTTCGAGGCCTCCATGCCCCTGTACGGCCAAGAACTCGACGACCAACGCGGCCCGCTAGAGGCCGGGCTGGGCAAGTTCGTGGCTTTTGGCAAGGGCGACTTCGTCGGACGCGAGGCCTTACTGCGCCAGCGTGAACAAGGTCCATCCCTACGCTTGGTAGGTTTCGAGATGTTGGGCAGGGGAATCCCGCGCACCGGCTATCCCTTACATGCCGGCGGGCAGAGGACAGGCTACGTCACCACTGGTTCCTACGCTCCTAGCCTTGACAAGAACCTGGGACTCGGGTTCGTGGCACCCGATTACCGCAAGCCGGGCACAGAGATCGAAGTGGAGATACGCGGCAGGAACATACCGGCACGCGTGGTCAGGACCCCGTTCTACCGAAGGGAGGGTAAGTAAATGACGTATCCGATGGAGTTCAAGTACACCAAGGATCACGAGTACATCAATGTCCAGGGCAGCGAAGCCTACGTGGGCTTGTCCAACTACGCTCAGGACCAGCTGGGTGACATCGTGTTTGTGGAATTGCCCGAGGTGGGCCGGGTCATCAAGCAGGGTGAAGTGTTTGGAGTGGTGGAGTCGGTCAAGGCCGTCTCCGATTGCTACGCTCCAGCTGGCGGCACTGTGGTGCGGGTGAACGAACGACTCTTGGACGAACCTGATCTGATCAACAAGGATCCCCACGGCGAGGGCTGGATGATGGTGATCGAGCTGGCAGACCCGTCCGAACTAGACGAGCTCATGGATATCAATGCCTACCGGAGACTGCTGGAAGAGGTTGGTCACTGATGAACTTCATCCCCAACACCGAACGGGACCGCCAGCGGATGCTGGAGGCCATTGGGATCAGGTCAATCGAGGAGCTGTTTGAGGACATTCCCGATATCGTGCGGCTAAAGCGGGAACTTGACCTCCCCCGGGCCATGAGCGAATCCGAGCTTTACTCGCACATGGTCGGCCTAGCCGGCGCCAACAGCAGCTTCCATGAGTATGTGTCATTCCTGGGTGCGGGAGCCTATGACCACTACATCCCGGCCGTGGTCCAGCATGTGCTGGGCCGGTCCGAATTCTACACTGCCTACACCCCGTACCAGCCTGAAGTAAGCCAGGCAGTGCTCCAGTCCATCTATGAGTACCAGACCATGATCTGCGAACTTACCGGCATGGATGTGTCCAACGCTTCCATGTACGACGGAGCCACGGCCATGGCCGAGGCAGCCATGATCGCCTGCGGCCAGACCCGCCGCAAGAAGATCGTGGTGGCCCGTTCGGTGCACCCCGAGTACCGGGCGGTTATCCATACCTACGCCCGGGGCGCTGACCTGGAAGTGGTCGAGGTTGACTTCCAGAAAGACAGCGGTCAGGTATGCGGTTCAGGGCTGGCCGGCCAAGTGCCAGGAGCCGGCTGCGTGCTGGTGCAGCAGCCCAACTTCTTCGGTTGCATCGAGGATGTCCAGAGCATAGGGAATCTGGCTCGCCAGCATGGAGCGCTATTCGTGGTGGCCGTGGACCCGCTGTCCCTGGGGGTCCTGCGCCCGCCTGCCAGCTATGGCGCTGACATGGTGGTAGGCGAAGGGCAGCCGCTGGGAGTCCCCATGTCGTTTGGCGGGCCATACCTGGGCTTCTTTGCCGTGACCGAGAAACTGATGAGGCGCATCCCCGGCCGGGTGGTAGGCGCCACCGTGGATGTGAGGGGCCAGCGCGGCTTCGTGCTTACCCTGCAGACCCGGGAGCAGCACATCCGGAGAGAGAAGGCCACGTCCAACATCTGCTCCAACGAAGCGCTCTGCGCGCTGGCCGCCACGGTATACCTGTCGTGGCTGGGCAAGGAGGGTATCCAGGACTTGGCGCGCCACTGCCTGCAGAAAGCCGCCTATGCCAGGGACCGCATCACTTCTCTGGACGGGTACCAGCGGGCTTTCAGTGCTCCCCACTTCAAGGAATTCGCCGTGCGCTGCCAGGTGGGAACTGGCCGCGTCCTGGACGAACTACTCAAGAAAAAGATCATCGCCGGGTACCCCTTGGGCCGGGACTACCCGGAGCTGGACGATGTCCTGCTCATCTCCGTGACTGAGAAGCGCAGTCGCGGCCAGATCGACGCACTGGTGAGCGGATTGGAGGGATTGGCATGAAAAGGCTAGAGCCTCTGATCTTCGAGCTGAGCTCCCCGGGGCGGCGCGCATATTCCCTTCCCGCGCTGGACGTTCCAGAGCAGGACTTGGGTCAGTTGCTGCCCGCCGGTGAACTCCGACAGGTACCGGCAGAACTGCCTGAAGTCAGCGAAGTTGACGTGGTGCGCCACTTCACACGGCTTTCCCAGCTGAACCACGGGGTTGACATCGGGTTTTACCCGCTGGGTTCGTGCACCATGAAGTATAACCCTAAGATCAACGAGGTCGTGGCCGGGCTGCCGGGCTTTGCCAACCTGCACCCCTATGTTCCTGAATCCATGGCCCAGGGCGCGCTACAGCTGCTGTACGAGATCGAACAGTACTTGTGCGAAATCGGTGGTATGGCCCGGGCCACGTTGCAGCCCGCGGCCGGAGCCCACGGCGAACTCACGGGCCTGCTTATCATCAAGGCCTACCACCAGGCCCGGGGAGAGCGCCGGACCAAGGTCATCATCCCTGACTCGGCCCACGGCACCAACCCGGCATCAGCAGTGATGGTGGGCATGGAGACGGTGGAGGTCAAATCGGACCACCGGGGCGGTGTGGACGTGGAGGTCCTCAGGCGAGTCATGGACGAGTCTGTGTCCTGCCTCATGCTCACCAACCCCAACACGTTGGGCCTGTTTGATGAGAACATCCATGTCATCGCTGACATAGTGCACCAAAAGGGCGGGCTCCTTTACTACGACGGGGCTAACGCCAACGCCATCATGGGCTATGCGCGGCCGGGCGACACCGGCTTCGACGTGGTACACTTCAACCTGCACAAGACCTTCGCCACGCCCCACGGTGGTGGCGGCCCGGGCTCCGGTCCCGTGGGGGTGCGGGAGGACCTGGTGAAGTACCTACCGGTACCACTGGTGGATTTTGACGGCCAGCGCTACCTCCTAAACTACGATCTTCCTGATACCATCGGCCGGGTGAAGCTGTACTACGGGAATTTCAGCACTATCATCAAGGCTTATGCCTATATCCGGGCCATGGGTCCAGACGGGCTCAAGAAGGTCAGCGAAAACGCCGTGCTCAACGCCAACTACCTCATGCGGAAACTCCTAGAGCATTACGACCTACCCTACGACCGGCACTGCAAACACGAGTTCGTGGTAAAGCCCGGGCGGATCAAGGAGAAAACCGGCGTCAGGACGCTGGACATCTCCAAGCGCCTCCTGGACTACGGGGTCCATCCTCCCACCAACTACTTCCCGCTCATCGTGGAGGAAGCCCTGATGATCGAACCCACGGAGACCGAGTCCATCGAGACCCTGGACTACTTTGTGGAAACCATGAACCAGATCGCCCGCGAAGCCTACGCCGATCCCGAGCGGGTGAAGACTGCCCCCCACACCACCGTGGTCGGCCGCCTGGACGAGGCCACCGCGGCGCGGCGCCCTGTGGTCCGATGGAAGAAAGAATAGAGAAACTGGAAAGCGGGTCCGGCCACGGCCGGACCCGCCCCCAGTCAGGGGTGGAAGAGAGAATCGACGAACTGCTCGACCGGGCCTGGACGGAGCGCATGGCTCACCACAGTCCCACCCTGGTGGCGGCGGTCCCGAACCGCACGTTGCCGGTCACGGTCACGGGTGCCGGTTGCGGGCTGGCGTGCCTCCACTGCCGGGGTCATTATCTCAGGACCATGCTCCCCAAGGAACGGGCCATCGCAACCTACCACGAACGGGGCTTCACCAGCTGCTTGATCAGCGGCGGGTGTGACGTCCAAGGACAGGTGCCCCTGGGGTCCCACCTGGGGTTTCTACAGGAGATGAAACGGAACGGCGCCCGGCTCAACCTACATGTGGGGTTGGCCGGCCCGGACACGGCGCGCCAGCTGGCCGGGTTGGCCGACAGCATTTCCCTGGATTTCGTGGGCGATGACGAGACAGTCCGAGAGGTCTACGGCCTGGACCGCCCGGCCGGGGATTACGTGGAAACCTACCGCGAGTTTGCCAAGTTTCTCCCGGTATACCCCCACGTTTGCATCGGGCTTCGCGGCGGCAAGATCAGCGGCGAATACCGGGCGCTAGAGCAACTCGCCGGCCTACAAGCACCGGTAGCGGTGTTCCTGGTGCTCATACCCACCCGGGGCACGCCCTACGAGCACGTATCTCCTCCCAGCCTGGAGGAAGTCTCCCGGGTCCTGGCCACGGCCCGGGTGATGATGCCCCGTGCCAGCCTGTACCTGGGGTGCATGAGACCCGGGGGCACCTACCGGAAGGAACTGGACCAGTTGGCGGTAAGGTCCGGGGTACAGAAGATCGTACAGCCTGCCCGTGCTGCCCTGGAGCTAGCCACCCGGCTGGGGTTGGCTGTCCACCGGCAGGAGGAGTGTTGTGTGCTATGAACAGGGTAATCCGGCTTTCGGCCGGCACGGCTGCTGTGGCTGGCCTGGCCCGGGCGCGCCTGGACGAGGTGCCCACTACCGCCTACGTCCTGGCCGGCGACAAATGCACCGCAAGCTGTGGGTTCTGCCCCCAGTCCCGGTGCGCAGAGAGTCGCCCCGGCTTTCTGTCCCGGGTGAGCTGGCCTGCGTTCACAGTGGATCAGGCGGTGCCGGCACTGGCCCAGGCTGCCGCTGCCGGGCGGTTTCGCCGGGTGTGCGTCCAGCTGGTGCAGGGTGGGGATGGGGCCAGTGCCTGCTTGGAACTGATCAGGGCGCTGCGTGCCCGGGTCGAAGTACCCGTGGCCGTGTCCGCAGCACCGCTAAGTGAGGACTGTGTTCTGGCTTGGCTGGAGGCTGGAGCCGACCGGGTGGGGCTACCCCTGGATGCAGCGTGCGAGCGGGTATATGCCCGGGTCAAACAAGCTTCGTGGTCCCGGGCGCTGGCAGTGGTGGAGGCGGCCGCCGGGAGATTTCCCGGGCAAGTCAGCACCCACCTCATAGTGGGGCTGGGAGAGACCGAGGAAGAGGCCGTGGGCTTTTTAGGACACATGGCGGGTTACGGGGTGACAGTGGGGTTGTTCGCCTTCACGCCGGTACGGGGGACACCCCTGGAGGACCAGTCCCCGCCGCCGGTGGATGTGTACCGGCGCGTGCAAGTGGCCCGCTTTCTCCTGGACAGGAAAGTGCCCGGGGTCAAGTTTGCGTTTTTGGAAGGACGCCTGGCCGGTTGGGGTCTTTCCGGCTCAGTTCTCAAGCAGTTATTAGCGGATGGCGAGGCCTTCAGGACCACCGGATGTGCAGACTGCAACCGGCCGTACTATAACGAGCGGCCCGGGGGGGTAGTGTTCAACTATCCCCGGCCCTTGCGGCCCGTGGAAATACGCGCGTGCATCCGGGCGGCACTGGGCCAGGATGCCCGGGAGGGGGCTGACATTTGCTGCTAAAGGGAAGCCGGTGGCGGCTTATGGACACCGGGCCGGCTGGCGGGGCCTGGAACATGGCCGTGGATGAAGCCCTCCTGGCCGCACAGTCACCCGGCGCCAGCCCGGTGCTGAGGTTTTACAGCTGGGTGCCTCCCGCAGTGTCGCTGGGATATTTCCAGGTACCTGGGAAGGAAATCGATTTTGGTGGTCTTGGGAAAATCGGGGCCACGTGGGTGCGGCGTGCCACCGGCGGGCGGGCGGTACTACACGATGATGAAGTGACCTACGCTGTGGTCATCCGGGAGGAGCTCTTGCCGGGCACGGTCATCGAGACCTACCGGGTGTTGAGCGAGGCGCTTGTGGCCGGGCTGCGAGCCCTGGGCGTCCCGGCCACGGTGATACCCCACAGCGAAGTGGACCGCCGGGGCGGTGCTTCCGCCGCCTGCTTTGATGCCCCGTCGTGGTACGAGGTGGTATCTGACGGGAGAAAACTGGTGGGCTCGGCCCAGGTCCGGAGAAACGGGGCCATATTGCAGCACGGGTCCATCCCCCTGAGTTTCGACGTGGACCGGCTGCTGAGCACCCTGCGCGTGGGGTCGGGGCCGTCCCGGGAGCGGGTAGCCCGGGTTCTAAGAGCCAAAGCTGCCGGCCTTGCCGAGGTACTGGGACAACGTCCTTCACCCGAGGCAGTGCGCGAAGCCATCGTGTCAGGGTTCGAGTCGGTGCTGGGGGTGACCTTTGTGGCTTCCGGGCTTACCCCGCAGGAAAATGAGGCTGCCAGGCTGCTGGCGGCGGGCAAATACTCGCAGGAGGTATGAAGTATGTACCATGTGGTTATCATCGGCAGCGGCCCCGGCGGGTACGTAGCTGCCCTCAAGGCCGCCCAGCTGGGAGCCAAGGTGGCAGTGGTGGAATCCGCCCGGCTGGGAGGGACCTGCCTGAACCGGGGATGTATCCCCACCAAGGCACTGGTGAAGTCGGCCACCGCCTATGTAGAGGCCCAGCACCTGGCCAATTTCGGGGTGAGAACCGGTCCAGTGGAACTGGACCTTCCCGGGGTCATGGCCCACAAGGAGCGCACGGTGGCCCAGCTGGTGGGCGGTGTGGAGAAGCTCTTGTCAGCTGCGGGAGTCAGCCTGTTCAGGGGCCGGGGACAGATCGTGGCGCCGGGCCGGGTGCGGGTGACGGGTGCTGACGGCGAACAGGAACTAGAGACCAAGAACATCATCATCGCCACCGGCTCCAAGCCCCAGCTGCCGCCTGTGGACCAGGAGAGTCTTGAGCACACCATCTCCAGCGACGATGCGCTGGCCCTGCCCCGGGTGCCTGAGAGCATGATCGTCATCGGCGGCGGGGTGCTGGGCGTGGAGTTTGCGTGCATCTGGAACGCCTTCGGGACGCGCGTGGAAATGGTGAAGCGCTCACCTCTGATCCTGCCCCCGGTCGACGAGGAGATCTCGCGCCGGCTCATGACTCTTCTTCGCAGAAAGCAAGTCAAGGTCAACAGCGGGATCTACATCAAGGAGATCGTGGATACCGGCGGGGGGAAGCGTCTATCCGGGGACACCAAGGACGGCGGGAAGGTTAGCTTCGAGGCGGAACTAGTGCTGGTGGCCATGGGCCGGGTGCCAGACTTTGGCGGTCTGGACCTGGATGCCCTGGGCATTGCCCATGACAAAAACGGCATCAAGACCGATGGGCACATGCAGACCAACGTGCCCGGCATTTACGCCATCGGCGACGTGGTAGGCCGTACCTACCTGGCCCCGGTGGCATCGGCCGAGGGGATTGTAGCCGTAGAGCACTTGATGGGACACGCCCGGGAGATGGACTACTCGGTCATCCCCAACTGCGTGTTTTCCATACCCGAAGTGGCGGGCGTTGGACTCAAAGAGTCGGAAGCCCGGGAGAAAGGCTACGATGTCAAAGTGTCCAAGTTCCCATTTTCGGCCAATGGAAGAGCAGTGGCCATGGGCGAGACCGAGGGCCTGGTAAAGCTGGTCGCCGACGACGCCACCGGAAGGATCCTTGGGATGCACATTATGGGACCCCACGCCGACGACCTGATCCACGAAGGAGCTATGGCGCTGGCCATGGGAGCCACCGGCAGGCAAGTGGCCGACATGATCCATGCCCATCCTACCTTGTGTGAGACCATCATGGAGGCTGCCCATGGCCTGGTGGGGCAACCCTTGCACCTGGCCAGGATGGGGCGCTGAACAGGGACCTTAACTAGCCGTCGACACCAGGGGACCCCTGGCGACAGGACGCTCCCGTGCCCGGAGGACTCTAGTCTAAAGGCTAAAGGCCGCGTATGGACCATCCGGTCCCCCGGTTTGGTAGACCGGTACCTTTGAGAGGCGAAGCGGGCCGGCCGGAGTTGCCGCCGGACGGTGGCGAAGACTGGCTACGGATCGGGGCTGTCCCTACGGTGAGCGACATTTTTCACTTCCCGCTCCTGGGTATAATGGATGCATGGACTCCAAACCTGGGAGAGGGGATGATGATCATCGGCTGGCGGCGGCTTGATACGAGCAAAGAAGGTACCACCGATTCCAGCGGGTACAGTGTTGTGGTGGTACAAGCGCGGAACGATTTACGCAAGGATAAGCTGGTGGTCGCCATGGAAGAGGGGGGCCGGGTGCGCATACCCCATGAGATGTACGAGCGGATCGGGAGCGGGCCGGGTGGCTCTGTCCAGATGCGCAGGTGCGGGAGTACCGTGGTGATAGAGCGCGTACCGGACCGGGCAGTTAGGTAATAAAGCTAAGGGCGACGCGGCGGGCCGGTACCTTCCGGCCCGCTTTGACATGCGCCCTAAGTCAGGTAGTTGCGAGCACGTGTGGAACGTGGTCCCCCATAGACCTGCCAGGCGCGAGGGCAATCGCAGCCGGCAAACGCCCAGGCACGAAAAGCGCCCTTCGAACCAGCACCACTACCCAGGGTCATGTCGAAAAGGTCTTTAGGGCCTCCACCAACCACTTGGAAGTGCACGACCGTTGGCAGCCAGGTACGATGAGTCGCTGGGCTTCACCCGGGGCCCTCCAGACCTGCCCCGGGAATCTGCGGCAGTGGCCCGGCGTTGACCGCCAGAACCGGGCGTAGAGCCGGAACCTGCTCGCGCCGGGACCTCGGGGTGGGGCTTGAACTGCGCCCGGGGTAAGGCCTGTTCAAAGCCGGATGATTATGGTAAGATCGAAGGCGAGATTCGGCGCCCGGAAGAGGAGTGACACTGGCCTTGTCTAGAACTCAGACGCTTCGGGAACGGATGGCCCGGGAAGGTGTGAACGCACTTCTAGTCACCAGGCCCGAAAACCGCCTGTACTTGAGCGGGTTTAGCGGTTCCGCAGGCGCGTTGCTGGTCTTCCCCGATGCGGCATACCTCCTGACCGACTTTCGCTATCTCGAACAGGCCCAGGAGCAGTCTCCCGACTTCACCGTGGTCAAGGCCGACCGGGAGTATCACGGCACCGTCTCCGAGCTCATGGGCAAGCATGCTGCCACCACTCTTGGCTTTGAGAAAGACCACGTCACCTTCGGCATGTACCAGATGTTCAAGGACAAGCTGCCAGGCGTAGAACTGGTGGGAGTCTCCGGCTGGGTCGAGCAGTTGAGGAGAGTGAAGGACCCAGGGGAGATCGAGAAGATAGCCCGGGCCCAGTCCCTGGTGGACCAGGGATTCGGACAGCTGCTGGAGTGGATGGCCGCAGGCATGAGCGAAGAAGAGGTGGCCCTGGAGCTGGAGTGTATGCTCAGACGCCTGGGAGCCCGGCGCATGGCATTCGAGATCATCGTAGTCTCCGGCCCGCGCGCGTCCTTGCCTCATGGGCAACCTACCGGTAGGCGACTGGGTGCAGGCGACCTGGTTACCATCGACGTGGGCGTTACCCTGGACGGGTACTGCTGCGACATGACCAGGACGGTAGTGGTGGGAGCAGCCGGCGCTGAAGAGCAACGCATCTACAATGTAGTTTTGAGGGCCCAGGAGGCGGCGCTGGAGGCCATCAAACCGGGCCTTACCGGGGTGCAAGTGGATGCCGTCGCCCGGGACATCATAGGTCAGGCCGGTCTGGGCGAGCGATTCGGTCATGGGCTGGGCCACGGCGTGGGTCTGGCGGTCCACGAGGGCCCTGGGCTTTCTCCTCTGGCCCCCGCTGATGTGGTGCTGGAAGCAGGGAATGTGGTCACCGTGGAGCCGGGCGTGTACATCCCCGGCTGGGGCGGCGTTCGCATCGAGGACCTGGTGGTGGTCACCGCGGGTGGGTGTCGAAACCTCACCGCCAGTCCCAAGCACCTGATTGCTGTAAGGGCATAATGGCAAGCTCTGGTATATCCCCAGTTCACCACGGGCAGGCTACCTGCGAGGAGCGGCCGGACGAGGAGGAAGGAAGACCTTGATTTCCACCAACGATTTCCGCACTGGTGTAACCATTGAGATTGACGGCGAAGTTTTCAGCGTCGTGGAATTCCAGCACGTCAAGCCGGGCAAGGGGTCAGCCTTTGTCAGGACCCGTCTGAAGAACGTCAGGACGGGAGCCGTGTTGGACCGCACCTTTCCGGCAGGCGAGAAGCTCCCCAGGGCTCACCTGGAACGGCGGGAGGTCCAGTTTCTTTACAGCTCTGAGGGCCATTACACTTTTATGGACATGGAGACCTATGATCAGATCGCCCTCTCCAAGGAGCAGGTGGGCAACGCTGTCAACTACCTTGTCGATAACATGACCGTTTGGGTGCTCGTGTACCAGGGTAAGTACATCGACCTGGAACTGCCCAACTCCGTAGAGCTCACGGTGGTGGAGACGGATCCCGGTCTGCGAGGCGACACTGCCACGGGAGGCGCCAAGCCGGCCCGGCTGGAGACCGGGGCCACAGTACGGGTGCCTCTGTTTGTAAACATCGGGGACCGGATCCGGGTTGATACGCGGACGGGCAGCTATATCGAACGTGCCTGACGCATAGAGACAAGCATCACAGGTTATGTTACTGTCCGGGTTGCCGACCTATACTGGTTAGATCATTTTAGCCTACGAGGAGGAGATTCTCGGTGGACGACCTCAAGGAGAGAGCGGCCTACATACGGGGCCTGGCGGAGGGTCTGAAGATCGGCGATGATACCAAGGAAGGCAGAGTGCTGGGCGAAGTCATCTCCCTCTTATCCCAAATAGCCGAGGAGATTGACCTAATTCACATCAACCAGGCCGAGATGGAAGAGTACATGGTGAGCCTGGATGAGGACTTGTCTGACCTGGAAAGCGATGTTTACGAGGACGAGGATTTCCTGGAGATGACGTGCCCCCACTGCCACGAGGAGCTGTGCTTTGACCCGGACTTGCTGGATGACGACGAGGTGGACACCCTGCTCTGCCCGGCATGCGGCGAGACTATCTACGGGGACGAGGAGTGGGATGAAGAAAGCGGCCAGGACGAAGACGGGGACCAGGGATAGACGCTAGTAGGTAACAACCGGGTTGGCATAAAATGGTGACCGGACAAATATCTCTAGATATGTCCGGTCCTTGTCTTTCCCAGGGGAGGTTTCTGGCTGTGGGCGACCCGGCCTGGCTCGGTTCCATCCAACGGGATGTGCTGCCGGTGCTGGCCCCTCCGGTGCGCCGGGCGGTGGAAAGCTGGCTATCCACCGGCTCTCGGGCAGCAGTGGCTGGTCTTGAGGAACTGCGTCTTAGGCAGGAACGGCCGCTGGTGGCGGTCACCTGCGTGGGCGATATCATGCTGGATGCCAGCGGGCGCCGGGTGGGAGACCCGGGTGACGCGTTCTGTCCCTCCGCCACGGACGTGCAGGTAACCCTGCAACTGATGACCGGGTATTCTCTATATACCCGGGAGGAAGAGCTGCGCAGCCTGTTCTTGACCCTGTCCGGCGGCCACCGGGTGGGGTTGGCCGGCCGGACCCTGGTGGAAGGCGACCGCATTCGTGCTCTCCAGCACGTGGCTGCCCTGAGTATCCGGTTGGCCAGGGCGGTTACCGGGTGTGCCACCGGGCTCATCTCGTCCCTGGTGGTCGACCACATCCTGGGGAGTACCTTGGTGCTCTCACCACCAGGGGCGGGCAAGACCACCTTGCTCCGGGACCTGGCGCGGCTGGCCAGCAACGGGTTACCGCCCATCCTCCGGTCCAGCCGGGTGGGGATAGTGGACGAGCGGTCGGAACTGGCCGCTTGCTTGAATGGTGTGCCCCAGCTGGACGTAGGTTTCAACACTGACGTACTGGACGGGTGCCCTAAGGCCCAGGGCATAGCCTTGATGCTCAGGTGCCTTAACCCCCAGCTCATCGTCACCGACGAAGTGGGTAGACCCGAGGATGGCCGGGCCATTCTCGATGCCATCAACGCGGGAGTGCGAGTGCTAGTGAGCGCCCACGGGCGCGACTTGGAAGACATCGCCCGCCGCCCTGCGTTCAAGGAACTGCTCGAGCACGTACCTTTTGACCGGTTTGTAGTGATGTCCCGCCGGAGAGGGCCCGGCACCGTGGAGCGGGTCACCGCCCGCACCGAGCTAAAATCCAGGGCGGGGAGGTAGTAGATTGCTCCTTCTCAAACTGGCCGGGGCCGTGTTGGTTGTAGGGGCCGGAGCTGCCCTGGGGCATGCAGTCTCCCAGCGCTACCGGCAGCGCCCCCGGGAGTTACAGCAATTCCAGCGTGCCCTGGAGCTTCTGGTTACCGAGATCTCCTATGCTGTAAGCCCACTGCCTCACGCCCTGGGCCGCGCGGGTGTCGGCACTACCTACCCGGTACGGGAGGTGTTCAGCGGCGCTGCCTCGCGGTTGGCCAGCGGCGGGCTGGTCACGGCTGGAGACGGCTGGACAGCGGCGTTGGACGCAGCGACCCCGGCTCTCTCGCTAAACGCGGCCGACCTGGAGATCATCCGCAGCCTGGGAGCGGTGTTCTCCATGCCCGGTGCGAGAGAGCAGGTGCGGCACCTGGAGCTGGCCTGCCGGCGGCTGGCCCAGCACGAATCCGCGGCCCGGGCCGATGAGTCCAGATACGCCCGGCTGGCTTTACAGCTGGGGGTGCTGGGGGCGCTGGCCCTGACCATCGTGCTTCTCTAGAGACAGGGGGAAAGGTCGTGAACATCAACCTCATCTTCCAAATCGCCGGAGTTGCCATCATCGTGTCGGCGCTGCACACCATGCTGAAGATGGCGGGGAAAGAAGACTTCGCCTGGCTCTTGACCCTGGCCGGCATCGTCTTGGTGCTCACCATGGTGATCCGGGTCATCAGCGACTTTATGGATGCCGTAAAGACCATGTTCAACCTTTACTGACCCCGTGAGGTATGCCCATGGAAATCGTGCAGATCGTTGCCTTCGGACTGGTGGCCGTGGCCATGCTGGCGCTTTTGCGGCAGCAGCGCCCGGAGTTTGCCGTACACCTTGCACTGGTGGCGGGAGTGGCCATCTTCCTGTTCCTCGTCCCCAAGCTCTTCCTCATCCTGGACTTGCTGGTGGACCTAGGGCAGCGAGCAGGCGTCAACCCGGTCTACATCGGCAGCATCCTGAAGATCCTGGGCATTGCTTACATCGCGGATTTCGGCGGCCAGATCAGCCGCGATGCCGGCGAAAACGCTATCGCATCCCGTATCGAACTGGGCGGGAAGCTGCTCATTCTGTTACTGGCGCTGCCCATCGTCCGGGGGATATTGGACATGGTTGCTCGATTGCTGGGGTGAGATTGTGAGGAACCTGCAAGGTGTGATCGTGATGGCCGTTTTGATCCTGTTGCTGGTGCCGGCCGCTAGCGCCGCGCCTGAACTAACCGGGCGCCTGGACGATCTGGACCTGCGGGCGGTGGAAGACTTCATGGCCGAACTCCAACGGGAGACCCGGGGATTTGCTCCGGTACTGGACTGGCGGAACATGCTGGGCTCTCTCTTTACCCGTGGCCAGCCGCTGGATTACGGCGAACTGGGCTGGGGCATCGCCAGGTATTTCGCTGGTGAACTTTGGCACAATTCTCGCCTGCTGGCGCAGCTTCTGGTGCTGGTGGTCACCTGTGCCCTCCTGGAGAACCTGCATTCGGCCCTGGCTGCCGATGGTGCCGGTCGGGTGGCGTATATTGCCTGCTACCTGGCGTTGGCGGCCATTGCCCTGGCTTCTTTCACCACCGCCATGGGACTGGCCCGCAGTGTCATCGAGCGCCTGACCCTGTTCATGAAAGCGCTGCTTCCCACCATGATCGCCTTACTGGCCAGCTCTGGGGCTCCGACCAGTGCCGCCCTGTTGCACCCGGTAGTGCTCACCCTGGTCTACGTCGTGTCCATGGTGGTATCGGACATCGTCTTCCCTCTGATTTATGCCACGGCCGTCCTGGACCTGGTAGGACACCTCTCGGACCGGTTCAAGATCAGTGGCATGGTCGACCTACTCAGGCAAGTTTCCCTGGGTGTGCTGGGTGTCACCCTTACCTTGTTCATCGGGGTCATGGCCGTGCAGCGCGTGGCGGGAGGCGTGGCCGACAGCGTCACGTTGCGGGCAGCCAAGTACGTGACGTCTACCTTTGTGCCGCTGGTAGGCAAGATTTTCGCCGACACCGTGGAGATGGTCTATGCCAGCTCATCTGCCTTACGCTCGGTCATGGGGGTGGCCGGGGCGGTGGTGATTTTCACCATGGTGGCCTTCCCGGTGGCCAAGATCGTGGCCCTGGTCTTGGTCTACCGGTTGGCCTCAGCTCTTGCCCAGCCCGTGGGAGGCAGCGCTGTAGCCGCTTGCCTGAGGAGCATCGCCGGTTCACTGGTGATGGCGGCGGTGGCCGTGGCCGCGGTGGCGGTCATGTTCATCATCGGCCTGGCCGTGATGGCCACGGCGTCCCGGCCGATCTTGTGAGGGGGCATGTAACGTGGATGCCATCTACCAGTGGGCCCGCACCGTGGCCATGGTGGTGCTGTTTGCCGCCATGGTGGAGCTGCTGTCCCCATCAGAAGCCATGGCCCGGTACCTGCGCCTGGTGCTTGGGCTGGTGGTGGTGCTGGCGGTGATGAGCCCGGCTTTGACCTTCCTTGACCGGCAGTGGGGCCCGGACCGGCTCCTGACCCTAATGCCAGCAGCCGCAGCTGCCGAGGTGGCCCGCACCGTCGAGACCAGCCTCACCCGTCAGGCCGAGGTGCTGGTAGGGAGCGTGGATGGGCTAAGCCACGTGCAGTGCCGGGTAGACCTGGGCCCGGACCTGAGACCTGTGCGGATCAGCGTGCGGGCGGACGCTGCCGTAGCGGATTTGGCGGGTACCGCGCGGGCCATTGCCGCCACTCTCGCAGCCTATCACGGAATTTCCGAGCACCAGGTGGAAGTGAACTTGGCCCCGGCCCGGGGCCGGGACGGGAGGTAGAACCAGATGATGATGGGAGAGAGCTCTGGCTTTCCCCGCAGGTGGGACCGGCGCACTGTGAGACTGGCACTTCTGGTCGCGCTGGGAGTGGTCCTGCTGCTGGTGAGTTCCTGGCCGGTCCGCCGGCCCGCCCCGGCCGTGCCGCCCGTGAGCAGCCAGGCCGAACCGGGCACCGTCCACGAACTGCTCCTGTACCAACAGGCTCTCAGCCGGGAACTGGAATCCATCCTATCCCTGGTCCAAGGAGCCGGGCTAGTGCGGGTGCAGGTTACCCTGGCGGAATCGCCCCAGAACCAGCTGGCCACCAACAGCGCGACTACGACCAGGCAAACCGAGGAGGGAGGCGGTGGCGGCACTCACCGCCAGGTGCAGGAAAGCACACAGGACCACCGCCCGGTGATGACCAGGAGCAGCAGCGGCCTGGAAGCCCCGGTGGTCACCGGCGTTCACGCTCCGGCCATCAAAGGCGTACTGGTAGTGGCAGAGGGTGGGGCCAATTCGCGGGTGCGGGCGGAGTTGACCAGGGCCGTGTCTACCTTGTTGTCGTTACCCACCAACCGGGTAAAAGTACTTCCCATGAAGGCTGGTGATTGACGTGTTTAGAACCTTCAACTGGAAACGTGGCGGCGCCTTCCGCCTCCTCCTGTTCATGCTGGTAGTGTCCGGGATCCTGTTTTACGTCGCCTCCCGGCGTCCTGTGGACCAGAGCCGTGAGGACCCCGGCGTGATTACCATCCGGCCCATCGGGCCAGCCATTAGCCTGCCAGCAACTTCGCCCATCACCGAGTTTTTCGTGGACTACCGCCTGGAGAGGGACAGCACCCGCCAGCACCAGCTGGACCTGCTCCGAGAGATGATCGATAACCCCAACACCGATGAAAGCTCTAAAAAAGAAGCCAGCCGCAGGCTCCTGAGGATCGTGGACAACATCGGCCGGGAGCTGGAGATCGAAGGTCTGATCCGGGCCAAAGGGTATGAAGACGCGCTGGTCTTCCTCAACGACACCAGCGCCACCGTGGTGGTGAAGACGCCCCAGTTGGCAGCCGCGGATGTGTCGCGCATCGCGGATATCGTCATCCGTAACACCGGCCTAAAGCAGGACGCCATCAGTATCCTGTCTTTGCCCTACTAGAGATGGGAGCCAGCTGGCCGGTAGTCCGGGCAGGCATGCCCTTCCCTTGCCGTGCGGGAAACCGGGCCTGGTGACCCGGTGGGGAAGGCCGGGGCCCGGCGTCCAGCCTGGAGCCCAGGACCCAGAGCAGCCGGCGGTGTAGCGCACGCACCCGTGGGATGACCAGCCCGGAGGTACACGCAATACCGGCCGGATAGCCAAACCACTACCCCCCCGGGGTCAAGTGGCGGTAGGCCACGGGCCAGCGGTTCGACACTCTCCTTCCTCTCCCCGTAACCCGTTATCAGCCAAACCCCCGTGCGAGCAGGAGGCACCGGCATGCCGGACTCCCAGCGGTGCCGGCCGGGCCTTGCTCCGGGCAGGATTCCACCGCTGACTCTTTTTTTCCTGCCCGGCATCTCTTAAGGGTTTCTGGCCGAGTAGGTCACAAGATCACCACATTCTGCTGCTATACTGCAAGTTGCAGGATGCCGGCGACTGGAGTGCTGACCCGCTGGACAGGACCACCCAGAGAGCCCCGGTTTCTTCCATTATAGAGTGGAGGTCAGGACCATGCCCTGGCTATGCCAACCGGGCCGGTGCCGAGTCTGACTTCCCTCCCCGGTCTGCGTGGAGCTGGGTCTAAAGGCATGGGAGGGCGCGACCGCGGGTGCCGGAAACCCGGGGCAGCGGGCAGCCAGGGTGTCGGCGGAGTGGAGCGTGAGCGTGAATGATCACGTCTAGAGGATACCGGCCCGGGGACGAAGACGGCATTGTCGCTCTTCTGAACCTGGTCTTTGGAGAAAACCGCTCGGTCGAGTGGTGGAAATGGTACTACCTCCAGAATCCGGCCGGGGCCGCTGTTGCCCGGGTGGCCGTGGCGGACGACCAGATCGTGGGGTTCCGGGCAATGGTGCCCTATTACGTGGGCAGCGGGATGGAGCGGGTACTGGCATGCCAGGCCACTGATGCTGCCACCCATCCTGGTTACCGCAAAAGAGGCATCTTTCGTATTCTCACCAGCGAGGCCATTGAAGAAGCCAAGGCCCGGGGCTGGAGCTTCGTGTTCAGCTTCCCCAACACCCGCTCCTATCCACTGAACGCCAGGTATGGCTGGAGGCCAGTGGGCAGACCCCGCACCCACTTCCGGTGGCTGTCCGGTGCCGGTAGCATCGCCCGTAGCGGCCTTGACCAGTTCAGCTCCTTGGGTACCGGGTTCGAAGCACACTGCCAAAGGCCAGGACCGGCCGGGATGGCCCGGGTCTGCAAAGACGCCAGCTACCTTGACTGGAGGTACCTAAAGCACCCGGACCGGACCTACCGAGTGCTAG
Organism: Bacillota bacterium; assembly: GCA_040756655.1. GTDB lineage: Bacteria > Bacillota > Sulfobacillia > UBA8153 > UBA8153 > JBFLYN01. The sequence continues at coordinate 36,891 of JBFLYN010000010.1, forward strand.
GTGCCGGGCTGGGAGGGGACGTGGAAGCCTACGCTGTGGTGCGCATGGACCGGGCCAGGCTACCGCGAGCCTACCTCTTGGAGTTTTCCCCAGGACAGCTGCCGCCCGCCCACTTCCTGTCCCGGATCGTAAGCTACCTGGCAGCGCACCGGGTCCGGCTCCTGGCTGCCTGGGATGGCACCATCCCAGGCGGCAACATGCTGGGTCTAGGATTCCTGCCCCATCCTTGGCGGTCAGGTATCCTTGCCGTGCGCGGGCTGAATGCTTTGCCTCCCAGCGCAATGGGGGTAACCATGGGAGATACGGACTATGCTTGACGTTTTGAAAGCGGAAGGAGCGACAGTGCGCACCATCCTCAAGAGGGTGGCGGCCGCGGTCATGCCCTCCCGTCCCCGGGCCGGCACTCCCATCCTGGCCTATCATTCGATTCACCCCACCCATCCCCTGGCGGTGAAACCACGGGAGTTTCGCTTACAGGTCGAGTGGCTGGTGAGCCATTACCGGGTAGTTCCTCTCTGTGAATACCTAAAGAGAAAGCGCGCCGGGACCCTGGAGGCCGGTACGGCCGCGGTGACTTTCGACGACGGGTACCAGGACAACTACACCCAAGCCTACCCGGTGCTCAAGGAGTTCGAGTGTCCGGCCACGCTGTTCGTGCCTACCCGCTTTGTGGAATGTGCCGGCGCACTGGGCGCCGAGCTGGGCCTTTTCCAAGGTCTTGAGCCCTTGACGTGGGATCAAATGCTCAAGATGAGTGACCTGGTGGAGATCGGGGCGCATACCCACTCCCATGTCCAGCTCTCCCGGGTGTCCTTGGATATTCTCGAGAGGGAACTCATTGCCAACCTGGAAGTGGTGTACCGCCGCATCAACCGGGTGCCCAGGTTCTTCTCCTACCCGTGGGGGCAGCGCCAGGATCTCGCCGCCGGTGGCGAGGCGTTGCTGCGGCGCTTCTTTGATGGTGCCGTGACTACATTGTTCGGCGCGGATAACCGTGCCCACCGGATCAGTCCTTTCCGTCTCAGGCGCGTCATGGTGGGTCCTGACGATGACCTAGCGGTGTTCGCCGCCAAGGCTTCCGGGGGACTCGACCGGGTAGTGGCGTTTCGAGATATCTTGACCCGGCTACACGGCGGGTGCGAGCAGCGCAATCACCGAATCCACGTGTAAGCAAGGTGGGTGCTGCCGCAGCGCCATTCAACCAGTGGCCATACGCTGACTGCGTGGCGTTCACCTACGGACCCCGGCCACGGGCAGGTACGCCGTGATCGCCGCCATCGCTCACGCCCACACCCTCGCCAAGGCCAGGGCGGAACCGCCCCATTTCCCCACGCTTGCAGGTAGGTCGCGTCCGGCCCGTACCGGCAGGAACTTACGTCCAACGGTCTGGATGTCGCAGCCCCAGTGCGGGTCGGGGGGCCAAGCCGACTGGACTTCTGCTTCCGCCGTAAACCAGGACCTGTTCCGCCCGGGTTTTAGGCGCTGTGACGGGCCATACCGCCTCAATGCACGATGGGCACACATCTGCCGGCTCTGAGGCAACTACATGATGGCCATGCTCATGACTGGACTATGCCGTCGCGCTTCCTTACCGGAAGTGCCCGGCAAGGTCCAGGCGGGCGCCAGCTCTTGGCCAGCGCCGGGTTTCCTTGCCAACGGAGAGGGCTTTTCGTATAATAGACGTGACTGTAATCGAGGGATGGTGAACTCGCCATGCAGCGGCCAGAGTCCCGGCCCTTTAACGACCTGGAAGAGATGAGCAGCGTCAAGATTGCCGACGAGGTAGTGGCGGTCATAGCCGGAGTGGCGGCCTCCGAAGTGGGCGGCGTGGTCGGCATGTCCGGTGGCCTGGTGGGCGACATCGGCGAGATGCTAGGCAAGCGGAACCTCTCCAAAGGGGTCAAGGTCCTAGTCGGGGACAAGGAAACGGCCATTGATCTTTACATAATAGTCCAATACGGGGCCTGCATTCCCGACGTAGCCCACAAAGTGCAACAGAACGTCAAGAGTGCCGTGGAGGTCATGACTGGCCTGCGGGTAGTGGAAGTCAACATCCACGTCCAGGGCGTCGCTTTCCCGGCCGAAGAGAGGGAGGATGCCAGGTGACAGTTTACGACCGCATGCTATTAGCCGTTTTCAGCCTGGCCATCGCCTTTTTATCTGTCATGGGCTTTCTGGCCACCCTGGGCATGACATGGTCATTGGGATGGGTAGCCACGCTCATGGAAAGACCGGTGCTGCTGACGCTGGTGAACCTATTCTTCCTTGGTGCGAGCCTTAGGTTCCTGTACCTGGGCCTGAGGCGCCGTTACACCGGCGGGACGCTGGTGTACCCCGGTGCGGCCGGCGAGATCCGCGTAGCACTGTCCGCCGTGGAAAACCTGGTGCGCAAGGTCGCTGCCGGTGTGGCCGGAGTCCGAGACATCAAGGCCGAGGTAGAAAGGACCCGGGATGCCAAACTGCGCATCCTGGTACGGGCCACGGTGAGCCCGGACGCCAACATCCCCGAAGTATCTAACCAGCTCCACCGGGTCATATCCGGTTACGTCAAGGATGTGGTGGGTGTGACCGTGGAGGAGATCCGTATTTACGTGGTGAACATCGCCGACGGTCCCAGGCGGGGGCGGGTGGAGTAACATGGATGATCAGGATAACTCCGGTCTTCCCCGAGGGTGGCTTCTGGTCGCCGAGGTCATGACCCGTCACCGGGGCAAGCTCACCGGGTCACTGCTGGGGCTGGTGTTGGCGGTGATGATCATGAGGGTCGGGCCCTGGTGGACCGGGTTCATCGCCTTGAGTGTCTACGTTGGCTACCGACTGGGCAAACAAGTAGATGATGAGAAAGAAACCCTTTTTGAGATCATCGAGAAATACCTGCCCCCCGGAGGCAGCCGGTAGGCAGGGGAAACAGGAGCCAAAGGATGCGGAGGAGACTCGCCCGGGAGGTCGCGCTCAAGACCCTGTTCCAGGTTGACACCGGTGCGCAACCTTTCGCTTCAGCCTTGGCATTTGCCTTGGAGCCGGACCTAGACGTTTCCGTCAGGGAATTTGCCGAAAAACTTGCCAGGGGAGTGCTGGATACGCTACCCCGGCTGGATGCAGTCATAGGTGAGCACTCATCGGGCTGGAGCCTAAAACGCATGGCCATCGTGGACAGGAACATCCTGCGGATTGGGTGTTATGAGCTTTTGCATGTAGAGGGCCAGCCTCCGGGGGTGGCCATCAACGAGGCGGTGGAGCTGGCCAAGAAGTTTGGGAGTGCGGAAACCCCCAAGTTCGTAAATGGGGTGCTGGGTGCCATAGCCAGGCAGGCCGAGGTCAAGGTGGACTAGATCGGCTGCCTTTCGGCTTTCTTGCAGGAGGATATGCAGACCGGGCGGCGAAGATCAAAGGGTTGTAGTGTTATATACGAGCCGCTGGCTAGCTAGGAGGAGGCGAACGAGGAAGAGGCATGTACAAGATTACTACCAAGCAGGTGTTGACCCCAGTCACCAAGCTTATGACGGTGGAGGCGCCCCTGGTTGCCCGCAAGGCCGAACCAGGGCAATTTGTGATCGTGCGGGTCTCCGGCTCCGGTGAGAGGATCCCCCTGACCATCGCGGACTTCGACCGGGGGGCCGGCACCATTACCCTGGTGTTCCAAGAAGTGGGCTACACCACCCGGCTCTTGGGTACCAAGGAAGAGGGCGATTCCATCCTGGACGTGGTGGGCCCGCTGGGCGTGCCCGCCGAACTCATGAGCCAGGGTCGGGTGGTCTGCGTGGGCGGCGGCGTGGGCGTGGCTCCCGTATATCCCAAGGCCAAGGCGCTGCACGAGGCGGGCGTAGAGGTCATATCCATCATCGGTGCCCGTTCCTACGATCTTCTCATCATGGAAGACATGATGAGGGCGGTGAGCCGGCAGCTCTACGTATGTACTGACGATGGCAGTTTCGGTTATCACGGGTTCGTTTCCGGAAAACTCCAGGAGCTTCTGGCCAGCGGCGAGCAGTTTGACGAAGTCATCGCCGTCGGCCCGCTTCCCATGATGCGGGCTACCGTGGAGGTCACGCGACCACTGGGGATCAAGACCCTGGTGAGCCTCAACCCCATCATGGTAGATGGCACCGGTATGTGCGGCGCCTGTCGGGTGACGGTGGGCGGCAAGACCAAGTTTTGCTGTGTGGACGGTCCTATGTTCGACGGTCACCAGGTGGATTTTGCCGAGGCCATACGGAGGAGCCAGATGTACCTGGAAGAAGAAAAGACTGCCCTGCACCGGTGTGGTTGTCAGGGAGGTGATGCATAATGGCCGAGCGTCAAGGCAGAGTTAAGATGCCCGCCCAACCGGCCTCTGAGCGGGTGCGGAATTTCAACGAGGTGAACTTGGGGTTCGATGCGGAACTGGCCAGGCAAGAGGCCTTAAGGTGTATCCAGTGCAAAAAGCCCCTTTGTATCCAGGGCTGCCCGGTCAGAGTGAAGATACCCGAGTTCATCCAGCTGATCGTGGATGGCGACTTCATGGGTGCGGCCCGCACCATCAAAGAAACCAATAACCTGCCGGCCATCTGCGGGCGGGTGTGCCCCCAAGAAGAGCAGTGCGAGAAAGTGTGCATTCTCGGCAAGCGGTTCGAGCCGGTGGCCATCGGCCGCCTGGAGCGGTTCGCCGCCGACTGGGAACTGAGACAGGGCGTGGAACCGCCCCGGTTGCCGGAGCGGCGTCCCGGGAAGGTAGCGGTGGTTGGCGCCGGGCCCGCCGGGCTTACTTGCGCGGGTGACCTCGCCCTCAGGGGATATGAAGTGACCATCTTCGAGGCACTGCATGCCCCGGGCGGGGTGCTCATTTACGGCATCCCGGAATTCAGGCTCCCCAAGGCCATCGTCAAGGCAGAGGTGGACTACGTACTCAGCCTGGGCGTGAAGCTGGAGACCAACGTGATCATCGGGCGTACTCTCACAGTCGACGATCTGTTCCTGGAAGGGTATGATGCAGTCTTTTTGGGCACCGGGGCTGGCTTGCCCAAGTTCATGAATATCCCCGGGGAAAACCTAAACGGGGTCTACTCCGCCAACGAATGGTTGACCCGTACCAATCTCATGAAGGCCTACCAGTTCCCGGAATGGGATACTCCCGTACGGGCGGGCCAACGGGTGGCCGTGGTGGGAGGCGGGAACGTGGCTATGGACGCCGTGCGCTGTGCTCTTCGCCTGGGGGCTGAGGAAGCTACCATCGTGTACCGCCGGTCCCGCCAGGAGATGCCGGCCCGGGCCGAGGAAGTGGACCATGCCGAGCACGAGGGCGTGCAGTTCAAGTTCCTGTGCAACCCCACCCGCATCCTGGGCAACGACCGGGGATGGGTCACGGGCATAGAGTGTATTCGCATGGAACTGGGCGAGCCCGATGCTTCCGGGCGCCGCCGGCCCGTGGAAGTCCAGGGGTCCGAGTTCGTGCTGGACGTGGACACGGTGGTGATGGCTCTGGGGACCAACCCCAACCCCATAGTGGTGCAGACCACTCCTGGGCTTACTGCCCACCGCTGGGGTGGGCTGGTGGTGGATGAGGCCGGGCTCACCTCCAAGGAGGCAGTGTGGGCAGGCGGTGACGCAGTCACCGGCTCGGCCACGGTCATCCTGGCCATGGGCGCCGGCAAGACCGCGGCAGAGGCCATAATGAAATACCTGGAGGGCAAGTACCAGGCTTAGCGTAGAAGGGGCAGGCGGCCAGCCTGCCCCTACATACAAAGGAGGACGGAACATGACGGCCCAGATCATCGATGGCAAAGCAACAGCGCGGAGCCTGGAGAAGGAACTGGCCCAGGAAGTCCAGGCACTCCAGGCCGAAAAGGGCGTAACACCGGGACTGGCTGTCATCCTGGTGGGTGACGACCCGGCGTCCCGGACTTACGTCAACAACAAGGAGCGGGCATGCAAGCGGGTGGGCATTTATTCCGAGGTCCACCGCCTTCCCGGGGACACATCCCAGGAGGAAGTGCTGGCCCTGATCGAAAGGCTGAACCAGGACCCGGCCATTCACGGCATCTTGGTGCAGCTGCCGCTGCCCGGGCACATCAGCGACAAGGCATGCATCCATGCTATCCGGCCCGAAAAGGACGTGGACGGTTTCCACCCCATCAGTGCCGGCAACCTGCTTATCGGGGACAAGGGCTTTGTGCCGTGCACTCCCCACGGCATCTTGGTGCTGCTGGACCGCTTGGGCGTTGATCTCAAGGGGAAACACGCCGTGGTAGTGGGCCGCTCTAACATCGTGGGCAAGCCCGTTTCCCTGCTTTTGCTCTCCCGCCACGCCACGGTGACCATCTGCCATTCCCGCACTCCTGACCTTGGGTTCCACACCCGTCAGGCCGACGTACTAGTGGTGGCGGTGGGCCGGGCCGAGATGGTCACCGGTGACATGGTCCGTCCTGGTGCCGTGGTCATCGACGTGGGTGTAAACCAGGTGGGTGACAAGCTGGTGGGGGATGTGCACTTTGACAGCGCCAAGGAAGTGGCCAGTGCCATCACTCCAGTGCCGGGCGGCGTGGGCCCCATGACCATTGTGATGCTCATGAAAAACACCATCCAGGCGGCCAGATGGTCCTAACCCGGCAAGTTTTCAGTGTCAGCCAGCTGACGCAGTTCATCAAGGACTTGCTGTGGAACGAACCTGTGCTCCGGGAGGTAGCGGTGCGCGGGGAGATCTCCAATTTTAAGCGCCACACCTCCGGTCACCTGTATTTTACCTTGAAAGACCAGTCATCTTCATTGCGCTCGGTGATGTTCAGGTCCCACGCGGCCAGCCTGGCCTTTAGACCCCACGATGGGCTGAAGGTAATAGCCGCCGGCCACATCACCGTGTACGAGCGGGACGGCGCCTACCAACTGTACGTGCGGAGCCTAGAGCCTGACGGCTTGGGCTCCCTTTACCTGGCGCTGGAACAGCTCAAGAAGAAACTCGAGCAAGAAGGGTTGTTCGATCCCGGGCGCAAGCGTGCCCTTCCCCGGCTGCCCCGTCGGGTGGGGGTGGTTACCTCGCTGCAGGGGGCGGCAGTGCGCGATATCATTACCGTCTCGCGTCGGCGGTTTCCCAACCTACCCCTGGTCATCGTCGACGTAGCGGTCCAGGGAGCCGAGGCTCCCGAGCGCATCTGCCAGGGGCTGGAACTGGTAGCCCGGGTGCCGGAAGTGGACGTGGTTATCGTGGGCCGGGGCGGGGGAAGCGTGGAGGAGCTCTGGGCGTTCAACGACGAGACCGTGGTGCGGGCGGTGGCGGCCTGCCCGGTGCCGGTGGTGTCGGCGGTAGGGCACGAGACCGACTTTACCCTGGCCGATTTCGCCGCCGACGTACGGGCCCCCACACCGTCCGCCGCCGCCGAACTGGTGGTACCAGACCGGGCGGTGCTGGAACGCAGCATTGAACAGGCGGCCGGGCGCCTGAGGCTGGCGCTGGTGCGCCGCACCGAGCTGGCCCGGGCCCGCTGGAAACGGGCTGTGGACAGCCCGGCCATGAGGAGACCCCAGGACCGCTTGCACCAGCTGGAGCAGCGCGTGGACGAACTCACCCGCAGGCTGGGAGTGGCTGCCGCCCGGCGTGTGGAGCAGGCCCGGGGCCGCAGCGAGCGGCTTTCGGCCCGGTTGGACGCCTTGAGCCCGCTGGCCGTCCTGGCCCGGGGGTATAGTGTTTGTCTTGACTCCACCGGGGCCGTGATCAGGAGTATCGGTCACGTGGTCGCTGGCGAGGAACTGGAGGTGCTGGTGGCCGATGGTTCCATCGGCGCTGCCGTCACCGGGACCCGGGCGCGGCCGGCGGAGAGAGGAGAGGGTCATGGAACCACAAACACAAGCGTTGACCCAGGAAAAGCCGAGCTTTGAGACCAACCTGCAGCGACTGGAGGAGGTTGTCAAGCTGCTGGAAAGCGGAGACCTTTCGCTAGAACGCGCGTTAACCCTGTTCCAGGAAGGCATCACGCTGGCCCGGACCCTCAGCGGGCAGTTAGATGCAGCCGAAGCCCGCATCGACCAGGCGCTCAAGGGGGCCGGCGGGGAACCAGTGCTGGTCCCGGTGGTCCAGCGGAGCGACGGCGAGTGAGGGGCGGAGAGTTTTCTGCATTCCACGCCCGGGCCGTGGCCGCTGTCCAAGCCGGGGTCGCCCGCTACCTGGGAGCCTGCGCGCCGGCACCCCGGCTCTGGGAGGCCATGCGTTATGCCGGGCAGGGCGGGAAACTCCTCCGGCCGGTGATGGTACTGGCGGCGGTGGCTGACAGCGGCGGAGACCTGGAGGGTGCCGTGCCCCTGGCCTGCGCCGCCGAGTTTGTACATGCCTATTCGCTAGTCCACGATGACCTGCCGCCCATGGATAATGACGACCAGCGGCGTGGTCGCCCATCCTGCCACCGCCAGTTTGACCAGGCCACGGCCATCCTGGCAGGTGACGCCCTGCTGGCCCTGGCCTTCGAGGTCGGGCTGTCGGCCCGGCCGGCGCGGCGGGCCCGGGCTGCCGTCCAGGTGCTGGCGCGCGCGGCCGGACCCTTTGGCATCTGTGCCGGGCAGTCCATGGACTTGGGGCTGGAAGGAACCGCGCAGGACCCGGCCGCATTTGAGCAGTGCTACTACCTGAAAACCGGTTCTCTGTTTGCGGGCTCAGCCGTGGCCGGCGCGTTGCTGGGGACCGGCGTCAATGCTCCGGTCAAGGCACTAACCGGCTTTGGACGAGAGTTCGGCCTTGGTTTCCAGCTCTATGATGATATCTTTGACCAAGCACCGGGCGCACCCGGTACCTTGCTCCGCTGGTGGTCACCCCAAAAGGCACAGGAGCGGGCCAGGGCGGCCATGGAGCGGGCCCGCGCGCACTTGCCCCGCGGGTATGTAAGGTTGAAAGAACTGGCGTATTACGTTGAAGGGTTGATGGCGAAAGACCAGTAGTTGCCTGGACCGGCCTGCCAACGACGTTTTGCGTTAGACTCGCCCAATTAACCTTTGAAGTCCCCGCGGTCTTCTTGATATAATCTTGTTTGAACTGTCCGGTTCTGGTGGGGCGCAGTATCCTAGTTGGACCCATTCTCTCTGAAGACGGGGCTAAAAATCCGTCACGGGCACATCGATGAAGCTCCTGGTGCTGGCTGGCAACGCCCAGTTGCGGGCTGGTGCTGGGAGTCAAGGAAGACGGGGCGATCCGCAATGGCATGCGGGCGAGTACCCTGCTTCCGCGGAGGCCCAAGTGCGTGAGGCTTGCCACCGTGGGCACGTTCTTACGGCTTGGAGTTGAAACCTGCATGCGGTGCCGATACTATGGGAGGGCGCTGGGTGCAGTGTAGCCTGCCTTGAGTGGCTGGGAAGGATGGAGCTCTGGAGCATGCTGGCCGCGGCCGTGGCTGGAATGCTCTTCCGAAATCACAGCTGCAAAAAAGGCTAAGGAGAGGGCAGGGCCAGGGAGGAAAGCTCCTAGGCTGTTCGGACGAGGGTTGGCGGGGATTAAAGTGTGGCCTGAGTGGCAATCCAGTACCGCACGCGGCAACGCTGCGGGGCCGGGTTAAAGGGAAACCGCCGTTCCGGTAACGGGCGGTCACCGGCTGGGAAAGCATGCTGGACCTAAGCCGCAGCATTTACCCGTCAGCCTGTCCCCACCAGTTCACCGGCATCACCTACAAAAAAGAGGAAAGGAACGGCCAAGTTGCGAAATCACAGACTGCGGGGGCGGCGGCCCGGCTGGTTCAACGGTCTCCAGCTGGGCTTTATGGCATTTGTGGCTGCTTTCGTAGTGGCGCTGCCAGCCCAGGCCGCCATGGGCCACCTGGCCGTGGCGCCAGCCCTGGTGGTTCTCCTGATCATTACCCTGACCGGCATTTTCTTTGACATGGTGGGTGTGGCCACGGCCGCTGCCGATGAGATTCCTTTCCACGCCCGGGCCTCCAAGCGTGTAAGGGGGGCCAGGCAAAGCCTCTGGCTCGTGCGCAACGCCGACCGGGTGGCGGCTTTTGCCAACGACGTGGTGGGCGATATTGCTGGAACCATCAGCGGGGCCGCCGTTGCGGCGTTGACCTTTCGGCTGGCCGCAGGCATTGCCGGTGGTGTAGACCGCACCCTCAGCATCGCTGGAGTGGCGTTGGTGGCCGGGTTGACGGTAGGCGGCAAGGCCGCCGGCAAGGGTTATGCCATCGCCCATGCCAACGATATTGTCGCCCGTACCGGTCGTTTTATGGCACTATGGCAGAGGAAGGCGAAGTGAGTGGCCAAGCTCTTGGACACGGTGAATGGACCAGAGGACCTAAGACGCCTCGACCTAGTGCAGCTGGGCCGTCTGGCCCGGGAATTGCGGGAGGAGATCGTCTCCACCGTGTCCATGACCGGGGGACACCTGGCCGCCAGCCTTGGGGCAGTGGAACTCACCGTGGCGTTGCATACCGTCTTTTCCAGCCCGCGTGACCGGATCGTGTGGGATGTAGGCCACCAGGCCTATGCTCACAAACTCCTCACCGGGCGTCGCCACCGGTTTCACACCCTCAGGCAGGCCGGGGGCATAAGCGGTTTTCCCCGTCGCCACGAAAGCATCCACGACCATTTTAACGCTGGCCACGCCAGTACTTCCATTTCAGCAGCGCTGGGTTTTGCCGTGGCCCGGGACCTGTCCGGCGCCCGGCACCACGTGGTGGCCGTCATCGGGGATGGGGCGCTCACCGGTGGCCTGGCCTTTGAGGGGTTGAACAACGCCGGGCTCATGAAGACCAACCTCATCGTGGTCATCAACGATAACGAGATGTCCATCTCCTCCAATGTAGGAGCACTTTCTTCGTATCTATCACGCATCCGCTCCGCCCCGGCCTACTACCGTGTCAAGAGCGATGTTCAGCAAGCGCTCTCCCGCATCCCCTACGTAGGGAAAACTGTGAGCGAAGCCGCCACTCGGGTCAAGGACAGTGTGCGCAACCTTGTGGTCCCGGGCGCGCTCTTTGAAGAGCTGGGGTTTACCTACCTTGGCCCCATCGATGGTCACGACATCGGGAGCCTGCAGGACGTGCTGAGAGGTGCGGCGCGCATCCGGGGCCCGGTGGTGGTCCATGCCATCACCCGCAAGGGAAAGGGATACCCGCCCGCGGAAAGGGACCCGGACGCTTTTCACGGGCCCGGGCCATTTGACCGGGACACCGGAGTTCTCAAGCCCAATCACACCCCTTCGTTTTCCCAGGTCTTTGGATCGACGCTGGTGCGACTGGCCCGGGAGGACCGGCGCATCGTGGCCATCACCGCCGCCATGCCCGGAGGTACCGGGCTTTCGGAGTTCGCCCGGGAGTTCCCAGGTCGCTTTTTCGACGTGGGCATTGCCGAGCAGCACGCCGTGACCTTCGCCGCCGGGTTGGCGGCTTCAGGTCTCAAGCCGGTGGTGGCCATCTACTCCACGTTTCTCCAGCGTGCGTACGACCAGCTGGTCCACGACGTATGCCTCCAGGACCTAGGCGTGGTGCTGGCCATCGACCGGGCCGGTATCGTGGGCGAGGACGGCGAAACCCACCAGGGCCAGTTCGACCTGGCCTTCCTCCGTCACATCCCTAACCTGACGGTGATGGCCCCCGCCGACGAGCACGAGCTCGAAGACATGCTTGCCACTGCCGTCACCCTGGCGGGCCCCAGCGCGGTTCGCTACCCGCGCGGTGCGGTTTGCCGGACCGCTCGCAGCCGGCCGGCGGGTCCCTTGACGCCGGGGGTGGGACGAGTCCTGCGCCAGGGCCGGCACGTGGCACTGGTGGCTGTGGGGAACCTGGTCCAGGTTGCCCTCGGGGCAGCCGAACTCCTCCTGACCTCGGGCATCGACGCCACGGTAGCGGACGCCCGGTTTGTGACCCCCCTTGACCACCGACTCCTGAGGAGTCTGGCCGCCCGCCATCCCTACCTGGTCACACTGGAAGAGAATACCATAGAAGGGGGCTTCGGGTCGGCGGTGCTGGAAAGCCTGGCCGGAGCGGGTACCAATTGCCAGGTGACGCTGGTGGGAATTCCACGCCGCTTCATAGAACACGGTGCGCCCGGCCACATCCGCCGGGTGCACGGGTTGGACGCAGAGGGAATAGCCGGCCGGGTACTGGCCCTCGTCCGTGGGACCCGGGACCTGGTAAGCGCAAGCGGGACCGGGCGGGGTATGCAGGAGTGAAGGTCCGGCTGGACCTACTGCTGGTGGAGCGTGGCCTGGCGGCCACCCGCAGCCTGGCCCAGGCGCTGGTCATGGCCGGCCAGGTGCTGGTGGGCGGAGAGCCGGTTACCAAGGCGGGCGCCAGGTTCGCTCCCGACGTGGACATCCAGGTGCTGGCGGCGTCCCAGCCGTACGTCAGCCGGGGCGGGGCAAAACTCCAGGGAGCCCTGGTCGATTTCGAGGTGCAGGTGCATGACCGGGTGTGCCTGGACGTGGGAGCTTCCACTGGAGGTTTTACCGACTGCCTGCTCCAGCACGGTGCCCGGCGGGTGTATGCTGTGGACGTGGGCTACGGCCAGCTGGCGTGGAAACTCAGGCAAGACCCCCGCGTGGTGGTGCTGGAGCGCACCAACGCCCGTCATCTTGGGCTTGCCCAGCTGGGAGAGCCAGTGGGTCTGGCCACCGTAGACGTGGCTTTCATATCGCTGGAACTGATCTGGCCGGCTCTTTTCGGTGTAATGGAGCCTGGAGCCGATGCCCTGTGCCTGGTCAAGCCCCAATTCGAGGCTGGACGCTCCCAGGTAGGCAAGCGCGGTGTGGTCAAAGACCCGGCCGTACACCGCCAGGTGTTGGAACGGTTGGTAGACGCCGCACCCCGGGCGGGCTTCAGCATCCGGGGCCTGGCTTTTTCCCGGCTGCGGGGACCTGAAGGCAACCTGGAGTTCTGGCTCTGGTTACAGGCAGGTCGGTGGCCACAGGCGCCCGTCGAACCAGGGCAGGTGGTAAGTGAAGCCCACCGGTGGCACCGGGAGGAACGATGGGCGTTTCCGGAGAAGTCTTAGCCTGGCATCAAGCCCGGAAGGTGGACCAAAACTGATAGGGATCTACCCCAACCTGGACAAGCCCCAAGCTCTACAGCAGACGGTGGAACTAGCCGCCTGGCTGACCCGGCACGGGTACGACTGGGTAGTGAGCCCGGAGGTGGCAAGTGCCATGGGGGCCCCAGACCGGGGCGCACCAGTGGAATCCTGGACCCCGGGCGTAAACCTCGTGCTGGTGCTGGGTGGCGACGGTACCTTGCTAAATGCTGCTCGCCGTTTGCGGGGTAGCGTCCCGCTCTTGGGAGTGAATCTAGGTCACCTGGGCTTCCTCACCGAGCTGGAGCTGCCTGAGCTATACGACGAACTGCCCGGGTTTCTCCAAGGACACTGCCAGGTGGATGCGCGCCTCATGATAGAAGCCTCGGTAGTCCGGTCCGGCGACGCAGCGGCTCACCTCATCGCTCTCAACGAATTCGTCATTGCCAAGGGGCCTTTTGCCCGCCTCATGCGACTCGAAGTCCGGGTAAACCAAAACTACGTGGACACCTACCATGCCGACGGTCTCATCGTGGCCACCCCCACTGGTTCCACCGCCTACTCGCTGTCGGCTGGTGGTCCCCTGGTCAGTCCGGGACTGGATGCGCTGGTGATTACCCCCATATGCCCCCACACGCTGTACAGCCGGTCCATGGTCGTCGCGCCCGAGGAGACCATCACCGTGTGCTTGCCCGGGGCCCAGCCGGGCACGGTACTCACCGCCGACGGGCAGTCCGGCTTCCACCTGGCAGAAGGAGACCGCATCAGTGTGCAGCTTATCTCTGAGCGGGTCCGGCTGTTGCGCCGCCCGGGCTGGTCCTTTTACGAAGTCCTCCGGCGAAAATTGCGTGAGAACAGCCAGCCGGAAACGTGATTTCTTGCACATTTGGTTATTACTGGCAGGGAAAATGGCAGACCGCGGCGTAATACTGTGCATAATGTCGAAAACCCTTGGAGGTGGAGAGATGAAAGCCCGGCGGCAGGTGAAGATCCTGGAGATCATCCGGCATCATGTCGTCGAAACGCAGGAAGAGCTGGCCAGGCACCTGCGCAGTGAGGGGCTCGACGTGACCCAGGCTACCGTTTCCCGGGACATCAAGGACTTAAACCTGGTGAAGCGTCCCACCGGCGACGGTCGCTACCGCTACTCGGTCCCGGATGATCACCAGGGCATCGGTGCTTCCGCCAAACTCAAGCGGCTCTTTGCCGACTGCTGCCTGGGCGTGGATTTTAGCGAGAACATCATCATGATCAAGACCCTTTCGGGCACCGCACCCGGTGTAGGTGAGGCGGTGGACACACTAAGAATGCCCGAGATCATCGGGTGCGTGGCCGGGGACAACACCGTGCTGGTGGTGATCCGCTCCAAGACCACCGTCCAGGACGTGGTAGAGAAGCTCAGAACGCTCATGCGCTGATCCGGGGGGACGGGGAGTCTTGCTCCAGGCGCTTCACATCGAGAAACTGGCTCTCATCGACAAAGCCGAGCTGGTCTTTGGCCCGGGACTTAACGTGCTGACCGGAGAGACCGGGGCCGGCAAGTCCATGATCATCGACGCGGTAAACGTGGTACTGGGAGGACGCGCCTCCCTGGAGTTGGTGCGCACGGGAGCCGATTCCGCCCTGGTGGAAGCTATGTTTGATGTACCTGCTTGTGAGGCTGCCCGGCTGGCCCTGGACCAGCTGGGACTGCCCCGGGCCGAGAGCCTGGTGTTAAGCCGCGAAGTCCACCGCAGCGGGCGGCCGGTGGCCCGGGTAAACGGGCGCCTGGCCACCGTGGGGATGCTGCGGGAACTGGCCCAGCACCTGGTGGACATGCACGGCCAGCACGAGCACCAGTCGCTGCTCAAGCCCAGCGCCCAGCTGCAGGCCCTGGATGCGTCCGGAGGACCGGAGCTCCTGGCGGCAAGGGCTGCGTACCAGGAGCACTACCACCGCCTAAGGCAACTGGACGAGAGGTTACGGGAAGTGGCCGGGGATGCCCGGGACCGGGCCCGGCGTCTTGACCTTCTCCGCTACGAGGTGGATGAACTGGACCGGGCCGCCCTGCGCCCCGGTGAAGACCACGAACTAGCGCAAAAGCAGCGCCTTTTGGTAAATCGCGCCCGCTTGGCCGAGTCCGCGGCCGGGGCACTGGAACTCCTCTACGGCGACCAGCGGGCCGTGGCCGACCTTCTCGGTTCGGCCCGGGCGATGCTGAGCGCCGGCGGGCGCATCGACCCGGCCCTGGCGCGGCTGGCCAACAGTGTGGAGCAGTTGGGTTACCAGGTAGAGGAGATCGTCGAGGACCTGAGGCACTATAGCCGGGGGCTGGAGTTCGATCCGGGGGCGGCCCAGGAAGTGGAAGCACGGCTGGACCTACTGGCGCGGCTAAAGCGCAAGTATGGAGACAGCGTCGACGACATGCTCGCCTACCGGGAACGGGCGCTGGCCGAGCTGGTGCGCCTGGAGGGCGCCGAGGAATTGGCCGAACAGATCGAGAAGGAGCGGTCGGCTGCCAGTCGCCTGGCTGCCCGGGCCGCCCAGGAGCTCAGCCTCTTGCGCCGGCGTGCAGCCAGTGTTCTGGACCGTCAGTTGGAGGACGAGCTGGCAGAAGTGGGCATGGCAGGCACGCGGTTTGCCACCTCCTTTGGGTACCAGGAGTACCCGGACGGCTTGGAAGTGGACGGCCGCTGCCTGGCGGCCGGGCCGTCGGGCACGGACCAAGTCGAGTTCACCATCTCGCCCAACCCCGGTGAGCCGCTACGCAGCCTGGCCAAGATCGCCTCCGGTGGGGAGCTGTCCCGTATTATGCTGGCCTTGCGGACCATCCTGGCCCGGGCCGACCAGGTGCCTACTCTCATTTTTGACGAAATCGACGCTGGTGTAGGTGGACGCACCGCTGGCGTGGTGGCGGAGAAACTTGCCCGGCTGGGCGCCAGCCGGCAGGTGCTGTGCGTTACCCATCTTGCTCACATTGCCGCCCGGGCCGACCGTCACTTGCTGGTACAAAAACACGTGGAAGGCCAGCGGACGTCCACCAGCGTGGCGGCGCTCACCGAAGCAGAGCGTCCGGCTGAACTGGCCCGCATGCTAGGGGTGGAATACACCGGTGCTGGAGCCGAACATGCCCGTGAACTCCTAGCGCGCAGCCGTCAAGTTATGTAGCATGGCGACTCAGGGCGGGGCTGTGCCCCGTTTTATATTTTATGCAGGGAATTTCTTGATGACCGGCTGACAGGACGACCTGAACATGCCAGGTCTTTTATGTTAATGCGGCAGGATACGCCCGGTGTTGCACGGGCAATTTAAACCCGGAGGTGAAAGCAACAAGACAACAAAAGGAGGACATCTGGTTGACGGACGAACGCAGGCTCAAGCGCAAGCTGGCCGGCCTCGTACTTGCGACCATCGTCATTGCCATCACCACCAGCGTGCCCTTTCGCACACTGGTAAGCTTGCCGGATGCCATACGGATCTCTTCTGGCCAAGAGCACGTGTTCGGCCTGGACCTGCCGCTGGTTAGAGCCCACTGTGACCAGCAAGGATTTTTGGCCACTGAAGGCTGGCCGCTGGTGATCAAACCAGCGGCCGCAGGGCAATATACCGTGGAGTTTAGGTTGTTTGGGCTGATCCCGTTGCGGCGGGTGGCCGTGGAAGTGGTGCCACCCATCTACGTGGTGCCGGGTGGTCATTCCATCGGGGTGCTCTTGCATTCTCACGGCGTCATCGTCAGCAGCGTGTCGACGGTCACCGACCAGCAGGGCCGCGTGTTCCGTCCCGCCAAGGATGCCGGTCTGGTTGCGGGAGACTTGATCCTGTTGGTAGATGGGCAGCCCGTGCGCAGCGATGAGCAGCTGGCCGAACTAGTGCACCGGGCCGGAGTCGCCCGGGGCGCTGTAGAACTGGAAGTGCAAAAGCGCGACGGGCGGGTTATCAGGCGTACGGTTACACCTGTGCGGTGTGGTACCACCGATCGCTTCCGGATAGGCATCTGGGTGCGCGACACTGCGGCCGGAGTCGGGACACTGACGTTTTACGAACCAGAGAGCGGCCTGTTTGCAGCACTGGGGCATGTGGTCACCGACCATGACACGGGACAGCCCGTGAACATCGTGGCCGGGCGGGTGGTACGGTCCACGGTCACCGGCGTGGAAGCGGGAAGGCGGGGACACCCTGGCGAGATCATCGGAGCCTTCGTAGAAGAGACTGATTTGATGGGCTCCATCGTGAAAAACAGCCAGGTGGGGATCGTGGGCATGCTCGATACACCTATTAGCAACCCGTACTTCCCAAAACCTATACCAGTAGCCATGAGCCGGGA
The DNA here is from genome assembly GCA_040756655.1 of Bacillota bacterium. GTDB lineage: Bacteria > Bacillota > Sulfobacillia > UBA8153 > UBA8153 > JBFLYN01. The sequence continues at coordinate 54,148 of JBFLYN010000010.1, forward strand.
GGTCAGGACCGGGCCTGTAGAGATTCTCACGGTAGTAGAGGGCCGGAACATCAAGAAATTCTCGGCAGAAATCGTGGAAATTCGACGCGATCCCCTACCTTACGGCAGGCTGGTCATCAGAGTGACCGACGAAGAGCTCATAAAGCGTACCGGGGGCATCGTGCAGGGCATGAGCGGCAGCCCAATGGTGCAAGACGGGAAACTGGTGGGAGCAGTCACCCACGTGTTGGTGAGCGATCCCACGCGGGGGTACGGTGTAAGCGCGGAGTGGATGGTCATAGAAGCCGGCTTGGACAAAATAATGCGACGGGTCGGAGCCCTGGGGTCTCCGGCCCTGTTGTTATCGAAACTTGTTGTGTGATTTGCTCTACCACCAAGAAGGATAGGTTCTCTTGTACAGCGAATGATTTTGGGCACATCTGGAAACGAAAGGGGCAATCTCGATGTCCATTCGAGTCATGATAGCTGATGACAACCGGGAGTTTTGCAGCATTCTCAACCAGTACATTAGCAGCCAGCCGGACCTTGAAGTTGCGGCGGTGGCCCACAACGGCACCGAGGCACTCGAGATCCTGGACAAGGCCCAACCCGACGTGATGCTCCTGGATATCATCATGCCGCACCTGGATGGCATCGGCGTGTTGGAACGACTGAACCAAAGAGATAGGCGCCCCAAGGTGGTGATGCTCACGGCTTTTGGCCAGGAGACTATTACCCAGAGAGTGGTGGGGATGGGCGCTGACTACTATATTCTCAAACCCTTTGACCTCGAAGTGCTGGCCAACCGCATCCGGCAGCTTTGCAACCAACCTGCGGTGGCCAAGCCCCGGGTAGTCAAGGCCCGCAGCCTGGACCTGGATGTGACTCACCTCATACATGAGATCGGTATCCCCGCTCACATCAAAGGCTATCTTTACCTGAGGGAAGCCATCCTGATGGTAGTAGCACGGTACGATTTGCTGTCTGCAGTCACCAAGGAACTCTATCCTTCCATTGCCGCCAAGTACCAGACAACCCCCAGCCGCGTGGAGCGGGCCATTCGCCATGCCATAGAAGTCGCCTGGAACCGCGGAAGCCTGGAGGTCATCAACAGCCTCTTTGGGCATACCGTCAGCCAGGAGCGGGGCAAACCCACCAACTCCGAGTTCATAGCCATGGTGGCCGACAAGCTGCGCATGGAATCCCGGGCCAGCTAGGCCAGTTTTTCTGCATAGCTGCAAGAAGGCCCCTCCATACTACGTGATGGAGGGGAATTGCTTTGCCCATCGTGGGACGGGTGCGCAAGGACAGCCGTACCAAGCGGCTCATCTCCCGCTTGTTCCCGGGGGACATTGCCCTTTTGGATCACGAAGACCTGGATGAAGTTGCCGCCCGGGAACTGGTCTCGCGCCGGGTGGCAGCCGTGTTGAACGTAAAGTCCTCCCTGACGTGCCGCTACCCCAATCCCGGCCCCCAGGTGCTCCTGGACGCCGGCATCCCCCAGATCGACCAGCTGGGCCCAGAGCTCCTGGAACGCCTGGCCGACGGCGACCGGGTGAGCATCAACCGGGGTCAAGTCATCAAGTCCGGCCAGGTCATCGCCAGGGGTCGCCGGTTGAACCCCAGGATAGTCCAGGAAGCCATGATGCAAAGCCGTGCCAACCTCACGGCGGAACTCGAAAGTTTCCTGGAAAACACCCTGGAGCATGCGTGGAAAGAAAGGGCGCTAATCCTCGGGGGGATGGACATTCCGGACGGTATTGGTAGCTTCCGCCACCGCCATGCACTGGTGGTGGTGAGGGGGCAAAACTACCGGGAAGACCTGGCCATGATCCGTCCTTACGTCGGCGAGATGCGCCCGGTGCTGGTGGGAGTGGACGGCGGCGCCGACGCGCTTCTGGAAGTCGGCCTGGTGCCCGAATACATCGTGGGCGACATGGACAGTGTCAGCGACCGGGCACTCCGGTCGGGCGCCTGCCTCGTGGTGCATGCCTACCCGGACGGCCGGGCACCGGCCAGATCTCGCCTGCAGGAACTCGGCTTGGATCACCTGGTAGTGGCGGCCCCGGGTACCAGCGAGGACGTGGCCTTGATGATCTGCTATGAGCGGGAAGCTGAACTCATCGTGGCCGTGGGCACCCACTCCAATATCGTGGACTTTTTGGAGAAGGGGCGCCCGGGCATGGCCAGCACTTTCCTGGTCCGCCTCAAGGTGGGTTCCATCCTAGTGGATGCCCGGGGTATCAACCGCCTGTACCGGGGGCGCTTGCGTGCTCGCTATTTTCTGGAAGTGCTGGCTGCCAGCCTGGTCCCGGCGGCGGTGGTGGCCAGTATAGGCGCTCCATCGCGCAACTTGATGAGGTTGGTATTCCTCAGGCTGCGGCTATGGCTGGGCCTGTGAGTCGGGAGGTGAAAATCCGGTGTTCGACCTGAGGCACTTTGTGGTAGCCCTGGCGGCAGTCTTCTTATCCCTGGGCCTGGGGTTGTTCATCGGGGCCAACCTCCCGCCCGAAGAAGGGCTGGCCGCCCGCCAGGAAGCGCTCATCAGCAAGCTGGAGGCCGAGTTTGCCACCTTGCGCGCGGAAAATCGTTACCTCAATACCAGGCTCACTACCCTCCAAGAGCTGGACGAAGCCAACCGGGCACTGGAGGAGGCCTTGGCCGCCCTGCTCCTGGAGGGGCAGCTGGGAGGGCTCCGCGTGGTCGTGGTACAAACATCCCAGGATGCCCCGGCCGCCAGCGCCGTCCGCACGCTTGAACTGGCCGGGGCGGATGTGGCGTGGCTGCGACCTCCCTTCGCGTCGCCTCCGGCAGGAGATCTCCTGGCCCGGGCGGTGCTGGCCCGGTCACCGGAACTGGCTGGCCTGGAGCTGGTGAGCGGGGGGCTGGATCACCCGGTGGACGCGGTGGTGGTGGCCGGGGGAGCCAGTCGCCAGGGCCGCCTGTACACGGCCGACGTGGAGCTTCCTCTCATCACCACCCTGGTTGACGCCGGGCTCTCGGTAGTCGGCGTCCAGCAATACGATGCCTGGCAGTCGTCTCTCCCCGCTTTCCGGGAACGGCAACTGGCTACCGTAAGCCACGTGGACCGGCTGCCCGGTCAACTGGCCCTCGTCTACTTGCTCTGCAGTCCAAACCACCACGGCGCATTCGGCCTGGGCGCTTTTGAGACCATCTGGCCCGAGCTTTCCTTCCTGCGGGTAACGCCGTGAGGCCGGCGGTCTCCATTATCGTGCCGGCGCGGGACGAAGCCCGCCGGCTGGACCAGACGCTCCGTGCCCTGCAGGGGTTGGGAGAGATCATCGTGGTGGACGACTGTTCCCGGGATGACACCGCCGAGGTGGCCCGGGCGCTGGGTGCCACGGTGATCGCGCGGCAGGATCGCCCCGGGAAAGGACGGGCACTCCAGGCGGGGTTGGGCGAGGCTAGTGGAGAGGTAGTAGCCTTCGTCGACGCCGACCTGGGAGACTGCGCCGGCGAGATCGTCCGGCTGGTGGACACGGTGACCAGCGGCCACTGCGACCTGGCGGTGGCGAAAGTTAGGACTACCGGCCGGGGAGGGCTGGGGACGGTGGTAGGCCTAACCCGGTGGTTGTTGAGGCGGATGGGGGTCCCACCGGTGACCAATCCCCTATCCGGGCAAAGGGCGGTTACCCGCCGGGCGCTGCCTTCTCTCCTCCCGCTGTCGCCCGGGTGGGGCGCGGAAGCGGCCATGCTGGTAGATGGCCACCGGGCGGGCCTAGTGATCCGAGAGGTGCCCACGAGCATGGTGCACCGGGGGACCGGGTGGGGGTGGCGGGGCATTACGCACCGGGCGTACCAGTGCCGGGATATCCTGGTGGCCCTGGCCGCCCGGGTGCGCCCGTGACTGCGGCTGCGTTCTCGTTGGTCATCACCGCCCTCATCCTGCCCACTTTCATTCGCCTGACTTCCCATGTCCGCCTGGCCCGGGTTAACTTCACCGGGCGCACCCTGCCGTCTGGCACTGGACTGGCCGTGGTGATGGGCGCCGGAACTGGAACGTTGCTGGCCACCCTGGCGGGCGACTACTGCCCGGACCTGGCCCTGGCGCTCTTGGTGGTGCTGGCCGGGTTCGGCCTTGTGGGCCTGGTGGACGACGTGGCCGGGGAGGTGGGTATCAAGGGGTGGAAGGGGCATCTGCGGAGCCTCCTGGAGGAGGCACGCCTGACCACCGGGGGGCTTAAGGTTCTGTTTGGAGTGGTGGTCGCCCTAACCGTAGCCGTGTTTGTGGGAGGCAACCGGCTGGATGTGGGCATCAACGCCGGGCTCATGGCAGTGGGTGCGGCCACTCTCAACCAGCTGGATACCAAGCCGGCCCGGGCTGTCGCTGGTTTTTTGGCCTTTACCGCCTTGGCTGCCCTGGCGGGCGGTACCGCTGTGCTACGGGCGGCTGCCCCGGTGGTGGGAGCCGTGCTGGCCTACCTGCCCTACGACGCCGGGGCCCGGGCCATGCTGGGAGACAGCGGCTCCAACCCACTGGGGGCGGCACTGGGACTGGCGCTGGTCCGGTTGCCGCTGCCAGTTCGCGTGGCGGCCCTGGCCATACTGGTGGTCCTGCACGTGGCCGGCGAAGTGACGTCCCTCGACCGCCTTCTCGCCGCCGGAGCGCCGGGCAGGGAAGGTGGGCAGGGATAGCGAAGAGTACGGGCAGGAGGGATCCTCATGCCCGTCAGGCGGGAGCGGGAACTGGAAGTCATCCTCAACTCCACCCACGATGGGATGATCGCGGTGGATGCCGCCGGGATCATCACCCTTTTCAACGCCGCCGCCGAACGCCTCATTGGGGTCACCCGCGACCAGGCGCTGGGGAGGCCGGCTTCTGAGGTAATCCCCAACACCCGCTTGTACGAGGTGCTGCGTACTGGTGAGCCCGAACTCAACCGCCAGCAGGACATGGGGAATGTCACTATCATCACCAACCGGGTGCCCGTGCGAGACGAAGCGGGTCAGGTGGTAGGTGCGGTCGCCGTGTTCAGGGACATTACGGAAGTGCGCAGCCTGGCCGAACAGATCACCAACCTAACCCAAGTGCAGTCGCTATTGGAGTCCATCATCAACTCCACCCAGGATGCCATCTCCGTGGTGGACGCCCACGGGAACGGGCTGCTCATCAACCCGGCTTACACCCGCATAACCGGACTGACCGAGGCCGACGTCATCGGCAAGCCCGCCACGGTGGATATTGCCGAGGGTGAAAGCATGCACCTGCAGGTCTTGCGCACCCGGCGGCCGGTGCGGGGTGTGCCCATGAAAGTGGGTCCCCGCCGCCGCGAAGTAGTGGTCAATGTGGCCCCCATTATGGTGGCCGGGGAGCTCAAGGGCTCGGTGGGGGTCATTCACGACGTCTCGGAGATCACCCGCCTTTCTGAGGAACTAGAGCGGGTCAAGCGGCTGGTCAGAAGGCTGGAGGCCAAGTACACGTTCGACGAGGTTGTGGCCGTAAGCCAGGTCATGCGGACCGCCGTGGAACAGGCGCGGCGGGCGGCTGAAACCCCGGTCACCGTGCTCTTACGGGGAGAAAGCGGCACTGGCAAGGAGTTGTTCGCCCACGCCATCCACAACGCCAGCCGGCGGGCCGGGGGCCCACTGGTGCGGGTAAATTGCGCCGCCCTCTCCGAGTCATTGCTGGAAAGCCAGCTTTTTGGTTACGTGGAGGGCGCCTTTACCGGGGCCCGGCGTGGTGGGCGGCGCGGGTTGTTTGAAGAGGCCGCCGGGGGCACGATCTTCCTGGACGAAGTGGGGCTCATGAATCTCAACCTCCAGACCAAGCTATTGCGGGTGCTCCAGGAACGCGAGGTAGTACGCGTGGGCGATACCCAGCCTTTGCCAGTGGACGTGCGTGTCATCGCCGCCACCAACACCCAGCTGGAACGAGCCGTGGCCGCCGGGGAGTTCCGGGAAGATCTGTACTACCGCCTCAACGTGGTTCCCATCTTCATCCCACCCTTGCGCCAGCGACGTGAGGATCTCCCGCTGCTGGCCCACCACCTGATCCGCAAGCTCAACCAGGAGTACGGGCGGAACGTGGAAAGCCTTTCCCCTCAGGCGCTCCAGAATCTTCTGGCCTACCACTGGCCGGGCAACGTGCGCGAGCTCGAGAATGTCCTGGGCCGGGCCATGATCAACATGACCTACTGCCAGGACTGCCTGGAGGCCGGCCATCTACCTCCCCTGGAAAGCCCCGGGGGCCAGGGCGAGCCCCGGGGCAGGCCTCCTGGGGTAGTGACCCTGGAGCGGGCAGTGGAGGATGCGGAGCGGCAGGCGGTAACGGCTGCCCTGTCCGCAGCCGGGGGCAACAAGGCCCTGGCCGCACGCTTGCTGGGCATCGCCCCCCGCACCCTGTACTACAAGCTGGAACGCTTGGGCCTGATGCGACCGTCCTGATCCCTGCAATTGGTTGCCTGCAAGAAGATGCAGAGCCGCGCAGAAACGTGCAGGCGAGGCGAGGGCACCTCCCGGAGGGAGGCGCCCTTTTTCGCGCCGGTGCTGGTGGACTTCCAAGCCAGGACCGCAGGAAAGTCCCGGCATGACTCTTGCTACAGGCAGAGTGAGTAGCAAGGCGAGGAGGAGGTGGGCCGGTTTTGAGTATCTTTGACCGGATGGAGCGCGATGGCCACGAGCAGCTGGTCTTCTGCCGGGACAGGTCCACGCGGCTTAGGATGATCATAGGCATCCACGACACCACCCTGGGCCCGGCCCTGGGCGGGTGCCGGATGTGGCCTTACCAAACTGAAGAGGAAGCCATAGTGGATGTCCTGAGGCTCTCCCGGGGGATGACCTTCAAGTCGGCCGCATCGGGCCAGGACTACGGTGGGGGCAAAGCCGTGGTCTGGGGCGACCCCGCCCACGACAAGAGCGAAGCGTTATTCCGTGCCCTGGGGCAGTTCGTTGCCAGCCTCCAGGGTCGTTTCATTACTGGCACCGACGTGGGCACCACAGCCTGGGATTTCGTCTGGGCTCGCCAGGAGACTGAGCACTTGGTGGCGCTGCCTGAGGCTTTTGGGGGCAGCGGGGACTCGTCGGTCACCACCGCCTTCGGGGTGTGGAAGGGGATCAAGGCTTGTGCCAAGGAGGCATACGGCGACGACAGGTTGGAGGGTCGCACCGTGGCCATTCAGGGCGTGGGCAAGGTGGGCTATCACCTGGCACGCTACCTCCACGAAGACGGTGCCGGCCTCATAGTGTGCGATCTTGACCCCCGGCGGGCCAATCGGGCCGCCGCAGAATTCGGAGCCCGTGTGGTGCACCCAGACGAGGTTATGGCCGTATCCTGCGATGTCTTTTCTCCCAATGCCCTGGGTGCGGTGCTTGACGACCACACCATCCCCCGTTTGCGATGCCAGATCGTGGCCGGGTCGGCCAACAACCAGCTGGCCGACGCGCACCGCCACTCCGCCATGCTGGATGCCCGGGGTATACTCTACGCCCCGGATTACGTGATCAACGCCGGAGGTCTTATCCAGGTATGCGACGAGCTGCTCGGGTTCGACCGCGACCGGGCCATGCGCCGGACTGCCGCTATTTATGACCTTTTGCTGACCATCTTTGCCATTGCTCGCCAGCGAGGGATCTGTACGGACCGGGCTGCCGGCATCATGGTGGAAGAACGCCTGGAGCTTATGGGGAAGCTCAAGCGCATGGACCTAGCCCGAGGATGGTGAACTGCTGACCATGCTGATCCTGGTGATCAACCCCGGCTCGGCCAGTACCAAGGTGGCCCTCTACCGACGGGACCAGTGCCTGGCCCGGGAAACTCTTTTCCATAGCGAGGAGGAACTGGCGGCGGGTTCGCAGCTGGACGCGCGGGGCCGGGCGGTGAGGGCCTTTCTGGCGGCCAGCGGCACGCCGCTCTCCCGGGTGACGGCCATCGCGGCCCGGGGTGGGCTGCTGGGGCCAGTAAGAGGCGGAACCTACCGGGTCAACGGCGCCATGTTGGAGGACCTGGCGGCGGCCCGGCGTGGTCACCACGCCAGCAACCTGGGAGGTCTTATAGCCGCGGAACTGGCCAGGGAAGCGCACTGCCCGGCCTACGTGGTGGACCCGGTTTCCGTGGACGAACTGGAGCCATGGGCCCGGGTCAGCGGGTGGAAGGAGCTGGAACGGCAAAGCCTGTTCCATGCCCTGAACTCCCGGGCCGTGGCCCGGTGCGCCGCCCGGGAACTGGGCAAGAGCTACGGTGAGGTCAACCTGATCGTAGCCCACCTGGGCAGCGGCATCTCGGTGAGCGCCCACCGGCGGGGCCGGGTAGTGGATGTGGCCAACCCCAACGACGAAGGACCTTTTTCCACCGAGCGTTCGGGCGGCCTTCCCGCCCGGCAGGTGATCGCCCTGGCACTGGCAGGCAGCGAGGAGAATTGCGAGTTCACCACCCGGGGCGGCCTGTACGGGTACCTGGGAACCCGGGACGCCACGGAAGTGGAAAAGCGCATCCGGGCGGGCGACGGGTATGCGGCGCTAGTGTACCGAGCGCTGGCCTACCAGGTGGCCCGGGAGATCGGTGCCATGGCCGCAGTGCTTTTTGGTCAAGTGGACGCAGTGGTGCTCACTGGAGGCCTGGCCTGGTCCGAACTGCTTACCACGCATATTGTCAATCAGATTGGCTTCATGGCGCTGATATTGCGCTATCCCGGCGAAAATGAGATGGAAGCGTTGGCCCTGGGTGTAGTGCGGGTGCTGGAGGGCGAGGAGGAACCCGGGATATACGGCGCTGGCCCGGCCGACTAGAGAGGAGCCCAGACATGATCAGGACTTTCGATGAACTGCTCAACGTGGTGCAGAAGCGGCAACCAGACCGGGTGGCCATTGCGGCGGCCGGGGATGTGGAGGCCCTGGAGGCTCTGAAGGAAGCGTCAGATTCGGGCCTGGCCACCGGCATTCTCATTGGTGATCCTGGCGAGATCGGGAGGTGCGCCGACCTGGTGGGCCTGGATCTTTCCGACCAGGAACTGGTGTCCGAACGGGACCCGGAAGCCGCCGCCCGGCTGGCGGTGCAGGCAGTGCGCAGCGGCCAGGCCAACGTGCTCATGAAAGGCCGGCTGCAGACTGCCGACCTTCTACGCGCGGCCCTCGACCGGGAGCGGGGACTGCGTACGGGCCGGCCCCTGAGCCACGTCGCAGTCATGGAACTCAAAGATGAACATCGGCTCATCCTGGTCACCGATGGGGGAGTGAACATAGCCCCGGACGTGGCCAGGAAAGCGCAGATCATCGACAATGCCGTGGTGGTGGCCCACAAGCTGGGGATGACCCTGCCGCGGGTCGCGGTGCTGGCGGCCGTGGAAGTCATCAACCCGGAGATGCCGGCTACCATCGACGCGGCCATGCTGGCCAAAATGGCCGACCGCCGGCAGATACGCAACGCCATCGTAGACGGCCCCTTGGCCCTGGACGTGGCCATCTCCAGGGAGGCGGCAGAACACAAAGGGCTCACCAGCCCGGTGGGCGGGCAGGCGGACATCCTGGTGGCTCCCAACATCGAGGCTGGAAACATACTGGTCAAATCCCTGCAGTATTTTGCCGGTGCCACCATGGCGGGCGTGGTGGTGGGAGCGCAGGTGCCCATAGTGGTGCTGTCCCGGGCAGACCGGGCCGAGAGCAAGCTTCTGTCTATAGCGTTGGCCAAGTACCTCGTGGAACCCAATGACGGTCTTACGGGAAGGGGGTAGCAGCATGGAGATCTTCAAGCTCATGGAGGAGCATGGGCACGAACAGCTGGTGTTTTGCCGTGACCGGGTCTCGGGATTGAGGGCCATCATCGGCATCCACGACACCACCTTGGGCCCGGGCCTGGGAGGGACCCGCATGTGGCCGTACCCGAGCGAAGAGGAAGCCATCGTTGATGTGCTCAGGCTGTCGGAAGGTATGACCTACAAGAATGCCGCCATGGGGCTGAATTTCGGCGGCGGCAAGGCCGTGATCATCGGGGATGCCCGCAAGGACAAAAGCGAGGTGCTGTTTAGGGCCTTTGGGAAGTTCGTGCAGAGCCTGGGCGGCCGGTACATCACTGCCGAGGACGTGGGCATCAGCGCATCAGACATGACCATCGTGCGGGCCGAGACCCGCCACGTGGCCGGGTTGCCCGAGACCAGCGGGGACCCATCGCCCGCCACGGCATTTGGGGTGTACCGAGGCATGAAGGCATGTGCCCTCCAGGTGTTTGGCTCCGAGAGTCTCAAAGGCAAGGTCGTGGCCCTGCAGGGCATGGGGCATGTCGGGAGTTGTCTGGCCCAGCACCTCCACGACGAAGGTGCCCGGCTGATAGTCAGCGATATCTACCCGGACCGGCTGGAAGTTGCGAAAAAGCAGTTTGAGGCCCAGGTTGTGGAACCCGATGCCATCTACGATGTGGAGTGCGACATCTTCTCTCCCAACGCCTTGGGGTCAGTAGTGAATGACCATACCATAGACCGCCTTAGATGCAGAATCGTAGCCGGCGCTGCCAACAACCAGCTGGCCACGCCCCACCATGGCCGGCTCTTATCTGAGCGAGGGATCCTTTATGCACCTGACTTTGTGATCAATGGCGGCGGGGTCACCAATGTGGCCGACGAGTTCGGCCCAGGTGGGTATAACCGGACTCGTGCCTACGCGCGCATCTCCCAGATCTACGACAAAGTCCTGGAGGTGTTGAGCATCAGCCAGCGTGACGGGATCTACCCCCACGAAGCCGCTCATGTCCTGGCCCAGGAAAGGCTGGCCACCATGGGCCAGCTGAAAAGGATGCACCTACCAAGATCCTGACGGAAGGAAGGTTGCCCGTGTCCCAAAAAGACCAGGTGGTGCTGGTGATCAACCCCGGTTCCACCAGCACCAAGCTGGCTCTGTGCACTCGTACCGCAACCGTGCTGGCGACAAAAGTGGAGCACCCAACCGCCCAGCTGCAGTCGTTTCCCACGGTGGCATCGCAATTTTCGTGGCGGCTGGGCCTGGTCGAGGAGTTCCTGGCCGGTTTTCATGGGCAGCTACGGGCGGTAGTGGGCCGGGGCGGCTTACTGCGTCCGGTGCCCGGGGGAACCTACCGGGTAAACCAGAAGATCCTGGCCGAGCTGGAGGCCGGTGCCTGGGGGGAGCACGCCTCCAACCTGGGAGCGTTGCTGGCGCACGCTGTGGCCGCCCCGCTGGGGCTGGAGGCCTTCATTGTCGACCCGGTGGTAGTTGACGAACTGGCGGAGCACGCCCGGGTCTCCGGGTGGCCGGGCATCGAACGGAGGAGTGTCTTCCACGCCTTGAACCACAAGGCGGTCGCCCGCCGGGCCGCCGCCGAGCTGGGCCGGGGCTACCAGGAGCTGGCCCTGGTGGTGGCGCACTTGGGCGGGGGTATAACCGTGGGGGCTCACCTGGAAGGAAAGGTCATCGATGTAAATAACGGCCTCGATGGAGAGGGCCCCTTCAGCCCCGAGCGGTCGGGAGCACTGCCGGTGACCGGGCTTTTCCGGCTGGTGGTTGGGCGACCCGGCGAAGCCGCGGGGTTCCTGTCCCGGGTCGCCGGGCGAGGGGGGCTCGTGGACCACCTGGGCACCAGCGATGCCCAGGTGGTGGAAGAGCGCATCCGGGCGGGCGACGGCCGGGCCCGGCTGGTCTACGAGGCCATGGCCTACCAGGTGGCCAAGGAGATCGGGCGGGCCGCCGCCAGCCTAGGACGCAGGGCCGACGCCGTGGTGCTTACCGGGGGCCTGGCTCATTCCGCATACCTGACCGGCCTCATCGTCCCCAGGGTCGCCTGGGTGGCCAGCACCGTGCTGGTCTATGCCGGCGAGGAGGAGATGCTGGCGCTCAACGCCGGGGCCTGGCGAGTTCTGGACGGGTTGGAGAAGGTACGGGAGTATGACTAGGATTACGATTTTCGTGGGCCGTTACGGGAGTGGCAAGACCGAAGTTGCCATCAACTACGCCCTGGGGCTTTTGCCGGGTGCCGTAGACCTGGTGGACCTGGACGTGGCAACCCCTTACTTTCGCGTCCGAGACGTCCGGCAGGAGCTGGTCGCCCGTTCGCTGCGGGTGCTGGTACCCGGTGGGTCGTTGGCCACGGCCGACGTCCCGGTCCTGCCTGCCGGGCTAGCCGGGAGTCTAGCCGGTACCAGCCGGGTAGTCCTGGACGTGGGAGGAGACGCTACGGGAGCACGGGTGCTGGGGTCCATCGCCGTTCAGCTAGATCCTGGCGCGTATGTTGCATATTTCGTTGTCAACCCCAACCGGCCTTTCACGCGCACGGTAGAAGGCATCGAAGCTTCTTTTCGGGAGATCCAGGAAGTGTCCGGGGTGAGGGTGGACGGCATGGTGGTCAACAGCCACCTGGGTGCTGCCACCACGGCCGAAGTGGTCGTACGGGGATACGACCTAGTAGAGGAAGCCTCCCGGCGCCTGGGAATGCCCGTGGCCATGGTGGCGATCCCGGCGGGGCTGGCAGACCAGGTCGCCGCGAGTCGGGTAGGGGGTAGGGTTCTGGCGCTGGAGCTGTTCTTGAGACCTCCGTGGGCGCGATAGGACCTTTTCGAACCAGCGTAGGAGGTAGAGGGTATGCCCAAGGTCGAGTTCGATGAGGACCGGTGCAAAGGCTGCGAGCTGTGCGTGGCCGTGTGCCCAGTCAAGATCATCCACATCACCGAGCGCATCAACCGGCAAGGATACCGGCCGGTGGATGTAACTGATCAGGAAAAATGCACTGCGTGCACCCTGTGCGCCCGGGTCTGTCCGGACACAGTCATCGAGGTGTACAAGTAGGGCAGAGGGGAGGAGGATCCGCTTGTCAGAGCCCATTCTCATGAAAGGTAACGAAGCCATCGCCGAAGCGGCCATCCGGGCAGGATGTCGTTTTTTCGCCGGGTATCCCATCACTCCACAAAACGAGCTTCCGGAGTACATGTCGCGGCGCATGCCCGAGGTAGGCGGCGTGTTCCTGCAGGCCGAGAGCGAAGTGGCAGCCATCAATATGCTCTACGGTGCCTCCGGCGCAGGCGCCCGGTGCCTCACCTCGTCGTCCAGCCCCGGGATCAGCCTCAAGCAGGAAGGGATCTCCTACATGTGCGGGGCGGAACTGCCCGCGGTCATTATCAACATAGTGAGGGGTGGGCCCGGGCTCGGCAACATCCAGCCCGCCCAGTCCGACTACTTCCAGGCAACCCGCGGGGGCGGTCACGGGGACTACCGGACGGTGGTCTACGGGCCGGCTAGCCTCCAGGAGATGGTGGAACTGGTCATGGAGGCTTTCGACGTGGCCGACCGTTACCGGAACCCGGTGATGGTCCTGGGCGACGGTATCTTGGGCCAGATGATGGAACCGGTGGTGTTTGCCGACGACCAGGTCCGCGAACCGCAGCCCAAGCCGTGGGCTACCACCGGTGCCCGGGGCCGGGAGCGCCGGGTGCTCTCTTCGATATACCTGGAACCCGAGGACCTAGACCACCACAACTGGAAGCTGGAAGCCAAGTACGAACAAATGCGGCAAAAGGAGGCCAGGTACGAACTGGTCCAGATGGAGGACGCCGAGCTCTGCCTGGTGGCATACGGCACTACGGCCCGCATTTGCCGCACCGCGCTGGAGAAAGCCCGCAGCGCGGGGCTCAAGGTCGGGATGATCCGACCGATAACCCTATGGCCGTTTCCGGTCAAGGCGTTTGGGGAAGCCGGAGCGAACCTGCGTGCCTACCTGGTGGTGGAGATGAGCACCGGCCAGATGGTGGAGGATGTGCGCCTGGCCGTGAACGGTGCCCGCCCCGTGGCCTTCTATGGCAAGACAGGTGGCGCCGTGATGTTGCCCCAGCAGGTCGTGGACGCGCTCCAGGACCTGGCGGCTCGGGAGGGAGTAGGTCGATGAAGAAGATATTTGCGCGCCCGCGCTCTCTCAAGGATACCCTTATGCACTACTGCCCGGGGTGCACGCACGGCATTGCACACCGGTTGATAGCGGAGGTCATGGACGAGCTGGACATCCGGGAGCGCACCGTCGGCGTGGCACCGGTGGGCTGCTCGGTGTTTGCCTACAACTACTTCGACTGCGATTTCCAGCAGGCCGCCCACGGCCGCGCCCCGGCGGTGGCCACCGGCATCAAGCGGGTGCAGCCCGACTGCATCGTCTTTGCCTACCAGGGCGACGGCGACCTGGCTTCCATCGGGACCGCCGAGATCATCCACGCTGCCGCTCGCCGGGAGAACATCACCGTGATCTTCATCAACAACGCCATTTATGGTATGACCGGCGGCCAGATGGCTCCCACCACCCTGCCGGGCCAGGCCACCACCACGTCCCCTGGTGGCCGCGACGTAGAGAACAAGGGGTATCCCATCCGGGTAAGCGAACTCATGGCCACGCTGGAAGGAGCGGCCTACGTGGCCCGCGTGTCACTGCACAACCCCGCCGGCATCGCCCGGGCACGCCGGGCGGTGCTGCAGGCGTTTAGGTACCAGCTGGAAGGGAAGGGCTTCTCCCTGGTGGAGATGGTATCCACCTGCCCCACTAACTGGGGGCTTTCGCCGCTGGCTGCCCTCAAATGGTTGGAGGAGCACATGTTGCCCGCCTACCCCCTTGGCGTGTTCAAGGACATACAAGGAGGTGGGCAGGGATGAAGCGGGCCGAAGTGATCATGGCCGGTTTTGGCGGGCAGGGAGTCATGGCCATGGGGATGCTCCTGGCCTACGCCGGCATGAAGGAAGGCCGGCACGTGTCGTGGATGCCCTCGTACGGCCCGGAGATGAGGGGCGGTACTGCCAACTGCGCGGTAGTGGTCTCTGAGGAGCCCATCGCCTCGCCACTGGTAACTGAGCCTACGGCGGTCATCGCCATGAACTTGCCCTCTTTCGACAAGTTCGAAAGGCGTGTGGTATCCCAGGGAGTGGTGGTGGTCAACGCGTCACTGGTGCACCGCCCGGCCGTGCGCAACGACATCCGAGTGATCTGGGTTCCGGCCAACGCGATCGCCCTTGAACTGGGTTCCGACCGGGTGGCCAACATGGTGGCACTGGGCGCCTATGTAGCCGCCAGCGGTGTGGTGGAAATGGAGTCAGTGGTGGAGTCGCTCAAGGGGGCGTTGCCACCACACCGGCATAACCTGATACCCCTGAACCGGCAAGCCCTGGACCGGGGTGCTGCCTGCGCACGGTAGGCGTTGCACCCGCCACGCAGCCATGGTAAAATTGGCCTGTATAGGTAATCTTGGCCATTAGCCGGGAGGAGAGGTGTCCATGACCCAGGAGGGGCGCCGTACAGGGGCAACCGTCGACGAGATCGAACACCTGCTGGGGCAGTTGGCAGGAGTGCTGTCAGCCCGCATCGTTGTGAACGACTGGGGTGCCATCGAGGAAATTCACATACTTGCGTCGACGGAACGCGCCCCCAAACAGGTGGTGCGCGATGTGGAGAGCACCCTGGCGGCCCGCTGGGGTATGAACGTCGATCACAAAAAGATCAGCGTGGCCCAAGTTACCGGGTCCTCCCTGCCGGTCCTACCTTTGCGCGTCAAACTCCTGGGTGTCAAGTTGGCTATGGACGGCAGGCTGGGAAAGGCAGAAGCCATTGTCACCCTGGGTAGGGCCGACGATGACGCCGTCATCTATGAGGGCAAGTCTCAGGGTAACGGTTCGCGGGCCGGCATGCTGCGGGTGGTGGCCGAGGCAACCCTCAGTGCCCTCAACCAGGCATTGGAGCCCTCTAGTGCCTTTGTGTTGGAGGAAGCCGCCACCGTCGACTTGAGTCACCGGGAACTAGTGGTGGTAACCCTGGTATTGGTGTCCCCCCGCAGAAACGAGGAGGTCCTGGTGGGGGCCGTTGCTGTCAAGGGCGAGCTGGCCAAAGCCGTGGTCAAGGCAGTGCTGGACGCGGCCAACCGCAGGCTGGCCAAGCTGGCGGCCAGGCGGAGCCGGAGGGACGCCGCCAGCTGAGTTCCCATACATATGCAGCCAGTAGTGGGGCCCGTATCCGGGCCCTTTTTTTGATGTGCGACCGGCACAGGCAGATGCCAGTGTGTGGATTGCGTAAGGAGAGTGGCCAACGCCGCAAACCAGCCGAGGGTGTGGTGTCTGCGGGGGAGGCAGTACCCCGAGGGGACCGTGTGGTGAATGTGGAAGTTAGTGGACGCGTTGGGAAGATCGGTAATCTCATTGGTCCCGGGCGGTGTCCGGTACGCCGATAGTAATAGTCTACCGGATAGCGGCGAGGTCATACCCGCCGGTAGATTGCCAAGAGCATTGGACCGTTTTACGGTGACGCCCCATCAAGGCCACAAAAAGGCATGGGCATGGTCTGAGAGTGGCCATTGCCGAAGCGATTACCGAACGTACCGGTGGCAGCGCTCATGCGGGAAGCAGAGACGGCAGCACCATGATTGCTCTTTTGAGAAAGCAGCTGGACGCCATCTGGCTGTACGGCTTGACGACGAGGATGCCGGCCGGGAGACCGGAAGACGGACAACCGGGGCCAACCCCATTTCCAAAGATGCTGTGCAAAGCGCCACTGCCTGTGCATCAGGGCTCATCGACCCCACTTTCTGGATGCATACTACGTCAGGAAAGCTCACCCCGTCCACCCGCGGGAGGCGGAAGTCCCAAGTCGTGCACACACCGGCGTTACGCAGAGGGCGGCAAGCTGGCTGGCCTGGTCAAGAGGACTGGTCACACCAGCCCGTCGGTCCGGCTTGAGCCCAAATGCCTCGGTAGCCGAGGGCTGCCTGGTCCTGGGAGAGTTTGCCCGCAACATGGGGACGCTTGACCCGACATCTCATAATCTAAGTCTGCCGACAAGTGAGGGAAGCGCCATTAATCCCACAGCCACGGCCGGGATCCTATGAACACTGTGAGCGGCGTGCGCCTCCGGCAGGGAGAAGTTACGGCCGTATGCAGCGACGGGCCGGCCCTGCAGGAATTAGTGGTCACCACTGGTGGACAAAGGGCCCGGGCGGTCAACTACTCCGACCTGGGCGGCCGGGTGGCCGTGGGTGACCGGGTGCTCCTCAACACCACCGCGATGGCGCTGGGGCTGGGAACGGGAGGCGTGCACTTCGTGGTGGCCCGCTGCGACCAGGATGACACCGAGCTTGCCGGCCCGGGCCATGCCATGAAGGTGCGATACACTCCGGTGCAGGTGTGTTGCCAGGTGGCGGAAGAGCCGGGTGGTCCCGGTCACCGGGTGTTGAGGAGGCGCTGGAGGCTGGACGGCATGCCCGTGGTAGCTGCCGAGCTCCACAGCCAGGTGCCGGTGGTTCTGGCTGGCATCAGGTCGAGCCTGCCCGGTGCCAGGTTGGCCTACGTCTTTAGCGACGGCGGGGCGTTGCCCGTTGCTTTTAGCCGGCTGGTGCCCGCCATGAAGAGGGCGGGACTGGTGGACGTGGTGATAGCTGCCGGGCAGGCCTTTGGGGGAGACCTGGAAGCGGTTAATGTACCTTCAGCCTTGGCCGTGGCCCGGCACGTGGTAGGCTGCGCTGCAGCCGTGGTGGCCATGGGACCGGGACAGCTGGGGACTGGAACCAAGCTGGGGTTTTCCGGCCTGGAACAGGCCGATCACCTCAACCGTGCCGCCGCGCTGGGCGGGGTTCCCGTAACGGTGCTGCGGCTTTCCGGGGCCGATCCCCGGCCTCGTCACCGGGGCGTAAGCCACCATAGCCTGACTGTGCTCCAGCTGGCACTCTCTACTTGCCTGGTGCCTTACCCCCGCGAACTGGCAGGCGCCAGGCAACCATATGCCGAACTATCTTTTGTGGGAGTCCAGAACCGGCACCGGCTGGTTACCGCAGCTGGAAGCCCGGCCCTGGAATACCTGGCCCGGGCGGGGCTTCAGGTAACGTCCATGGGCAGGTCCCCACAGGCAGACCCGTGGTTCTTCTTGGCAGCCGGCGCTGCCGGCAAGGTGGCTGCCCGGGTGGCGCGACTGCTGGCGGAGAGGTAATCCCCCAGGGTACCGGCACCGGTACTGGCCAGGAAACTCCGAAGTTCTCCCACGGGTCCGGAGAAGTACAGGGCCCGCGGGGTGGTCACCACGATCATGCTCCACCTCCTTGAGGTTGACGTCAGCTATACTATGACCGGGGGAGGAAAACCATGCACGAGACCAGAGTATCCAGCCAACAGGTGTTCCAGGGAAAGATCGTAGGCGTACGGGTGGACCAAGTAGAACTGGACGGCGGCCGCCCGGGCCGGCGGGAGGTGGTCACCCACCCGGGTGCGGTGGCCATAGTGGCCACGCCCGACCCCGGCCACGTCTGGCTGGTGCAGCAGTACCGTTACCCGGTGGGACGGACGCTCTGGGAGCTCCCGGCCGGTACCATGGAGCCCGGGGAGCCCCCGGCGGTAACCGCCACCCGGGAGCTAGACGAGGAAGTGAACGCCGCCGCAGGTCAGATGACTCTCCTCCTGAGTGTGTACCCTTCCCCGGGGTTTTGTGACGAGATCATTCACATCTACCATGCCGGGGCCTTAGGACCGGGGAGCGGGCGAGGCGGCGACGAAGACGAGAGGATCCGCGCGCGCCTGTTCTCCCTGGACGAGGCGCTCAAGCTGATCCAGGACGGGGAGATCGCCGATGCCAAGACTGTGGCCGGACTCTATGCGTACGCCCGGGCCCGTCAGGGCTGACCTCCACGTGCACCTGGGAAGGGCTCCCGACGGCCGTCCGGTGAAGATCCCGGCCTCACCTGCCCTTACCCTGGAGAACGTGCTGGGGTACGCCCGGGAGAAGAAGGGCCTGGACGCCGTGGGCATTGTGGACATGCAGGTGCCATCGGTGCACCGCCGGGTCAAGGAGCTCCTTGAGGCCGGGGAACTGGCCCGGCTGCCGGGTGGAGGCTACCAGGTGCCCGGCGGGCCCTGGCTCCTGCCCGGGTGCGAACTGGAGGTGGCGGGGCCAGGCGGCCCGGTACACCTTCTCACCTACTTCCCGGACCTGGATGCGCTGGCGGACTTCGCGGCCTGGCTGGGGGAACACGTTGACCACCTGGAGCTGTCCAGCCAGCGGTGCCGGGCTCCGGCACCGACTGTGGCCATGCAGGCCCGGGAACGGGGGGGGATGGTTATCCCGGCCCACGTGTTCACCCCGCACCGGAGCCTCTACGGTGGGGGTCACTCGCTCTCCCAACTGTTTGGGGAGGAAGCCCAGCACATCGCCGCCGTGGAACTGGGGCTTTCGGCTGACACGGCCCTGGCCTCACAACTTTCCGAACTCGGCCAGCTCCGCTTCATATCAGCCTCGGATGCCCACTCGCTCGAGCGCATAGGAAGGGAACTGACGGTGTTTGCCCCTGAGCAACCGGGCTGTGCCGGGCTGTTTGGGGCCCTGCAGGTTGGTGGCATCGTGTCCAACTACGGGCTGGACCCGCGGCTTGGGAAATACCACCGCAGCTACTGCCTCGACTGCAGGCGCCGGTTGCCGGGCGACCCGCCGGTGCTGGTGTGCGCGCACCCGGGCCACCGGGTGGTCAAGGGAGTCTTGGACCGTATCTGCCAGCTGGCTGATGTCCCGGCCAGCCTGGCCGGGCGCCCGCCTTACTTGTACCAAGTACCTTTGGCCGATCTGCCCGGGGTGGGCCCGGGCACCCGGGCCAGGCTGAGGGAGCTGGGAGATGATTTTCACATCCTGCACGTGGCCGAACCCGGGGAACTGGCGAGGGCTGTTGGCGTGCGCCTCTCGCGATTGGTGCTGGCGGCCCGGGAGGGAAGGCTGGAGGTGGAGCCCGGGGGCGGTGGCTATTACGGGCGCGTGCGGGAGCGGGAATAACAGGGAGGACCGGAACATAAAGATAGGGGACGACACCTCAAGGAGGCGGGAACTTGTCCCCCTACTCCAAGCCGGCCCACCGCAGCGAGTTCTTCCGTCCACCCCCTGCCATTGCCCTGTTCGTGGTGGTACTCCTGGTGGTCGGGGTCGTAACCGGGGCGCTGGCCATCCGCACCATGGACCATGGGGAAAAGGACGACCTTGTGGGCTACTTGGATGTGTTTCTCCGGGGGTTGGCCCGGGATCCGGCTGCGGCCAACGCCGGCGAGGTCTGGCGACTGGCAGCCCTCAACCATGGCCGTACCGCGCTGGCCCTGTGGTTTTTGGGGCTCACCATTATCGGTTCGCCTCTCATCGCCGTCATCGTGTTCGTCCGTGGGTTCATACTGGGTTTCACCGTCGGCTTTTTCGTGCAGGAACTGGGGTACCGGGGGGTAATGCTGGCCACGGCCGCAGTCTTACCCTCCAACCTGCTGGCGGTGCCCGCTTTCATCCTGCTGGCGGTGATGGCCCTGACTTTCTCCACGGGCCTGATCCGGGCCCGGCCTTCCCGTAGCATGGAACTGGCTCGCCGCGTGCTGGCTTATTCCCTCCTCTGCCTGGCCCTTACCGCCGGCCTTTTGTTGGCGGGTGTAGTAGAGGCCTACGTGAGCCCCGTATTCATCCGCCTGGCCTCCCGCTTCTGGCCTTAGGTCTCACTGGAGAGGAACCGTAGCAATTCCCACCATGATGGCAGGATTTCCTGGTTTCTGCTAGAAATAGCTCCGGGTGAGACATAACACCGTTGCTTGGACGAAAGAGGTGTAAACAAGCATCATGCGGATTGGAGTGCCCAAGGAAATCAAACCTGATGAGAACCGGGTAGCTATGACTCCAGCGGGTGTAGCCACCTTGACCGGGCGCGGGCACCAGGTCCTGGTCCAGGCGGGAGCCGGGCTGGGGAGCGGGATCACCGACGAGGACTACCAGGCAGCCGGCGCCAGCATTGCGGACGAGGCCAGGCTGGTGTTTGACGCTTCCGATATGATAATCAAGGTCAAAGAACCGCTACCCCCGGAATACGGCTTGTTCAGGCCCGGGCAGATCCTGTTCACTTACCTGCACTTGGCCGCAGAGCCCGAGCTGACCCGGTCTTTGGCTGCCAACCAGGTGGTGGCCATCGCCTACGAGACGGTGCAGGTAAACCGCACCCTGCCGTTGCTCACACCCATGAGCGAGGTGGCGGGCAAGATGGCGACGCAAATCGGTGCTCAGTTCCTGGAGAAGCGGCACGGTGGCCGGGGCATCCTTATGGGTGGGGTACCCGGTGTGGCTCCAGCCGAAGTGGTCATCATCGGGGGCGGGGTGGTGGGCACCAGCGCTGCCAAGGTGGCCGTGGGGATGGGCGCCAGCGTGACGCTTTTGGACGTGGACTTAGAACGTCTACGCTACCTTGATGACATTTTCGGCGGTCGGATCCGGACCATGGCGTCCAACC
Source organism: Bacillota bacterium (assembly GCA_040756655.1). Taxonomy (GTDB): domain Bacteria; phylum Bacillota; class Sulfobacillia; order UBA8153; family UBA8153; genus JBFLYN01. The sequence goes on from JBFLYN010000010.1 coordinate 75,321, forward strand.
CGTACAGCATTGCCGCATCGGTAACCCGGGCAGACTTGCTCATTGGCGCGGTCCTGATCCCGGGCGCCAAAGCACCCAAGCTGGTGACTGAGGCCATGGTGCGGGTCATGAAGCCGGGTGCAGTCATCGTGGATGTGGCCATCGACCAGGGCGGGTCGGTGGAGACCATCGACCGGGTGACCACTCACTCGAGTCCGACCTACGTAAAACACGGAGTCATCCACTACTCAGTGGCCAACATGCCGGGCGCTGTGCCCCGCACTTCGACCTTCGCCCTGACCAACGCCACTTTGCCCTACGCCGTCAGGCTAGCGGATCTGGGCTGGAAAAAGGCCATCGCCGAAGACCGGGCCCTGGCCCTGGGCGTGAACGTGGTCAACGGGCACGTGGTATACGAGGCTGTAGCCGCGGCCCACGGTCTGGAATGGTTGAGGCTAGAGGAAGCCATCGCCTGACGCCTCCTTGGAACAGAGGACACCATAATCGCTGGTGTCCTTTTTTTGTTTTCTCACCAATCTGGGCCGAAGGTTATAAAGAGCGCCAAATTGACATATTTTCTATAACGAAATGTAGCCCTTAGGAGAGAGAGCCGGTGCGCGTCTACGTGCTACCTGTTGGCAACTGGCTGAAGGGCCTGGGGTTGCTGGCCCGTATCGTATTTCTCCTGGTCCTGATCGGGCTGGCCTTGCCCAGGTTGACCACGCTGTTGGCCAGCCTGGTTCGCCGGTAGGCGGAACCTCCTGTTGACGGAAGGATTTTCCGTAAACATCACGAACATACGGCGTATGCGCACCCGGCGCCGAACAGCGCCTCCCACCCAGGGAGCAGGAGGAGATGTGCGCGATGAGCAACTTGATAGCTGAGTTTATCGACTACCTCAGCACCGAACGAGGGCTGGCCTTGAACACGCTGGAGTCTTACGGACGTGACTTGCGCCAGTACTCCCAGTTTCTAGAGCAGGATGGCGGTGGCACGCTCAGCGATGCTTCCAGGACCACGGTGGTGGCGTACCTTATGCACCTGCAAAAGCAGGGCAAAGCCACGGCCACCATCGCCCGGCGCCTGGCCGCCCTGCGGGCGTTCTACCAGTACCTGGTGCGTGAGAAGTACGTGGACAAGGATCCCACCGCGAACCTGGAGTCTCCGAAAATGGAAAAGCGCTTGCCCAAGGTGCTGACCATCAAGGAAGTGGAGCAGCTTCTCCGCCAGCCCGACACGGTCACGCCGCCCGGGCTGAGGGACCGCGCTATGCTGGAACTACTTTACGCCACGGGCATCCGGGTGTCTGAACTGATATCTCTTAACCTGGGCGATGTGAACCTGGACCTTGGGTACATACGGTGCGCTGGCAAGGGTGCCAAGGAGAGGGTGGTTCCAGTAGGTTCAATAGCCGTCAAGAGCCTTCGTGACTACCTGGGTCACGCCCGGGGACGCCTGGTTACTACTGCCGATGAAAGGGCCCTGTTTGTTAACCACCACGGTCGCCGGTTGACCCGGCAGGGCTTTTGGAAGATCGTCAAAAAGTATGCCCGGGACGCCAAGATCAACAAGGAGATCACCCCCCACACCCTTAGGCATTCTTTTGCCACTCACCTTTTGGAGAACGGCGCTGACCTCCGTTCTGTCCAGGAGATGCTGGGGCATGCCGACATCTCTACCACCCAGATCTACACCCACGTTACCAAGGGACGGCTCAAGGAAGTCTATGCCCGGGCCCATCCCCGGGCCTGAGAGCGTGCCGGGCCCCGCCGCCTCCGGCCCGGTCCATTTTCTGTACTAAAAGGGGACGGGCCATGGCGTGCCAAAGAGTCTTCATCATGGTGCTGGACGGGGCCGGGGCGGGAGCGCTTCCCGATGCCCGGGCCTACGGCGATGAGGGTGCCAGCACGCTTGCCCACGTGTTCGCCTCCCGCCCGGCCCGCCTGCCCACCCTGGCCGCCCTGGGGCTGGGCATGATCGAGGGCATCCAGGGTCTGCCCACCACGTCCTCTCCCCGGGCCGCCTACGGGAGGAGTGCTTTCCTTGCCCCGGGCAAGGATACCATCTCCGGCCACTGGGAACTGGCCGGGGTCATCGTGGACCGGCCTTTCCGCACCTATCCCCGGGGTTTTCCGCAAGAGATCATGGATGCTTTCGTGGTCGCCACCGGCCGGCAAGTCCTGGGAAACGTCCCCGCCAGCGGCACTGAGATCATCCAGGAGCTGGGCGAAGAACACCTCAGGACCGGGCGGCCCATCGTATATACTTCGGCCGACAGTGTGTTCCAGATCGCCGCCCACGAAGAAGTGATCCCACTATCCGAGCTTTACCGCATGTGCGCGCTGGCCCGGGAACTGCTCACCGGCGACCACCAGGTAGGGCGGGTCATCGCCCGGCCCTTCCGGGGGGAGCCCGGCGGTTTTTGGCGCACGGCCGGTCGCCGGGACTACGCGCTACCGCCCCCGGGCACTACCCTCCTGGATCTGGCCGCAGAAGTCACCCGGGTTACCAGCGTGGGCAAGGTCTACGACGTCTTTACTGGCCGGGGCATCACCCAACGCCTGCCCGCGGGCGGCAACGCGGAGGTCATGGACGTGCTGGACCGGTTACTGGATGAGGCCGGGCCGGGGCTGACCATGGCCACCCTGGTAGACTTCGACACCCAGTACGGCCACAGGAACGACGTGGAAGGGTTCTTGCGGGCGCTTGAGGAATTTGACCGCTGGCTGTGCCGGTATCTGGAGCGAGTGCGCCCGGGCGACCTTATCCTCATCACCGCCGACCACGGGTGCGATCCTGCGCACCCGGGCACCGACCACACCCGGGAGCACGTGCCGCTGCTTCTCTTCGGCCCCGGTGTACAGGCCGGACGGGACCTGGGGACCCGGCAGACCCTGGCCGATGCCGGGGCCACGGTGGCCCAGGCGCTGGGGCTTGCGCCCCTGGCCAGCGGGACTTCGTTTTGGAGGGATATCACATGACCGCGTATGAAGTCATCGCCAGGAAGCGGAGAGGCAAACGCCTGACCAGGCAGGAGATCCAGTGGTTCATCCGGGGTTACCTGGACGGCGACATCGCCGACTACCAGGTTGCGGCCTGGCTCATGGCCGTGACCTTGCAGGGCATGGACCCGGACGAAACCTGGGATCTTACCGAAGTCATGGCCTTCAGCGGTGAGCGCCTGCACTTCCCCTACCCAACCCTGGATAAGCACTCTACCGGCGGGGTAGCCGACACCACCACGCTAGTGGTGGTGCCGCTGGTCTCTTCGCTGGGCATACCCGTGGTCAAGCTGTCCGGGCGGGGGCTGGGGCACACCGGCGGGACCATCGACAAGCTGGAGGCCATCCCCGGGTTGGAGACAGCTTTGAGCCCCCAGGACATCCACCGGGTGCTGGAAGCGTCGGGCATGGTCATCGCTGGCCAGAGTGCCCGGCTGGCGCCTGCGGACGGCCACTTGTACGCCCTGCGCGATGTCACGGCCACCGTGGACAGTGTGCCGCTCATCGCCGCCAGCATCATGTCCAAGAAACTGGCGGCCGGGGCCTCCGGCGTGGTGCTGGACGTGAAGACCGGCAGCGGGGCCATCCTGCCGGAACTTACCCAGGCCCGTGAACTCGCGCGCACGCTGGTGGCCGTGGGGAGCCGTGGAGGAATCAACACCCGGGCGTTGCTCACCTGCATGGACCAGCCCCTGGGCCGGGCCGTGGGTAACGCCGTCGAAGTGCAGGCGGCCCTGGAAGTGCTGGGCGGGGGCGGGCCACGCCGCCTGGTGGAGGTGTGCCTATCACTCGCAGCTGAACTGGCCGCCATGGGCGGTGCGGCCAGTCGTGTGGACGCCTACAGTCTCGTATCTCAAAAGCTGGCCAGCGGTGCCGCCCGGGAGCAGTTCGCCCGGTGGCTCCGGGCCCAGGGCGGCGACGAGCGCATCGTAGACGAGCCGGATCGGTTGCCCAGGGCCGCCATGGAGCGAGTGCTCACGGCAGACCGGCCCGGGTTCGTGACGCGGATAGACGCCCGGCAGGTGGGCATGGCCGCCGTGCGCCTGGGGGCCGGCAGGCGCCGCAAGGAGGACCGCATCGACCCCGGGGCCGGCATCATCCTGGAGGCCGAGGTGGGAACGCCGGTAAGCCCGGGCGCCGTGTTGGCCCGGCTGCGCTTCAACCACGGCGCGGACGTGTCGGGTGCCGTGAAACTGATGGACGCCGGGCTGGACATTGGCGAAGCGCCGCCCGCCGTCCGGGGTCCGGTGCTGGAGGCCGTCCGCTGATATTTTGCCTCCTGGTCGGGCAAGCTGCTCGAAAGGGAGGCGATGCATTTTGCCCAATCTGTACCCCACAAAAGCTGCCCTGGCCGTGGCGCTGGTGCTGGCGCTGGTGGTGCCGGCCGGGCCAATCCAGGCTGCTCCCCTGGAGATCAAAACACCTTCTGCCATCCTGCTGGATGCTGCCTCCGGTAAGGTGCTGTTTGAGCAAAACGCCGACCAGCGCGTGTTCCCGGCCAGCACCACCAAGATCATGACCCTGGTAGTGGCGCTGGAGGCGGTCCACGCAGGCCGTACTTCCATGGACGCGCCCGCCACCGCCACTCCTTACGCCTGTAGTTTCGGAGGCACGCAAGTCTATGCTTCGCCGGGAGAGACCTTCCCGTTGCGGGACTGGATCACGGCCGTGGGCGTGGGTTCCGCCAACGATGGCAGCATGGTGGTGGCCGAGCACATAGCCGGCAGCGAGGAAAAGTTCGTGGAGATGATGAACCAGAAGGCCAAGGAACTGGGGATGACCGGGACCAACTTCATGAACCCCCATGGGCTGCATCATGACAATCACTACACAACCGCCCGGGACCTCGCCATACTGGGACGGTACGCCACCACGGTGCCGGAGCTTCTGGATTACACCGGCATCTACCGCACCACGTTCAGGCACGGCACCTTCGGCCTGGATAACTTCAACAAGCTGGTTCGCACCTACGACGGGTGCGACGGGCTCAAAACCGGACATACCAGCCAGTCCGGGTATTGCCTGGTGGCCACGGCCAAGCGGGACGGATCGCGCTTTGTGGCCGTGGCCATGGGTGCCACCGACGCGACCACCCGCAACAACGACGTAGTCAAGATGCTGAACTATGCTTTCGCCAACTACCGTTCCATCCCGGTGGCCACCAAGGGCCAGGTAGTGGGGCTGGCCCGCGTCTACAAGGGCGTGCAGGAAGACGTCGAGGTTATAGCGCCCACGGATTTCGGGGTCACCGTGGAGAAGGGGAAGTACAGCGGCATCAAGAAGGACGTGATCATAAACCCGGTGGTAGCCCCGGTGGAAAAGGGGCAGGTGCTGGGGGAAATCGTCCTCTCCCGCGAGGGTGAAGAACTGGCCCGGCTCCAACTCGTCGCCGCCCAGGCCGTTCCGCGCAGCGGGTTCTTCAGGATGTGGGGAGTGATCACCCGGGCCTTTCTGGCCGGGCGGTAGCCGCTAACGAAAAATCGACTCAGCAGTCAAGCCCTCGCGTTCTCCCGGGGGCTTTCTGCATGTGCCAGTGCCGCCGGCGCATGTTATATTAGGGGTATGTCGTTGGATGATGAGGAGATCAGGTTGACACGATTCGAGAGGTTGCAGTCGCCGCTGATACTGGCCGCGGTCGCGTTGGGGCTGTTTCTTGGGCAGTTTGCCCGGGTTGCGACCTACGCGGCATCCTTGATAACCCCGTTTCTCATGGCCATGTTGTTCGGCGTATTCCTCCAGATTCCCGTGCGTCACCTGGGAAAGGCATGGAAAGACCTCAGGTTCACCGGGTTGAGCTTGGGGATGAATTTCCTCTGGACGCCCCTTTTGGCCTATGCTCTTGGCTATGTCTACGTGCGTAACGTTCCCGATCTGTGGGTCGGGCTCATCATGCTGATGGTCACTCCCTGTACCGACTGGTAGCTGGTTTTCACCAACATTGCCCGCGGGAATGTGCTGCTCGCCACGGTTCAGCTGCCGTGGAAGCTGGTATTGCAGTTATTGCTTCTGCCACTGTATCTCCTGCTTTTGGCTGGTGCTGTGGTCGAGATAAACCAGCGCGCCCTGTTCATGGGCATCGTGACGGTACTGCTCATACCCTTTCTGCTGGCCTCTGTTACCAGGCGAGTTCTCCTGCGCCTGCACGGTGAGGTCTGGGTCGAGGAGACTCTTCTGGGCAAGGCGGCCATGGGTCAGTTCGTATTTTTGGCCGTGGCCATAATGGCCGTGTTCGCATCCCAGGGAGCCATACTATTGCACAATCCCACCATCGTGTTGAAACTGCTGCCGCCAGTCGTCCTTTTCTTTGCCGTCAACTTCATCATCGGGCAAGGTATCGGGCGTATGTTCAGATTCTCGTATGAAGACACTGTCGGCTTCCACTTTACAACGCTCGCCCGGAACTCTCCGCTTGCTCTGGCCATCGCCATCGCTGCCTTCCCGGACCGGCCTCTCATCGCACTTACCCTGGCCATCGGCCCGTTGATCGAGCTTCCGATCTTGGCTCTCATCGCACAACTGCTGCTGTTTCTACGTAAGCCAGGGTTTCAAAGAGGAGGAATGGTCAGGCAGCAGGGTACATTGCAGCTTTGACTGAGGAAGACGTTTCGTGTTTTGGGGTAGTAACCTCCAACACCTCCACGCGCTACCTCGCCTACCCTTTACGTGATACCCGCACCTGCGCCGACAGTGCATCCCAGGTTAGAAAGGTGTAGATCCATTAGCTCGATCAGACCGCCTCTCACAGGGTTACTTGGGGCGCACGTGGTAGTTGGGCTACGGAGGGATGGCGGAGTGCTCAAACGCAGGAGTCCTCAAGAAGGTACTGCTGCTGCAGCACATGGAGGGGATCTCCGATCGCGAGGCCGAGGCCCGGGCCCGATATGACCTGCGGTGGAAGCAGGCGCTACGCGTGCCCATCGACGAGGCCGGCTTTAAGAGCAGTACGCTATCGGTGTTTCGGACCCGGCTATTGGTGAACGGGTTGGAGGCCCAAGTGTTCCAGCGGATTCTGGAAACGGCGGCCACGCGGGGTCTGATCAGCCAGGAGACCGCCGTGCAGGTGGTGGATTCCACCTATACCCTGGGAGCGGGAGCGGCGCAGGACACCTACACCCTGCTCTGCACAGTGATACGGAAACTGCTGCGGGTACTGAACCAGCGCATGGACTTCACCGCCCGGCTTGCCCCCGGACTGCGTGTGGACTACGGGGGGAAGTGTAAGAAACCCAAGATCGACTGGAACGATCCCGAGGCCAAGCAGCGACTGCTGTCAGAGCTGGTAGCCAATGCCCGGCAGGTGCTAGCAGCCACGGCGGGTCTGGAGTTGACGGCGGCAGAGACGCGGCTGGTGGAACTGCTGGGGGTCGTGGCCACCCAGGATGTGAGCGAAGACGAGGCGGGTCGGGTAGTATTGAAGCAAGGGGTAGCCAAGGACCGGGTGATCTCGGCCACCGACCCGGAGCTGCGCCACGGCCGCAAGTCCCGCGCCCGCAAGTTCGACGGTTACCAGACCCACCCCGCCGTGGAGGTGGAGAGTGAGTTCATCACCAGCGTGGCCACGACCTCGGGTAATGTGCATGACTCCGAGGCGGCGACCCAGCTGGTGGATGCCCAACCGCCCGAGCAGCGCCCCCAGGTGTTGATCGGGGATAGCGCCTACGGGACCGGCCAGGTACGTGCCGAGTTGGCCGAGCATCAGGTGCAGGTGGTAGCTCCGGTGCCGGAGGGTCCGCCTCCGGCGGGACGCTTCCCCAAGAGCGAGTTCACCATTGACCTGGTAGCCGGGACCTGCCGGTGTCCGGCTGGGGAGTTGCGGCGGAGCAACGCTACCGCCGCCAGGGACGGCTGCAAGCGTTTGCCTTCAGTAGGAGCAGTGCGGGGGCTGTCCCTACAAGGACCGGTGCACGCACAGCAAACACCAACGGCGCGTGGTAACGGTGCACGCTCATGAATGGCATTTGCAGCAAGGGCGTGCCTTTGCCAAGACGGAAGCATATGCCCAGCTGTACGCTCGCCGGCATGTGGTGGAACGTAAACAGGCAGAACTGGTGCGGCATGGGGTAAGGAAAGCCCGTTATCGCGGGCAACGGAAGCTAGCCCTACAGGTGCTACTGGCAGCGGCCATGGTCAACTTCAAGCGGCTCTGCACGCTGGTACGGCAGGCGGCAGCTGTGCAGGCTTCAGCGGCACCGGCAAAGGGGTTACTATGCCCCAAAAGCCCCCAGGGGAGGTAAAAAGGGGTGGAAACGGGAGACAGGATGCCCTTCAACAGCCGCTTCCGTGCTCTCCCGGGGACCATAGCCAGAATTCTCCGCCAGATCTTCAGGGCCGGGAGCAGCATCGGTTTCCAAGACCCGCCTTCTTCAGCACTCTCCTAGGCCTTCCTTCTTGAATGCTTGTTTGAGACGCTTGACCTGACGCTGGGACAGTCCGAGCAGCTCTGCCGCTTGGGTGCTGGTGAGTTCTCCGGCGACCAGACGTTCCAGCACGTACACGCGTCTGGCTTCCTGGTGGCGCAATAGAATGTCTCCTATCTCCGGTTTGTGAAGACTATCTAGTTGTTACGACTTCTTTCATAGGTTTTCGTGGATGTCAGTATCCGCAACCTTGGGTGGTATAGCCCACAGTATCGCCTTCGGCGAACCCTATCAGC